>NZ_JAWOQQ010000001.1:0-338558 GCF_033337405.1 Vibrio sp. YT-16
CCAGACTACTAGTGAAGTGAAAAAGATTGTCGGATTTTGGTTTCATTTATACCTCAATTTTCTAATTAATCTAACGCTTTCTATACGGCGATTTGCCGTTTTTCTGGCAGGCTACCGCCTTCTTTCTTATCAAAAGCGCTATCAATCGTAGCACTTATATGCATGAAACAAATAGAAAAACAGTATGAATATGTGTGGTGGCGCGCGCAATTAGGCGGCGCACAGCACGCTAATTTCAAAAGTGGTGATACATTAACGGAGCTGTATAAATAAACAGGTTAATTTATCATGAAAAGTCAGTTTTTACTTAGTGTAAAAGAGCACATGCTTACTCGTCATTATGCGAATAAAACTATCGAAAGTTATCTATTTTGGATAAAACGTTTTATCACTTTTCACCAGCTCGCCCACCCATCAACACTAGCAGAAGATGATGTCATTCAATTTCTGAGTTACTTAGCGGTAGAAGAAAAAGTTGCGGTAAAAACGCAAGCTTTGGCGCTGAACTCAATATCATTTTTATATCGTGATTATTTTAA
This sequence comes from Vibrio sp. YT-16, assembly GCF_033337405.1. Taxonomy (NCBI): domain Bacteria; kingdom Pseudomonadati; phylum Pseudomonadota; class Gammaproteobacteria; order Vibrionales; family Vibrionaceae; genus Vibrio; species Vibrio sp. YT-16. The sequence goes on from NZ_JAWOQQ010000001.1 coordinate 540, forward strand.
AACCCCACTATCACTTGATATGAGATTTCAGAAATCCTTGACCGAAAAGAAACTTCCCGTTGTGTTAACCAGGGAGGAGATCCGAAGATTCGTTCAACATATCGACCCGAGGTATAAACTCCATATTCAGCTGCTTTATGGCTCAGGGCTTCGAGTCATGGAGTGTTTGCGCTTAAGAGTTCAGGACATCGATTATGATTATGGCGCAGTTCGTGTTTGGCAAGGAAAAGGAGGTAAAAATCGTACCGTAACGTTAGCAAAAGAGCTACATGAGCCGCTTAAAGCTCAGGTTAATTTAGCAAGAGATTACTATTTTAAAGATAGACACATGCCTGGTTATGCGGGGGTATACATCTCTGAAGGTTTACGACGTAAATACCCAAAAGCGGAGCTAGATTTTAACTGGCACTTTTTGTTTCCATCAACAAAGTTAAGCGCAGATCGAGACACTGGTGAACTCAGAAGGCATCATATCAATGAAAGCGCAATACAAAGAGCGGTAAAGCGCGCGGCAAGCGACGCAAGTATTGAGAAAACTGTAACTTGCCACACACTAAGACACAGTTTTGCCACGCATTTATTGGAATCTGGCGCAGACATTAGAACTGTTCAGGAACAATTAGGGCATACTGATGTAAAAACCACGCAAATCTATACTCACGTTATCGAGCGCGGGGCTGGCGGTGTGTTGAGTCCATTATCCAGCCTTTAGAAAAACAAAGCCACCTCGAAAGGTGGCTTTGCTTTACAACTCGTTATTGACGAACACCGAGTTTCACATTGCCTTTTGAATCAAACCAAAGTGCTTGCGAACGGCGACGTCCTATTAGTATCGGACCATCGTCATAAAAGAGAAAGTTCTTCCAGTGCTTTTTAAAAATAGACCATTTCGTTTCGATGACATTGTACTTCTCGTAGCAAAAGTAAACGGTTACATCGTCTTGCCAATCGATATGTGCCTCAGCTTCCGCTGGCATGTCAGGATCATCCGACTCCCACGCAGCCATCCAATCCACAGTTTCAGACCAATTCGCCTCGTTCATTGGCCAGTCTTGGGAACTTAGTCTATCCATATCAGGGCTTTGAGCACTGATATTTTCTTTCCAAAATTGTGCTGAGCGGGCTTGGCTCATCGGCTTAATAAAAGCCAAATCTTCTTCTGGCACAGGCATCGACTGATGCATAAAAATCCATTTTCTTTGGTATTCGTCCAAAGGCAAATAAGACATTCAGTCTCCTTTATTACGATTTCAGCCAACCTTTCTCTGTGGCTTCTTCAATCAACTCTTTCGCTTTGTCCCATAAGGTAACAGAGCCAAATTCAATTCGTTTATTAATGGTAAGTGCTTGTTCGCGTGAGACACCATGTTCCTTCCAACTCTGACCATTATTATGGTAGTTCAAGAGCATTGGAATTAACCGATCGAGTGCTTTTGCATACTTAGCATCATCGGTCTGCGCGGCTTCAAATTCATGCCAAAGCGCCAATAGCTCTTGCTCCTGATCGCTGGGTAACATACCAAACAAGCGCTCTGCAGCTCTAATTTCTTTTTCTGCTTGCTCTTGAGACGCAGCAGTATCATAAACAAAGGTATCGCCCGCGTCGATCTCTACTACGTCATGTATCAATAACATTTTCATCACTCGGCAAATATCAACAGGTGCATTCGCATGCTCTTCCATCAATATTGCCATCAGTGCGACATGCCAACTATGCTCACCACTATTTTCGAGGCGCCCTTCAGCACTTTTAACTCGAGTTCGGCGCAAAATGCTTTTGAGTTTATCAAGCTCGATTACAAGTGCTAACTGCTTTTCCAATCGTTCCATACTATCGCCCTTCTTGCTGCCAATTCGGATTAATAAGCGACGTTAGAACGTGGTCTTGCCACTCACCATTAATCAAAAGGTAATCTTTTGCATACCCTTCTCGGTTGAACCCTACATGCTCTAGCACAGATTCACTGCGTTTATTGTGAGGCATGTAGCCAGCTTGAATACGATGCAGTTTCTGAACGTTAAACATGTAGTCGCAAGCCATGGTTAATCCACGACGCATATAACCATGCCCTTGCGCTTTTTCAGCGAGAGAATATCCGACGTTACAAGAATAAAAAGGAAAACGACTCAAACTACTAAAGGATATCGTACCTAGCATTTCACCCGAAGAGGCTCTGACTAAAAGGCAATAATACCCCAATCCCATTCGATGCAGCTCATTGAGCTTGATAAGCTTTTGCAACCAACCGTTCACTGAGAAAAAAGCCTCTTCACGTTTCGGTTCAAACGGTTTCAGGTATTCTCGGTTCGCTTGAAAATATTCGGCAATCATATCTGCGTCACCGATTTCAGCGGTACGAAGAAGCAAGTCACCGTCCAACATATGAACGGCGATAGATGAGCTGTTATCTTCCATTACAAATGATTAATTCCGTCTTTTCGTTCAATTCGATTAATTCTTACGGATACCGTAATCACGCAGTTTATTAGCGATTGAGGTATGCGATACATTTAAGCGCTTAGCAAGCTTACGGCTTGATGGGAATGACTGATACAAACGTTCCAGAACTTGAGATTCATAATCACGCATGATCTCATCCAAAGAACCGTCGATGTTAAGCGTTGCACTACCAGCGCCGACTGACTGAGGCTGAGGTAAATTGAAGTGACCCGCGTTTAGTATATCACCATCCATTTCCGTGAGCGCTCGAAGAACCATGTTATCCAGCTGGCGCATGTTTCCTGGCCACTGATAATTTGCAAGGGCATCAACTAGACCATCATCAAACTCTGGCTTATCAATCCCAAGCTGTTGCGCATGTTTCGCCACAAACAACTCAAGCAATGGTGCAACGTCGTTTGAGCGCTTACGTAACGGAGGAATGCTGAGCGTAAGTACGTTGAGACGATAATACAAATCTTCACGGAACATTCCTGCTTCAGAAAGCTCGGCAAGGTTATGTTTTGTTGAAGCGATGATACGAACATCGACATGCATCTCATCTTCTGCACCGACACGACGGAAATTACCATCTTGTAGAAAACGTAACAGCTTGATTTGAAGATGCGAACTCATTTCACCGATTTCATCAAGAAATACCGTCCCGCCATTTGCTTGCTCAAAGATGCCTTTGTGGCCTTGTTCATGATTAAATGAACCCGGCGCATGACCAAAAAGTTCGGTTTCTGCTACATCGTCAGGCATCGAAGCACAACTCAAAACTAGGAATGGCTTGCTCGCGCGGCTAGAACGGCTGTGGCAAGCTTTAGCAAGCATTTCTTTACCGGTCCCCGTTTCGCCCTCAATCAACAATGGTTGGTCAAGCACAGACAGCTTCTTAGCTTGGTTCATTAGTGCTTTATGACGGTTCGATATACCAACAAAGTGCTCAAAACCCAGAGGGTTATGCAGCGGTAGCGCTTCTTGAATTCTGGCAACTTGCTGACTAGAGCGAATCGTCATTAGAGTACTCGCTAGAGTCGAGTTTTGCGCTTCGTCTCGGATATAAACGGGCATCAACTCTAGAACATAGTCCAAGCCCTCAATCACAAGGTTTTCCCGTGTTCGGCCATTCACACCCTCAGACCAACGAGAGAAACGAACACTTGGTAACAAAGCACCGATTTGAGTACCAATCACTTCTTGCTTGTGAAGGCCAAGCAATGAAAGTGCAGACATGTTTGCCATGTCTACGGCACCTTTAAGATCAATGGCAAAAACAGGATCGGGCAAGTTATCAACTAACGAGAGCAGCTCCGTATTGTGGCGCTCCATCGGCATAAACTGGATTTTACGTACGTCTTTCACCCCCGGAATACGGCGGATTTCAGCCATCAGCTCACTAAACGTATCAAAATCAATATCCGGGCAATTCAAATAGATAATACCGCTAATATCGATTTCGATACCACGCAAGTCGATGCTTTTAGACGCTAAAATATCGAGCAGTTCTCGGGTCAAGCCGAGTCGATCTTCACATAAGACTTCAAGACGCACTTAAAATATCCCAATTCACAACTGTCAGGAAAAGTTGACAGTAGTTTCTATCATGCTTGGAATGGCGTCAAGCAATCCTATCCATCAAAGTTGATATTCGTTACGGTTTCATCGTAATTGATGCAACTTTCGCCGCCACTGCCTTGCGTATGGTGCCCAACTTAACCTGACGGTCAGGATACCAGGGTAGTGGACGCAATAAGGTCATCGCTTTCAAGCCCAAACGTGCCGTTAGAATACCAACACCTAGCCCCTGCCCCGCACGAGCAGAAACTTTGCCAGCAAGATCCATCGACATCAAATCCATACTGGCATCAATAGCGAGCTCACTGGCACCAGCCGCCGCCATATTGACAAATACCGCTTTTAGTAACTTGATGCGAGATGCATAACCTAGCTCTACCCCATATACCTTGGAGAGGTTGTCGATCATTTTGAAATTTCGCCAAGCCACCAGCAACATATCAGCGGCAGCCAGAGGGCTCACGGCGACTAGGGCCGCACACTCGGTTGCGTGCTGTGATACGATTTTCGTTGCCAACTTGTCTTGTTGGCTCACCACCATCGAGTCATACATATCAAGAATTTCAGCGTCACTATGAGCAGGGTTAATACTGTTCTGCCAACGATCAAAGCCCGGATTCTCTGCCATCACACCACTTTGTTCTGCTACGGTTTCGCAAAAGGCTTTCCCTTTCCCAACGCTCTCACTATTAACAAGTGCTTCTGCTTCTTCTTGAACACTAAAATGATTTCGTAGTTTTCGCAGTTTCCAAAGCTCTTTACCCATAGCTCCTAAACCAAGCGAAGCGATCGCAGCAATAAACCCCGTCCAGCTTAAGGCCAGCCAATCAGAAGCCTGAATTGCGGTTATAACCGAGTCCAACGCTTGCCAGCCAACCAAACCAGCAAAAGTTGCAAATGCGCCAGTCGCGAGCCATTTTCTGCCCGATTTTGGACGAATGACATGCTCGAGTTGCAATTCCTGTTCGGTCTCCTGGTGCGCTTCTTTAACTTCAACAGGTACAAATGTTTCTTTTTCGCCGAATGTTTGCTGCGCCGTCAACTCCGGTTGATTCGATTGCTGATCTTTTTCCATTACCTTTTCAGAGAAAACTTGTTTTTGCTTCAACTCACTCATTTCAATTTATCTCCAATCAGGTAATCCAGTGCTTTGTCTAAGCGTATGTGCTTCACTGGCTCATCATTCGGTGAGGGCATCGGACGAAACGACGTAAAATCAAACCCGTTGTTTTGCCAATAAGCTGCATTTGATAGCTTTTTCGGCACCTCTCCGGGAAACATAGTCATCGGCTCACCACCCAATGTTGTTCCTTGTAACGCCGGGATGGTCTTATCTCCAGAGGAAATAAACCCCGTCGTGGTTGCTTGGATGGAAGCGATACTCATGCAGCTCATCTCAATATTCTCGTAGGCTGCCGTTTGCCATGCTGGATGCACCATTTGTTGGAGCAGAGACACCAAATTTGGGTGCTGATCGGGCGTGATATGATCCGCTTTTGTAGCAGCAAACAACACTTTGTCGATTTTTGGTGAGAACAAACGACGCAAAAAGCTACTACGACCATAGCGGAAGCTATGCATGATCTGTTCTAGCGCTTGGCGCATGTCGTAAAACGCTTCATCACCGGCATTGAGAGGCTGCAAACAATCCACCAGTACAATCTGGCGATCGAAGGTCGCAAAATGATGCTTATAAAACGCTTTCACTACTTTCTGTTGGTATTCCTGAAAACGGGCTTCTAGCATCGCTAAGTTACTGCCCTTGGGCGCTTTGCTTTCCGAATCAGCACGACACGGAAAAAACTGTAGCACCGGCGCGCCTGCTAGCTCACCAGGTAATACAAAGCGGCCAGGCTGAACCCAATGAAGGCCAGAGTCTTTACAAGAATGAAGGTACTCTGTGTATGTGTGTGCAACTTTCTCAAGTAGTTTCTCATTCACTTCTGCAAAGAGATCCACTTTCTCCAGTTCAGAAAGCCAAGCTTTGGCTAAATCGCCACGCTGGCCTTTAAGTGCATCAAACTGAGTTTGCGACCACGTTGCAAAGTCCATGTCCAATAAAGGCAGGTCGAGCAACCACTCTCCTGGATAGTCGATAATATCAACATTTAAAATTGCGGTTTTACTCAACAGCTTTTTCGTAGTTTTATTTGGTTTGTACTTGAGCGCTAAGCGAATCTCACTCACATCACGTGTCGGTACTGGCCACTGAGGTGGAGTGGCATGAATTTGGCTCATCGCCTCATCGTAAGCAAAGCTTGGCACCATCATATTCGATTGAGGCTCACGCTTCGCCCCAATAAGGCGCTTATCTCTAGCCGCAGTCAAAAGAGGCAAATTGTCATGGGTTGCAGTATGAAGAAGCTGATTCACTAATGACGTGATGAATGCCGTCTTACCGGCACGAGAAAGTCCGGTGACAGCAATTCGAACATTAGAGTCCATACCTCTGTTGATAAAGTCATTAACTTCTTTCTTTATTCTCTTCATTACGCTTCTTTATCTTACTCCACTTTAAAACAACGTTGTCAGCGACTTCGAATTTCGATCTATGAATACTGTTCTATCCCGAATTCTATGAGTTTAACTTTATATACCTTAATAAAAGATGAACAAAACATCCGGCTTAATGCTGTGTTAAAAAAGAAAAGCCCCTGAGTGGTTCAGAGGCTTACTTAATCTACAGCATTAGTAACTCTATATGCGCTGATTACTATGTTAAACAGGAACCCGCTTTCTTTAAGCCTAGTCGTCTTCGATTAACTTATAGATAACAAATAGAGCGATTTCCAAAATCAACCACAACACACATGTGATGGTCACGTACTTTTCATCAAAGATGCTGATACCGTGAAGAATCAAGTCATAGCCAACAAAGCCACCTATCACTACAGCAAGAATAATTTGTAGAATCTGAATAAAACGAGGCATGCCGTCTCCTAATTATTGTTCGCATAACGTTTGATTGCTATGCCTAAAGGTTTATATCCTTAATTATATAGACAAAAAGTGCAGGTTTCGCTGCACTTTTGTCAATTGTTTGCTAGGTAAATCAGCACCTTGTCACATTCTCTCTACTGAGACGCAGCAAGATTGCCCTTTGCCTTATGCTTCCATCTCTTGAATTTTCACTTTCCAAGTGTCTGGACCAATTTGGTGCGCGTTAACACCATTTGAGTCGACAGCCACTGTTACTGGCATATCTTCAACTTCAAATTCGTAAATCGCTTCCATACCTAAATCTTCAAATGCGACAACGCGAGCTTTCTTGATCGCTTTCGCCACCAAGTACGCAGCGCCACCGACAGCCATTAGGTAAACCGCTTTGTGGTTCTTGATAGATTCAACCGTTGCAGGGCCACGCTCAGCTTTACCGATCATGCCCATGATGCCGGTCTTTTCTAGCATCATGTCGGTGAATTTATCCATACGCGTAGATGTTGTTGGGCCAGCAGGACCAACGACTTCATCACCAACTGCATCAACAGGGCCTACGTAGTAAATGAACTTACCGTTTAGATCTACGCCTTCAGGCAGACCTTCGCCATTATCTAGCATGCCTTGAATACGTTTATGCGCAGCATCACGACCAGTCAGAATTTTACCTGATAGAAGAACCGTTTCGCCTGTCTTCCACTCTTGTACTTCTTCTTTAGTAATTGTATCTAAGTTTACGCGACGCGTATTTTCGCCCGCTTCCCAAGTGATGTCTGGCCAATCTTCTAGTTTAGGTGGTGTTAGCTCTGCTGGGCCGCTACCATCAAGCGTGAAGTGCACGTGACGAGTCGCCGCACAGTTCGGGATCAAACAAACAGGCTTAGAAGCCGCGTGCGTTGGCGCAGTTTTGATTTTAACGTCGACAACAGTCGTCAAACCGCCAAGACCTTGCGCACCGATACCAAGTTTGTTCACGCGATTGAAGATATCCAAACGAAGCTCTTCTTCTGCGTTTTGTGGGCCACGGTCAATAAGCTCTTGAATATCGATGTGTTCCATTAGAGATTCTTTTGCCAATACCGCTGCTTTTTCAGCCGTACCGCCGATACCAATGCCAAGCATGCCAGGAGGACACCAGCCCGCCCCCATTGTTGGTAGCGTTTTTTCTACCCACTCAGCAATATCGTCAGATGGGTTTAGCATCACCATCTTAGTTTTGTTTTCGCTACCGCCGCCCTTCGCAGCGATCTGAATTTCAACTTTATCGCCCGGAACCATGTTGATATGTACGACGGCAGGCGTGTTGTCTTTGGTATTAATACGTTTACCAGCAGGGTCCATAAGTACTGACGCACGCAACGGGTTATCAGGGTTCGTGTACGCTTGTCGAACACCTTCATCTACCATCTGCTGAACCGTCATGTCGGTCGAATCCCATTGCACGCCCATACCGATGTTGACGAAACACGTCACAATACCAGTATCCTGACAAATTGGACGGTGACCTTCTGCGGACATTCGGGAGTTAATTAGGATCTGAGCAATCGCGTCTTTCGCGGCTTGACTCTCTTCGCGGTGATAGGCTTTTTCAAGAGCTTGAACAAAGTCTAGCGGGTGGTAGTAAGAAATATACTGTAGCGCATCAGCGACACTGCTGATCACATCCTGCTTGCGTATTACCGTCATTACATGCCTCGTTATAGTTATGCTTCCATTATTGGCTTGGCTTCAATCGTGTTTGTTGAGCTTATTGCTCTTTTGAGCTTCGTTTTTTATAAACAATTGTCGAACGGCTGATATCGACACACGAAATGCTGAAGTTGCCTACTTGTAAACCATCTCAAAACCCTATGAATAGAGGGAGTTTGGCTACACAGAGGAATATGATACTCTTGCTGCCCATGACATGCCATGCAGTGAACGATCTCTTTGTCACAAATTACACAAATGAACAACATGGACAATCAATTCATTGATTTTAAAGCGTTGGAATACGCACCAGAGTTTGCTCTTCACCTTTTTTCTCGCATTCAACACCAGCCTTGGGCGATGTTGCTGCGTTCTGCATCAAAAACGCATATCGATAGCCGCTTCGATGTATTGGTTGCCAACCCAATTGCAACGTTAGAAACCACTGCCGACAACACACAAGTTGAAACGCCATCGAATGCCTATTCAACTCAAGATGACCCATTCACGCTGCTTCATCAGTTGCAAGAACAGTGGCTTCCTCACGTAGAGTTAAATAAAGAATTGGATTTGCCTTTTGTCGGCGGTGCGCTCGGTTACTTCAGTTACGATTTAGGTCGCCGCGTAGAAACGATGCCAGAAGTGGCAGAAAAGGACCTCAACACGCCGGATATGGCGGTAGGTCTGTATGAATGGGCCGTTGTTGTTGACCACCAGCTAAAAAAAGCATGCTTAGTTGGTCAGAATATCGAGCAAGCTTGGCAGTGGTTAAACGAGCAAAAAGCAGAACAAACCGTTGACTTCGCTTTGTCTGGTGCTTGGCAGTCAAACATGACGAAAGAGAGCTACGCCACTCGCTTTGACCAGGTGCAAGAATACTTGTTGAGCGGTGACTGTTATCAGATCAATTTGGCGCAGCGCTTTAACGCACCGTATCAAGGCAGCGAGTGGCAAGCGTATCTGAAATTGGAGTCCGCCAACCAAGCGCCATTCTCAGCGTTTATCCGTATGCCTGAGTCTTCGATTTTGAGTATCTCTCCAGAGCGCTTTTTAGAGCTCAAAGATCGCGTCATTGAAACAAAACCAATCAAAGGTACTCGCCCACGCAGCGAAGATCCAAAGCAAGATAACGCTAATGCCCATGACTTGCAGACAGCGGAAAAAGATCAGGCAGAAAACCTGATGATTGTCGATTTGCTGCGTAATGATATTGGTCGGGTTGCATCACCGGGTAGCGTTCACGTGCCAAAGTTGTTCGATATTGAAAGCTTCCCTGCCGTGCATCATTTGGTGAGCACCATTCGTGCAAGTTTGGATGAACAATACGCTCCTGCGGATTTGCTGCGAGCGTGTTTTCCAGGCGGTTCAATTACGGGCGCTCCTAAAGTTCGCGCAATGCAGATCATTGAAGAACTGGAGCCGCATCGACGCAGCGCGTATTGCGGCAGTATTGGCTATATTTCACGCCATGGTCGTATGGACACCAGCATTACCATCCGAACTCTTGTCGCGGAAAAAAACAAACTTTACGCTTGGGCTGGCGGCGGCGTCGTGGCAGATAGCGATTGCGCCTCTGAGTATCAAGAAACGTTGGATAAGCTTTCAAAGATTTTGCCAGCGCTGCAATCGTAGGTTTCAAAAGCGGACAATGCCGCTCGTTTAACAGCGAGTGGCATATTTCTGTATCTCATCACCCTGCACAACGACGAAGGAGCGTGATACAGGTTCTTCTATTCAAGCACTTTGTGGTCAAATTTGTTTCATTACCCGCTCATCGTGCTGCTACTAGATTCTTAGTCTCGCCAAGGCTCGCTAGAATGACCCAAAAAACATCGTTAAATGATCGGCATTATCCAGTGTGGTGCGTTTTTTAGTGTGTTTTATTTGCATGTACTTTAGCTTTTAGCCGTTGGCCAACAAAAATTCTTTTTTAAAAGGCAGCGTCTACTGCTCAAGCCACTTACACATAATCTGTTCGATATCGGTTGCGGTGTACGGCTTAGTGAGGATGTCGTCCATGCCTGAATCAATACACTTTTGACGCTCTTCGATGGTAGTGCCAGCGGTTAATGCAATAATAGGATGAGTAAAGCCACGCTCTCTCAGATACATCGTCGCCTCATAACCATCCATTTCAGGCATTCGGCAGTCCATGAATATCAGTTCGTAGTCTTTACTTTTCACCGCTTCTAATGCTTCTTTGCCGTTGGCTTTTAAATCAGGTGTGATGTCGAGTTTTTTCAGCATTTGAGTAACAATGACTTGATTCATTCTGATGTCATCAACCACTAATATTGAGCGTCCTGCTAAATCGCTTCGCTCTATGGTGACCAATTCCCCCTCTGCTGTGCCTTGTGCTTGCCCTTCCTCAAGAGGAATAGCAACTTTAAAAGTTGTCCCTTTGCGCTCTTCACTTTCAAAGCTAATTTGACCTTGCATCAAATCCACAAGGTTTTTACAAATCGCGAGACCTAAACCTGAGCCTTCAAAGCTGCGTTTCGCCGAGCGATCAACTTGGACAAATGGATCAAATAGTGACGGCTGTGCTTTTATTGGGATGCCAATACCAGTGTCTTCAACCTCAAAATAAGCCGTGCCGTTAAGCCATTCCACCCGTAACACGACGCCACCCAAGTGAGTAAACTTAATCGCGTTTCCCACCAAGTTAACCAAAATTTGTGTAATGCGCTCTAAGTCACCGACTAAAAATTCTGGAATACCCAGCTTTTTGTCGATAGAGAAATGGATGCGTTTTTCAGCAGCCTTAGCTGCAAATACACCCATGATGGCTTTTTCAAGCTCCTCCCAGGCAAAAACTTTATGTATGATTTCCATCATACCGGCATTCATCTTACTGAAATCAAGAAGATCATTAATGATAACTCTCAATAAGTCCCCTGATTGAGTCAAATTGCTCAAGTATTGACGCTGCTCTTCTTCTAATTGGGTTCGACTCAATAACTCCGCACTACCCAATACGCCATTGAGAGGAGTTCGCAGCTCATGGTTAATCATGGCGACAAACTCCTTCGTCGCTTTTTCTGATTCCTCAGCCCGCTTTCTCAGCTCGACCTCTCGCTCTAAACTTAAGTGTCGACCAATAACACCATGAACTAAGTCAGACACGAGCTCCATCTGTTTGGAAATAAAAGACTGATCGATTTGATCTTGCAACACGGAGAAAATCAACTCCCCAACCGTTTCCCCATCAATGATAACTGGCAAATGCAAATTCTCTCCCTGCCAATTAGGAGTGGTGAAAATCTCGTTGTTATGACGAAGCTGTAAGTGACCAAAGTGATGACGACGCAATGAGCTCAGCTTTGTAGCGTCAAGAAACAAGTAAGCCGCAGAAATGATCGAGTTAGAAGTGAGCTGCTCAATAAAGCTCGCTATCATTGCTTCATCGAACGTGCTCGATAAAAAAGTACGACCGAACTTAATCAACGTCGCATCAATTTGCTCTTCAAACTCAAACTTACGAAGATCCTTTTTAGATTTCAGCTCCAGCTTTTTCAATGCAACACTGAGTTGCTGGTTGGATTCATATAACTCTAAGCTTTTCTGTTCCAACAGCTGCTCAGCTGCTTTTCTTGATGCAACTTCTCGTTTGAGTTTCCTTTCTAATGAGGAACTTCCCGTCATATCGTTCTTATTGAGCCTCTAACCAAAAACGTACTTTGCTACCATCTTCTGACTGATTTTGATGTTTGATATGAACTACCTCACCAAAATGCGCAGCACAGCCTTTTATCAATCCTAAGCATACGTGAGACATACATCTTGCGCTGTGGTAGTCAAATACCAATTGGGATTGATTTTCACTAATGAAATCAAATTGCGGAGGGTTAGCATCAGGATAGAGCTTCTTAACTTCGACATGAATAAAGTCTTCAACATGGCGAACAAATTGAAACGTCGTTTCACACTGTTGCAAACTGGCGTGACTAGGAATGGAGCGAAGTAAATTCAAAAAGACGCACTCTCCAAACACTTCTTGCAGTTGCTCGGGGGGAACACCAGATACTTTACTGAGATTCACGATCAACTTAACCAAGTCTTTGTGATCGTAACTACCAACAGCGGTGTAAACACCTTCATCGTTAGAAAGATCGAGAACTTGGTCTAACACATCAAGACCGAATTTCTCTTCTACTAACTCCATGAACTCGGTGAAAATAATCCCTTTCATTGGCCAATACTTGTCCTATAGTGACGTCCTAAAATAAAGAATGGTGTATAACCTTATAAGTTTCAAATTAATATGTTCAAGCAGAGTGAGACACACAACACAAAGAGGGAAAGTGCTGGCGAGTGCTTTAATGCGAATGTTTTATTTGGTAACCAGTAACGATAACGCCATACGCTTTGCCGTCTTTGAGTATAATAAATAATGGTTAGGCACGATAAATAAGGACTCAGTTTGGTTATCGACAAAACTCATTTACTACAGAACTTTCAATTTCGGCTTCCAACGGGCTACCACAAAGAGTCCCTTGCACGACTGAAATGGATGAAAGAAAAGTCCCTGAGAGATGCGGCAGTCTTAATCGGTTTTGTGGAACGCGATGACGGGTTACAAGTCATTCTGACTAAGCGTGCAGCCCACTTACGCCATCATCCGGGACAAATCAGCTTTCCCGGTGGCAAATATGAGCAGGAAGATATTCAGCTCGTGAATACCGCTTTAAGAGAAACCAAAGAAGAAGTTGGGATAGAAGATGAGCATATTCATGTGTTTGGTCAACTGCCTACACTACCAACGATTAGTCAGTTTAATGTGACACCTTTTTTGGCTTTTGTTTCTCCGGAATATAAAACGCATATTGACCCAAATGAAGTAGAGTCAGTTTTTGAGGTTCCTGCCAACCATATTCTGAACCCCAAAAAATTGTATAGCACCAAATTTGACCTAAAAAGAAGCAGTCATCGTGTATTTGCTATCCCATATAGACAGCATTTCATCTGGGGCATGACGGCACAAATTATCGAATCAATGCAAAAACATATTATTTCACATTAAACAGTTGTTGATATCGGTGCTTTTATAGGCGCGATCATTATGCGCATCAATATTAATAAAACGTTGCTTCATAAACATTCATTCACATTAGATTAATTTTCCATTTTCACCGCAAACGCTTGCGGTGAAATAAATTTATACAAACAGCCCTATTGATAAGTTTTTCTAATTTTACTCATTAGCAGAAATCACGAGTAGCACATCATTTTCGTGATAAAAAGCAGGTTTTTGACATATCATTCAATAAGCGTAAGCAATAAATGATTTAGATCTAATTTTCCTAGTGTAAAATCTTGCAAAATTACTCCCGACTTATTTCCTGTTCCCAAAATGAGTAACTAAAAAATGAATACAACTACTTCTGCGGTTTCTACCGCACAATCGTCTAGTAAGTTTTCTTACAAAGACTTTACCTGGTGTCTGTCCCTTTTTGGTACGGCAGTAGGTGCAGGTGTACTGTTCCTTCCTATTAAAGCAGGTGCAGGTGGCTTCTGGCCATTAGTAATCCTAGCCCTAATCGCAGCACCAATGACTTGGTTCGCACACAAATCTTTAGCTCGTTTCGTTCTTTCTGCGAAAAACCCTGAAGCGGACATCACCGACACAGTAGAAGAGCACTTTGGTAAGACTGGCGCAAACCTTATTACGTTCGCTTACTTCTTCGCTATCTACCCAATCGTACTTATCTACGGTGTTGGTATCACAAACACAGTTGACTCTTTCCTAGTTAACCAAATGGGCATGGAATCTATTCCTCGCTGGCTACTTTCTGGTGCACTTATTGCTGCAATGACAGCAGGCGTAGTATTCGGTAAAGAGCTTATGCTGAAAGCAACTTCAGCAATGGTTTACCCTCTCGTGTTCATCCTACTAGCACTGTCTGTATACCTAATTCCTGGTTGGAACACTTCAATGATGGAAGTGTCACCTGACTGGGGTGCAATGCCAGCTATCGTTTGGCTAGCAATCCCTGTTATTGTGTTCTCTTTCAACCACAGCCCAATCATTTCTCAGTTCTCTAAAGAGCAACGTCGTGTATATGGTGATGACGCAGTTAAGAAAACTGACGCTATCACTGGTGGCGCAGCAATGATGCTGATGGGCTTTGTTATGTTCTTCGTTTTCTCTGTTGTACTTTCTCTGTCTCCAGAGCAACTAGCAACGGCGCAAGAGCAAAATATCTCTGTTCTCTCTTACCTAGCAAACGTGCATGAATCTCCACTGATCTCTTACATGGGTCCATTGGTTGCTTTCGCAGCGATCACCTCTAGCTACTTTGGCCACTTCTTAGGTGCGCACGAAGGTCTAGTTGGTCTAGTGAAATCTCGTTCAAAATCACCAGTAAGCAAGATCGAGAAGATGTCTCTAATCTTCATTGTAATCACAACTTGGATCGTTGCTATCGTTAACCCAAGCATCCTAGGTATGATTGAAACAATGGGTGCACCAATGATTGCGGCAATCCTATTCTTGATGCCAATCTTCGCAATGCAAAAAGTTCCTGCGATGGCTAAGTACAAAACTTCAGCACCTGTGCAAATTTTCACAGCAATCTGTGGTCTTGCTGCAATTAGTTCTGTAATCTACGGCGCTCTTTAATCATCTCTGCCCAGTGCAGTATGATTAATCCAAAAATATAACGATAAAATTAAGCCTCCCAACTCCCCTTGGGAGGCTTTCTTCTGAGGTAATCGATATGATTAGTGTTTTTGATATCTATAAAATCGGTGTTGGACCTTCAAGCTCACACACTGTAGGCCCAATGAAAGCGGGTAAAGAGTTTATTGATGATCTTCGTGCAATGGGAAAACTGCGCGACATCACTAAAATCACCGTTGACGTTTATGGATCACTATCACTGACAGGGAAAGGTCACCACACAGATATTGCTATCATCATGGGTCTTGCAGGCAACACTCCTGAGAAAGTTGATATCGATTCTATCCCGGGCTTTATCGCTCGTGTAGAAGAAACTGAACGCCTTCCTGTTGGCATGCACTGTCACACAGTATCGTTCCCACGTGAAGGTGGAATGAACTTCCACAAAACAAACCTAGAGCTACACGAAAACGGCATGCAGATCCACGCGTGGATCGAAGACGAAAAAGCGTACTCAAAAACTTACTACTCTATCGGCGGTGGTTTCATCGTTGATGAAGAAAATTTCGGTAAAGAAGCTGAGAACCCAGTAAAAGTACCTTACCCGTTTACAACGGCAGAGGAACTGGTTAACCAATGCCACGAAAGTGGATTGTCCATCAGCGCACTAACCATGAAGAATGAGCATGCGCTTCATTCAGATGAAGAAACTCGTACTTATTTCGCGAACATCTGGCGCACAATGCGCGAGTGTATGGATCGCGGTATGAATGAAGAAGGTATTTTGCCTGGTCCACTACGCGTGCCTCGTCGTGCAGCAGCACTTCGCCAGCAGCTACTTACTTCAGAAAAGACGACAAACGACCCAATGTCTGTTGTTGATTGGGTAAACATGTTTGCTTTCGCAGTAAACGAAGAGAACGCAGCAGGTGGCCGCGTTGTTACAGCACCAACTAACGGTGCGTGTGGCATCATCCCTGCGGTACTGGCTTACTACGATAAGTTCATCCAAACTGTGACTGAAAAAGATTACATCCGTTACTTTGCTGCTTCTGGCGCAATCGGTGGTCTTTACAAGCGCAACGCGTCTATCTCTGGTGCAGAGGTTGGCTGTCAGGGTGAAGTTGGCGTGGCATGTTCTATGGCAGCAGCAGGCCTTGCTGAGCTTATGGGTGGTAGCCCAGAGCAAGTATGTATGGCAGCAGAAATCGCGATGGAGCACAACTTAGGTCTAACGTGTGACCCAGTTGCAGGTCAGGTTCAGGTTCCATGTATCGAGCGTAACGGTATTGCGGCAGTAAAAGCAATCAACTCAACTCGCATGGCACTACGTCGCTCTTCAGCTCCAACTGTTTCTCTAGATAAGGTTATCGAAACCATGCTAGAAACAGGTAAAGACATGAACGCGAAATACCGCGAAACATCTCAAGGTGGTCTAGCAATCAAAGTGATTTGCTAATACGACTTTCTGAATACCAATCAAAACCCGAGTTTATGCTCGGGTTTTTTTATACCCAAAAAACCTAGGAGAATACGTTATCAGGACAAGTAAAAAAAAACCTAAAACGTTGAATATATCCAAATATTATGGATATCTCAGTAAAAAATCACATCTCTTCCCTAGCTTTATTGATAACGTAGCCAAAAATTAAACTTGGAGCACATCAACACATGATTAGGTTTGAAATTGGAAACCAAATCTGCGTTTGCTTGTCCGAAAACGAAATATCTCTAGAGCTCAATCAGTCACTCCACCACTCCATTCCTGTCAACCCAAATGAGTACGCCATTCTGTCAACTATCGCCACATACGGCAGTTTAAATACGCCGATTAGTCAGCGGTTAATAGAAAGCAAAATCACTCAACAATACAAAATGACACTGCCTGAAAATGGCTTTAAAAACGCGGTGGCCGCTCTAAGAAAGAAATTTCGCAAGCTCACGGAAGAACATTTAACCACTAACAAAAACATTATCGAAAACATTCACCGGACCGGATACTTCATTCCTTTTACTATGCAAAACAACCATCAGAATGGCATCGAACATCAACAGAAGATCAATCAATACACAACCAATAGTCTTCGCAAAGCGCTTCGTATTTGCCTGCGTAATAAAAAGATCTATTCAGAAGCAATGTGGGTTGTGTTGATCACTGCGATCATTTTCTTTGCTATCTGTTACTACGCGATAAACAGCATCGTTAAACATAATTATCTGGATAACGCCTTCGAAATTGCAGAGAACCTTTCCCGCAGGAGTTGCTTTGCTAATGAAAGCGAACTGAAGTCACTATTTGATAATGTGAAGTTGGTGGAGTCGAGCATGATGCTAGATCGTTTCAATATTCGATGCTTAGTCACTCCAGAAACCGTTGTCCCTGTCAGCAAAAAAGCGTTTGAAGAGTGGAGTAACAATAGCAATTACACTACCCAATCATTTGACTTAAATAACGCAACTGTTTTGGTTCGTGTTAAAAACATTAACTTATCCGACAATGTTGAAAATCATATTTCACGTTTTTTTCTTTCCGGTATGAAGCTATCAACGAATACCGGAACGTCGTTAGAGATTGGTAACACCAATGAACGCTTTTTCAATTATCACGTAAAGAATAGTGGCTATAAAGAGGTGTATTACATCTCTGGGCCGTTTCAAAGTATCATTCTACTGAGCTTACTTTTTCTCATTATACTGCGTCACCGCTCCCTACAAGCCTTTATGGCTTACTTGTGCGCAATTCGACAGTTCAAAATAAAACTGGAGCCGATTTATAACACTTCGGCACAAAAGATTGTGCACTACGAAGCCCTCTCCCGGTTTAAGGTAAAAAATACGCAACGGTTTATTGAAACACTGATCCGCAATGGATTGCTGCTAACTCATACCTTACTGGTGATTGATTCCATCTACACCAAACAAAAAGCGTTGCCCATCCCTATTAGCATTAACGTTTGTCCTTCTTTGCTGCGAGGGCGTAACTTTTCAATCCTATATAGAGAGCTATCTAATCGGGATTGCCGTTTGCTGACAATCGAAATCACAGAAAATGCATCGATGTACTATACCTCTGAGATTTATGACAATGTCGCGAAACTAAAAGCTCTGGATTGTAAAATCAGTATTGATGACTTTGGCACCGGCAATAATAATGTGGCGCTTATCAGCAAGCTGAATCCGGACTACCTCAAAATCGACCGAGAATTTGTTATTGGCCTAAAATCTGATGATAAAAAGATAGAAACCTTGCGTCAGTTAATTGCTATGGGCAATACGTATCGCTGCACGGTCATTGTTGAAGGCGTAGAAACGGCAGACAGTGCTCACTTACTCACAACATTGGGCGCCTATATTCACCAAGGTTATTATTACCCTCTTCATTGCTAGCTTTTCTTCACTCGGTTAGTTACTTAAAATAGATCTAATACTCTATAAAAACTCGTGGTGGCATAAAGGTATGCCGCCAATTTGTGATTGAGCGATGATTGCGATTAAACCCACCAAACTGAAAGATTTTTCAAGTTTGATGCAATTGGATGTGCAAGAAGAGCAAAAAGGATTTTTTACACCGTTTGAAATGGCTTATCAAAAACGTAGTAAGTCAGAGGCGTTCTTTACGATTTATTCTGATGATCTATTAGTAGGCTATCTTGTTATCGATAAAGGTTTCTCCCAACATGCGCCGTTTGCTAAACGATACGAACTGGAGCTTAAGTACTTGATGATTGATCAACGTTTCCAACGTCAAGGGGTAGGGAGTGAGGCATTGCGTAAACTGTTCCTTTATGCGTATACCATTAACCCTAAAAGCACCTCTCTTTGCGCCACTGTTCCACAAAGTCAGCAATACGCTATCAGTTTTTTTGATGCGTGCGGATTCATTAATACAGAGGAAACAACATTGGGTGATAATGAAAAAGAATGGATTCTACGACACCCATTAAGCTAACTGGTGAAGCATAATCAAAATTGGGCCATTCAGATACAACAAAGGCAAGCTTCTCGCTTGCCTTTGTTTAATGCTCAATAGAAAGTGACTTATTCGCCTTTGTAAATACAACCCGCTGTGCACGTTTCTTTGATTTCTACTTTACTTAGCAGTGGTAAGCTTGGCTTAAGCTGCTGCCAAATCCATTTTGCTAACACTTCGCTAGTCGGGTTCTCTAACCCTTCAATGTCGTTTAGGTAGTAATGGTCTAAGCGATTGTAAATTGGTTTAAACGCAGCTTTGATCTCTGCAAAATCCACTACCCAACCTGTATGTGGATCAACTTCACCTTCTACATAAAGACGAACAAGGAAAGAGTGTCCGTGCAAACGACCACACTTGTGACCTTCTGGTACGTGTGGCAAATGGTGTGCTGCTTCGAACATAAACTCTTTGTATAATTCTGTTTTCATCTTGATTCTCAGGCTTTAAAAAGACAGGCAATACTAAGGAATTCGCTGCCAAGAGACAAGCGTTACCCCATACAAGCGTAGCAAAAACTTCCGCTAGTTCCCGGCCTCTTTGCTATCACTCACACCAAAGCGCCGTATTTCTGTCACGCGCCAAACATTTGATTACACAGCACTCACATCACAATTACATATCCCCAACATGTGTGGGGTCACAATCATTCATTTCGTTGTTCGCAGTGCGCATTTGTGCACATTAATATTGTGCAGTTCGTTCCAATTACACTTATAAATTTATGCGCTCAACTATCACTTTTAAGCTCTTACTGGCGTTAATTGCTGTCTTCAGCTGCGTTCTAGCTGCCTCTACGGCTTACCAATACCATCAACAAAAAACCTTAATCAATGATGTTCTTAGTGAACAACTCCATGATAAGGCTAGTAATTATTTCGACAGCCTAAATATGATGATGCTTACGGGCACCATGTCGCAAAAAGAAACCTTACGTCAAAAGGCCCTGGCCCAAGAAGGCATTGAAGCAGTTCGCGTGTTGCGAGCTGACGCTGTGACCAAACTTTACGGACCTGGGCAACAAAACCAGCAGCCTGTCGATGATATTGATCAACGAGCGTTGAATGGTGAACTGGTGATTGAACCAATCTCAGCCGATTGGGGCAAAGGGTTAGTAGTCGCGCTACCAATGAAATCGAGCGAAAATTACCGTGGCACCAACTGCGTTTCTTGCCACGTTGCACCAGCAGGAGAAGTGTTGGGCGCAATTCGCTTGGAATACAACATGAATCATGTCAATTCAATGATCAGTAAACAGGCAATGTTTGCGATGGGAATAATGGCCGTAATCGCATTTGTGGGCTTCATCATAACGATGAGTTTGATTCAAAAAATCATTGTACGACCAATTCAAAGAACGTCGAAATTCATGTCGAATGTGAGCCATAGCAAAGATCTATCTCAACGACTTATGCATCACCAACAGGATGAAGTGGGCCAACTTTCTACAGCAATCAATTCATTCATGGATACGGTCTCCGAAAGCTTAGAACGTGTGCAAGACACCTCTCACTCACTTGCCGACTCCGCGAGTAAACTAACTGCTGTCGCGCAGTCCACAGATAAAGCGGCCAATAACCAACAGCTAGAGACCAACGAAGTACAAAGTAATATCACCGATATGTTGCAGCAACAAACTGCGGTTGAGGACTCGACTAACAACGCTACTGTTTTGGTCAATCACACCGTTGATGTCGCCACTCATAGTGCAAGCCAAGCACACAACGTCAGTGAAGACATCAAACAACTAGTAAGTAACATTGATACCGTACGGGAAAAAATCAGCTCTCTAAATCAAAGAACCGAAGAAGTGTCGTCCATTCTTGTGGTTATTAAGGGTATTGCAGAACAAACCAATCTGCTCGCGTTGAATGCTGCTATCGAAGCCGCCCGTGCCGGAGAGCAAGGACGCGGTTTTGCGGTCGTCGCGGAAGAAGTGCGTAACCTGGCTTCTAGGACGGCTGAAGCCACTGGTAATATTGAACATATCATTTCTCAATTCCAGCAAGGAAGTGAAGAGTCATTAACTTCTGTTGATACCGTCTGCCAGTTTGCTCATCAACGCTCTGTCGATGTCGAGGCACTATCAGCCACAATGCATAACGTTGTTGACGAAATGCGCCAAGTGCTCAGACATGCAGAAGATATCCAAAACCAGACGCAAACCACATCTGATGTAAGTCAGCATATTCAATCTAAAATAGATGTGATCACACTGCATGCTAACGACACATCACAATCAGCATCGCACACGCGTGATATTAGTGTTGATTTAGAGCATCTATCCGAACGTTTAGAGCAATTACTAAACCAATTCACACTTTCAGAGCACAAAAGAGTGAATAAATAGAGAGATTCTCCCCATCAAAACGAATATAAAGGTTGATGCGAGCGAATTGACAGGTAATATGTCTCGTTGAATCTGTAAAATGCTACCCAACTCAGCGCTTAGCTTGTTTTTTGAACAAAAATGTTATTAGACAAGTACTTTAAGTAAGCGTTGAGTTGAATTTTTACCTCAATGGAGAATATTGAAAACATGACTTACGCGCCTGTATCAGACGTATTGAAAGGTCAGCTAGCAGTAGACAGCGAAGTGACTGTTCGTGGCTGGATCCGTTCACGTCGTGATTCCAAAGCTGGAATCTCTTTCCTTGCCATATATGACGGCTCTTGTTTCGACCCGATTCAGGCCGTGGTCCCAAATAATCTTAATAATTACGAAGACGAAGTATTAAAGCTAACGACTGGCTGCTCTGTTGAAGTAACTGGTAAGATTGTTGAATCTCCTGCAAAGGGTCAAGACTTCGAACTTGCTGCCACTGACGTTAAAGTGGTTGGTTGGGTTGAAGATGCTGAAACTTACCCAATGGCAAAAACTCGTCACTCAATCGAGTACCTACGTGAAGTTGCGCACCTACGTCCGCGCACAAACGTAATCGGTGCAGTAGCACGTGTACGTAACTGCCTATCTCAAGCAATCCACCGCTTCTACCACGAGCAAGGTTACTTCTGGGTATCTGCGCCGTTGATCACGGCTTCAGATGCTGAAGGCGCTGGTGAAATGTTCCGCGTATCTACGCTAGACATGGAAAACCTTCCTCGCACTGACGCTGGTAAAGTGGACTACAACGAAGACTTCTTCGGTAAAGAGACGTTCCTAACCGTATCTGGTCAGCTAAACGCAGAAGCTTACGCTTGTGCGCTAAGCAAAGTTTACACTTTCGGCCCTACTTTCCGAGCTGAAAACTCAAACACAAGCCGCCACCTAGCAGAATTCTGGATGGTTGAGCCTGAAGTTGCGTTCGCAGAACTGGATGATGTAGCGAAACTGGCTGAAGACATGCTCAAGTACGTGTTTAAAGCAGTGCTTGCAGAGTGTCGCGATGACCTTGAGTTCTTCGCTCAACGCATCGACAAAGAAGCAATCACTCGTCTAGAGCAGTTCGTTTCTTCTGACTTCGCGCAAGTTGACTACACTGACGCAATCCAGATCCTTCTTGATTCAGGTCGTGAGTTCGAATTCCCAGTTGAATGGGGTATCGATATGTCTTCTGAGCACGAGCGTTTCCTTGCTGAAGAACACTTCAAAGCACCTGTAATCGTTAAGAACTACCCGAAAGACATTAAAGCATTCTACATGCGTGCTAACGATGACGGTAAAACAGTTGCAGCGATGGACGTTCTAGCACCGGGCATCGGCGAAATCATCGGTGGTTCTCAGCGTGAAGAGCGCCTAGACATTCTAGATGCACGTATGCGTGAAGTGGGTATCGATCCTGAACATATGAGCTGGTACCGCGACCTACGTAAATACGGTACAGTGCCACACGCAGGCTTCGGTCTAGGCTTCGAGCGCCTAGTATCTTACGTAACTGGTATGGGCAACGTTCGTGACGTGATCCCATTCCCACGTACTCCTCGCTCTGCGAACTTCTAATCACTTTTTAGTGATATTGAATTAAAAAGACCTCCCATGTGGAGGTCTTTTATTTTGTACGAATGATTTTCTAGCAACCGATGTATGCACTCTAGTTGTTATTTTCGTCGTCATCCTCATCTGCTCGCGCTGCGTATTTTACTCCAACCACACACAAGCCAAACATCACAAATGGGATAACGGCAGCAGTGTATTCCGTCCAAACCATATGAGAGAAAGATTTCGCCAATATCAAGTGTGCAAACACCAACAAAAATGCGCTAAAAATAGCAACACCCATCAACCTAAGTTCATGCTTTACCAACTGCTTTTTCATTACGGCTCCTAACCTAAATGGTTGTCTGCCCATGATTGAAACACAGCTTCGGTATCGTCCACTGATACAGTTTGAGCAAAAAACAGGTAAACAGTTGGCTAATGAAGTAATTCTCCGACCGTCTTCACGGCTTGTTCTAATTCATCATTTACAGGTAACGATGTATTAAGCCTCAGGTAGTTCTCATAATTTGGAGTGATAGAAAACAACTGACCAAATGCTACAGTGATGTTCGCTTCCAATAACTTCTGATAAATCGCTTTTCCGCACTTTGTTTTCGGCAGTTCTATCCAAAGAAAATAGCCGCCTTCCGGTTGCGTGTAACGAATCGATTGGGGAAAGTACTTATCAACCAGTTCAATAAACGCCAATTGCCGCTGCTCAAGATTCTTTCGCAGTTTTCTAAGATGGCTATCATAACTATCGTTTTGCAAGTAATGCGCGATACCCTGCTGGATTGGTGCACTGCCTGACAACGTCGAGATAAGTTGCAGCTTTTGAAGTTGCTCATTGAAGCGTTTGTTTACCACCCAGCCCAGCCTATAGCCAGGGCAAAGGCTTTTTGAAAATGATCCACAATGCAACACGCGCTCTTGTGTATCAAAAGCTTTAAGTGAGCTTGGCTTTTTTTCAGAAAAATAAAGCTCTGAATACACATCATCTTCGATCAAGTACACATCGTATTTGTCAGCCAGTTCGACGATACGTTGCTTCTGCCCGTCACTTAATAAAGTTCCTGTTGGATTGTGAAAGTTAGTCATTAACCAACATGCGCGAACATCATTGCCGGCAAAAGTCGCTTCAATTTGATCCACTGAATGTCCAGTTAACGGATCCACCGTTATTTCTATCGCCTTTAGACCTAAACGTTCAATCGCTTGAAGTGCGCCATAAAACGTCGGTGATTCAACTACAACAGTATCTCCAGGCTGGGTCACGGCCTGAAGGCTCAAATTCAACGCTTCTAATGCGCCAGAAGTAACGACAATATCATCATGGGTAAACACCATACCTTGTTGGATGTACCGTTGAGCAATCAAACGGCGTAGAGACTCACAGCCCGGCGGCAAGTTATCCAATAACGTCTCTGCCCCCATCTTCCTGCCTGAGCTGGCTAGGTTGCGGTTTAGCGCTTCTAATGGGAACAATGCAGGGTCTGGAAACGCGGAGCCAAACTTCACCGCATTCGGTGAGGCCTGATTTTTGAGGTAGTCGTAAAGTTCATCGTTGATGCTGGAGCGATAAACGGAAGTGGCTGGAGAACTCGGTTCGAAGCGGTCCAACTCCGCAGTTACAAAGTATCCAGACTGAGGTTTCGCTGCGACCCAACCTTGTGCTTCGAGCAGCTGATAAGCTTGTAATACCGTACCTGCGCTGACAGAATGGTTTCGGCTTGTTACACGCACTGATGGCAGCTTTTCCCCTGCTCTCCATGTATTTTGCTGAATCTGCGTTTTGAACAGCTCAGCCAGTTGACGGTATCGGTTCATGTTTCCCTCATTTCACTTACAGCCGCACCATAGCATACTTCGCGCCAGCATTCTGATATGGGAGTATTCAATTTAGCAACGTAATTTATCAAGCTTATCAATAGATATTTCAGCCACGAAGTGAGCGTTTATATCCCATACTTTGACTGTTACACACATATTGCCTCACATCTTTGCAATAGTTTTACGTTGGACTGAGTGCGTTAAACTCACTTCGAGCTACGGTCTTTAAATCAGGAGGAAGCGATGAAAGTTTTTACAATGGACGATCTCTCGTATCGCGGAAAACATAAAGGTGTACATAGTTGGGACCATCCTGGCAGTACCACCCCTTATTATTGGCATCCTGATTGGCTGCATATCGCTGAAGATGCTTTGGGTGAACACAAAAAGGCTGACCTTGAAGTCCCTGATGGAGAAACAGCGACAGAAGAGCATGCAAAAGCGGCGATTCTCAAACACTTGAATGACAAGTAGTTTAGGCTCTATCACCGTTCAAGAATAGCATTAGGTAGGCGAATCCATCGTTGTATGCTTTAAACACAAATAAAGCTAAAACCTGCTAAATAGTAAATTCTTCTGAATGAGAAGTACGCACCTTCTATAGCGTTCAAAGGGCAAAATAAGTCGATTGTTATCACATTAATTTTCATTACATCTGTTACATTTAAATAGTAATGGTGATGCACACCTCAACTCATGGATTATGAGAGAAACAATAATGGCGAAATACAACGAAGAAGATATTAAATACAAAGGTGAATCCAACGGCGTACATTCTTGGAGCTCTCCTTCCGGCCAACCTTATTACTGGCATCCAGATTGGTTACACGTTGCAGAAGATGCGACGGGTACGCATCCGAAGCAAAAACTTGAAGTTGAAAAGACAGAAGTACCAACCGAAAAGCACGCGTTAAAAGCGATCTTAAAGCATATGAATGACTGGGCGACTGAAAAGCTTTCTTCTAACCCTGACATCGAAACCAATGCGGTTGAGTCGGAAATCAATCTGAAGAAATAACCCCAACCGATATCCATACTTCTAACAGTAAACGCTTCCACCTTTGGTGGGGCGTTTTTGTCTCAACAAATCCTCACTAGACAACTATAAACGCGTTAACGCAAAGCACTGAATTGAAACGATTGGGATGTGTGCAAAACTTCTCCAACCATGGCATAAATGCCCTTCAAACTCTGTGCCTACCAAACGTTTTCATGGCAAAAACTTTAGTTATGTTAGAATTCTGTTTCAAATCGCAACTTTTTTAGGTTTTCTTTTCAGTAACGGTTGTAACCAATATTGCTGAAAGGTATAAATGTTAGCACACCCCTTCGATTAACATGGATGAAGATTATGTTTGAAAAAGTAGTTGCCGCTCCGGCTGACCCTATTCTTGGCCTTACTGAAGAGTTTAAAAAAGATGCTCGCGCAGACAAAATTAACCTTGGCGTAGGTATTTACAAAAACGAGCAAGGCGAAACTCCCGTTCTTGCGACAGTAAAGAAAGCTGAAGCAGCACTTGTTGAAACTGAAAAAACCAAATCTTACCTAACCATCGAAGGCACTGCAGAGTACGGCATTGCAGTGCAAAAACTGCTTTTCGGCTCTGATGCAGAAATTGTAAACGAAAAACGCGCTAAAACAGCGCAAGCTCCGGGTGGTACTGGTGCACTACGTGTTGCCGGCGAGTTCATTAAACGTCAACTAGGCGATGTAAAGATCTGGATCAGCAACCCAACATGGGCGAACCACAACGGCGTATTTACTGCTGCTGGTATCGAAACGGCACAATACAGCTACTACAATGCTGAAACAAAAGACAAAGACTTTGATGCGATGCTAAATGATCTGCAATCTGCATCTGAAGGCGACATCGTGCTTCTACACGGCTGCTGTCACAACCCTACAGGGATCGATCCTACGGCTGAAGAGTGGGAAACATTGGCGAAACTTATCGCAGAGAAGAAATTGCTTCCTCTGTTCGACTTCGCCTACCAAGGCTTTGCTAAAGGTGTGGAAGAAGATGCTGCAGGCCTTCGTACTTTTGCTAAGTACAACAAAGAAATCCTAGTCGCGAGCTCTTTCTCGAAAAACTTTGGCCTATACAATGAACGCGTAGGTGCCTTCACGTTAGTAGCTGAGTCAGAAGAAGTCGCAACAACCGCATTTTCTCAAGTTAAAGCCATTATTCGCTCTATCTACTCTAACCCACCTGCACACGGCAGCGCTGTCGTGACTCACATTCTTGGCAACGCCGAAATGCGTGCGGAATGGGAAGCTGAAGTAGCAGAAATGCGTGACCGTATTCAAGAAATGCGTGAACTATTTGTAGCGACACTAAAAGCAGAGGGTGTGGACGCAGACTTTAGTTTCATCGAACGTCAAAATGGTATGTTCTCTTTCTCTGGTCTTTCTAAAGAGCAAGTTAACCGCCTTAAAGAAGAGTTCGGTATTTACATTGTCGGTTCTGGCCGAATCAGTGTTGCTGGTATGACGAAGTCAAATATGGGCCCTCTGTGTAAAGGCATTGCAGCGGTTTTATAATCGACTGTCGCATACTTTATTAAAAGGAAAGGTCAGCATAAGCTGACCTTTTTTGTTTTAACTTAACGCCAAAAACGAACCCGTCCGATCTAGTAGACAAACTTCAAACTCAGCCCTACTTCATTGACGTAATCTGAGCTTTCACCGCTGTAATCAGTATCTCTAAACTGATAAAAAAGACCAGTGCCGATGACTTTATGCCATTGGTAGTTAAGACCGATCTTAAAATTGTTCTCATCAACGATATCACTACGGTTCAACTCCACTTCAGCTGTCGCAATAAGCTTTTCACTGAGCAAGTAATTCACCCCAACAGTTACAGCTTGAATCAATTCGCTATCGGAAGACAACGTATTATCCGTTTTGTCGTCCGTCGCTTTCGCTTTGATTGCGCCTATTCCATATAGCCCGTAGATATCGAATTGCTCTGTAACTCCATAACGGTAACCACCACCAAACAAAAGGCGGTCAATGCGAAGAGTAAAATCATCCGGATGGAAAAACTGCGCTGAGTAATCAACATTAAACAACCAGTTCTCAGTAAACAAATAGTTACCACCGAGTCCAACTGTGGTCGCATTAGAGTTATCTAACCATTCTTCGTTTGTCGTTCCGGCACCAACATCCAAATGAATGTGTTCGTACCCAAATTTTTCTGCTTGGTGCATGACCGCTGCGCTTGATATCGCCGGCAAAGCAGCTAAAGAAACAAGCAATAAATTTCTCACCATTCGACTTCCTTTCATGAGAATTATCTAAACACTGTATTCCATCGCCTGAGCTACTTGGCTCAAGAAGAATAGCTTAATCTAAAGACGTGATAACGATCTGAAACAGCCAAAGAGCTAATCAGTCATCACGAAGAAAACATATCGACGACGTCTTTTTCAATTGAGGTGACCATATAGTAGTAAAAATGAAGCTCCCTTATCGTGCGATATGTCAGAATCTTATGACTGAGCACGAAAATCGCGGTTCAGATAAGACTCTGTTTTAAAACTAAGTTAAGATTACTTTATTATTTGCGAACTAAAAGGCGCCTTCGATGGATGCAGAACTTCTCGAGATTTACAACTTTCTCGCCAAGTATCCCCCGTTCAATGAACTCCCTGAAGAAACAATAAACAAGGTGACAGAGAGTGTCGAAATCTCGTACTACCGAGAAGATACCCCCATCATCCATTTTGGAGACTATATCCAAGATTTATACGTGGTGCGAAGCGGTGTTGTTGAAGTTTATCGACGCAAAGGTGAGCTGTATAACCGCCTTGACGAAGGTGACCTATTTGGCCAGATGGGCATGCTCACCAATAACAAAGTCCGCTTTCCGGTAAAAGCCATTGAGGATACCCTGCTCTACTGTATTCCTGGTGACATTTTCCAAGAAATTTACGATAACTTTGATTCCTTTGCGGATTTTGTTGAAGTTGAAAATAGCGCTCGTTTACGCCAAGCCATTTCAGAAAACAAAGACGCCAATGACCTGACGACGTCGAAAGTGAAAACCTTGCTGACTGGCGATGCTCATACGATTGATCGTGGTCAGACAATCCAGCAAGCCGCGCAGCAAATGGCGAATGACAACGTATCGGCTTTACTTATCGTCGACCCAGATTTCGTTCGTGACGAAGACGATCCACAGTCCCCAGTACTTGGTATCATTACTGACCGTGACTTGTGTACCCGTGTGTTAGCTGAAGGTTTGTCCCCACAGGACGATGTGTCCAGTGTGATGACCACGGAGGTCATGTCTCTTGACCACAACGCTTACATCTATGAAGCAATGTTAACGATGCTGCGTTACAACGTACATCACCTACCAGTGGTAAAAAACCAATTACCAATCGGTATTATCGAAACAACCGACATTGTTCGTTATGAATCTCAGAATTCGTTGTTGTTGGTGAGTAGTATTTTCCAACAACAGACTATCGAAGATTTAGCCGTTGTTGCCGAAGAAGTGAAAAGCAGCTTCGTGCGTCTGGTCAATGAAGATGCCAACTCTCACATGGTGGGTAGCGCGATGTCGGTCATTGGCCGAAGCTTCAAACAGCGTCTGCTAGAAATGGCAGAAGAAGAGCTTGGCCCACCGCCAATTCCTTATTGTTTCCTTGCACTTGGCTCAATGGGGCGAGATGAGCAACTGTTGGTGACTGACCAAGATAACGCCATCATTCTAGATGAGACCTATCAAGAAGAGAAACATGGTAAATACTTCGAAGCCCTAGCAAAATACGTCAGCGATGGGTTAGATGCCTGTGGCTACAAATATTGCACAGGTGATATTATGGCAACCAACCCACTATGGCGCATGACTCGTTCAGAGTGGGAAGAGTGTTTTGCTGACTGGATTGATAACCCGAACCCGAAAGCACTACTCAACGCCTCCATCTTTTTCGACTTGGATGGTGTCTATGGCCGCTTAAAATGGGCAGAACAGTTAACTAGCTTTATTGTTCGTCGCGCTCGAAAGAACAACCGCTTCTTAGCGTGTTTGGCTCGTAACGCACTAAACAGAACACCACCTCTAGGCTTCTTTAAAGACTTCGTGATGGAAAAAGATGGCAGACACAACAACTCCATCAACCTCAAACGCCGCGGTACTGCTCCTCTGGTCGACTTAATTCGTGTTCACTCTCTGGCAGTTGGCTCACGTGCACAGAACTCGTTTGAGCGTCTCGACGACATCATTGACGCTGGCATTTTGCCAAAAGGTCGAGCACAAGACTTAAAAGACGCGTTAGAATTTATTTCCATGGTACGTATTCGTCACCAAGCGACGGATGTGGAACTAGGCATTGAGCCTGATAACAATATCGAACCGGAAAACCTCTCTGAGTTTGAACGTCGCAACCTAAAGGATGCATTCCAGATCCTAAGCAATGGTCAAAATTTCCTTAAGTTCCGCTACCAAGCGAACAAGAGCTTTAAGTGAGGTTTAGCATGATTAAAAAGCTCTTTCAAAAGCCAACCATTCAGTGGCCAACGAAGTTTGAACAAAAGCTGGAGATGACGAAAGATGAGAATTTAATTGCGTTTTATAGCAACAAGCCGCCTGCTCCAGAAACACCGTTATCTGAGGTGGAGTTCGTGGCGTTAGATTTCGAAACGACGGGTTTGAATCCTGAAAAACATGACATCATTACTATTGGTTTGGTGCCGTTTAACCTGAAGCGAATTTTCCTACGTAACTCGCGTCATTGGAAGGTACGTCCACAGCGTGCACTCGATGAAGATTCAATCATTATACACGGTATTACTCACAGCGAATTGATCGATGCGCCTGACTTAGGCGATATCTTAAGCGAGCTGCTACCATGCTTAAGCGGGAAAATCATTGTTGTTCATTACCGTCGTATCGAGAGAGAGTTTCTGGATAAAGCGCTCAAAAGCCGTTTAGGGGAAGGTATTGAGTTTCCTGTTTTAGATACGCTGCACCTTGAAGAAACGATTCAACAGAAACGTTCAGGCTCTCTCTGGGAGCGTTTAAAAGGGAAAAAACCAGAATCGGTTCGGCTAGCGCAATCTCGACGCCGTTATGGGCTGCCAGACTATACGCCTCACCATGCATTAACCGATGCAATTGCTACCGCAGAGCTACTGCAAGCGCAAATCGCCCATCATTACAGTGAAGAGCAACCCATCAGTGAGTTCTGGCTGTAATATACTTCACGCTTAATAGCGATCAAAAAAGGAGCCAGATGGCTCCTTTTTACTTAGGTTGAGACAAGATTACAGCTTAAAGCGTTGAATCTCTTGTTCAAGTTCGTGTGATAGCTCAGACAGATGAGCAGCTTGTTCTGCTGCTTGATGAGCTTCGACTGACAACTCGTTAGACACATCACGAATACCTTCAGTGTTACGAGTGATCTCAGTGGTTACCGATGCTTGCTCTTCTGCTGCTGAAGCAATCTGCGTTGCCATATCACTGATACGCTCAACAGCAGTGTGGATTTGCGTCAAGCTTGCTGCAGCCGCATTGGCATCATCAACACTGGTATCAGCTAGACGACGACTGTCACCCATAATACCGACCGCTTTGGCTGTTGTGCCTTGTAGCATCTCGATAGTTTCTTGAATCTCTTGTGTTGAAGCATGAGTACGCTGGCTCAATACGCGGACTTCATCTGCAACCACAGCAAAACCACGGCCTTGCTCACCTGCACGTGCCGCTTCGATCGCCGCGTTAAGTGCAAGTAGGTTCGTTTGCTCTGCAATGCCTTGAATCGTTGATAGAATCGTATTGATGCTATTTCCGTGTGCTTCTAGCTCTTGAATCACATCAGTAGCAACTTGAACTTCTTGCGCTAAGTTCTGAATAGAGCCTTGCGTTTGAGTTACTTGGCTTGAACCATGTGAACAAGCTTGAACCGCTTCTTCTGAATTACTTGCCGTGCTATCAGCATTACCTGCAATTTCTTGTGTCGCTGCTGCCATTTCGTTCACAGCCGTCGCCACCATGTTGATTTCATCTTGCTGGTAAGAGATACGCTGACTACGCTCCTCAGCTTGCTGTGCTGTCGTGCGAGCTTGCTCTGAAAGCGCAGAAGATACGTGGCTAAGCTTAGTAACCATTGTGTGCATGTTGCCAACAAAACGGTTGAAGTTTTCCGCCAGTTTACCTACTTCATCATCACTGCGTGGTTCTAGGCGTTGCGTTAAGTCACCTTCGCCAGATGCAATTTCTTCCAGTGCATTTGATACGCGGTTCAAGTCACGGAACAAGAAACCAACTAGCCAAGAAACTGCAAGAATAACCACAATCGTGATCGCCACAGCAGTAAACAATAGATCTCGTAGCAATACCGCATGACCTGCTTCTTCTGTTGCGCGATCCATTTCAATCCCAAACATCCAATGCGTACCAGGAACTTTATTGAAGTAGTAAAGCTTCTCTTTTCCTTTGATTACCGTATCTTCGATACGACCTTCATCGGCGGCACGCTCAATTGCCTCTTCTGAAAAATCTTTTAGAACACTGGTGATAGGCTTAAGCGTCAAGCTTTTATCTGGATGCGCTAAGAAGGTGCCTTCATTCATGTCGATTAGCATCGCATGCGCGTTTTCACCTGCATCTAAGTTAATCACATCGCTGATAAGCTGATCGATCAGTACGTCCGCACCAACAACACCAACAAACTGACCATTTTTCATTACTGGCTCAGCAATGGTCACAAGTAGTGCATTCGTGATTGCGTCTTGATATGCGGCTGTGATGATTTGCTTACCCGCGGCATCAGCATCCTTGTACCAAGGACGTGTGCGAGGGTCATAATCAGCACGGTTACGCTCCGGATGAGAGCGGTACATATCACCGTTTGGTGTACCAAGGAAGATGTCATCGAAGCCACCAGCCTTGCGAGCTTGTTGTAGGAAAGGAACAACGTCTTGCTCGGTCGAGTAGTCGTTGAACGCAGTGGCAATATCTTTACGGATATTGACCCAATCAGAAATTCCCTCTGACGCAGTAGTACTAAGACTTTGCGCACGTGAATAGACACCTGAACGAGTCTGATCAAATAATTGACCAGCCGACAACCAAGTAAGTGCTGTTGCCATCACAACAACAGCAGAAAGGCTTGCGCCTATAAGCTTTTGTTTTAATGATAATTTCATATTTATAGTTTTTTGAGTTGGGAGAACAGTTAAGGTGCATGAATATTACACACTTTTTTACGACTATTCACTAATTTTTAAAAAACAAAATAGCACATTAACTCTTTGTAAAATATGAACTTTCATGTGTCATTTTTTTGTCTCGAGCGTCATAAAAACCGCACAAAAAAAGCCAGCAAATTGCTGGCCTTTTGATTAATTGTTAGTCAAACGGTTTTATAAAATGCCGAATTACTGACGCTCAGTTCGCATACCCATCAATAAGCTCACACACATTGCAAGCAGAATGAAGGTAAATGGCAGTGCTGTAGAAATGGCACCAGCCTGAAGAGCTTGAACCGCCTCGGAGCCACCAATCCATAGCAGAGCAACCGCAATTGCACCTTCCATGAATGCCCAGAAGACACGTTGAAGTACAGGTGCATCGACTTTACCACCTGCCGTGATACTGTCGATAACAAGTGAACCAGAGTCAGAAGACGTAATGAAGAACACAAGTACCAGCACAACAGCGATGATAGAAAGCATGCTACCAAATGGAAGAACATCAAACATTTGGAACATAGCAAGTGATACGTCAGTCAAGCCATTTGTGCCCAGCTCACCTACTTTATCAACAACTTGCTCGATCGCCAGGCCACCAAATACAGACATCCAAACAACGGTAACCGCCGTTGGAACCAGCAGAACTGCTGTGATGAACTCGCGAACGGTACGGCCACGAGAAACACGCGCGATGAACATGCCTACGAATGGCGACCATGAAATCCACCAAGCCCAGTAGAACACTGTCCAGCCTTGGAACCAAGCTTCGTCCGTACGACCAAACGGGTTACTTAGTGGGATGATATTCTCTACATATGCCATAAGTGTGGTTGGAATCGAACCTAGGCTCGCCGCCCAACCGATAAGACCAACAAGGAGAAGTAGCAAGAACGCCACAACCATGTTGATGTTACTAATGACTTTAACACCACCATCGATGCCGCGTACGACTGAAACAACAGCAAGTAAAGTCACCACGGTAATAACGACGATTTGCAGACCTAGGCCTGGCTCAACACCAAATACGTGATGAATACCACTTGCTGCTTGCTGCGCACCTAGACCTAGGGATGTAGCAAGACCAAATAAAGTCGCAAGCACAGCCAGAATGTCCACAATGTGGCCAGCCCAACCCCATGCACGATCACCCAGAAGTGGGTAGAAGATCGAACGCATAGATAGCGGTAAACCTTTGTTGTAGGCAAAGAATGCTAAAGAAAGTGCTACAACACCGTAAATTGCCCATGGGTGAAGGCCCCAGTGGAACATCGTTGCACCCAGTGCCAATCTCGCGGCTTCTGGTGTATTTGCCTCAACACCAAGTGGCGTTTCATACCAACCGGTGAAGTAAGCGACAGGTTCTGCAACACTCCAGAACATTAAACCGATACCCATACCAGCTGCAAATAGCATTGCAAGCCATGACATAAACGAGTAATCGGCAACAGCGTCTTTACCACCTAGTCGGATCTTACCCATTGGTGAGACGATAAGCGCCAAACAGAAAATAACGAAAATGTTACCTGCAATAATGAACAACCAATCGAATGAACCAATAATTTTCCACTTCAGCCCATCAAGTGCCGTCTTTGCGGTATGTGCATCTAGAACTAATGCAGCGACAAGAAACAGCGCAATTAAACCTGCACTAATACCAAAAACTGGGTTATGAACATCAAAACCCCATTTTTGAACGTTGTCCTGACCTACCGTATAGTCGGTACTATCGATACTGTACTTATCTATACCCTTTGTCATCGTTCCTCTCTATTTTTGTAGTGTTTTTACGTACCAAACAAAAAAATCTTTCGAACACGATACGTTTTGTATTCCGTGAAGGCGCAAGATCCTATCATTTGACACGTTTTTGTCTATCTTTTTGCTATTAAAAAATCCAATAACTTACTTTTCACTGTGTGGTTACGGCCTTTGATAGAACAAATCACTACTACAATAGTTAGACCACAAACATTTATTGCTATAATAATTTTAGCTCTTCTTATTTTGTCGAAAAGGCGCGACAAAATGGTATTGAGGACACGGCGTAAAATTGTAGAGGTAATTTTTGATTTCCCCCCTTTAAATAAGGGCGCATTTAAGTTAGTGTCGCCTCGATAAATGTTCCCTACAGACTGGATGAATAAATTGGAAAAGTACGAAGAAGTATTGGTCTCGATTCGTCAGATCATCCGCGCTATTGATTTACATTCTAAAAAGCTGAGCAAAGAGTCTGGATTGACTGCTCCACAGTTGATTTTGATGCGCGCTATCAATGACTTAGATAACGTGACGATTAAACAGTTGTCTAGCCACACTAACATGAGCCAAGCGACCGCAACGACCATTCTAGATAGACTAGAACGAGGCCAGTTTGTTGAGCGTCAGCGCAGTGTTCAAGACAAGCGTAAAGTGCATGCTGTACTTACGAGCAAGGGCCAAGAAGCCTTAAAACAAGCACCAACGCCGCTGCAAGAGCACTTCATTAATCGATTCCAAAAATTGGAAGAATGGGAGCAATCCCTTCTACTATCTTCCGTTCAACGCATCTCGACGATGATGAATGCAGAGGACATCGATGTTGCTCCAATGCTAGAGCTTGGTAGCATTACCAAAGCCGATTAGTTTCGCTCCCACGTGCTCGCTTTTTGCGGGCACTACTCTCCTACTCAGTCAACCCAGTTTCAAACGCATATTTTGCTAACTCTGCCGTCGAATGTAAGTCCAACTTGTGCTTAATGTTATGGCGATGCGTCTCTACCGTTCGATAACTAATATTGAGTAAAGTGGCGATTTTCTTGCTGCTGTTTCCTTGAGCAACTAATTTAAGTACCGCTTCTTCCCTGCGGCTGAGAGGATTCGTTTTTTGCGTGGCAGGCACCACTTCTTGGGTAAAGAGTGTTTGTGTGACGGATTCACAGAAATACGTCGAGCCTTGGTTCACCGTTTTTATTGCTTGCACCATTTTCTCGGCCGAGATTTCCTTGAGCATATATCCTACGGCACCAGCTTGCATGACCTTCATGATGTACTCGCGATTATCGTGCATGGTCAACATAAGTATTTTGCTCTCTGGGCGAGCTTCTTTAATTACACCAGTCGCTTCAATACCGTTCATTATTGGCATGCTGATATCCATCAATATGACGTCCGGTTGCAAGTGCTTTGCGACCTCTATCGCTTCCAAACCATTACTTGCTGTACCCACCACTTCGATGTCAGGCTCTAACTCCAAACGAGCCATGAAGCCATCCAATACCACTTGATGATCATCGACAATCACTACACTAATCGGTTTATCCATAAACTATTTCATCCAAATTAAGCAGCACGGTAATCTCTGTTCCCAAGCCAAGCTCACTCATTAGCTCAAATTCACCACCGATGAACTCTACACGCTCTTGCATGTTCCTTAACCCAATCCCTTGTTGGTGCACTGCATGGTTAACCACAAATCCAAGCCCATCGTCACGTATGAGTAATTGCAGCATATTGCCCATTTTTTGCAAAGTAACCGTTACTTTTTTCGCTCGCGCATGTTTTTCAATGTTATTCAAAGACTCCTGAGCGACGCGATATAGTGTCGTTGCGACTTCCGAAGTCAGTTTATGCTGCTGAGTATCGAAATTGCTCTCGATATCAATCCCGGAATGGGAATGAAAGTCCTGTAGCAAGGTCGTCAGTGCTGCTTCTAAACCGATATCATCGAGGGCGCTTGGACGGAGCTGATGAGAAATATGCCGCACCTCATTTATCGCGGTGACGAGCGATCGTTGTGATTTATCTAAGTGGGATTTGAGTTTTTCGTCTTCCAGTCTATGACTCATTAAGTCTAAATGACATTTACTGGAGACTAACAACTGATTGATTCCATCATGCAGTTCTCGCGCTAAATGCTTTTTCTCATCTTCTTGGAACATCACGGTTTTATGTGCCAATTCTTTCAGGTTCTTATCAGCGAGGCGATGCTCGTGCAGATTGATCGCCAGAGTGAGAACAATGATTACAGCAACGGTCACCGCTAAGATCACGACGACTGAGAAAAATGTCGTTTCGATATTTTTGTTCACCGCCGCGCGCATATTGGCGACTTCTCGGCTTACATCCTCAATATACAGCCCAGTCCCTATCATCCATTCCCACTTATCGAGCCATGCAGCGTAACTAAGCTTAGGGACAACTTCACCCGTAGATGGCTTTTGCCACAGGTACTGATGAAATCCACCACCAGATTGCGCTTGATACAATAAAGCTTCGATTAAGCGATCGCCATTTTCGTCTTCAAGATAGAGTAAGTTTTCCCCGACAAGCTCCGGAAGAACTGGGTGTACAAGGTTGGTACCATATTTATCATAAGCAAAAAAATAGCCGTCCGACCCATAACTCAAACGATTTAAAATCGCTTTCACACGCGTTTTGGCAACACTCTCTTCTAAAGTCGGATCGTTGTAGATGTAAGAAATGGAGTCAAAAGCGACGTCGACCGTATCTTTCAGCGCCGCTTCTTTTGATTGGATCAGGTTTTGATGAAAGATCTCTACCTCCCTTTTGCCAAGGGTCTTGGTTTGATAGATAGAGATCCAGCTGATACTCGCTGACACCAATACCACGGGTATCAGTGTCAGCAGAATTAACTTTGCTTTGAGAGGCATCCCTTCCCTCCATGAAACGCTGCCTTTACAGCTTACTATCTTAGCAGTACAAACGAATCGATTGTGTCTGCATAGACATAATTAACAGCTTAACAACTTGTCTCAAAAGGTAAAAACTCTCAGTTCACAAAATCTCTTTATTATCGAGTGATTAACTCATACCGTAAAAACCTGGGAAAAACAGCAAAGACGCCAACACAACAATCTGAATCGCGATGAATGGCATCACACCTTTGTAGATATCTCGCGTAGTAACCCCTGCTGGAGCGACACCTTTTAGATAGAACAAACTAAAGCCAAATGGCGGTGTGAGGAACGACGTCTGCAAGTTCATCGCAATAAGAATCGCAAACCACGTCATATTAATGCCCATCAATTCAGCGACTGGCGCAATAATTGGCACGATGATAAAACAGATTTCAACGAAGTCGATAAAGAAACCTAAAATCAGAATCACCACCATGGTAATAATAAGGAATCCCCACTTTTCACCCGGCAGTTCTAACATCCACTCTTCAACTAAATAATCACCACCAGTGTAGGTAAATGCCATTGAAAAGGCGGTCGCACCAAGTAAGATCGCAAAGACCATTGCGGTTACTTTAACTGTCTCTTTTGATGCATCATAAATCATCGACCAACTAAACTGTTTATACAATAGTGATAAAATTATCGCACCTGCACCGCCCAGTGCCGCTGACTCTGTTGGTGTTGCAATCCCTGCAAAGATGGAGCCCAATACCACGATGATCAATGCTAAAGGTGGCAATACAGCTTTCAGTGCGGTGAGCACTTCTTGTTTACGACTGATCGACTCATCGCGCTCTATCGCCTGTGCGGCTTGAGGGTTCAACTTCGCGTAGATGAGAATATAGATCACATAGGCGCCAACAAGTGTAATACCGGGCCAGATCGCAGCTTGAAATAGGTCCCCTACCGGTACGCCAAGTACATCACCCAACAAGATCAACACGATAGAAGGTGGGATAATTTGGCCCAACGTGCCAGACGCACAAATAGTCCCACACGCTAAACCTTTGTCGTAATTGTACTTGAGCATCACAGGAAGAGATATTAAGCCCATCGCAACAACTGATGCGCCTACCACACCCGTTGAAGCCGCAAGCAATGCGCCAACTAACACGGTAGAAATAGCGATACCACCGCGAACGCCACCGAACAAACGCCCCATTGATTCTAGTAGCTGTTCAGCAAGCTTCGTTTTCTGTAGCACTAGCCCCATAAAAACGAACAGCGGTACGGCCATTAGCACCGTATTTTCCATAATGGACTGAATTCGATATGGCATAAAAGCAAACATCTCGATGCCTTCAGCCCAAACACCAAAAATCAGCGCGATACCACCAAAAGTAAAGGCAACGGGAAATCCCAATAGAAGCGCAAAGAGCGCAACAAAAAACATCACTATACCGATCATAATGACTTCCTTTTACGACTTACCGTTATTACCGGCATAGATGAGATGAGGGTTGACAATTTTGTTGATTGAATGAAGTAACAATCCAATACCACTCACCGCCATAAAGAAAAATGACAGCGGAATCATCGCTTTGATAATCCAACGATATGGTAAGCCACCTGGGTCACCAGACGTCTCGCCTAACGCGTAACTTTCCTTAGCGAAATCAACACCAAACCAAGCTACCAGTAGGCAAAAAGGGAATAAGAAAAATAGTGTGCCTATGATGTCGATGATGGATTGTGCTTTGTAAGATAAGCGTTCATAAAAAATGTCGACGCGAACATGGCCACCGGACTTAATTGCGTAAGGCACACCAAGCAAGAACACGGCAGAGAATAGATGCCATTCCATTTCTTGGAATGCGATAGACACATCATTAAACACGTAACGCATGACAACGTCGTACACAACGTTTGCTAACAACAAAATAAACAGGATGCTGGATAACCATCCGAGGAAATCGCTAAAGCGGTTAAATAATCGCTCAATATAAATAAGACTTCTCATTCCGAACTCCGTGGAACGTTTAGATGCGCTCCGCTATGGTGCTGAGCATTCATTATGAAGTTTTCTTGGGCTTCGATAGCAGGCTAAACCTCTCGGCATCGCCTGCTTCATAACGTTATTGTTGAGCTTGACTGTTTAAGTACGCTCGGTGCGAAATATCTGACCATGGTCGAACTTGATTCATATAGTTCGCTTGCGACTCTTGAATCTCTTTCGCCAAAGCATCTTTTTCTGCATGTTCTTTCAACAAACGATCGTTTGCTTCTCGCAACGCAGCTACTACTTCAGGTGGGAAATCTTTTACTTCAACATTTGGGTATTCAGACTTAATAGATGCCCAGTTTTTGCCACTTTCGTGTTTCGATTGCGTGTACATATCGTAAGCGGCCGTTTTCATGGCTACTTGCAAAATCGCTTTTAGGTCATCAGGTAGACGATTCCAGGTACGCTTGTTAACGAGGAACTGAAGCTCAGTCGCTGGCTCATGCCAACCTGTGTAGTAGTAAGGCGCGATTTTGTGGAAGCCCATACGTAGATCCAGCGATGGACCAACCCATTCCAAGGCATCAATTGTGCGACGCTCTAGAGAAGTATATAGCTCACCAGGGGCGATATTCGTTGGCTTGGCACCTAACTCAGCCAAAATCTCACCAGCAAACCCTGGGATACGCATTTTCAAACCCTGTAAGTCCTCGACGGACTTGATCTCTTTTTGGAACCACCCGCCCATCTGAGTATCGGTATTACCGCCAGGGAAAGACATCAAGTTATGTGGAGAGTACACTTTTTCCATCAGCTCCATACCACCGCCGTAGTAAAACCATGCATACTGCTCAGTTGGCAACATACCGAAGGGCATAGAAGTGAAGTAAAGTGTGTTTGGAACCTTACCCTTCCAGTAATAAGACGCTGAGTGACCCATGTCATACTGACCCGACTTAACCATATCAAACACCCCAAAAGGCGCTTTATGCTTGTTTGCGGAATCAATGCGGATTTGCAAACGTCCGTTGGACATCTCTTCCGCCATTTTGGCCATGTTTTTTGTGGTATCACCAAAAATTGGGAAATTAGGCCCCCAAGTTTCAGCAAGCTTTAAACGATAGACTTTTTCAGCAGCGTTTACAGAAGTCGCTGCGAGTGCCATCGCGGCAGCGACAGCGGTTGTTTTGAGCACTCGTTTTAAAGATTTTTGGATTAGACTCATCGTTCACGTCCTTTATCACCAAGGTTATTGTTGTCATCCATTTCATTAGGATTGGCTGTATTCGGTATAAAAGATGTAACAATGTTGTCTAATGCGAAATGGGCATGAACACGGAAGCGAGTGATTCATCAATAAGGCATTAGCCTAAGGTATTACGTACAAGTACGTAGGAAAACCGTCATGACAAAAGACTAATAATAGCAAAATCAATAAATTATATTTTTATCTATGAATAAAAATAAAAGACAATACTTACGTATTTTTCTGCCAAAAAATTTACATAGTATTTAAGAAAATGTGACAAACCACTTATTGGTAGTGTTAAAGTCAGTACTTAATGCATTATTTCCAATACCAAGATAAAAAAATACCTCGGCATCGGCCGAGGTATTCAATCCAGAACGGTAGCGGTAATTAAACTGCTTTGTAGATAACTTTGTTACCTGCTAACTGCTCTTTTTGAACTAGGTTTTCTTCAAGAAGCTTCTTTAGTGCGCCAGTAGCCCATGATGCCGCTTTAGTATCTTCTTGACCTGCAGCTAGACCGATGCCTTTAGGGTTAATACCTTCAGCATTCGCCATAACGATGTCTAATACTTGTTGTTGCTTAGGAGTAAGGGCAACATCAACTGTTTTCACTGCAGCTACTTTTTTATCAGCTACTACTTTCTCCGCAACAGCTTTTTCAGCAACAGAAGGTGCTACTGCTTTTTCCGCAACAGGCTTCACTGCTTTAGGTGCTGCAGCTAAGTTTGCTACTGTCGCTTTAATGCGTTTTTGCAGTTTCATCTGCACTTTACGCTTATGAGCAAGTCTCATTGAATATTTCTCCAGTTCACTGCATCTCAGCAGGGATGAAAATTTGAAGCGCGTTTTATACCAAAATTCACAAGCAATTTGTAGGTTTTAGCGGCGAAACGCGATGAAAAATGCGCTCAAAGCATAGAACGTCTACTATTTAATCAGATATTTTATGAACGGATTTATTGAATACTGGGTATAAAAACAGAGGTTTGTTTTATTTTAAATGCAAGTCAATGCATATAAAGCTGCCCACTCATTTTTGAACAAGTATTCGATGAGGTTATAAGCATGGAAACGCTGCACCTAACAAATTCACATTTCAAACCCGACTCCCCTATCAACAGAATACTTTTGTTGCTCGTTGCACTCATCACTTTGTTTTTGGTTGCCATTTCTCCGGGATGGAAGCAAGCCATGCTGTCGGTCATTTTGATGTCTGCAATCGTTGGTTTCGCCATCTTGATGATTAAGAAAAGCCAAGTCACTTTTACGCTGACAGCTTCTCACTTTCAGCAACACCTTTTTAAAGGAGGTTGGGTCGTCCGATGGCGAAATATTGAGTCAATCGGTATTTGTAGCTACCAACAGGAAGGGTGGCACCAACCGCTACCTTGGATCGGTATTCGTCTAAAACACTACTCGCCCTACTTAAATTCAATCTGCCCTCGTATAGCGACAGAAATTCTCCTCAGCCAGCGAGCACTGCTTTACTTAGGCGCGAAACAAAATCAGTGTGAAGATAAGTTTGAGGATATAGTGCTTGACCCTAAACCGTATATAAACAGAGATGGGATTGAGTACAAAGGTTTGTTAGCGATGCTCGCCAACCGGATGAAGTATCAGAGAGGCTTTTATGGCTACGATCTATTTATATCAGCAAGTGATCTAGATCGTGAGGCTGAGGATTTTGTGGGACTGACTCGGCGATACTTAGCTGCCGCCGAGCCAGAATAATGCTTAGTACACGCACTTTTAGTAAAGCGGCATCTCGTCAGCAACGAACGGGTTAGTTTTACGCTCATGACCGAAAGTCGATTGAGGGCCGTGACCAGGGACAAACGTGACATCATTGCCTAAAGGCCACAATTTCTCTTTGATAGAACTAATCAACGTATTGAAATCACCTTGTGGGAAGTCAGTTCGACCAATGCTACCGTTAAACAAAACGTCACCCACAAACGCTAAACGCGCTTCTTCACTGTAAAGCACAACGTGACCAGGTGTATGACCAGGTGTGTGGAATACGTTCAGCACTTGATTACCAAAAGTGACAGTGTCACCTTCATTTAGCCATTGGTGCGGTTCAAACGCTTCTGTCAGCGGGAAACCAAACATTTGGCTCTGACCTTCCAAACCTTGCAACCAGAAGTTATCTGCCTTGTGAGGACCAACAATCTCTGTACCGCCAAGCAGTGCAGACAGCGGTTCCGTGCCACCTACGTGGTCCAAGTGACCGTGTGTTAGCACTAGGTTTACCACGTCAACACCCAGCTCTTTGATAAGCATAGCGAGCTGCTTTTCATCGCCGCCTGGGTCAACCACAATACCTTTCATGGTTTCGTCACACCAGACAATAGAACAGTTTTGAGAGAAAGATGTTACTGGAACAACTTGGTATTTCAGAGCCATAGATAACCTATACCGAATAAATTTGCATGAAAACTGCCGCAACTATGACACTAAGGCCTAGCGACTTCAAGCTTTGAACTGTGGGTAATCGACGACGTTCTGAGACTAGAAACCTTGTCTCAACTAGCACTACCAGGAACGAACAGCTCCCGTATCGATATGAACAAAGTTACTACCTGGATAATAACCCACGCCACCGGCTTTTAGGCTTAATGCAGCATCACGAACCGTTGAAAGCTTCACGCCGTCTAAACGAAAATCAATGGCCTTTCCTTCCATGTGCATGCTCTTTTTCGCTACACGAGAAGACCCGTTGCGCAGCGAGGCGTTAGTGGCAGGAGAACGGTAACCAGAAATGACGATCACCTCTGCTTCTGTACCAATTAACTTTTGAATTTGGCTTATTTGATCGAACAAGCGTCGATCCATCGGATGAACCTCATTCCGTCGATGGTCTCGACAAAACTCATTCAGCCTTTGAAGTTCATCATTAATGTATCGTTTTCCATCGAAATAGCATGTTTCGAGGATCTCTCCAGTATTAAGATTGTTCATCGCCAGCGCACGTGGCTCGTCAGGGAGTGAAGCCCAAGAAAATGATGGCAGGGCAGACGCCAACACCACACCACCAGCGGTCATTTTAAGGAAATCTCGGCGGGAAAAGTTACGACTTACCATTTCAAAATACAGTGCTCAACAACTAGACAAGTCGTGGACATTAACCAAACACATTTGTCACGTCAAATGCATAAAACGCTCCATCTTGATTTTCAGATGCAGTAATTATTGCTTAATTATTGAACGAAAAGAGAATTCTTCGTTTTGTAAATTTTCCTTAAAGATTTCAACTGCGGTGATCGTACTTATAGATATCATCACGGTAGTAAAGCGTTCCCTCTTCCAACCATGCTGTTTGATAAATGATGTGTACTTGAATGCGCTCTCCCAAAGGAACTGACGTGTTAGACCGACGAGAACTTTCTCGCTTTTTCGCTAAACGTTCTTCCAACCCCTGAGTTTTGAACAGAAGTTCTGCTAACTGGTCTGCATGTTCTACACGAACACATCCTGAGCTGAATGCGCGTCTGTCCTGTTCAAACAAGTTCTTACTTGGCGTGTCATGCAAATAAATAGCTTGTGGGTTAGGCATATTGAACTTGTACAATCCCAGTGCATTTTGTAAGCCCGACGCC
The DNA here is from genome assembly GCF_033337405.1 of Vibrio sp. YT-16. Lineage (NCBI taxonomy): Bacteria > Pseudomonadati > Pseudomonadota > Gammaproteobacteria > Vibrionales > Vibrionaceae > Vibrio > Vibrio sp. YT-16. The sequence goes on from NZ_JAWOQQ010000001.1 coordinate 45,203, forward strand.
TGTCGCATACGATAAGGAAATGTTCTCGGATTCACCGTTGCCCAATTGATGGTTGTAGGGTCAATAATTTCGTTCGAAGTCCAAGACCGAATGATTTGAATGTTATGGTTAATCAAATACATCGGATTACGTTTTACTTTAGGAATAATGTCTTTAACCATGATAGTCCAAGGCACGTTCCAAGTTGGGTTGAGAATAACTGAATCCAGTGCTACCGACATGATGGGCGTTTTTCTTGATGCTCTCCCTACCACAACTTTAGACTCAAACAAGGGTTGACCATCATGCCAATACGTGACTTCGTATCCAGGCACGTTAACAAAGACAACATTATCCCTTTCTTTCGACCAAATTCTTGAACGCTCAGAATTCAACGCCAGCAGATGCAATCGCTCTTGAGGAGAAAAGTTGATCCATCGAATGGTATTCGGGCCGATAACGCCATCTTCTTTCAAACCATGAATACGCTGGAACTCTTTTATCGCAAGCTCTAATTGTTCGTCATATTCTTCAGTGACTAAATCCAAGTAAGAAACATCTACGCCTACGATCTCCATTCGCTCAATCAATAGGGGTCTGTTTTCTAATATATCGCCAACACGTGCTAGCCCAGTTTGTTGATAGGCAGGATATTGGTACTGAGAATGTTCCGATAGCGAAGAATAGGCGGAGTAGAAAGCATCATCTGTTTGTAATGGAGACCGGAGACTTGCCAAAAACTGACCAAGTTTGCCAACCGTAATCTCATTACTCAGAACCGATAAAGTATCGATGCTAGGAGCGGGTAACGTAACATGGGCTTTGTCTGTAAATAGCCAATTAATCCCTTCTTCGGGGAGTTGCTCAAGATAACTAAGGTACATCAAGAGTGAATCTGTCATCACTAAATCGAAGTCGAGATTATCTCCCTGCCACCTTACTTGGTTTATCCGGTGAAGTTGATTTTCGAATTCATCGGTGACATCCGCAAGTGCAACCAGGTTTACTTGAAAAAGAAACTGCTCAATATCACTTTCATTTTCCCAGTTCAAACGGTAATTGGTGCTTTGATACAGTTGATCAATCACCTCTGGATAATGGATCATTTTTTCTACAGACAGCTTTTGTACCGCTCCCTCTTGCTCGACTTGCGCTGAAGCTTCGAGAGAAACGACGGTGGAAAAGCTGCAAAACGGCACCAGAAGTGCCGTCATGATTAAAACCCTAGCAAACACTGAAATGATCCTTGCGCTACTTGCCATAATAAAAAGTATGGCAAATATCTCACAGCTTGCAGGTTTAAAATTAAGAATCTGATGCCGAAAACGACAACAAAACTCTCTATAAGTAATTACTCAATGATCTTTCTAGATAATTCTCGACCAATGGTTGTCCCATTGCACTCCGCTTGCGAAGGTACTTTTTGACTCCTCAGGTCTTTGCTCTACCACTTTTCCCGCCCCAGAACTGACTCGGAACTCATCGCCATAGACCACAACACCAGAGGCATCTGGTAACGCACTTAGCTCGACCAATTTGCCCGTAGATTTAGACCATATACCATAACAACTGCCCGGAGGCGAAGTGGCTAAGATCCATTCATCGGTTGCTGCAATACTCGCAACGTAGTGATTGAAACGCGCCCACTCTTCAGGATCAGCTTGTAGATCCTGCATCTCACCACCACGCGTGTGCATGGCGATCAAGGCTGGATACTCGTCCGGCTCACCACGATATTGTTGCCCACAAAGCACGGTTTCCGCACCATCATGAGCTAAATGGCGAATACTCAACTTATGATCCGGTAAAGACACTTGATCCAATAGCTCCCCTTCTTGTGAAAGGTAACTCAGACTCGGTCTCATGCTATCAAGATTGAGAGGTTCACGGCCATTAGTGTGTACGCCACCAACGCCAATCGCCAATGCGCCATCAGGCATCATGATCACTTCATGAGGGCCAAGGCCAAAGCCTGTTAACTCATCGATCTTTTGATATTGCTTCTGTACATCATAAACACCAATGATCCCGCGGCTTGTCCCCCTCTCCCCTTCTGTGGCAAATAGCAACGTGCCATCATGGGAGTAAACACCATGTCCGTAAAAATGGCGATTTGGCGTTGCTAGTTGCAGTTTGATCATCTGCTCTGAGCGATAATCAAACACCATGAAGAAAGTACCAAGTCGACGACCAAAAACTACGGCGTGGCCTTGTTGGTTGGTTGCCACACCGTGACCACGCTCAGGAATCGGCAATGAAGATAGCGGCATACCATGCTCATCCGCCACCACCGCTGCATATTTATCTCGGCCAATGATAGAGCAGCCGATCAACGCAGGCTCACGTGAGCTTGTTGAAGAACAACCAAATGGCATCATAGGTGTAGCCGCCCCGAATAGAGCGGCTTTCAGCAAAGTTCGGCGGGTTTGATCAGTCACCATCGGTTGCATTAAATCCTATAACTACGCCAAGCTCGATTGCCACTTCTTCGTGAATCAGGTACTTCAATTGCTCTAGCTTATTGTATTGAGCAAGCACCATGCGATAGCCTTCTTTTGTTTGTAGTGCAGCAAACAAGCTATTATCTTCTGGCCAAGTTTCTAACGCCATTTCAAACTGATGAACAACACGGTCTGCGAGATCTGCATGGCCTTGCTCTCTTAGTAGCGCATCTAGACCATTTCCGTTCGCAAAGTACAACGCTTCCATCCCTTGAAGGTTGGCTTTTAAGTTTGAAAGTGAGGTCTCTGAACGCCACGATTCTGAAAAATACGGGCGAGGCTTACCAATCTTCGCTAGCGGTCGGCTCAACTTCTTCATGCTGTACTCAAGCTGATTCGAGAGCAGTGAAATGTACTCAGATTCCCATTCCGTCATCTCTAGCGCTTTCCAAGGGTTCTCTGCCCAAGAATCCGCGATGATCTGCGCTTTGTTATCGAGGTTTTCTGCAATCGCTACGCCTGTCACACAGGTATTGCTATTGCTAGATAAGGTCGACGCTTTATCGTAAAGCAGCCATTCCAATGCACCTAAACCTTGCACGGTGACACTTTGGGTGGAGATACCTTCTGCACTCCAAGCTTGATCAGATTTCGTCAGTACAGACATTTTACGACCAGTGGTGTTCTTTTTATCTGGCCAAAACTGAACATTCCAGCTTTGCTCCAACGCCGTAGCAGGGCCACGTTCTTGACCTTGTAATGCCATCCACGCAAGCATCGTTTGATGCCATTGCTGTTTTACTTGTGCATCATCTTTCGACTCTGATGCGCAGTAATCCGCGAAGCGCTGTTCAAGTTCTGTGGTTTGCGCTAAAAACGTCTGAGCTGATTGAAACTCAACCTCGTACACGCTTTGAGAAATATGACTTGTACTCTCAGGCTTGGCTGAGCTCGAACCGATGGTCGATTGGCAACCAACCAAACTTAACGTTGCGGCAATCGCACTCACTAACAGTGTTTTTTTCATGGTTGCTTCCTTATAGAGAGTTCAGAAACGCAATGAGAGCATCACGTTCTTTTTTGTTCAGAGCTAAAACATTTTGTTTCGCCGTTTCAGCTTCGCCGCCGTGCCACAACACCGCTTCCATCAGGTTACGAGCGCGGCCATCATGTAGAAAGTACGTGTGTCCGTTTACTTCTTCGGTATAACCAATACCCCACAACGGTGCCGTTCGCCATTCACGGCCGTTTGCTAAGTATTCCGGACGGTTATCGGCTAAGCCTTCACCCATGTCGTGCAGAAGCATGTCGGTGTATGGATGGATAAGCTGCTCAGAAAGCGCTGGTAACTCTGGTCGCTTCGCCGTTTTAACACTGGTTTTATGGCAGCTTTCACAACCAGACGCAGCAAAGATTTGCTGACCAAGTTTCACGCTAGGCTCATTGATGTTACGGCGAATAGGTACGGCTAAGTGTTGGCTGTAAAACTCTACGAAGTCGAGAATATTTTCACTCACTTCAGGTTTGCCGCCATTTGGCATGTCGTCACAAATGCTTTGTTTCGAGGTACAGTTTTCATTTGGGAATAAATGGCTCGTAAGACCCACATCACCATTAAATGCTGCTGCATTTTGCTGCATTAGCGTCGGTTGTCCTGCTTTCCAGCCAAAACGACCAATCGAGAAGTCGTCCTTTTCAATATCCCACACCTTATTGACTTTGCCTGAGATACCGTCTTTGTCGGCATCTTGTTCATCAGCCCAAGCAAGTAGCGTTTCGTCGGGAATACTCTCCAACAAACCAAGGCCGATCATTGGTGGTGCCACGCGTGCTGAGAACTCGGTATCTGGGTGCATATCGCCGTAACCCAGATCGGTAATGTTCAAATGAGGTTTTCTTAGCGTCACCGTCGTACCGTCTTTAAATTTCACTGGGACATCGGTGTAAGTGATTTCGATTTTGCCTTCTGGCGTTTGATCTTGCAGAGCGAAATCTTGAAGCTGGCCACCATAAGTCGGCTCAGGTATGCCGCCATCTTTGATGTAAGCTTTCTTTTGTTCTGGCGTCATCGCAGGAATGCTTAAGCGCACTAACATAGACACGGCATGTAAATCATCTTTCTCTGGCGGATGACCACGACCGTCTTTGATGTGACAATTCTGACAACCATTGGTGTTAAAAAGCGGGCCTAAGCCATCACGAGCGTCCGTTGACGCTGGCGCTTGCACCCAAGGGTTACGGAAAAAGCTGTTACCTACGCTAAAGTCGAGGCGTTTGCTCATTGGCAAGTTAGCAGCAGGAAGAGAATAGGCATTCGCGCCGTCTTTTTTAACACTGGTTTTGCCACCGGACTTAACATCGTAAGCCATGGCAGAAGAAGAAAGGATCGCGGCTAGCGCAGAAATTAGGTATGGCTTCATATCATTGCTCTACATAGACAACAAGGGTGATAACAACGAGCTCAAACGGCAAAAGGGCTCACAAAGAGCCCTTATTTATTATGGTTTTCTTATTAAAACTCGTGGTCAGCAGTATCAGGGCTTAGGCTATCGATGCCGACAATGCTTGCCGCGCGCTCAATCGCACCGGTTTGTGCTACCAACGACATGATGGTGTCGTTTACTAGCGCGTTGCCCTGTGCGTTACCCGCTGCAATAAGTTGGTCAAAGTGCTGGTTGTTCTTCTCTGCAGAAGTCACTAGCTCACCAACTTGGCTAAGTGTTGTATCAAACTGTTTTTGAATTTCGCTCGCCGCTTTCTTATCTTTTTGAGCAACAAGATCAGCAATACTTGGACCAGATAACTCTTTGCCGTTTACACCTTTGTATGTACCTGTGTAAACGTTGTAGATGCCTTGCTCATTGTAGTAGTGAGAATTATGCGTGTTGTCTGAGAAACAATCGTGCTCGTCTTCAGTTGAGTTCGCTTCTAGTGCCACCTTCATGCGCTCACCCGCTAGCTCACCTAGAGAAAGAGAACCCATGCCGAATAGCATCTTACGAAGACCATTATCAGCAGATTCGTTTAGTAGCTCTTCACGGTAGTTACCTTTCACTTCAGCAGACCACTGCTTTTCCATCCACTCAAGGTCTTGAACCAGTAGATCAGCGGCTGCTTTTAGGTACTCACCACGACGGTCACAATGACCATTCGTACACTCAGAACCGACAACGAAATCAGTGTAAGCACGTTGACCTGCACCCGCGTTAGTGCCGTTTAGGTCTTGACCCCAAAGCAAGAATTCAATCGCGTGGTAACCTGATGCAACGTTTGCCTCAGAACCGCCTACTTCGTTTAAATCTGCTAGTAATTCTGGCGTAATTTTTGAAACGTCCAGTTTAGAAGCGCCAATCTGCAGACTTGTGTTTGCGATGATGTTGGCAGCCGCGCCCTCGTTACCCAATTCGTATTGGTAATCAGCTGCTACGTAGTCAATCAGACCTTCATCAAGTGGCCATGCGTTCAGCTGACCTTCCCAATCGTCAACAATCGCGTTACCAAAACGGAAAACTTCAGACTGTTGGTAAGGCACGCGAGAATCTAGCCAAGCTTGTTTTACTTCTTCAAGCTTTTTCGCTGATGGTGATTTTAGAAATTCGTCGATTTTTACGTCAAGCGCCTTCGCTGTTGTTACTGAATCAGCAAACACAGCATGGGCAACGTCCGCGTAATGTTCGACTACTTGTTGTTTAGTTACAGTGGCAGCAACGGTAGAACCACTGGCAATGAGGAGTGATGCAGCAATAGATTGGACTAAAACTTTTTTTGCATTCATCTGAAGCATCCTTGTTGAGCTTTTCAATTATCGTATTGGTAGTGCTAATTATTCTTATTTGCACTTTAGTCTCGAGATAATACAAATTTACAATTTATTTGCAACTCCAGATACAAAAAAACCTCATAAAAATGAGGTTTTTCACAGACTTTATTGTCAGTTTTATCTTTAGGATTAAACCTTTAGGTCATGTTTTCCGTGAGAGACTTTTGCCTTCAGATAATTTTCGTTGCCATCTTTGATATGTGCAGAGGTATTGACAACCTCGCCAATTTCAATTCCGTACTCAGATAACTCACGGATTTTCTTAGGGTTGTTCGTCACAAGGCGGATCTTATTCACGCCTAAAGCTTCTAGCATTTGTGCTGCTTCTGTGAAATCACGCAGGTCATCATCAAAGCCCAAATGGTTGTTAGCTTCGTACGTGTTCATGCCCTGGCTTTGTAAGCGGTATGCATCGATCTTATTGTACAAACCAATACCACGACCTTCCTGACGGAGATACAAGATGATACCACCGGACTCGCCCATGCGATTGATCGTCTCTTCTAGTTGCTCACCACAGTCACAGCGTGAAGAGTGGAACACATCGCCTGTCAAACACTCAGAGTGCATACGAACTAAAGGCATGTCCTGAGTTTGGTCCGCTTGTTTAAAGATAATAGCAACATGCTCTTTGTCTGTCTTCAGACCATGGAAAGACAGAATTTCGGCATCAATGTTACTTTTTGCCCCGACTTTAAAATCTACTCTGGCACGTACTTCCGCCATATCTATACTCACTCGATTTATTGCTTGATGCGCTTGGTGCGTTTTCGTTATTGCATTCATGGGATTTACTCGTTGCTCTTCAACTATGGGGACTGATACCGCATTTTGCAATATAGAGATCACAATTGAGGGCAGTTATCCACTCAAGACAGCAAAAGAGAAACACTCTCCAACTGAACAATTGTTATATTATAACAATTTAAAAAAACTACAATAAAAAACCCCAGACAAATTTTGTCTGGGGTTTCAAGAAGGTCGTTTGGTCTATCTTTTAATGGGTCTGACTGCGCTTCCAAACGGCGAGTTCAATCCAAACTGCTTCGAGTTCTTGGATTTCCTCGTCGGTCAACACGGCGAGCGTTGAAGTAACTTGAGGCAGGTTCGGTGATTGCAATGCACGAATCTGCGAATAGAAGTCTTTTTTAAGTTGTAATATAACTGAATCCACTGCGTGCACCTATTTCGTTCTTTTATTACTTATCCAGCTCAAAATTTTTATTTTCTTTATACTGGAAACTTCATAAATTCGGAAAAATGATAACATTCTGCTTGTTAAGTGCACAATTTATTTTTAATAGTGGAATAACGGTCACATTAATTACGCTTCACCATTCGGATCGAATATAAGACAAAAAAGATCAAAAATAGCACAGGAAAGATCCACAACAGCGCCGTGGAATAATTTAATGGTGGTTGATACAGAACAATATTCCCATAACGAGCAACTAGATAGTCCTTTATTTCTTGATCTGAGCTGCCTTCATTGGCCATCGTATACACTTTCAACCTCAGGTCTTTAGCCGCTTGTGCATTAGACTCGACAAGGTTTTGGTTTTGACACTGCGGGCAGCGTAAGGTCTTGGCTAACGAGGTTGCACGCTGTTGCACTTCAACAGAATGAAATTCAAACAGATCAACATTCTGTTCTATATCCGCACTTCTCGTGAAAGGAGAAAATAGTATAAATAGGATTAAAGTGAGGAGAAGATTATTAAATCGAAACATTCAAGTATCCTGAAAATATATCGTTCCATTTATCTGCCGTTAGCTCCCCACGATATTTGATCAATATACGACCATTTTGATCAATCAAGTAAGTTTCCGGCGTTCCGATAACACCTAGCTCCACAGCAAGCTTTCCATTAGGGTCACTAATTACTTCAATATATGGATTTCGTTTAGAGCTCAAATATTCACGAGCGGCTTGTTTTTGATCTCTATAATTCAGCCCAATAATAGCCACACCGAGTTCTGCTAACTGCAATAACTCTTCATGCTCTCGTTTGCATACTCCGCACCAAGATGCCCAAACATTCAATAATTTATATCCGTCGCTTTTGAACAACTGCTCAGAAACCATGTCATCAGAGATCAGAGAAGTAGAGCGAAAATTAGGTGTCTCTAAATTTCGTTGTGGGGACAATTCAACATGTGGTCGCTCAGACAAAGCCACCGCAGTTACTACAGCAAACACGGCAACAGCCACAACGAGACCTGCGAGTTTAAGCGTATTTCTCGATCGCATTGATAGCCTCTCTCCTTTTCTTTAAGCCTGTTAATAGCGCACCAAACACAGCTAGTAGCCCGCCAGACCATATCCACCAAATACCTGCGCGGTACTGAACTTTAATCGCATAAGCATAAGTATCGACTTTGTCACCCAATGTCACGTAATAATCGCCATGCCATAGTGAACGAATCGCAGGCTCGGTCATATTCATCACTCGCACAGGGTAATGACGCTTTTGCGGGTTGAAATTGAGCATGCGGCCATCTTCCAAGTGCAAGGTGATCTGTCCTTGTTCCGCGGTGTAGTTTGGCCCCACCAGCCATTCGATACCATGATAATCGATAGTGATCCCCGCTCTTTGTTGAGAACTGCCAGGTTCGACACGTAAATTGTGTTCATATGAGTAGTGACTGTTGAATACAGCCCCACTCACCGCCAGTGCAAAACCGATATGTGCCATCACGATTGGCATGAGTTTACGCTTATTGGAGCAGCGAAACAGCATAACGAGATGCGCCACAATCACCCAAGTAGCCAACGTTATGGTTAACAATACTTCGAAATGCAGTGCATTCACTGAGAACATAAACCCGATCCCAGAGACTAGAGATAACGCGATACTGATCGCGATATCACCGCTTACACTCGGAACTGTGCCTTTTGTCCATTTCAGCACTGGCATGAATGCTAAGGCAATCAGAGCCAGTATGCTTAATGGGAAGATCAGACTATTAAAGTAAGGTGCGCCAACTGAAATGTTCCCTAAACCGAGCAGTTGATAAACCATCGGATAAAAAGTGCCAAGAAAAACGATGGCAGTCGCAATAACCAGCAGCCCTTTGGCGATATAAGCAGTGTAAGCTCGGCTCGCTAGAGATTGAAGTTTGAAACGAGGGAGTTGTTCTCCTCGCAAAATCAGTACGCCAAAAGTGATAATGACAAGCAAGCTCAATACACCAATCAGCACCAAACCTTTAGTTGGGTCCACCGCAAAAGCGTGCACTGAAGTCAGCACGCCAGAGCGCACCACGAATGTCCCTAAAATGCTTAGGCTGAACGTAGCAAACGCCAGTGCATAGGAGCTCCAAATTGCGCCTCTGTTACGTGTTGCGACAACACCGCTGTGCAACAAAGCAGTACCAGTAAGCCAAGGGAGTAGAGAAGCGTTCTCCACAGGGTCCCAAAACCACCAGCCGCCCCACCCTAGTTCATTGTACGCCCACCATGATCCCACCAAGATACCCAACGTGAGCGTTCCCCATGCAAAAAACGCTGCGCTTCGAGCGACCACATACCAATCGCTCATCGGTTGTTTACCCAATAGCGCCGCTAATGCAAAAGCTAATATTGCTGCGTAACCGACATAACCGAGATAAAGCAATGGTGGATGAATGATAAGCCCAACATCTTGCAGCATAGGGTTTAGATCTCGCCCTTCCGACGCCAATACTTGGGCATACTCGAACGGGTTAGAGGTCATTAACGTGAACCATGCAAACGTCCCAATCAGAACGTTCATGATTCCTAAACAGTCACAAGTATATTGGGCATTGAGCGGTGACTTAAATGCAATAAACGACGCCCATAAACTCAGGGTGACGACCCAAAACAACATGGAGCCTTGGTGCCCACCCCAAGCGGCAGCAATTTTGAACGCCACGGGAAGTTGACTGTTGGAATGCGTAACAACATATTCCAACGCGAAGTTGTCTTGCACGAAGCAGACGATCAGAAGTGCTAAACAAATGAAGGAAGCTAAGCTAATGATGTGGGACATCGCGACTTGATGCGGCAATGTCGCCTTCTTACTCATAGCACGACGTAGCCAATGCAGCAACGATGCACAAGTCGATGTTACAGCCACCAATATCAGTAAGAAGAACCCTAGCTCAGCTTCCATTTATCCCCCTTACACTATGGTCATTTGACCGGCATATAGAATGAAAGTACGCAGCATAAGTACGCCAACCAAGCTCAACGTCGTGACCACAAAAACGTAACTGCCTCTGTGGCGCACTTCTGAAGGCGTTAACCAATTGAGAGTCAAAGGCGTTATCATGCCGATGAACACTACGCCAACCCAGAACCATTGAGCCCAGAATCCACTCGAAATAGCATTCCAAGCCGCGACTTCGTTCTGACCACCGCTGAAGATCAGTCCGGTAAAGAAGGTCACTAAGACAAACAGCTCAAACAATACTACTGGGCGTTCAAATCCGTGTACCCAAGACACACTTGGGCTGCTGGTCGACTCTTTAAATACCAAGATACCGAACATCAAGCATGCTGCTGCACCCGAGGACAAACTAGAGAACAGGAACAAGATTGGCAGTACTGGATTGTTTAGCATTGGGTAAGTCTTCAACGCAGACAATAGAAAGCCAGTGTACGCTGCAAGTACGATGGCTAAGAAGCCCAAGAATAATTCAATTGCGTTGTTGGCTTTCCCCGCCTTAATCAAAATGCCATCGGCAAAATCCAGCAGTTTGCTTGGTAACTTCCCTTCACAGAAGCTGATGATTTGATGGCGGAAGATAACGCCAATCCAAACAAACAGCACTAGCATGTACACTTGGAACAAGATCACGCCCATCGACATCACAGACGTTGGGTTGTAGTAGATCATGATCTTCCAAAACTCTAAAGGCTTGGTTAAATGGAAAATCAAAATTACCAACCCAGCAATGATGCCAAATGGTGCGAGCCAAGCCATCGCTTTCATGATGCCGTTGTTTGCGGGATCACCTTCAATCACTTTGCGTTTTAAATAGATAGAAATAATCACCGCACCCGCTGACATCCCAGCAAAGAATAAGTAAATCGCGATGATCCAATCCCAGACTAACGAGTCAAAGTGGAATGCACTTTCGAAGCCGTTCATGATGACACCTCCCCTTTGCTATGCGGAATTTTGTACAGTTTAGGTTGCGTACCTAAATGCGATTTATCGCGATAGACAACATGGCTTTCGATAGCTTTGCTCACCTCGCTAGTTGGGTCATTTAAATCACCAAAGATGAGTGCTTTTGTTGGGCAAGATTCCACGCAAGCTGGCTGCTTACCTTGCGCTAGGTTGGTATCACGGCAGAAGTTACATTTATCCGCAGAGTGATCGACTGGATTAAAGAAGCGCACTTGGTAAGGGCAAGCAGCAAGGCAATAACCACATCCGACACATTTCTCTTTGTGTACATCCACGATGCCGGTCGCTTCATCTTTGTATGCAGCGCCTGTTGGACAAACGTATACACATGGTGGGTTATCACAGTGCTGACAGGATTCACGAGTAAACTGGTATTTCACATCTGGGAACTCGCCAATCGGTTCACTGCGATGAATTTTAAGTCGCGTTACGCCTTCAGGGACTTTATTTACTTCGCGACAAGCATCGGTACAAGCGGTACAGCCAATGCAGGCATTTTCATCATGAACCATACCCATGCGTTTCGCTTGTTCACGGTTGCTGGTATAAAGAGAGGAGCTAACAACGGAAGTGCCTGCAACGCCTGTAGTTAAAATCAACGCGCCGCTGCCGGCTAAAAAGTTTCTTCTCGAACATTTCATGCTATCTCTCCTCTTCTTTGGCAAGTTCAGGTTCGACGGCAAATTCAGAGTGACAATCCACACACTGCTTGATCAGTTGTTTTCTGTCGTACGACAACGCTTTGGTTTTCGCTGTGTGTACATCGTGGCAATTTGAACAAGTGAGGTTTTTGGCGTGCACATCGTGCGTCCAGTGGCTTTCTCTCAGTTGTGTCGGTGCATGGCAATCCACACATCGGCTGTTGGCTTTAAGAATCATGCTTGGATCAAGGAACACTTTGTCGTGTACCTCTTTCGATTGCGCGGCAGAAAACTTAATCACATCAGGCGCGCCTTCACGGTGATCAGGGCCGATGTTGCTATGGCAGTTAGTGCAATTGAGCTGCTTACCTTGACTCAATAACGCTTGCGAATCATGCGATAGATTCAGAGTCTCTTTGGCGTCCTTATGACATTGAAGACACTTGTAGTCTCGGTCACGGATCAACTCGACTTGATGACGCTCAGCTTGAGCACCTTCAATCGGCTCTGAAGAAGTCGCATGGGCGGCGATGGAGAAACCATAGATGGCAAAGACGAAGAGAAGTTTCAGCATTGTCTCTATGGTCAATTTTATATTGCCCATATTGTTCTTTCCTTAGCTCGACAATAATTGATAACTATTCTCAATTATTTATTTGAGCGACAATTAATTTCCTCTGAAGATATTTTTTAGATCTTCAAATGACATCAATTCTTATTTCGGAAAGCCACAACGCTAAACCTATATTTATAATACCTCTATTATTCATAAGGGGTAGAAACACCTGCTCAAAAAGCGAACTAAATCACCCTATTTTTAAAAAGGTTAAAACCCCAAAGCATTGTAGAACAATGACTTAACAACTACCACTTTAGAGGTATATAAATTCAAACATGACTGAGATCACTGGTGTAAATTGATCTAAAACAAGACAAGATTCACTCACTATTTCATCTATCCAATTAAGCAATATTATTAATCGTAGATCTCCAGTTCTTATTTGGAATAGCTCCTCACAACGCTGCTAATAAAAACGAATATGGAGATAACACTGTGAGCATAAAACACTGGATGAGCGCACCTATTGCGGTTGCGACCTTATTCGCCAGCCAATTATTTTTGGTTGGCGCTCCGTTAGCGGCAGAAGAGAAGGATTTTATCGATCCTCGAAATGACGCCTTTGAACAGAACCATCCCGACCAATACCACTCTTGGAAAGCAACATCCGAAAGTGAGCACATAGAAGATGCTCTAAGTGAAGACCCAAACATGGTTATCCTGTGGGCAGGTTATGGCTTCGCGAAAGACTACAACAAAGCGCGCGGTCACTTTTACGCACTTGATGATGTTCGCCAAACCTTACGTACTGGCGCACCAACCGACGAGAAGTCCGGGCCTATGCCGATGGCGTGCTGGAGCTGTAAAAGCCCAGACGTCGCTCGCGTGATTGATGAACGTGGTGAAGACGGTTATTTCGAAGGTAAATGGGCACGCTTAGGCTCAGAAATCGTCAACCCTATCGGTTGTTCCGATTGCCACAACACGGGCTCTGAAGCCTTCAAGAAAGGCGAACCCGCGCTGGCACTGACTCGCCCATACGTCGAGCGTGCTTTTGATACTATTGGTAAAAACTTTGATGAACAGTCTCGCCTAGATAAGCAAGCATCGGTCTGCGCTCAATGTCACGTTGAATACTACTTCACCGGCCCAACTAAAGCGGTTAAATTCCCATGGGATATGGGCACCACCGTTAATGACATGGAGAAATACTACGACGCGTTGAATTTCAAAGATTGGACGCATGCCGTATCTAACGCGCCGATGCTAAAAGCACAACACCCGGGTTTCGAAACTTGGAGAGCGGGTATTCATGGTAAAAACAAAGTGGTGTGTGTGGACTGCCACATGCCTAAAGTGACCAAAGAAGACGGTACGGTGTACACAGACCACAAAGTGGGTAACCCATTTGATCGTTTTGAAGACACCTGTGCGCAATGCCATACCCAAACTAAAGAGCAGCTACAAGGCATCGTCTCGACTCGCAAAGCGCAAGTACTGAACATGAAGCTAACCGCCGAGAAGCAAATCGTAGCGGCACACTTTGAAGCAGGCGCAGCGTGGAAAGCAGGTGCAACAGAAGCAGAGATGGAACCTATCCTACAAGATATTCGCCATGCACAATGGCGTTGGGACTACGCGATTGCTTCTCACGGTGTCCACATGCATGCTCCTGAGGTAGCACTAGAAGTACTTGGTACTGCAGTTGACCGCGCTGCTGACGCCCGTACCAAGTTGGTTCGCTTACTGGCAACCAAAGGCATTACTGACCCTGTTCAAATTCCAGATATCTCGACCAAAGCGAAAGCACAGCAAGCACTGGGCATGGATATGGATAAGATGAACGCAGACAAGAAACACTTCCTAGAAACGGTGGCACCAGAATGGGATAAAGCAGCAGCTGAACGCGAAGCCACATATTAGTCTAACTTGCAGAGGTTAGTTTATAGATACAACAAGGGGCGTACTGAACGCCCCTTTTCTTTCTTTATTATCTTTATCTCTTCATCCTGATTCTATCGAGAGACAAAAATCGAATGTACTAGCGACGAGGAAGCCTAGGTCTAGGTTGAATATTTGGACGTGCTTTAGGTATCTGCACATTTGGACGAGCAACTGGACGCTGGATCTTCGTTTCCGGTAATGCTTTTCTTTGTTGAACCTTTTCTTTCACCGCCTTGCCTTGTAAAGTCGCTGGTTCAATATGCTCCGGACGATTCTCCCATTGGGTTCGAATCTCTTGCTTTTGCTCGTCAGGCAGTGATTGCCAATGATCGTCAAGTTGGCGTTTCATGTTATCGATATTGGCGGACATATCGTCGTCTTTCCAATCTTCGACTTTGTCTTTGATGGATTGCTGTTGGTCTTCATCTAAACCATTCCACCACTCTTCCAGTTTCTCTTTGTATTCATCGTCGTTATCGCAACAGCCCGGATAGTAATAAATCCAGTAGTCGTCATGATCGTACCACCACGGGTCGTAGTAACCCGATGAATAATAAACCGTAGAGGAAGAGCCAGAATGATCGGAAGAGCTACAACCCGCCAGCACAGAGCCGCACAGCAAAACCAATATGCTTAGTGCTTTATTTTTCATTCGTTGCCCACCTTTCTCTCTATTGCTTGTTAAATTGTACGCTTACAATAGCTCTTTTGCTTTGTTAATAGAGTTAATGATTTGCACCCTATCTAAATTTGGATCATTAGAATCTAATAATATTACCCAGGCATCAATCGCTTCCTGAAATCGGAATGACAGAAAATGATCATTTGCGATCAAAGACAAAGCGGCTTCATTGTGCGGTTCTATCTGCAAAGCTTGCTCCAAAAGCAAGCTAACTTCTTGCGTCATTGATTGCTGGTGAATGTAGTACAAGGTCGTCGCCTTTGCAGCAAGTTGCGTGGCACTGACTGGCTCAGTCAGTTGGATCGCGTAATCAAAACAAATCAGCGCGCCATCAAATTCCCCCTCTAGCAGGTAGCCCTGCCCGAGTTGGAACCACAATTCAGCGTTGTTCGGATCTTCACGCAACTGGTCTTGAATCTCTTTCATGATGTCACGAGCAGTCATCATTCGTGACATTTCCGCTTGTATTGGTTTAGGCGGTGTTTGATGCAGCAATAAGAAACTGGCACTCGTCACGACAAGTACTAACAGGCAAAAGCCAAACCATTGAGCAGGTTTAACTTTTGATGCACTCAGTGATAAGAGTACGATAAACAACCCCATCAGAGTGATGGCAGCGAAAAACCAAACAGACATAACACGTCCTGTAAACAAAGATAACGTCAGTGTACGCATTTCTTACTTTAAATGCGTTGATACAGATACAAAAAAGCCGAGCAACTAAGGGCTCGGCTTTTCATATCAGGATAACGATGTAAGATTACTCTTCGTTATCTTCCTCTGCATCATCAGCAGCTGGAGCTTCTGAAGCGTCTTGCTGCGTATTTTCGCCTGTTGACTCTAACGCTTCTGCATCTTCATCAGCAGGCAGCTCTTCATCATCAACTTCTTCAATACGTTGCAAACCAACAACTGATTCATCTTCCGCAGTACGGATAAGCGTTACACCTTGTGTGTTACGACCAACCTGGCTAACTTCACCCACACGAGTACGTACTAACGTGCCAGCGTCGGTGATCATCATCATTTCATCACCTTCAACAACCTGGATAGCACCAACTACCGGGCCATTTCGCTCAGAAACTTTGATAGAAACTACACCTTGAGTGCCACGACCTTTTGTCGGGTACTCGCTAAGTGCTGTACGTTTACCATAACCGTTTTCTGTAACCGTTAGGATATCGCCTTCGTGCGAAGGAACAATAAGTGATACAACTTGGTCATTTTCAGCCAGTTTCATACCACGAACACCAGAGGCGGTACGACCCATAGGACGAACACCTTTAAACTTGATCTCTGGCTGACCATTCTCATCAAGAACTGGTTTACCATTTTCATCAAGTACTGGAATCTCTTCTGCTTCTTTAAAGCGAACCACTTTACCCGCTTTAGAGAACAGCATGATTTCGTTTTCGCCGTTAGTGATATCCACACCGATTAACGAATCGTCTTCACGTAGGTTCACAGCGATTAGGCCGTTTGAACGTACGTTTGCAAACTGGTTCAACGGCGTTTTCTTAACCGTACCGTCACCTGTTGCCATGAAGATGAATTTGTCTTCAGAGAATTCATCAACACGTAGAATCGCGGTAATGCGCTCACCTTCTTCTAATGGAAGGATGTTCACAATTGGCTTACCACGCGCAGTACGGCTCGCTAGAGGCAATTGGTAAACTTTCAGGCGGTATGTCTTACCACGAGTAGAGAAACACAAGATGTTATCGTGGGTATTCGCCACTAGAAGACGCTCGATATGGTCTTCATCTTTCATCTTAGTCGCACTCTTACCTTTACCACCACGGCGCTGTGACTCGTAGTCGCTCAGTACTTGGTACTTAACGTAACCACCGTGAGATAGAGTAACCACAACGTCTTCACGTGCGATCAGCTCTTCCATGTCAATATCATGGCTCGCAGCTGTGATTTCTGTACGACGAGCGTCACCAAAGCCGTCACGAACCGCTTCAAGTTCTTCACGGATCACTTCCATCAAACGCTCAGTGCTCGCAAGGATATGCATGAGTTCAGCGATTTCTTCTAGAAGTGTTTTGTATTCGCCAAGAATCTTCTCGTGTTCTAGACCTGTTAGTTTATGTAAACGTAGATCTAGGATAGCTTGTGCTTGTTGCTCAGTCAGGAAGTACTGACCATCACGAATACCATATTCAGGCTCTAGCCATTCAGGGCGCGCAGCATCTGTACCAGCACGCTCTAGCATTGCTGAAACGTTGCCTAAATCCCAACCACGAGCGATAAGACCCGCTTTTGCTTCAGCCGGTGTAGGTGCCTTACGGATAAGCTCAATGATTTCATCAATGTTAGCAAGCGCTAGAGCTAAACCTTCAAGGATATGAGCACGTTCACGCGCTTTACGCAGTTCGAAGATAGTACGACGTGTCACAACTTCACGACGGTGATCAACGAAGCACTTCAGCATATCTTTTAGGTTGAATAGCTGTGGCTGGCCATTGTTTAGGGCCACCATGTTGATACCGAAAGTGGTTTGCAGCTGAGTCTGAGCGTAAAGGTTGTTTAGAACTACTTCGCCCACAGCATCGCGCTTACACTCAATAACAATGCGCATACCGTCTTTATCTGACTCGTCGCGCAGTGCACTGATGCCTTCTACTTTCTTATCTTTAACTAGCTCAGCGATCTTTTCGATCAAGCGAGCTTTGTTCACCTGGTAAGGAATTTCAGTGACGATAATGGTCTCTTTACCATTCTTCTCCACTTCGATGTCCGCTTTCGAACGCATGTAGATTTTGCCACGACCTGTTTTGTACGCGTCTACAATGCCTTTACGACCGCTGATAAGCGCCGCCGTTGGGAAATCAGGACCAGGAATGTAATCCATTAGTTCATCAATAGTGATTTCTTCATTATTGATGTATGCAAGACAGCCATCAATCACTTCGCCAAGGTTATGAGGCGGGATGTTGGTTGCCATACCTACTGCGATACCAGAAGCACCGTTAACCAATAGGTTTGGAATTTTAGTTGGAAGAACCGCTGGGATCTGCTCAGTACCGTCGTAGTTTGGTACGTAGTCTACGGTTTCTTTGTCTAGGTCAGCCAATAGTTCATGGGCAATTTTTGCCATTCGAACTTCGGTGTAACGCATTGCCGCAGCAGAGTCGCCATCGATCGAGCCAAAGTTACCTTGACCATCGACCAGCATGTAACGAAGCGAGAACGGCTGAGCCATACGTACGATTGTGTCGTACACAGCACTATCACCATGTGGGTGATATTTACCGATTACGTCGCCGACAACACGGGCTGATTTTTTATATGGTTTGTTCCAATCGTTGCCTAGTACGTTCATCGCGAATAAAACGCGGCGGTGTACTGGTTTTAGGCCATCACGCACATCTGGAAGAGCACGACCCACGATGACTGACATCGCATAGTCTAGGTATGAACCTCTAAGCTCATCTTCAATGTTTACGGGCGTGATCTCTTTAGCTAAATCGCTCATAGAGCCATTATCCCTCTATTATCTGATCGTAATTACGATACGTGTAAGGTGCAAAAATATAACACACAATTCATCACTTCGGCATCACTTTCCCTCTCCTTTTATCAGGTTGTGAGCTTGGTTATGAATCAAATGTCGAGAATTTGCACACTCATCCCATATCTTTCTGATTAGTGGTTATATTTCGGTCAATATTGAGCAAAATCGGACCCTTTACGCGGAAAAGCGAGGTAAATTCCTTTAACCACACAACGCGAAAATGCAGGTTTTAGAGTTATTATCACTGGCACCAGTTCAAGGATGAACCAAAAACAATAGTTAGCGCTTTACAAATTACAGGCACCTGTCTCGATTGCCGCGCCAGTGAACTCTGTCATTGTCCCTTAACTAAGCACATCGAGGTTGTTTGGGTGTAAAACGTTGGAGTATACTGGCGCCCTCTAAAGGACTCAGATTGAATGCAATAAAACCAATTATGACTAAAGCACAAAACGTCGACCCAAGTGAAATTAAGAAATTCGAGGACATGGCTTCTCGATGGTGGGATTTAGAAGGCGAGTTTAAGCCGCTTCATCAAATTAACCCACTTCGTTTGAACTATGTACTTGAAAAAGCAAATGGCTTGTTTGGCAAGCGAACACTTGATGTCGGCTGTGGTGGTGGCATTCTTGCTGAAAGCATGGCAAAAGAAGGCGCTATTGTGACGGGGCTTGATATGGGTAAAGAACCATTAGAAGTCGCGCGACTACATGCATTAGAAACAGGCACTCAACTGACCTACATTCAGAGCACAATAGAAGACCACGCTATAGAAAACGCAGGAACTTACGATGTCGTGACTTGTATGGAGATGCTTGAACACGTTCCAGATCCTCTCTCCGTTATCCGCTCTTGTGCTGCGCTAGTCAAACCCGGTGGTCACGTGTTTTTCTCAACTTTGAACCGAAACATTAAGTCGTACTTATTTGCTATTGTCGGTGCTGAGAAGCTTCTTAAGATTGTTCCTGAAGGCACTCATGAGCACGATAAGTTTATCAAGCCAGCCGAAATGATGAAGATGATAGACCAAACTGACCTGACGGAAATGGGCATTACTGGGCTTCATTACAACCCTCTAAATGACAGCTATAAACTCGGTCGTAATGTAGATGTAAACTACATCGTTCATACTAAAAAATACTGAACGCTATTAAGTTAAAAAATGAGTTTTGTGATTGACATTTTTTAAAGAAAATGAATCGGAAGCGGTAGCACAAAGTTGCCGCTTTTTTTGTCTTTTTATGGCTAAAATTCGTGCTCTAGATTCCATTTTGACCAAGCTATTTTTCGTAGATAAAAACGACCAAAGATCAAGGAAAATATTTTTGCATGCGGTTATTTCTAAACCGATCTCGAAACCGTACTTTTAACCATTCAAGTCTGCCCTTTTCTCATCGGTTAGTGTTCACTTACTGATTTTTTTCATTTTGTCAGTTATCCACAAGTCATCCCCGATCTGTACCTTGATAAATCAGTGTAATAGCACTATCTTGTAACCCGCAAACAAATGAACCCCTATATGTTGTGTTTAAGCGACAATATATAGATAGACTTTGATCACAAAGCCGCCGCAAGCTTTACTCATATTGCACATAAACAAACAAAAATACGGCTTTTATCAGTTTTCTTAGGGAAATAAAGCAGAATGAACCAACAACTTACCGTCACCAAGCGTGATGGCCGTAAAGAAAGTATCGATCTGGATAAAATCCACCGCGTTATCACTTGGGCTGCAGAAGGTCTAGATAATGTTTCGGTTTCTCAAGTAGAACTTCGCGCTCACATCCAGTTTTACGACGGCATCACAACGACAGATATTCACGAGACAATCATCAAGTCTGCGGCAGACCTGATCTCTGAAGAGACTCCGGATTATCAATACCTAGCTGCTCGCCTAGCGGTATTCCATCTGCGTAAAAAAGCGTATGGCCAATACGAGCCACCAACGCTTTATGATCACGTGTCTCGCCTCGTCGATATGGGTAAGTACGATCAACATATTCTAGAAGACTACACAAAAGCAGAACTCGACGAACTTGATGCGTACCTCGACCATAAACGCGACCTAAACTTCTCATACGCGGCAGTTAAGCAGCTAGAGGGTAAGTACTTCGTACAGAACCGTGTTACGGGCCAAATTTACGAAAGTGCTCAGTTCTTATACATCCTTGTAGCAGCGTGCTTATTTGCGAAATATCCAAAAGCGACACGTCTTGATTACATCAAACGTTTCTACGATGCGACATCGACATTTAAGATTTCTCTACCTACGCCAATTATGTCTGGCGTGCGTACCCCTACTCGCCAGTTCAGCTCATGTGTTCTGATCGAGTGTGGCGACAGTCTTGATTCTATTAACGCAACAGCAAGCTCAATTGTTCGTTATGTATCTCAGCGCGCTGGTATTGGTATCAACGCAGGTCGTATCCGTGCATTAGGCTCAGAGATTCGCGGTGGTGAAGCATTCCACACTGGTTGTATTCCGTTCTACAAGTACTTCCAAACAGCAGTAAAATGTTGTTCACAAGGTGGTGTACGTGGTGGCGCAGCTACTGTGTTCTACCCAATGTGGCACGGTGAAGCACGCTCACTAATGGTACTTAAGAACAACCGTGGTGTTGAAGAAAACCGTGTTCGTCACATGGACTACGGTGTTCAGTTAAACAAACTGATGTACCAACGTTTAGTTGAAGGCGGCAATATTACGCTATTCTCACCATCTGATGTACCTGGTCTGTACGACGCATTCTTCGAAAACCAAGAAGAGTTTGAGCGTCTATACGTGAAGTACGAGAACGATCCTTCAATCAAGAAGGAAACGGTTAAAGCGATTGAAATGTTCACTCTGCTAATGCAAGAGCGTGCATCAACGGGTCGTATCTACATCCAGAACGTGGACCACTGTAATACTCACAGCCCATTTGATTCTGAAGTCGCTCCAGTTCGTCAGTCGAACCTATGTTTAGAAATCGCACTGCCAACGAAACCATTAACTAACGTTGAAGATGACTCAGGCGAGATCGCACTGTGTACGCTTTCTGCATTCAACTTAGGTGCTATCAAGTCTCTAGATGATTTCGAAGAGCTATCCGATCTTGTTGTTCGTGCGTTAGATGCACTGCTTGATTACCAAGATTACCCTCTACCAGCGGCATACAAATCGACTATGAACCGTCGTACGCTAGGTGTTGGTGTGATTAACTTTGCTTACTACTTAGCGAAGAATGGCGTGAAATACTCTGACGGTAGCGCGAACGGCCTAACTCACCGTACGTTCGAAGCAATGCAGTACTACCTATTGAAAGCATCTGTAGCACTGGCGAAAGAACAAGGTAAGTGTCCTTCATTCGACGAGACGAACTACGCGAAAGGCTTACTGCCGATTGATACGTATAAGAAAGATATCGACCTAATTTGTGACGAAGCGCTGCACTACGACTGGGACAGCCTACGTAAAGAAATTATGGAGCACGGCCTACGTAACTCAACACTGACTGCGCTAATGCCTTCTGAGACTTCTTCTCAGATTTCAAACGCAACTAACGGTATTGAGCCACCACGTGGTTACGTTTCAGTAAAAGCTTCGAAAGACGGTATCCTGAAGCAAGTTGTACCAGAGTTCACAGAACTTAAAGACAGCTATGAACTGCTTTGGAATATCGGTTCGAACGACGGTTATCTACACCTTGTGGGTATTATGCAGAAGTTTGTTGACCAAGCTATCTCTGCTAATACTAACTACGACCCGTCACGTTACGAGACTGGCAAGGTTCCAATGAAGAAACTACTTCAAGACCTGCTAACAGCGTATAAGTTTGGTGTGAAAACGCTTTACTACCACAACACTCGTGATGGCGCGAAAGATGAACAGAAAGACGCTGTTCAACCACAAGATGACGATTGTGCTGGCGGCGGTTGTAAGATTTAATCTTCCCGTACCTAGCGACCCCGTAAAGACAGACTATCGATAACCTCCCCCTTACGGGGAGGTTTAAAAGGAATTGAGGCATTATGGCTTACAGTACTTTTAACCAAAAAAAGAATGACCAATTGAAGGAACCAATGTTCCTAGGTCAATCAGTAAACGTTGCACGTTACGACCAACAAAAGTTTGAGATTTTCGAAAAACTTATCGAGAAACAACTTTCTTTCTTCTGGCGTCCAGAAGAAGTAGACGTATCTAGCGACCGTATCGATTACAACAAACTGCCAGATCACGAGAAGCACATCTTCATCTCTAACTTGAAGTACCAAACGCTTCTTGACTCTATCCAAGGCCGCAGCCCTAACGTGGCACTGCTGCCGCTTGTGTCTCTGCCAGAACTAGAGACTTGGATTGAGACTTGGTCTTTCTCTGAAACGATTCACTCTCGTTCTTACACACACATTATTCGTAACATCGTGAACGACCCTGCTGTAGTGTTTGATGATATCGTTGAGAACGAGCACATTCTGAAGCGTGCAAAAGACATCGCGCACTACTACGACGATTTGATTCAAGCGACGAATGATTACCATCGCTACGGTGAAGGTGAGCATGTCCTTAACGGTGAAACGGTTAAGGTTAGTCTGTACGATCTTAAGAAGAAGCTGTACATCTGTTTGATGTCTGTTAACGCACTAGAAGCTATTCGTTTTTACGTCAGTTTCGCATGTTCTTTCGCTTTCGCAGAACGCGAACTAATGGAAGGTAACGCGAAAATCATCAAGCTGATCGCTCGTGACGAAGCACTTCACTTAAACGGCACGCAGCACATGATCAACCTGCTACGTAACGGTCAAGATGACTTCACTTTCATGCAAATCGCAGAAGAGGCAAAACAGGACTGTTTTGACCTATTCAAAGAAGCGGCTGAGCAAGAAAAAGAGTGGGCAGAGTATCTATTCAAAGATGGCTCTATGATCGGTCTAAACAAAGACATCCTAAGCCAATACGTTGAATACATCACAAATATTCGTATGCAAGCGGTAGGTCTACCAGCAGCGTATCCAAAAGCAACAACCAACCCAATTCCATGGATTAACGCTTGGTTGTCTTCAGATAACGTTCAAGTTGCGCCTCAAGAAGCAGAAATCTCTTCTTACCTTGTGGGTCAAATTGACAATGAAGTTCGCGCAGATGACTTCGAAGGATTCGAGCTGTAATGGCAACACTCAAAATCAACAAACTGATCAGCATTGAATCCAACCCTTCCAATACGATTTTGGAAACAATGGAGCAAGCTGGCCTATTACCAGAATACAACTGCCGTGATGGGCACTGCGGCGCCTGTCGCTGCAAATTGGAGTCTGGTGAAGTGGAGTATGTTGGTTTTGCCATGGCTTACACACAAAGTGATGAAATATTACCTTGTATCTGTAAAGCAAAATCAGATTTGTCACTTAGCGGCGTTAACTACGCGATGAAAGAAAAGCAGCGCGCATAACGTTGACTCGACGGTATAAAATGCAAAAGCCAAGGTAATCACCTTGGCTTTTTTGTCTCTGTTTTTTGTCTCTCAGACTACTGTAGAGAGCTTTGGTTATAAAGCACTGCTCGGGAGGTGCATCTCTTTAACTTTCTCTAAAAATGCATAATGCGCAAACATCGGTTTACGTTCTAGGTAGCGACGCAACAAGTCTAGTGCTGCCGTGCTGATCACTTTAACTTGATCACTGCGCTGATACTTTTTCGAGAGTTTATATAACGCTCCCCACTCGCCTGACGGTGTCGATAAAGCGACGGAAAAAACGCCCTCTTCAATATGGCCAGTAACGAGTGATAAATCCGTCCCACACTTCTCTCGCGTAGCGCCAGCCAGAGCAAACGTCTCTGCTAATGGATCTCCGCTGTTGGCCATCGCTTGAGTCAGGCTCGGTAGTATCCAACCATGCCCTAGTTGCTTTTCAGCGTTTTCATCGCCGTTTAGCCAGTACGTTAAGTATCCTCCGCTACTTTTTTCGGAGGTCGACACCGTTAGTCCTTTATCGACCAACAACTGGCCGACATTTTCAACCATAGGTAAGTCAATACTAACGGTATTACTCTCAAGGTGTTTATTAATTATCTGTACTAGTTTCAAACGCTGTTCAATCTGATCTGAAGGACCAAAAAGTTTCACTTCAATAAAAGGCAAGTAAGAGCGATACCCTAGCTCATAGCCTTGAGGAAGTTTTAGCTGATCTAGCTTATCTGAAATACCGGATTCAGATAGACCAAACGTGTAGATTCGACTACAACATGAGCCTTGAACATCTGGAAACACTCTTCTCAGATCGGGAAGAATTTGCGTCTCTGCCATGAGCTTAAATTCACTTGGTACCCCCGGTGTGAAATAAAAAATGGCATCATTAATCAGCACTTTGAAACCGCAAGCAGTGCCTATCGGGTTGTCCAATATCTCTGCTGTTTCTGGCAGCATCGCTTGCTTTAAATTACTGTCCGGCATAGGGATGCCACGTCGAGCATACAAACTTTCTAGATGCTGCAACCACTCTTTGAATAGCACCAGTTTACAATCGGCGGCTCTCGCGGCGGCGGCAGCACTCATGTCATCCGTTGTAGGGCCTAAACCACCATTAACAATAACCACATCGTTGTTAAAACTGAGCATTAAAAACTCTTCAACCAAACTCGATAGGCTATCGCCAACCGTTGAGCGCTTTGTTAAGCCAAATCCATGTTGATAAAACAGGCTAGACAACCATGCCGCATTAGTATCAACAATATCACCGTGGAGGACTTCCTCACCAGTACTAAGCATTGCTATTTTCACAACTGACTCCTGAACGTAAGCACAATCCTATTTTCGTTATAGCGCTTATTTTTCTTTTTATTTGGACAAATCTCGCCGAGGTTTGTTGGGACTAAATAAGGGTCAAGTGTTTAAATGATTGATGTTTTGAGGGATAATTACGAGCCCGAACATACACCATTAACTCGGAGACCTTTGTGTCAAAATCATCCATGTTCAAGACGACTCTAACAGGCCTTTGCTTGGCTTCGTCAGCGCTTGCGCACGCAAGTCACTATGACCTAAGCCGTCATACAGAGTTTTCTTACACACCTGATTGCTTGTCAGGTTACTGCGAAACGACGACTCTGTACACCTTCGAGGCTCAAAATCGCGGTGTTATGTATGAACAGAATAATGATGATTCGCTAAACCTTGACGCAGGGCTTCAGCCTAAACATCTCATCATCCCTCAAGATAAAGACTGGGATTACCTGATGGGTCAAACCTACACCATTCTAGGTCTCAGTATCGCGACCGTAGGCATGATGACTTTTCTTCCAGAAAGTATCACCAAATGGGACGAAGAAGACCGAGACATGAGTAAGTTGGGGCAAAAGTGGAAAGATAATGTCTCTGACGGCCCCGTTTGGGATCGCGATGAACATGTCCTCAACTACATCATGCACCCATATTTTGGCGGCGTTTACTACACGGCAGCACGTCACGCTGGCTATAATGAATTTCAGTCGTTTTTGTACTCCGCAACTATGTCGACGTTCTTTTGGGAGTATGGCGTGGAGGCGTTCGCAGAAGTACCATCTTGGCAGGATATTTTTATCACACCATTCTTTGGTGCTGTTGTTGGTGAAATGATGTTAACGGCTGAGCAAGACATTATTGCAAACGGCGGCGAAGTTATGGGCTCTGAAACCGCAGGTGATGTTTCGCTCTTCTTCTTAAACCCTGTTGGACATGTTCATTATTGGGTAACTGATGCATGGGGCGGTAGTGCAGAACTACAATTCAATTCATCACCTTGGTTTGGAAACCAAGATGTTGCAAAATTCGCCATGGACGCAGGCGCAAACTATGACAGTCAATTTTATGGTGTCGAGTTAAAAGTAACCTTCTAATCCTAAGTTGATACTCGGTAAAAAGCAGCCTTACGATGGCTGCTTTTTTTGTGCTCTGAACATTGTTTTAATTATTTGCATCACGAATTAGTGTTAAAAATTGACTTTCATCAAACATTACCTGCCCTTAGCACCTACACTAAATAAAAGGATTTATTCCAATAACTTAAGTAGCACGTTTATTCGTACTGCGTCCAAACCTTGATTCCAGGAGGGGACATTATGAACACCGTATTTATTGTTAATTTTGTCGGACAAGCGTCACCCGCCACGATTAAAGAGCTCGCTGCAATCACACACGAAAACGGCGGGAAATGGCTGATCAGCAAAGTAAACTTTATCGAAGACCAAGTTGCAGGTGTCATCAAAGTAGAGCTTCCAAGAGAAAATGTCGACATCGTTAAACAAGCGTTCTCTTCTTGTCAGACTCTTGTTGTTAGGTTCGTCGACTCTGAGCCTCACTCATATCGTGAAGACACTATCTTCCAACTTCGTTTAGATGCCAACGATAGAGCGGGTATTGTGAATGAAATTACTCACGTTCTCGATAATCAAGGTATCTCAATTTTAGATATGGATTGTCAGCGTGTATTCATTGCTGGAGGCGGAGGGGTAAGCTCTAGCTTATTCAGCGCTAAAATGGCGATAAAACTACCTAGCGAGCTAGAAATTGAAGACATAGCCAATGAGTTAGAATCTCTGAGTGAAGACACTCGTGTAATTGTAGAAAGCTAACTGCATACCTTTAACGCTTCCCCAATAAAAAGAGCAGCAATTCAGCTGCTCTTTGTCGTTCTAATACTCAATACGTTTTATTTCACTGACCACTGAGACAGTGAACGTTTGAAATCAGAGTAGTCAAATTCATTCAGTTTTTGAATGTCACCATTCGAGCGTTCACAGTAGACCGACGGCATACGTAGACCGTTAAACCAGTTCAGTTTCACCATGGTGTAACCGGCACTATCTAGAATATGCAGACGCTGTCCTATCTCTAGAGGCTGTTCGAAGTTCGCCACGCAGAACTGGTCACCAGCCAAACAAGAGCACGAGCCGATCACATACTCATGTTCACCATTTTCAGATGCTTCAAGAATTGACGCTGGCTCATTGTAGATCAACGTATCTAAGCGGTGAGCTTCTGTGGCTGAATCGACAATCGCCGTCTTCTTTACGTTCTCTACAATATCAACCACTGTTACAACGAGATCAGTTGTCTTAGTAATTATCGCTTCACCCGGCTCTAAATACATTTGTACGCCGTGTTTCTCTGAGAACGCTTTAAGTGCTAACCCTAACTTCTCGATATCGTACCCCGGCCATGTGAAGAACACGCCGCCGCCCATGCTTACCCAGTCCAGCTTATCTAGGTACTCGCCAAACTGATCTGAAATAGCATCGAGTAAGCCGATAAACGCATCCACGTCTTTGTTCTCACAGTTCATGTGGAACATTACGCCATCAATACCATCAAAAATTTCCGGTTTGATGTGATCAGCCTGAACACCAAGACGAGAGAATTGACGCGCTGGGTTTGCTAAGTCTTGCCCTGCATAGCTCACACCTGGGTTTAGGCGCAAGCCAATCGATGCTTTGCCTTCGACAATATGACGATAAGCCGCTAGCTGTGACTGAGAGTTAAAGATCATCTTGTCACAGATGTCCGCCACATCGCGAACGTCATCTTCGCTGTAACCCACACTGTATGCGTGTGTCTCACCACCGAACGTTTCGTAGCCAAGCTTCACTTCAAACGGGCCAGAACTTGTTGTTCCGTCTAGGTAAGGCTTGATGATGTCGAATACACCCCATGTTGAGAAGCACTTCAGTGCTAATACAAGCTTCACACCAGAGATGTCTTTTAGCTGTTTTGCTTTCTCTAGGTTCTCAATCAGCTTGTCTTCATTGATCATGAAGTATGGCGTTTTTAGTTCGTTTTGTTGCATTTTGATACCTTACGTCCCTTCGCCTTAGCAAAGGCACTATAAAATCGAACAAAGCCGACGCAAGTGCATCGGCTTAAACGTACAAATAAGAGTCGCTAAATTCTTACTTCAATTTATGGATAACAGGTTGTCCTGGCTCCAGTTCTTGAACATGCCAATCTAGACCAATAGATGGCATGGTTTCTAGGAATGGGTCTGGATCTAGTTGTTCCATGTTGAACACGCCTTTGTCTGCCCACTTGCCACGGAAGAACTGCAAAGCCGCAGTGATCGCTGGTACGCCAGTGGTGTATGAGATAGCTTGGTGTTCAACATCTTCGTATGCGACTTCGTGATCAGCGTTGTTGTAAATAAATACACTGCGCTCTTTACCATCTTTCTTACCTTGAACCCAAGTACCGATACACGTTAGGCCAGTGTAGCCTGGTGCGAGTGATGTTGGATCTGGTAGTAGTGCTTTTAGCACGTGCAAAGGTTGAACAACCGTACCGTCGTGAAGCGTTAGTGGATCTGGGCTGAGTAGACCGATGTCGCGCATCACATTGAAGTAGTTTAGGTAACGGTCACCAAAGCCCATCCAGAATTCGATGCGTTTCGCCGGGATGAACTCTTGCATAGATCGAACTTCGTCGTGCGCCATTGAGTACACTTTGTGTGAACCACAATTCGGGAATTCAAACTCAAGCATACGTGAGTGACAAGGTACTTGTTTCCACTCGCCGTTTTCCCAGTAGAACGAATCGCCTTGAATCTCAAGCATGTTCGTTTCTGGATCAAAGTTAGTTGCGAACTTCTTACCGTGGTCGCCTGCGTTTACATCCATTACGTCGATAGTATCGATTTCATCGAACAGATGCTTCACTGCGTATGCGGCAAACACCGATACTACGCCCGGATCGAAACCAGCACCAAGAATACCTGTAATGCCGGCTTCTTCAAACTTCTCACGGTAACCCCACTGCCAATCGTAAGCTTGAGGTACTTGTTGGCCTTCAGAGCACAAATCAACCGCAACAGATGTATCAAGGTATGACACTTTAGCTTGGTAACATGCTTCCATAATAGACATGTTCACCCAAGGAGGACCTGCGTTGATCACTAAGTCAGGTTGTACTTCTTTAATTAAAGCAACTAAAGAATCTACGTCGTCCGCGTTTACCGCTCGCGCTTCTAATTTCTTAGTTGAATCTTTCAGATTGTTTTTCTTCTGAATCGATTCGATGATTTTCTCACACTTACCTATGGTACGTGATGCGATTGTGATATCACCCAGAACGTCGTTGTTTTGTGCTGCTTTATGTGCAACTACCCAGCCAACGCCGCCTGCACCAATCTGTAGAATTGCCATAGTTTTCCGTTACCTTTGTTAAACTAGCTCTGCCGCTAGCGTATTGATTTTTGAGAGCAAAGATTCAAAGTCCGCCGTCGTCAGACACGGGTTCAAAATCGTAAATTTCAATGCAGTTTTATCGTCGACAATGGTTTCACCCAATACCGCGATACCGCGTGTTAACGCTTCTAAGCGCAACGTTTTGTTCAGTTCATCCAGATCCGCTGATTCATGTGTCGCGCGGAACAGAACCGTAGATAGTGATGGTTCAGCCAACAACTCAAAGTGTTTGTTATCTCGAATCATGTCCGCCACTTCAAGCGTCTGTTCAAGCAAATGATCATACATATCGCCTAGGGCTTTTGGCCCTACGCTTTGCATCGTCATAAACACTTTGAGCGCATCAAAGCGCTTAGTTGTCGCAATAGACTTATCCACCAAGTTCGGTAGTTCGTCGTGTTCGCGGTTCAAATAGTCTGCATGGTGAAGCAGGAATTTAAAGTTAGACTTGTCATTTACCAATAGCGCACCACAACTGATGGTTTGGTAAAACAGCTTATGGAAGTCTACGCTGATGGAATGTGCACGCTCACAACCTTTCAGACGCGCTTTTTGGCTACTTAGAATCAGAGCTCCACCGTATGCACCGTCGACATGCATCCACATGTCATGTTTCGCTGCCATATCGGCGATAAAGTCTAAGTCATCAATAGCACCGTGGTCCGTTGTGCCCGCTGTGCCAACAATGGCAAATGGGATCAAACCTTCTGCTTTGGCCTGATTGAGAACTTCGTCTAATTTAGTGACATCCATCGTTCCATCGGCATTAGCATCGACAGTCATGACCGCTTTTTCACCCAACCCCATCCAAGACGCTGATTTTTGAACCGTGAAGTGGGATTTTTTCGAACATACAATACGTAGCTTGTCTGCGTATTCAGGAAGGCCAAGCTTTTGAATTGAGTGTGCACTGAGTTTGTCAGCAATCCAGTCACGCGCTAACATCAAGCCCATTTGGTTACTTTGCGTGCCGCCGCTCGTGAAGATACCGTCCGCTTTTTCACCTAACTCATATTTATCACATAGCCAGTTCACAACTTTCTGTTCAACATAAGTCGCTGATGAAGCTTGATCCCATGAGTCCATAGACTGGTTCAAAGCCGCAATCATTGCCTCTGCCGCAATCGCTGGCATCAAAGGTGGAGTATGCAGGTGAGCAATACAATCTGGATGTTGAGTAAAAATTGCGTTTTTCGCGACCAGCTCAGCAGCATCGTCGATAACGGTTTTAAGAGGCGCATTTCCATTATCAAGATCAACGTCGTGAATCGCTGCTTCCAATGCTTTTGAATCCATACCTGAATACGGTGCAGTCACTTGTTCAAACACTGACTTCATTGCCGTAGTAGTGTGATTCATCACCGAAGCAAATTCATTGCTGCCCATCTCTCCAGTGTGGATGAAATGCTTCTTCCATTCATCTTGTGGCTGAGTTTCGATGTGACTACCGCCAGCGGCTAAAATCGCGTCTTCAAATACACGTAAAGCAAAGTCGATTTGCTCAAACGAGATGATAAGAGGAGGAAGGAAACGAATTACTGCGCCTTCGCGTCCACCTTTCTCAACGATCAAGCCACGCTCGAGTGCTGCGCGTTGAATAGAAAGTGTGAGTTCACTATCCGCTTGAGGTTCACCAAATTTATTGAGCTCACCGTTTGGAGTTTTAATCTCCACGCCTAGCATCAAACCTTTGCCACGAACCTCTGCGATACAGTTCACACGCTTTTGAATACTTTCAAGGCCGTAGCGCAAGTACTGACCCGCAATATTGGCATGCTCAACAAGATTATCACGCTGGATAATTTCTAATGCTTTCGCACCAGAGACCATGGCTAGCTGGTTACCACGAAATGTACCTGTGTGCTCACCCGGCTTCCATGTATCATGTTGCTTGTTGATAACCAATAGCGACATTGGTAAACCACCACCAATTGCTTTTGATAAACACAGAATATCTGGAACAATGCCCGACTCTTCGAACGCGAAATTGTAGCCAGTTTTACCAACACCACACTGGATCTCATCGAAGATCAGTAAGATACCGTGTTCATCACAAATACGACGTAACTCTCGTAGCCAGAATGCTGGCGCAGGAACAACACCACCCTCACCTTGCACTGGCTCCACGATAATCGCGGCAGGCTTCATAATGCCTGACTCATCATCGTTTAAAAGACGATCGATATAACGAATACTTGCTTTCGCACCTTCATCACCGCCAAGCCCAAAAGGACAACGCAGGTTGTATGGGAAAGGCATAAAGTGCACATCCGACATCAAACCAGTTCGACGAGCTTTCGTGCCTAAGTTACCCATCATCCCCATCGTACCATTAGTCATACCATGGTATGCGCCACGGAAGGCAAACATAGTGTTGCGACCGGTAGTCTGTTTCGCGAGCTTGATAGCAGCTTCAACCGCATCAGCTCCAGACGGGCCACAAAATTGGATAACGCTGTTCTCGCTTAACTCTTGAGGAAGAAAAGACTTAACAGATTGAATAAACGTCGTTTTTACTGATGTTGCAATATCTAGCGTCTGATATGGCAGTCCTGAATCTAATTGCTCTTTCAGAGCTTGGTTTATTTCAGGATGGTTATACCCCAAAGCTAGAGTGCCTGCCCCAGCAAGGCAGTCTAGAAAGATCTGTCCACGCGTATCTTCAACCAAGCACCCAAAGGCTTGTTTAATTGCGATCGGCAAACGACGTGGATAAGAACGTACTTCAGATTCATGCTCAGCCTGATCAATCAATACTTGATCTGGCGTTAAGTCATACGTTCCCTCAACGATAGGAACCTGAGACGAAAAAATGTTTGCGATATTGCTATCGACTTCAAAGGCAGTGCTCATACTACATAATCCCTTGAATTATAATAATTCTGTATCCTGTATTAATAATCATTAGAATGAAATTACAGGAGGTGTGAATACCCCTCCGCATTTGTCAGTGCATAAATGACAAATACAGATCATCCGCCACGATACTCGCGACTTTATATGTAAAAGGGATTAATCAAGGTTCTGTAATGCACCCGTTTTGTAAAACAGGACATTTCGGCAGTATGAAGCTGATTAGTGTGTGTTTATTCAAAGGTTTCAATGTTGGGTTTCCCATTAATATGCCGCGTTTACAGCATTAGTATCCCGTCTATCGACAAAAGGCTTTGCCGATACCTACCCTACGCAGTGTCACAATCAGCTTGAATGGTCACTACGCGTATCCCCCAGAGATCAAACGTTGTTAATTACGCTCCGAGATTGCGCGCGAATTTATCACAAAATAAAATCTTCTGGCAACGATTTTTCATATTAGTAACAGTGATGTAAATCACAACAAAACATACCCCATTGCAACTCACATGTTCATATTCATGAGCTATGCTTTTCTGCTTCTCTCAAACAGCTGTTATTTAAACAAATATTCTTGAGATATCATCACCTCATCCAACAGAGGTTTAAGGTTGTGCTGCTTAATCGTAAAACATTCCTTTCTATATCCGGAACATTTAAAAAGATAGCATTCTCGTCACAGCTTTGCCTGGAGCAAGAGTGGTTATTCTCCACAAGTGATGGTTTAAACATAGACTAGTAGGAATGGCTAAGATGCATTGCAATGGCAGAATGAACAATCACTTGAGTCAATGAGACAAAGGGTTCGTTACTTAACGAAGTCTGTGACAGAAAAGAAGTTTGAGATTTTCAAAAAATACGAAAAAGGCCTAACATTTTCATGTTAGGCCTTAAATCTGGAGCGACACACGAGGTTCGAACTCGTGACCTCAACCTTGGCAAGGTTGCGCTCTACCAACTGAGCTAGTGTCGCATTTAATATGAGATGGTGCCCCGGGCCGGACTTGAACCGGCACAACGCGAACGTCGAGGGATTTTAAATCCCTTGTGTCTACCAATTCCACCACCAGGGCACACAAATATTCTTTGTGATGCCTTTACAGAAAAGTAAAACACCATCTGATACCGCTAAATGCCATATCAATAAAATTTGGAGCGACACACGAGGTTCGAACTCGTGACCTCAACCTTGGCAAGGTTGCGCTCTACCAACTGAGCTAGTGTCGCATTTATTCTCGAAAGCCATTCACTCTCAAAAGAATAATGGAGGCGCCTCCCGGAGTCGAACCGAGGTCCACGGATTTGCAATCCGCTGCATAGCCACTCTGCCAAGGCGCCTCATTTGTGAATAAAGCTAAGCTTTTTCACCACCCTTTCGAGCCGTGCTCTCTTGGGTACGGGATGCATTCTACGGATTCGAGCGATCGAGTCAACACTATTTTTATTTTTTTAAATCGTTTGACTAGAATTTGTGCGAAAGACGATGGATTGCTTAGTTTTAATACTAAAAATCGCTTAAATACACTTGTTTATCATAAAACTTTGGCTACGCCTTACACTGCTGGCCGTGCGTTGCGTGCATTGAAGTATTAATAATCAGAAGACTCGCCTCTCTAAGACTCTCCAAGGACAAAAACAAGACTTAGATCACAAATAGAACTCTATCGAAGCAAAAGCCCCAGATACAAATTGCAAACATGGCCGTTAGCAAGCATTGAAAAGCGAGAGAAGCCAAAAAATGCTGTAGATTGTCTTAGTACAAAAAAGCAGGCTATTAAGCCTGCTTTCTAACATCAGAATTTAATGGTGCTCTTCATTCAACAGATCGTCTTTCGCAGCAGCCAAATATTGAATCATTGACCAATATGTCAAGAAAGTTGCCACATACAAGGCCGCAAAGCCTAGCCAAACCATCCATTCATCGTAACGCCATATCAACACCCATAAGGCGAACATTTGCGAAACAGTTTTTACTTTGCCAACCCAAGATACCGCAACACTCGCTCGCTTACCGATTTCAGCCATCCATTCTCGCAATGCTGAGATAATGATTTCTCGCGCAATCATCGTTACCGCAGGAATGGTCACCCAAATTGAATGATAATGTTCCGTGATTAGAATCAATGCCGTTGCCACTAGCACTTTATCAGCGACAGGATCAATAAACGCGCCAAAACGAGAAGTTTGGCCAAGTTTACGGGCCAACATGCCGTCAAGCCAGTCGGTAAAACCCGCTACCCAAAACACCATTGCTGCTGCAAACGGTGCCCATGAATAAGGTAGATAAAAGACAACCACAAAAACAGGGATTAGGAACAGTCTAAGAAGAGACAGAATGTTCGGGATATTCAAACGCATTTTATTATTCTCTTACACATTGCGGCTTAATGTTGCGCGATTTTCCTTATTGTTTCAATGCTTGGAAAATAATTTCTGCTAAAGAGTGACTTATTCCCGGTACTTTGGCGATTTCTTCGACACTTGCACGTTTAAGTTCTTGTAACCCACCCATGTACTTGAGTAACGCCTGACGTCGTTTAGGGCCGATTCCCTCAATCCCTTCGAGTGCACTCGTACGTCTGGTTTTACCTCGCTTAGCACGGTGCCCCGCTATAGCATGGTTATGGCTTTCATCACGAATATGTTGGATAAGGTGCAGCGCAGGAGCATCGCTTGGTAAATGAAACTCCTCCCCATCGACTGTAATCAGCGTTTCTAAACCTGGTTTGCGAGTAACGCCTTTTGCAATACCAATCATGATGGGACGCTTTGGCCAATCCCCCCAATATTGCGAAATGATGTCATGCGCACGATTTAACTGACCTTTACCGCCATCGATAAAGATGATGTCGGGAATTTTCTCTACGTCCAATTGCTTCGAATAACGGCGCTCCAACGCTTGTCCCATTGCTGCGTAATCATCACCACCGGTAATCCCAGTAATGTTGTAGCGACGATACTCTTGCTTTACGGGGCCTTCGTTGTTGAACACCACGCATGACGCAATCGTGCTTTCCCCCATCGTATGGGAGATATCAAAACATTCCATTCGAGCTATAGACTCCAACTTCAATGTTTCGCGAAGCGCATGAAAACGCTGATTAATCGTCATCTTGTGATTGATTTTGGTGGTAATCGCCGTTAGTGCATTCGTGTTCGAAAGCTTGAGATACCTTGCTCGAGAGCCAGTTGGCGACGTATGAAAATGAACCTTACGGCCTGCCACTTCACTTAACGCTTTCTGTATTGGCGCAATATCTTCTGCCAACTCTTGATTCAAAATAATACGAGAAGGAATTGTACGTGCTTCGTTATGGCTCAAATAATATTGAGTCAGAAAACTATCGAACACTTCCTGCTGGCTTGTATTTTGTGGGATTTTCGGAAAATGGCTACGGCTACCAAGCACTTTGCCTTGGCGTATCATCAGGATATGGATACACGCGATACCATTCTCCTGAGCAAACCCGAGTACATCCATATCATCCATGCTGTCTTCTGAGACGTACTGCTGCTCTTGAACACGCCTAATCGCTTGGATTTGATCGCGAAATTTAGCGGCATCTTCAAAGCTCAATTGCTGACTGGCAACTTCCATTTTCTCGATCAGTTGTTTGAGTACTTGCTGATCTTTGCCTTGCAAAAACATGCGCACAAAGCCAACCAACTCTGCATATTCTTCATCAGAAATGATGGTATTAACGCATGGTCCTGCACAACGACCAATTTGGTACATCAAACATGGGCGCGTTCGGTTGGAATAGACAGTGTCTTCACACTGGCGCACAGGAAATATCTTTTGCAGCAAATGCAATGTTTCTCTTACTGCACCAGAATCTGGGTAGGGGCCAAAATATTCACCTTTGCGCTTCTTGGCGCCACGGTGGATAGAAAGCCGTGGGTGCTTATGACCGCTAATAAAGATATAAGGGTAAGACTTATCATCTCGCAGCAACACATTGTATTTCGGCAAATACTGCTTGATGTAGTTATGCTCTAAGATCAGCGCCTCTGTCTCAGTGTGAGTCACCGTGACGTCTATTTTGGCGATATTACTGACAAGCGCGCGAGTTTTCTCACTGTCTACTTTTTTTCGAAAGTAGCTTGAAAGGCGCTTTTTAAGGTCTTTGGCTTTACCTACGTAGATTACAACAGCTTCGGCGTTGTACATTCTGTAAACGCCGGGCTGATGAGTTACTGTTTTGAGAAAGGAAGCCGAATCGAAGGGAGGATTCACGCTAAAGGGTCTCGGTGTCCAGCATTCCGTGGCGAATCGCTAAGTGAGTTAACTCAACGTCACCATTAATGTCCAATTTACTAAAGAGTCGGTAGCGATAGCTGTTGACTGTCTTTGGACTTAAATTAAGTTGCTCAGAAATATCCGTTACCTTTTGGCCTTTGGTGATCATAAGCATGATCTGCAATTCACGCTCGGATAAGTCTTTAAAAGGGTTCTCAGAGGCTGGAGAAAATTGACTCAATGCCATCTGCTGCGCAATCTCTGGCGAGATGTAACGCTGCCCACTATTAACTACACGAATCGCATTCACCATTTCGTCAGGGCCAGCACCTTTGGTTAAATAACCAGACGCACCTGCCTGCATCACCTTGGTTGGAAACGGGTTTTCTGTATGAACGGTAAGTACGATGATTTTCACATCAGGATTCACGCGAAGAATTTTTTTAGTGGCTTCCAAGCCGCCAATTCCTGGCATGTTCATGTCCATTAAAACGACGTCAGCATGATTACTGCGACACCATTTTACTGCATCTTCACCGCTGTCAGCTTCTCCTGCTACGTTCATTCCACGGACGTCTTCAATAATACGTCGTATCCCTGTGCGAACCAGCTCGTGATCATCTACAAGGAAAACATTTATCAAACTTGTATCTCCACACTTTGTATTGGTTCTGCACCCACATAACCATTATTTGTTAAATGTGGATATCAGTATGACTGCCTATATACTAACGTAATCGACAAAAAATTGCTTTCTATGAATATGTGCTGAAACGCAAACTTTAGCAAGAACTTATTCATAAACCACTCTATTATTTTAGAGCGTGATGAGCAGAACCGAAATCTAAGAAAAGACAATTAACAACATTAAGTACAATAAATCAAGTAACTAGGTTTCATATTGCCCAGAGAAACACGCTATAACTTAAAATGACACTGTCCCTCTTGCACCAAAGACTAACTTGTAATCACTAATTCCAGCAAAAATTTGAGACGCTTTCTTTACTGGTTATTTTTACAGTTCTTAGTGTTAAACTAACGTTCTTCAAGTTTTCTAAGGTTTCTCACATTTGAATATTCAACAAGGCTTCCTGCTAACTCGACAGGCACGAGACATCAAAGGTCAAACTCAAATCGAGCTGTGGCTTTCGACAGAAGCAGGTCCTACTCAGTTACTTATTAATGGTGAGAAGCCAGTATTTTTCATCGCTCAGAAACACTCAGAACAAGCAAAGACACTCGCACGAGAAAAAAACATATTCGTCGACATCCGCCTTTTGGATCTCAAAACGTTTGAACATACGCCTCTTGCTGCCTGCTATACCAATGTAACCAGAGACGCTCTCGCACTCAAAGACACATTCGCTCAAAAAGATATCACTACGTATGAAAGTGATATTCGCCTCGCCGATCGCTACCTAATGGAGCGTTTTATCAAAGGCAGTATCGAGTTTA
Organism: Vibrio sp. YT-16; assembly: GCF_033337405.1. Lineage (NCBI taxonomy): Bacteria > Pseudomonadati > Pseudomonadota > Gammaproteobacteria > Vibrionales > Vibrionaceae > Vibrio > Vibrio sp. YT-16. The sequence continues at coordinate 83,681 of NZ_JAWOQQ010000001.1, forward strand.
CAGGCAATGTGACTCGCACCAATGGCTACCAACGCGTCCAGAACGCAAAATGCCGTACGGGGCAATATGAGCCGAAGTTAAACGTTGTCTCGTTAGATCTAGAATGCTCTGAGAAAGGCATTCTTTACTCCATCGGATTAGACAGCGTCATGGATTCCCGCGTTATCATGATCGGAGAACCAGAACCTTCGGATACACCGATACAATGGGTCCAGGATGAAAAGGCGCTTCTAGAAGCACTCATCGATTGGTTTAAACAATTCGACCCCGATGTCATTGTCGGTTGGAACGTCATTGATTTTGACTTTCGCCTGCTACACAAACGAGTAGAATGGCACAACATGAAGCTAATGCTTGGCAGAGCAGACCAAGCCAGCTTTTTCAGAAGTTCATCTCAAAGCCAACAAGGGTTTATTTCCATTCCCGGGCGAGTTGTAATGGACGGTATCGATACGTTAAAAACGGCGACCTATCACTTTCGGTCTTGGTCATTAGAGTCTGTATCTCAAGAACTCTTGGGGGAAGGGAAAGAAATCCACAACGTTCATGACCGTATGGATGAAATCAATCGTATGTACCGCTCCGACAAACCATCGCTGGCTAAATATAACTTACAAGACTGCGTGTTGGTGAACAAGATTTTCAATCACACTCACCTGCTCGACTTTGCAATTGAACGCTCTCGCCTCACTGGTGTAGAACTGGATCGTGTCGGTGGCTCGGTAGCGGCATTCACTAACTTATACATGCCGCAAATACACCGCGCAGGCTATGTTGCCCCGAACCTACACCCAGAAAATTGGATTGCGAGCCCCGGCGGTTACGTGATGGACTCCATCCCTAACCTATATGATTCTGTTTTAGTATTGGATTTTAAGAGTCTATATCCATCGATTATTCGCTCTTTCTTGATTGATCCTATGGGTTTAGTTGAGGGGTTATTGCTCGATATTGGAAAAGAAGAAAATCAGGCTGTACCTGGCTTTCGCGGTGGGCAGTTCCATCGTACGAAACACTTTTTACCAGAAATGATTGAAAAGCTTTGGGCAGCACGTGATGTTGCAAAGAAGAACAATGAAAAAGCTTTTTCTCAGGCAATCAAAATCATCATGAACTCCTTTTATGGCGTACTGGGCTCATCGGGATGTCGTTTCTTTGATACTCGGTTAGCTTCTAGTATTACCATGCGCGGACATGAAATCATGAAGCAAACTAAGGTGCTGATTGAAGAGCAAGGATATCAAGTGATTTACGGCGATACGGATTCCACATTCGTGTCGTTGAATCGACCATACAGTCAAGTAGAAGCTGACGCTGTTGGAAATCAATTAGTTGATTACATCAACTCTTGGTGGCAAGAACACCTGCGTTCTGAGTACAACCTAACATCTATGTTGGAAATCGAGTATGAAACCCATTATCGCAGATTCCTTATGCCAACGATTCGTGGCGCAGAAACTGGCTCGAAAAAGCGCTATGCGGGTTTAATCGGTGAAGGAGAGCAAGAACGGATTGTATTTAAAGGGTTAGAAAGTGCCCGTACTGACTGGACCTCGTTAGCACAGAAATTTCAAAATACACTCTATAGCATGATTTTCCATGGTGAAGATCCAAGCGACTATGTCCGAGAGATGGTTGAGAAAACTAACAACGGTGAATTTGATGAACAGTTGGTGTATCAAAAGCGACTGCGCAGAAAACTGCATGAGTATCAGAAGAACGTCCCGCCACAAGTGCGTGCAGCTCGTTTAGCGGATGAGATAAATGCCAAGCTTGGCCGCCCATTACAGTATCAAAACAAAGGGCGAATTGAATACATTATTACCGTGAGCGGTCCTGAACCTTATGAGTACCTCAATAGCCCTATTGATTATCAACATTACATTGATAAACAACTCAAACCCGTTGCGGATGCGATTCTCCCTTTCATTGGGACGGACTTTGACAGGCTTTCAGCGCCACAAATGGGGTTGTTTTAGCCGATACGAAACTCTGTTTTCTGGTACTGTTTGACTAACCAATCACCAAACGCATCAATTAGCCCGATAACAGAACGCTTGGGAATCCCCCGGCCAGAAAGTAAAATTTCTAGCCGCTCGATCTCAAGCTGCTTTTCAGGATGATAAGTTAAGAATACCTTGCCACATTGTATAGGGTCATCAAACCAACGTTTATCTCGATACATCACCAAAGAGTATGACGCTCTTAGTAACTTTTTAGCAATCACTCGCTGGGCGGCCACCTGCTCTTCTATCGTCTTCGCTTGTACGATTTTTTTGCGATACACCGTAATCCAATCTTCCACATCCATATTCCAGTGCTTAGCAATTTCCCAACTTGGGACGTAATCACCAAAACAGTCTGCTAGATCATCACCATAAACACAGACACAGCAATGCTTAAGCATAAAACCCCAAGTGAAAATACTGTCTAAATTAGCTACTTCGCTCACTAAGGCTGTACGGACCGATACACCATTCACGTGAGGGTAACTCTGCTGCGCACGCCACTTAATTGTGTTGAGCAAAGTCGCGCGATTGTGCTCAAAGGATGATTGAGTAACGACAACCAGGTCTAAGTTCGACCTCCCAACGATCGCTGTTTTACGAGCAACACTACCGTATACATAAACGCTGTGTAAGTTTTGCCCCAGTCCACCTTTGAGACAAGCGATGACTTCCCTAATTAAAGGCGCAAACTCTGGTTGAAATGGTTGTTTAGGATCGATAACAGGCAGAGACATGACTTAAAACGTGTTCTCAGATGGTTCAAGAAGTTGGACTATATGTTCTCTTAGCCGACTCACTGAATCAAGTCCATTCAGGTGTTTAGTCATGGGAGTAACAACAAATTTCTGCAATGAATTTTAATGCTAGGCGGCTAACTTAGCGCTATAATCACCGAGTTTTGCTTAATAAGTATGAATAGGAATATACAATGCCAAAGGCAAGTGAAATCAAAAAAGGCTTCGCAATCGAGTCTAATGGTAAAACTCTTCTAGTTAAAGACATCGAAGTAACGACTCCAGGCGGTCGTGGCGGCGCTAAAATCTACAAAATGCGTTGTACAGATCTAAACACGGGCGCACGTGTAGATGAGCGTTACAAGTCTGATGACGTTGTTGAAACGGTAGAAATGAACAAACGTGCAGTTGTGTACTCATACGCTGACGGCGATGAGCACATCTTCATGGATAACGAAGACTACTCACAATACACATTCAAGCACAATGAAGTTGAAGACGACATGCTGTTCATCAACGAAGATACACAAGGTATCCACATTATCCTTGTTAACGGTGCTGCAGTGGGTATTGAACTACCATCTTCTGTTGAGCTAGTGATTGAAGAAACTGACCCTTCAATCAAAGGTGCTTCTGCATCTGCTCGCACTAAGCCAGCACGCTTCGCTTCAGGTCTTGTCATCCAGGTTCCTGAGTACATTGCAACTGGTGACCGTGTTATCATTAACACAGCTGAACGTAAATACATGAGCCGAGCATAAGCATGTCTGATTTGATTTCTTACGACGACGTCATCGACGCAGCGTACGACATTTTCCTTGAGATGGCTCCAGATAACCTAGAGCCTGCTGACGTGATTCTGTTTACTGCGCAATTTGAAGATCGTGGTGCCGCAGAACTTGTTGAAACCGGTGATGACTGGGTTGAACATGTTGGCTTCGAGATCGATAAAGAAGTATATGCAGAGGTTCGTATCGGCCTAGTAAATGAGGAAAATGACGTTCTTGATGACGTATTTGCTCGTATGCTAATCAGCCGAGACCCTGAACATAAGTTCTGCCATATGCTTTGGAAACGCGATTAACGTTTCTTCATCATGAACAAAGATACCAGCCTAGTGCTGGTATTTTTTTATCTGCTGTTTTTGTTTAGCTGAGATATTTGTTTATCCAAAACACCCTGCTCTATATCGGCTTTAGATCCTTTTGTTATGTAACAGATAAGAAAAAGGCTTGCCGAATTGGCAAGCCTTTCTGATGTTTTGCTATCGATTAACGATGCTTGTTGCGTGCGCCTTGGTCACCAGCAGTCTTCTTCGGCTTACGACGAGAAGGGTTGTTGCTGCGACCTTTTGGTGTGTTAACACGCTCTTCATGGCGCTTAACTGCGCGACGAATTTTTTGGCTGCGTGCACGCTCACGTTTGCGTGACGTGTTGTCTTTGTTCAGATCAAGCATGGTTTCTTTCTCTGGACGAAGCTCTACAAGCTCACGCAAGTAGTTTACTTCTTTCAGGTCAAGCTCCATCCAACCGCCACGAGGCAGTTTCTTGTCTAAGAAGATGTCGCCGTAACGAACACGTTTCAGACGGCTAACGGTACACTCTTGCGATTCCCATAGTCGACGAACTTCGCGGTTACGACCTTCGTTGATAACAACGTAAAACGTGTGGTTCATGCCTTCACCACCCGCGTAAACAACATCTTCAAAGCGAGCTAAACCGTCTTCCAGTTCAACACCTTTTACTAGATTACGAACTTTCTGTTCAGTTACTTCACCGAACACACGTACTAGGTATTCACGTTCAACTTGGCGGCTTGGGTGCATTAAGCGGTTCGCCAGTTCACCATCCGTTGTGAAAAGTAGAAGACCAGAAGTGTTCGCATCCAGACGACCAACTGAAATCCAACGAGAGCCACGAATTTTTGGCAGACGATCAAAAACAGTACGACGACCTTCTGGATCGTGACGAGTACACAGTTCACCCTCAGGTTTGTAGTACGCAAGTACACGACAAATCACTTCTTCTTGAATCTTTGCAGAGACAATGTGACCATCGATACGAACTACGCTGCTCTCGTCTTCAAGTCTTTCACCAAGCTTAGCGACTACACCGTTCACGCTAACGCGACCAGATTTAATTAACGATTCAATCTCACGACGAGAACCGTGACCAGCACGTGCTAATACTTTTTGTAACTTTTCGCTCATTTATCTACCTATGTGTCGTCTTCACAGACGTCTAGACCAGGATTGGTCTGTATTTTGCTATTTACCCATTTCAGTGGGATTTTTCGGTCGGACATTATACGTAACTTTCTTAGTTAATGTAAGCTAAATCGGCGCCATTCTCCACACCAAAATTCACTTCAAAAATGACCGAAATATTTGTCCTATTCTGCAACTTTTTTACTACTTAAAGCAGGCATTGCTCAACGAGAATCCCACTAATATCGGTCTTCCTGAACCACTTTAACCACGCGGTACCTGATAAAATTGTCAGGGTTACAACAATAACCACTTGGGGTGTGTTTACTGTTCGTATTGCTAGAAAGCAACGAAAAATAAGCCGTCCCTGTTTGCTGCTAAGTAATACCAATCACCGCAGACAATGAGCGCTCATAGCAAAGCAAGGTCGTGGGTAACAAGACAAAAATTGTCTTTAAGTCATTAGTTCACATCAAAAATAACACTAATGCTATCGTGTACTCTGACTCTCTAGGTTCGCTCTGCACTCTCGGCGATTGGCATAAATCAGACAAAAAGGAATAGAACAATGTCTATGCTAAATCTCGACCTAAATTGGATTTTTGGGACATCTCAAGATGACGATATGACAGGCACAAAAGGCTCTGAAACAACCGATATTTTCTTCGGCTTCTGTGGTGATGATAAGTTTGTAGGATACGGAGGTAATGATATTGTCTTCGGTGGCTGGGGAGATGATACCTTGCTTGGTGGCCGAGGTAACGACTTTGTTTCTGGCGGCTTTGGAAACGATTTCCTATCCGGCGGATTAGGAAACGACAAACTCTTTGGTGGCTGCGGCGACGACACAATTTTTGATTATTCAGGCAACAACTACTTGAGTGGTGGCTGGGGTAACGACACGCTCGTTGTTGGTGATGGTGAATCAGTACTGAGCGGTGGCTGTGGAGACGACACCTTCGTGCTTACAAACCGCCTGGCTATTGGTGTACCTGATCAGCCAGTGTCTTCCAACGATATTGATGTTAAAGCCGACATTGTCGATTTTAATATTTTCCATGACAAACTTGTCTTTGATATGGGCCGAGACACTGATAACGATGGCATTCGAGATACGTTCTTGGATTCAGCGGATGATCTGACTTTATCTTACAATGAATGTGGCTGGGCAGTATTCTCAAGTGATGAATACAATGTTGAAGTGACACTAAACGGTGTGAGCTCTGCATACATCAACTATGCAGAACAAAATGGTATCGACATTTTCGATTTCGCTTAACCTCAATCAGTTAAGTTCAATGAGATATTCGATATGATAACAAAAATAGGAGGCGCGATGCCTCCTATTTTGTTTGACGGTGGTGTGCGTCTACTATTCGAATGGTGCAGGGTCACCAGATCCCAAACGAACCACAACAGGTTCACCTTCGCTAAAGTCAATTACAGTCGTAGGTTGTTCACCTAGGTAACCGCCATTAAGAATCACATCAACCGCATGTTCTAGTTTATCGCGAATATCCTCTGGATCAGATTCTGTTACGTCACTGCCAGGTAGAATCAACGACGTAGACATCATCGGCTCACCTAATGCTTCCAACAAGTCCAAGGCAATTTGATTGTCTGGAACACGGATACCGATGGTCTTACGTTTTGCATTCATCAAACGACGCGGCACCTCTTTTGTGCCTTTGAAGATGAAGGTGTAAGGACCTGGTGTGTTATTTTTCAGCAGTCGGAATGCAGAGTTATCCACTCGCGCATAGAGAGAAAGCTCCGACAAATCACGACACAGTAAAGTAAAGTTATGCTTATCATCCAGACGACGAATCTGACAGATTCGTTCCAGTGCCTGTTTGTTCTCCAACTGACAGCCAAGTGCGTACCCTGAATCAGTAGGGTAAACCACAACGCCGCCGTTACGAATGATTGCTACTGCTTGATTAATCAAGCGAGCCTGTGGGTTTTCTGGGTGAACGTAAAAAAACTGGCTCATTGTAATTCCTCATTATCGAGCCTCTCGGCTCTATATTTTTATGGGTTCTCGACTTCGTATTACTGAGTATTATTCAACGAAGGATCTATTCCCCAATCTTTCCAAACTGGTTCGACGCCAGCAGGCAACCATAGGTTCCTTCCTAGCTCCATCCACGGTGATGGGTAGTGAAAATCACTGCCTTGAGAGGCTAATAGTTTGTATTGTATAGCATAATCAGCCAAGTTGCGCCTTTCTTGTTGCGCTTGCTGTGGCTGTGCAACTTCCATCGCATCACCACCCGCTTCGACAAACGCTGCTAGAAGACGCTTAATCCACTTCGCTGTCAACTTATATCTACCAGGATGCGCTAATACCGCCATTCCACCAGCCGCATGGATAGCATCAACCGCATCCTTCATCGAACACCAATTCGGTGGTACATAACCTGGGTTATTACGCGTTAGGTATTTTTTAAACACCATTTGCATGGTTTTTGCGTAACCATTATCTACCAACCATTTCGCGAAATGCGCTCTTGTCACTGGAGCATCACCGGCGATTTGCCTTACCTCTTCAAGCACACCTACTCGAGTTGCTTTTTGTAGTCGCTCTGCAATTAACTCAGATCGTGTTATGCGATGCTGCTTCTGCTGTTCTATGAGGGCAGATAATTGTTCATTTTCCGGATCGATATTCAGGCCGACAATATGAATGTCTTTGTTTTGCCAGACGGTCGATATCTCAATGCCATTGATGATTTTTATCGGCAAATTATTATCTTGAACGTATTGCTTAGCTAACGCCAAACCGTCAACCGTATCGTGATCAGTGATCGCCAAAACCTCGATATCAAAACTCAGCGCCCTTTCCACTAAATCTTTAGGCTCTAACCGACCGTCCGATGCAGTGGTGTGACTATGTAAATCAATTCTCATATTTTTATCGTTTTAATGCCGTTTTGGGGTTGACTTTTTACTCCCGCACTAGTTAACTAGTACACAAATACAAAGTACGTAATTTAAGGTTCACCATGTTACAAGAATTTAACCAAAACCAAAAAGCGAAAGTTGCGGTTTGTATTAATAAGGCAAACTCATCAGATCTTGCTTGGTGGCGCACTTGGACTAGTTCTTGGTGGGCAAACGTATACTTCTAGTTTATAGAACCAAACGTTGTAAAGCCCGCTACTTAAGCGGGCTTTTTTGTTTTGTTGCTCATTTCACATTCAACTGCCTAAACATTAATCGAATATAGCCAACTCTAGATTGGGAGAACGTTTGCTTTATGCGACTATGTACGGCAGGAAGATTTAAACAGCTACAAGGAGGTCTTGTGAACAAGGCCATTGAAATTAAGAAACTTGGACAGCTTGAAGTGCTAACGGCTTCCGTCCCTTATACTCAAGACCCGACTCGCTTGTTCCACACACTATGTGAGAACAAAACTGACAGCCTATTGCTGGAATCTGCTGAGATCGATTCAAAGCAAAATTTAAAATCCCTGCTGATCGTAGATTCAGCGGTTCGCATTGTTTGCTTCGGCCATACCGTTAGCATGCACGCCTTGACTAATAACGGTAAAAACCTACTGTCTCACCTAAACCAGAACATCCGTGGTGACGTTGAGAGCAAGTTCGATGGCGAAACGCTAACTTTGGAGTTTAACCAGCCATGCGACACGTTAGATGAAGACTCTCGCCTACGTGAAGCCTCTTCTTTCGATGCGCTGCGTTTGGTTCAGCATAGTTTTGATATTTCACAGCAAGACAAACACGCGATTTTCCTTGGTGGTCTGTTTGCCTACGACTTAGTCGCAAACTTCGAGCCGCTTGGTAATGCCGAAGCAACAAATCAGTGTCCAGATTACGTTTTCTACGTCGCGGAAACACTACTTGTTGTCGACCATCAAACGGAATCTTGCCAGCTTCAAGCGACGTTGTTTGTTGATGGTTCAGAGAAAACAGCGTTAGAGACTCGTATTGCAGAAATTAGCGCCCAGTGTGCAGCGCCAAAACTGTTGCCGAGTGCAGAGCAAATAACAGATGTAACGGTAGAACCTAGCGTGTCTGATGCAGACTTCTGCCAAACCGTTCGCGACTTAAAAGAGTTCGTAGTGAAAGGCGATGTATTCCAAGTTGTACCGTCTCGTAGATTCACTCTACCTTGTCCTTCTCCACTGGCTGCTTATAAAGAACTGAAACAAAGTAACCCAAGCCCTTACATGTTCTACATGCAAGATGAGCTGTTCACTCTGTTTGGCGCATCACCAGAAAGCGCGCTTAAGTATGAAACCGATACCAACCAAATTGAAATCTACCCAATCGCAGGCACTCGTCGCCGCGGTAAGCGCCCTAACGGCGAGATTGATTTCGACCTAGACAGCCGCATCGAACTTGAACTGCGCACCGACATGAAAGAAAACGCAGAACACATGATGTTGGTTGACTTGGCACGTAACGACGTCGCTCGTATTGCTCAAGCTGGCACTCGCCACGTAGCAGACCTTCTAAAAGTCGACCGTTACAGCCACGTAATGCACTTGGTATCTCGTGTGGTTGGCCAACTGCGTGAAGACCTAGATGCACTGCACGCATACCAAGCTTGTATGAACATGGGTACGCTCACTGGCGCACCAAAGATTCGTGCAATGCAGTTGATTCGCGATGTAGAAGGCGCACGACGCGGTAGCTACGGCGGTGCTGTGGGTTACCTTACTGGCGAAGGTACATTAGATACTTGTATCGTGATCCGCTCAGCGTACGTTGAGAACGGCATTGCTCAAGTTCAAGCTGGTGCGGGCGTGGTGTTCGACTCTGATCCACAAGCGGAAGCAGACGAAACGCGCGGCAAAGCACAAGCGGTAATCTCTGCTATCCAAGCAGCTCATAAGTCACAATAAGGAATAGGGTTCAGAGATGGCTAATATCATTTTTATCGACAACTTTGACTCGTTCACCTACAACCTTGTGGATCAATTCCGCTCGCTAGGTCACTCAGTCAAGATTTACCGAAACAACATTCCAGCAGAAACCATTGAACAAGCGATAAACGAGCTTGAAAACCCGGTGGTTCTGCTATCGCCAGGTCCTGGCGCACCGTCAGAGGCAGGCTCAATGCCGGAGCTTATCCAACGCATGAAGGGCAAAGTGCCGATGATCGGAATTTGTCTTGGTCACCAAGCGATTGTTGAAGCATACGGCGGCACCGTTGCTGGCGCGGGCGAAATCATTCACGGTAAGGTCTCTATGATGGAGCACCAAAACCATGCGATTTACCAAAACCTACCATCACCACTTTCAATTGCACGTTACCACTCGCTGGTTGCGACCAAGGTTCCTGAGAGCCTAACCATCACAGCAGAAGTGGATGACTTGGTAATGTCTGTTGTACATGAAGAAGATAAAGTTTGCGGGTTCCAATTCCACCCGGAATCTATTATGACGACCTACGGAGCAACACTGTTGGCCAATGCCATTGAATGGGCACTTGAAGAACAAACTTCAGCGAACCCACTCACTGCTTAAAAAGCACTTGGCACATAAGAAATTTAGGAGAGGAAATATGGAAGCAATCATCAACCCTATTATTACCAAACTGTACGAGCAAGAATCGCTTACTCAGGAAGAGAGCCAACAGCTATTCGACATCATTATCCGTGGTGAACTAGATCCAATTTTGATGGCGTCAGCGCTGACTGCACTAAAAATCAAAGGCGAAACGCCAGACGAAATTGCAGGCGCGGCAAAAGCACTGCTGGCAAACGCAAACCCATTCCCTCGTCCAGATTATGATTTCGCGGATATCGTAGGTACTGGCGGCGACGGTCACAACACCATCAACATTTCAACCACTGCGGCGTTTGTTGCTGCAGCATGTGGTCTAAAAGTAGCGAAACACGGTAACCGCAGCGTTTCAAGCAAATCGGGGTCTTCTGACCTTCTTGATTCATTTGGTATCAACCTAGCTATGAGCGCAGAAGATACGCGCAAAGCGGTAGACGATATCGGTGTTGCTTTCCTATTTGCACCTCAATACCACGGTGGTGTGCGCCATGCGATGCCAGTGCGTCAAACCATGAAAACACGCACCATCTTTAACATTCTTGGCCCACTGATTAACCCTGCTCGTCCTAACATCGAATTGATGGGCGTTTACAGTGAAGAACTGGTTCGTCCTATCGCAGAAACCATGCTACAAATGGGTATGAAGCGCGCCGCTGTAGTACACGGCAGTGGTTTGGACGAAGTAGCAATTCACGGTGAAACAACCGTTGCCGAAATCAAAGACGGTAAGATCACAGAATACAAATTAACGCCTGCAGACTTCGGTCTAGAAGCGCACCCACTAGAAGCAATCAAAGGTGGCGATCCTGAAGAAAACAAAGCGATCATTACCAATATTCTGACGGGTAAAGGGACAGACGCACAATTGGGCGCAGTGGCAGTAAACGTTGCTCTGCTAATGCGTCTATTCGGCCACGAAGATTTAAAAGCCAACACGCAACAAGCGATTGAGGCAATGAATTCAGGCAAGGCGTACCAATTGGTACAACAACTTGCCGCACACGCTTAAGGAATTGAAGAAGATGACTGACTTCAACACTCAGCAAGCTGACAACCTGTCTGAACACGTTTCTAAGAAAGAAGCAGAAATGGCAGAAGTACTGGCGAAAATTGTCCGCGACAAATATCAGTGGGTAGCAGACCGTAAGATGTCTCAACCGCTAAGCACATTTCAGTCTGATTTGCTGCCATCGGACCGCAGCTTCTACGATGCTCTGAGTGGCGAAAAGACGGCATTCATCACAGAATGTAAGAAGGCATCTCCTTCTAAAGGTTTGATTCGTGATCACTTCGACTTGGATTACATTGCGTCGGTTTACAACAACCACGCAGATGCAATTTCAGTCCTAACAGACGAAAAGTACTTCCAAGGTAACTTTGACTTTCTTCCTCAAGTGCGCGGTCAAGTCAAACAACCGGTTCTGTGCAAAGACTTCATGGTAGATACCTACCAAGTTTACCTAGCACGTCATTACAGTGCTGATGCCGTGCTACTGATGCTTTCTGTCCTTAATGACGAAGAGTACAAAGCGCTAGAGGAAGCGGCGCACAGCCTGAACATGGGTATCTTGACCGAAGTCAGCAACGAAGAAGAGCTTCATCGTGCAGTTAAGCTAGGCGCACGCGTTATCGGCATTAATAACCGTAACCTTCGCGACCTAAGTACTGATTTGAATCGTACTAAAGAACTGGCACCGACAATTCGCGAACTGGCTCCTAACGCAACAGTAATCTCAGAATCTGGCATTTATACGCATCAACAAGTTCGTGATTTAGCGGAATACGCAGACGGCTTCTTGATTGGTAGTTCACTGATGGCAGAAGACAACTTGGAACTTGCTGTACGTAAAGTGACCTTAGGCGAAAACAAAGTGTGTGGCTTAACGCATCCAGATGACGCAGCAAAAGCATATCAAGCTGGCGCGGTATTTGGTGGCCTGATTTTTGTCGAGAAGTCGAAGCGTGCGGTTGACCTTGAAGGTGCTCGCCTAACCATGAGCGGTGCTCCACTGAACTACGTGGGCGTTTTCCAAAATCACGATATCGATTTTGTTGCTTCTGTCGTGACCTCTTTGGGTTTAAAAGCGGTGCAACTGCACGGTCAAGAAGACCAAGCTTACGTAAACCAACTTAAAGCCGAACTGCCAGCAGCGGTAGAAATTTGGAAAGCTTACGGCGTGACTGATGCCAAGCCAGAACTGCTTTCGGACAACATTGACCGTCACCTATTAGATGCGCAAGTTGGCACTCAAACAGGTGGAACCGGACAAGTGTTCGACTGGTCACTGATCGGCGACCCAAGTCAAATTATGCTAGCGGGCGGACTGTCGCCAGAAAATGCTCAACAAGCAGCGACACTAGGTTGCTTGGGATTAGATTTAAACTCTGGTGTAGAAAGCGCACCAGGCAAAAAAGATTCACAGAAGTTGCTTGCGGCATTCAGCGCCATTCGCAACTACTAAAGCTGGATATCAGCTAAAAAATTTAAAGCTATTCGTAGCGAAAAATACGAGAAGGAATATAACGATGGCAAAACTGAATGCCTACTTTGGCGAATACGGCGGTCAGTACGTTCCGCAAATTCTAGTTCCAGCACTGGAGCAACTAGAGCAAGCGTTTATCGACGCGCAAGAAGATCCAGAATTCCGCAGTGAGTTCATGACCCTTCTTCAAGAGTATGCGGGCCGTCCAACGGCTTTGACTCTAACTCGTAACCTAACCAAAGGTACGAAAACCAAACTGTACCTAAAACGTGAAGACCTACTTCACGGTGGCGCGCACAAGACCAACCAAGTGTTGGGTCAAGCGCTGCTTGCAAAACGCATGGGTAAAAACGAAATCATCGCAGAAACAGGCGCAGGCCAACACGGTGTAGCAACTGCACTAGCGTGTGCGCTGCTTGGCCTTAAGTGTCGCGTTTACATGGGTGCAAAAGACGTTGAGCGTCAAAGCCCGAACGTATTCCGTATGAAACTAATGGGCGCAGAAGTTATCCCTGTCCACTCGGGCTCTGCGACACTTAAAGATGCATGTAACGAAGCGCTACGCGACTGGTCTGCAACTTATGAAGACGCGCACTACCTACTAGGTACAGCGGCAGGTCCTCACCCATTCCCAACGATCGTGCGTGACTTCCAACGCATGATTGGTGAAGAAACGAAGAATCAGATTTTGGCACGTGAAGGTCGTCTTCCTGATGCGGTTATCGCATGTGTGGGCGGTGGTTCAAACGCGATTGGTATGTTTGCTGACTTTATCGAAGAAGAAAGCGTTCGCCTAATTGGTGTAGAACCTGCGGGTAAAGGCATCGATACAGACCAACATGGTGCACCACTTAAGCACGGTAAAACAGGCATCTTCTTCGGTATGAAAGCGCCATTGATGCAAGATCCAAACGGTCAAGTAGAAGAGTCTTACTCGGTATCTGCTGGCCTTGATTTCCCTTCAGTTGGCCCACAACACGCACACCTAAACGCAATTGGCCGTGCTGAATACGACAACGTGACAGACGATGAAGCACTAGAAGCATTCCAAGAGATTGCACGCCATGAAGGCATCATCCCTGCTCTTGAATCTTCTCACGCCGTGGCACACGCACTACGTATGGCACGTGAGAATCCAGAAAAAGAGCAATTGTTGGTTGTTAACCTATCAGGTCGTGGTGATAAAGATATCTTCACTGTACATGCCATCCTAGAAGAAAAAGGAGCAATCTAATGAGCCGTTATGAGAAGATGTTTGCGCGCCTAAACGAAAAGAACCAAGGCGCATTTGTACCGTTCGTAACGGTTTGCGATCCAAACGCCGAGCAGTCTTACAAAATCATGGAAACACTGGTTGAGTCTGGTGCAGATGCCCTTGAACTTGGTATTCCATTCTCAGATCCGCTAGCCGATGGCCCAACCATCCAAGGCGCTAACATTCGCGCGTTAGACTCAGGCGCAACACCAGATATCTGCTTTGAGCAAATTGGTAAGATCCGTGCTAAATACCCAGAGTTACCTATTGGTCTTCTTATGTACGCGAACCTTGTTTACTCTCGTGGTATCGAGAACTTCTATGAGCGTTGTGCAAAAGCAGGCATCGATTCTGTTTTGATTGCAGACGTACCAACTAATGAAAGTGCTGAATTTGTTGCTGCTGCAGAAAAGTTTGGTATTCACCCAATCTTCATCGCACCACCAACGGCAAGTGATGAAACACTGAAGCAAGTATCAGAGTTGGGTGGCGGCTACACTTACCTACTCTCTCGTGCAGGTGTTACTGGCGCAGAAACCAAAGCAAACATGCCTGTAGGTCATATGCTCGATAGACTGAACCAATTTGATGCACCACCAGCGCTACTTGGTTTTGGCATCTCTGAGCCTGCACAGGTGAAACAAGCACTAGAATCTGGTGCGGCTGGTGCAATTTCTGGTTCAGCCGTGGTAAAAATCATTGAAGCGAACGTTGAGCAGCCACAAATTATGCTCGACAAGCTAGGTGAATTCGTTTCTGCAATGAAAGCTGCCACTCAAAAATAATTTCAGTTTGATATGACATAACAACGCCCGCTTAACATTATGTTTAGTGGGCGTTTTCTTACTATCGCGTTTATACCACGTCATTTTTTGTTCAACGCCCGCACTTTCCAAATCTATCTCAAGCAGAGCACTCAAAGAGTGTTAAGCTTGGGTAACTTAACTAACTCAATAAAGCAATGTGCAGTAAGGTTGCTACATGGAAGAAGTCAAAACACTGCTAGCCAAATGTCCTGTACTATCAGGGCTGCCAGATAAAGGGCTTAGTGAAGCAGCGCAAATGACTAAGGTTCGCTGCTTCGACGAAAAAGCACTGATTTGCAATAAAGGTGCGCTTCAATCTTCTCTTATGGTCATAGCTCAAGGTGCAGTGAGAGTGAACTCAATTAGTTCAAAAGGCAAAGAAGTCACACTGATGATTTTCGAAGATGGTGGCTGGTTTGGAGACAATGTTTTTTCTCCCGGCATGCCTCGTATTTTTGGTGCGACCGCGCATTCGGACGTGACTGTAATGGAGCTTCCTGGAGATAAATTTCGCCAATTACTCGCCAAATACCCTCAAAGTTACCCCACTATACTCGACTTACTTAGCCGCCGCTTGTGGTCTGCTATTTCTGTTATCGAAGATGACGCGATTAGAGGAATTGAAGAACGAGTCGCCAAAAGGTTGCTGCTACTTGCTGAATACCAACTTAATCAAGCGATCGATACTCGACCATGCGTTGTCAGGGTAACAAGAGAACATATCGCTAACATGATGGGGCTAACTCGTCAGAGCGTACACAAGATACTAAAACGATTAGAAAGTATTGGGATGCTAGAGCTAAACTATGGCTCAGTAACCATTACCAATCCGAAACGCTTAGAAGAATACTTTAAAGAACTCGAGCAATAGATCCATTCAACAAACGGTAAGTATTGTCTAACGATAGCTAAAAACCTTATGCATCTAATTGGTCAAGAGCACAACACCATTTGCGCTTAGGCAAGTGGCGCTGTGACACAAAAACCATTGAATTAACTAAGCTATATTCAATTCAGATTTCAACTCACGTTTCAAAATCTTTCCTGTCGCACTCATCGGGAGGTGTTCACGAATTTCGACATAACGAGGATATTTAAACGAGGCTAATTGCTCTTTACCCCACTTTTGTAATGAATCGGCGTCAATGTATTCTTTTGGTTTAAGTACAACGTAGGCTTTTATCTCTTCGCCATACTCTTCATTTGGAATCCCTATCACCGCGACCATTGAAACGGCAGGATGAGTCATGAAAACTTCTTCAATTTCTCTGGGATAAACATTAAATCCACCTCGAATGATCAGATCTTTCATTCTATCGACAATAAATAAATTACCTGAACTGTCAAAGCGGCCCACATCACCAGTATGGAACCAACCATTTTGTAGCGCAGATTCAGTAACTTCTGGGCGGTCAAGATATCCCTTCATAACATTATGACCACGCACAACAATCTCACCTTCTTCGCCTATCGGTAGTGCATTGCCTTCAATGTCGATAACTCTTACTTCGACGCCTTGAACCGGTTGACCTACCGAGCCTGGTATTCGCTCCTGATCTAAATGATTAAAACATGCAATAGGACTTGTCTCCGACAACCCGTATCCTTCTAAGATCGGCACATTAAATGTTTCTTCAAAGGTTCGAAAGATTTCGGTTGGTAATGGCGCACCACCGCTTACTGCAACACGCAATGACGAGGTATCAAATTGATGCTGCACATGAAGCAGACCGATGTACATCGTTGGCACACCAGCAAATATCGTCACCCTATGTTTTTCCACCAGCTCAAGAACATGTTTAGGCTCAAACCTAGGCACTAACACCAATGTTGCCCCGCCCAAAACACTAGCATTTAAGTGGACGGTTTGACCAAATGTATGAAATAAAGGCAAAGTTACTAAGTGAATATCATCGGCCTGGCTGCCCATAATGTTTTGTGCCACCAGAGCGTTCATTATGATGTTCTGCTGAGTCAGTTCAGCGCCTTTTGGTAAGCCTGTCGTCCCTGATGTATACAAAATCACACATGTATCATCCGCATTACGCGGTATATAATCCGGCAACGGTTGGACATCGGCTATAAACGCATTGAGAGTTATTACACCATTCCAATAGCTTTCATCTTGAGATTGAGTCAATACGACTATGCCTTCGCATGTATCGACTTGTTCAAAGGCTTTGACACCCTCTTTTGCCATTGGCAGTTCTTTCGTCCCTTCAAAGCAGAAATAAAACTTCGCTTTTGAATCTTCTAAGTGATACTTAATTTCTCGCGCTTTCAAAAGCACATTTAATGGGACTGCAACCGCGCCAGCTTTTTGTATTGCATAATAAACAAACGCGAAAAAAGGAATGTTTGGGCATGAAATCGCAACGCGGTCACCTGGCTTTACGCCTTTATTGATTAAAGACGCTGCGATCTTGCCGGCGATCGCATCAAACTGCGCATAATTTATCTTTTCAGTGCCACATATCAACGCCGTTTTATCTGGTTTACTCGCAGCATTTCTTTGTAACGCAGCAGCAAGATTCATCATAGTCTCTTCACCTCTTACTTGTCTTTCTCGTCTAATCAGCTCAGGAGCATTAACTAAGCAAGTTATCTCTAACACTGGATCGTCAGCATTTGAGTCTCACCAGTCATTACAATTTAACATTATGTTTACAACGCAATTAGAGCCAAGAATGTAAAGCAATTAACATTTCAGAAGGCAAATTAATAAAAGTGTGAGCTTGAAAGAGATGAATTGTTATAAATATCAACCCAAGTCACTAAAAACTCTGACTGCAATAGCAAATACAAAAGCGGTTAAAATTAACAAAAAGAAAACAAATAAAGAAAAATAAACTTGAACAATCCTAAGCGCGACCCTTATAAGAAAAATCAATAGCAAACGTTTGCTATTGAACAAAACTTTATCGTTCGTCAATAAAATATCGATTAATCCATCAATAATACCTTGCTGCATATTGCCAATTGTAAACGATAAGTGTAAAAAGCAAGGCGAGATAATTATCCGTAAATCCATTTATGGTTAGTGGGTAATTTTAGGATTTTACATTTTATTAGCACAGAGGTTATGGAAGTGTTAAAAGAAAAGAGTTTGCTAAACAACATTGGCGTACAAGTCGTAATCGCCATGATCGTGGGCACAGCCGTTGGTGCCATGATGGGTCATGATGCGACAGTGTTCGCTCCTTTAGGTGCTATCTTTATCAACTTAATCAAAATGTTGGTTATTCCTTTGGTCGCTGTAGCCTTGATTTCTGGCGCCGCTGGTCTTGGGAACAGCCAGTCAGCAGGTAAAGTTGGCATCGTCACTCTAGGTTATTTTGGTTTAACATCCGCCCTAGCCGTTGCGCTTGCACTATTTATGGGTGAAGTATTCCAACCAGGCATGGGTATCGACGTCTCTGGCGTTGAAGGCATGTTCTCAGCAGAATACGCTTCAAAAGGTGAACTACCTACTTTCTGGGCAACCATCACTGGTATGATCCCAACCAACGTTTTCCAATCACTAAATGAAGCAAACATCCTACAGATCCTCGTTTTCTGTATGTTCTTTGGTATTGCGATTTCTAAGCAAGCAAAAGAGCGTCGTGAACCAATCATCAATGGTGTTAACTGCATCGTTGACGCAATGGTTTGGATGATCAACAAAGTAATGATCATTGCACCTATCGGTGTATTTGGTCTGATGGCAGAAGCCGTCGGTACGTTCGGTTTTGGTGCACTAATGGTGGTGTTTAAACTGTTCGTTGTTTACGTTGCCGCCATCCTAATCTTCGGTTTCGTTGTTTACCCAGCAATGGTGCATGTTTTCACGAAGACATCTGCGAAGAAATTCCTGTCTTCAATGAAGAAACCGCAAGCAGTTGCGCTTTCAACAGCGTCTTCTATGGCAACACTGCCTGTTACAATGGACACCTGTGAAAAAGAGCTGGGCGTAAAAAATTCAACTGCATCATTTGTTCTGCCTCTAGGCGCAACGATCAACATGTCAGGTAATGCGATTTACTATGGCTTGGTTGCTATCTTCTTTGCTCAACTGTTCAATATCGATCTAGGCATGGGCGCTTACATTGCAATTATCGTAACGTCTACATTGGGTGCGGTTGGTCAAGCGGGTGTTCCTGGCCCTTCTTTCCTAGTGGTTGCCGTGCTTCTTGCCGCTGGCATTCCAATTGAAGGTCTACCGCTGCTATTCGCTCTTGACCGTATTTTCGATATGATTCGTACAGCACTGAACATCACAGGTGATGCTGCATGTGCAGTTATCGTTGATGCGCTAATTGAAGAAGAAACGGCAGAAGCTGAGCTAAAAAAGCAAGAAGCCTAACCCTTTCTTGAATAGACCAAAAACCGCTCATAATGAGCGGTTTTTTTGTCTTTTCTTGCATTACGTAACTATACAAATAGAAACCGATGGCATAAATTTTTCAAAATGATATAAACCATTACAAAATATAACAAAACGTTAGAGCTAGGTTATATCATGAGTCTTGAGCAATCTTTGGAATATCTCACCAAAATAAATTTGCCGATCGAATCAAAGCAGCAGGCCCTGGTTGACTCAGTTATTCTTACCCTAACGAAACAAAAACGAGATGCTCTTTTTCAACAGGTTGCTCTGTATCGAATAAAACTGCTTAAATCTCTCTTTCCTAAACACGCATCAAAAAGTCTTTCTGCACTATTTGAGTTAATGGATTATCGAGATTTAGTGCAACAGTATCCGACAGGTTTCTCCAAAGAGATTCGTTTACTTGAACAACTTGCCGCAGATTGTTACCCGCATTGGATGGTTTTCTGGTGTCAATGCGAGATCGAAGCAATCAAGCAAAAATATCCTTCAAACGAAGCTGCGATTCCTACTCCGCTTCCGTTTGACGACCACAGCTATACTAGCGTGTTAATTGAAGATATCGCAGATTGCGATCTTGAGGTAATGCTGCCAAATCATGCAGCGTTAATGCCGATTTCCGAAGCGATCACACTGAGTAATCTTGAGCTTTTCGTCCAAACTGAACAATGGTTTGAAATCTTGCCTCTTTTATCACTCTCGCAAAAAGGGCAGCACTTTGCCCTCTTGCTCAAATCGTCATCTTCACCAATCATGGTCTCCTCCGCTTTAGTGCAAAGCTGGCATCAACGAAATAACTGGCTCAGTTACTCACCACAGTTTAGTAACGAACAATGGCAGTTTTGCTTTCCTAATCATGGGTACAGTGTTCTCAATCAACTGGGTATTTTGGAGTGTCGTGCTCTAACTCATGAGCACACTCTTATTGAGTTTGATGCTCAGTTTCAATCTCGTGTAAAGAACAGTGAAGCGGTTTGCGAAGTACTGCGTCTTACGGTGGGAGGCAACATTCAACAAAAGCTGTATTTTTTGTATCTGGCGCAAAAAACTATGATGAGCGAGCTCTATAAAGCAGGCTATAAGCTCGGCTTTACCATTATTGAGCAAGTATTTATGTTAAATTTCTATCAATCTATTGATTTAAGTGCCTACTTTCACTCAGGATACCGCGACATTAACGGTGACGGTACCAAGACATACCGCGGTTTCTGGAATTTAGGTATGATGGTTGAAGCATTTCAAGACATACAATTTCGCGACTACAAACATTGCGTACGAACAAAAAGAATGGATAAAAAGGTGAATGAGCATGCTTGATGTTCATTTGCACGGTCTCTTTTACCCAAAAGCAATGGCATTGTACGCGACTGTACTAATAGTATTCGCTTGGCTACTGTATTACTGCTATCGCCTAAAACAGAAGAGTGAATCAATCTTAGGCTCGCATCACGCGCCTTACATCGCTTATTCCAGCTGTATCATTATTTGGATAAGCAGCAACGCCTATTTCCATACCGATTTATTGCCAGAATTAGGCTCTGTTGGTGGCATTTTTATGGCTAAGTTAGCGAACTTAGCGTCTTTTTTCGCCTTTGCGTTTGCATTCTATTTTTCTTGCCAGTTAACCGCAGATGTAAAAAAAACAGCGGTCAAAGTCTGGCAAAAAGTCGTCTTTGTCGCACTAGCAACGTATTCACTGTACATCAACTTAGTGCCGAATCTTACTGTCGAAAATGTCACCATTAGTGGTCCAAGCCTGTTCGTCATTGAATTTGGCCCACATACCTCATATTTTTTCATTAGTTTGCTAGCTTTCGTGGTACTAACGCTGCTTAACTTGATTGCCATGCGCGCGAACAGCAGCAAGCTCACGCTAGCAAAAAGCAACTATATGATCGCTGGCATTTTGGTATTCATGTTATCTACGGCAGTGATACACCTTGGAATGACGTATTTCCTTGGCGACTTCTCCCTAACTTGGTTACCACCAGCACTTTCAATCAGCGAAATGTTGTTTGTGGGCTATGCCCTACTTACCTCTCGCTTCTACAGCGCTAAATATCTCACGTACTTAACGGTAAGCGCGCTCTTAGTCTGCGCCATTTTTGTTCTGCCGCTAGGGGCGATATTTATTCCGATCTCTGAAGATAACCAATGGCTTGTTGCGGTACCTTTATGTGCGCTTATCGGTATCACTTGGCACTTGCTTTTTAAGCGAGTCAGTCATTACGCTTCGTATTTTATTTATGGGAAACGACACACTCCCGTTCAGCAAATCCTTGGGTTAGAGGAAGAGTTTAAACGCTCAATAGATGATGCTATGCGTCAGTTGGCATCGTTACTTAACATACCAAACAACAAGCTACAGCTAGTCACTAGCAATTACACAGAAACGTTTTACGAAGAGTACCTGCCGTCAAGCAAGTCAGTTCTCGTGCTTGATGAGTTGTCTGAAGAAATTGATTATGCCTCCTCTTCTAAAGGGTCGATGAGAAAGCTCTACGAGCGTATGCGCTCAAGCAATACTGCGCTCGTTATGCCTCTCTTCGGTCGTGGAAAGTCTGTTACTCACTTACTAATTTCTTCACATAAAATAGATAATAAGCTGTTTTCTAATGAAGAAATCTCAGCTCTGCAAACGTTATTAGTTCGCATCCAGAGCACCATTGAAGCCGATAGAAAGGTACGCCAAAGCCGTGCGCTGGCTAACTCCATTGCACATGAAATGCGTAACCCTCTCGCTCAAGTACAATTACAATTTGAAGCTTTAAAACAGCATATAGAGTCAAACGCCTCACTGGATACGCTAAAAAGAGAAATTGATAAAGGTGAAGCCGCTATACAACGCGGTCGACAACTTATCGATATTATTTTACGAGAAGTTAGCGACAGCTCACCAGAGCATGAGCCTTTAGCTCTCACTTCCATACATAAAGCCATCGACCAAGCAGTAAGCCGTTATGGTTTTGAAAACGATCAAATAATAGAGAGAATTAACCTGCCACAGGCACACGATTTTGTCGCGAAGTTAAATGAGACCCTGTTTAACTTTGTCATTTTCAATTTGATTCGTAACGCTATCTACTATTTTGATTCTTATCCCGACAGTCAAATTGAGATTCGTACCCAGACGGGGGCTTACGAAAACATTCTGATCTTCCGAGATAGTGGGCCAGGTATATGTAGCAGTATCTTACACAAGATATTTGATGACTTTTTCTCGTATCAAAAAAGCGGAGGCAGTGGCTTAGGTTTGGGCTATTGCCAACGTGTTATGCGCTCCTTCGGAGGACGAATAGAGTGCCAGTCTGAATTGAACGAGTTCACAGAATTCTACTTGTATTTCCCAGTCGTACCAAACGCACCAAAACCAGAGACATTAAGAGCACCGGACTTTGATAGCTGGAAAGCAACTGCATCACATTCTGAAAATCATTCAGCTCAACACGTACAAGTATCTATAGATGCACCAACAGTGCTCATTGTTGATGACAAAGAGGTGCAACGCACCTTGGTACAGATGTATTTAAAAAGGCTGGGAGTCAACAGCTTACAAGCAAATAATGGAGCCTCTGCGGTAGAACTATTCCACTCTCACAAGATTGATCTCGTTCTTATGGATGTCCAAATGCCGGTAATGAATGGATTTGACGCAAGCCAACGGATTAAGCAAATCACATCCTCCGTTCCAATCATTGCCTTATCTGGTGAGTCTGGAGCTAGAGAGTTGGAGCTAATTTCGAAACTCATGGATGACAGACTCGAAAAGCCCACCACGTTAAATGCACTTCAAGTCGTCATCCAAAGATGGCTACAGAACGAGAATTTTGCACCTTCCAACACTTTTTAATTTGCAAATATAGAACTGGCACTAGATGTGCATTATTGGAGTAAATCGAATTATCCAGAAGGTCAAGCAGGCTGCAAATGAGTAGCGTATGAGCTTGATAAGGAGATCGCCATGTTACTTCATCGACATACATACTACGGCTTGATTCATCATGGAATCAAAACACTGTTACTTGATCGCTTAGGCCACTATACAGAAGAAGAGTATCATCAATATCTGAGCCTGATGACTGGTAAATCCACTTGCTTCACGATGTCTCTCGAAGAGCTAGAAGCAACGGTCGATAACTTACTACGGGAAGGCTATTTAGAAGATGTAAAAACGCTTATTTCCCAATATCAACGTGTTGCTTAAGGTTTAAAACTCTCAACTTTATTGCCGCCTCATCGCGGCAATTTTTATTCCTTCCATTTGCTGTTTCGACGTGGAAGAAGCTTGCGGGCTGTACGATATACTAAGCGTTACTATTCTTACCTTAACTTCCTCAGTATTCACATCTTGTCAGATTCCGTTAGACTGTCTTCAATTCAATAATTAGGTAGATTTTGCCATCATGAAGCAGATCCTAGACTTTATACCACTCATCGTTTTCTTCGCTTTATACAAGCTGTACGACATCTACGTGGCGACAGGTGCACTGATCGCAGCAACAGCCATTCAGCTTGTCGTCACCTATGCGCTATATAAGAAAGTCGAAAAGATACAGCTAATAACATTTGTTATCGTCACTATCTTCGGCGGCATGACCCTTTTCTTCCACGACGACAATTTTATAAAGTGGAAAGTCACCATCATTTACGCGATTCTGGCGATTGGCTTAGCAGTGAGCCACGCATTGGGAAAATCAGCCATCAAAGGTATGCTAGGCAAGGAAATTACGTTACCTGACGCTGTTTGGGCAAAGATTAACTGGGCTTGGGTTGGCTTCTTCTCATTCTTCGCTGGCCTAAACATTTATATTGCTTACGAATTGCCGTTGGATGTTTGGGTTAACTTCAAAGTATTTGGAATGTTGATCGCGACATTTGCCTACATGATTGCGACTGGCTTTTACATTTATAAACACATGCCAAAAGAACAAAAAAATAACTCATCCGATGTGTCCACTGATGATTAAAAACTCAGTTTTGCTATAATCCGCGACTTCACAGCGACCTTAGGGTCGCTGTTTTGCTCCATGTATCAGTAAACCGCTCAAACAACGTACCGTTTTCAGACCATTCTTGCTGCTGTAAATCAACTTTCTCTGGTCCGGTATCTGCGGTTTTTTAAGGACCTTTGGTTCTAGGTATTTACTATGTTGGCGCTTAGTTTGAGCGCCTTTAAGATTTAGGATGTCACAATGAGTCAAGAAATTAGCTCTCCGAAAGGTCAAATGCTGCTTCGTACCCTTGCAATGCCTGCAGATACAAACGCCAATGGCGATATTTTTGGCGGTTGGATAATGTCTCAGCTCGACTTAGCGGGCGCGATTCTGGCAAAAGAGATCTCTTGTGGTCGCGTTGTCACCGTTTCGGTATCAAGCATTACGTTCAAAAAACCTGTTGGTGTGGGCGATGTCGTATGCTGCTACGGCGAATGCACTAAGATCGGCCGCACATCCATGAGTGTCGATTTGGAAGTATGGGTCAAACCCGTCAAAGCTCACGGTGTTGGCGAACGCTTCATGGTTTGTGATGCGACCTTCAACTACGTAGCCATTGACAGTGAAGGTAAACCACGTCCGGTTCAGAATTAGTCAACCTACAACGCTAACAGTTAGAAAGGATCTCACATTTTCTGTTGTTCACTTGTGAGAGACACAAAAAAGGCGTTAAATTAACACTTTACCCTACCAATTAAGGAACTATGCTATGTGGTATGTCATCTTTTCACAGGACGTTGAGAACTCGTTGGAAAAACGCATGAGCGTTCGCCCACAACACTTGGATCGCTTACAAAAGCTACAAGACGAAGGCCGCCTTCTTACAGCTGGTCCGATGCCTGCGATAGATTCTGACAATCCTGGTGAAGCTGGATTTACGGGCTCAACTGTCATCGCTGAATTCGCCTCTCTAGAGGATGCTAAAGCGTGGGCAGAAGCCGATCCTTATGTAGCGGCTGGTGTTTACGATCATGTAATCGTGAAACCGTTCAAAAAAGTGTTTTAATTTATGAAAAAATTACTGTGTCTTTTCTTGGTATTTGGTGCTCTGGCTGGCTGTTCATCAACCGATGATAAGCAGCGCCAACTTGAGCTTATGGCATCAAACCGAGCAGGAGTTTTGTCTGCTGGTCTCCCTTTAGAGTACGGTCCACTGCAAATAATGCGTGTCTCATCCAACAAAAATGTTGTAGAGATGATGATGATTTATAACGATGGCGCACTCGGTGCAAAGCCGTTAAATCAAGTACTGAATACCAGTATCTATACCTACTGCAGCAACCCAGAAGTTCGCAAGCAAATTGATATGGGCTTGATGTATCGTATTAAGGTACGTAATTCTCGCGGTCAGTTGATGGCAGATGAGTTGGTTTCCGCACAGACTTGTACTCAGGTGAAGTAGCTACAGTAATTTTTGTTGCTTTCGGCACGAGACGATGATTCGCTATTATTGAATAATCTGAAAACGAAAGTTAACAATTAAGAATAGAAAAACGGAGACTACAGTCTCCGTTTTTATTTGCTGTAACGATGTGTTACGCCAGCTCAGCACGGAGCTTCTTCGCCGCTGAAACCAGATTTGCCAATGCGGCTTCTGTCTCCTTCCAGTTTCGTGTTTTCAGACCACAATCTGGGTTTACCCACAAACGTTGAGCCGGAATTTTTTCTGCCGCTTTCTTGATTAAACCTTCAATCCATTCTTCCGTAGGAATGTTTGGTGAGTGAATGTCATAAACACCAGGGCCAATTTCGTTCGGGTAATTGAACTCTTCAAATGCTTTCAGCAGCTCCATATTTGAGCGAGATGTTTCAATGGTAATGACGTCCGCATCGAGTGCCGCAACCGAATCAATGATTTCATTGAACTCGCTGTAACACATATGAGTGTGAATCTGAGTTTCTGGTTTTGCACTTGCCGCAGAGACCTTAAACGCATTTACGGCCCATTCTAAGTACGCTTTGTGATCGCGTTTTTTGAGTGGTAAACCTTCTCGAATGGCTGGCTCATCAATTTGAATGATATTGATGCCTGCATCTTGCAGGTCAGACACCTCATCACGTAGTGCCAAAGCAAGTTGCTGCGCAATTTCTTGACGTGTGATGTCTTCACGTGGGAACGTCCAACATAAAATCGTTACTGGTCCAGTCAACATGCCTTTCATCTGTTTGCTGGTTAGCGACTGGGCGTACGTCGACCATTCAACTGTGATCGGTTTTTCACGTTCAATGTCAGCAACTACAATGGCAGGTTTCACACAGCGAGAACCATAACTCTGTACCCAACCAAATTTGGTCGTTTGAAAACCCGCCAAGTTCTCAGCGAAGTATTCCACCATGTCGTTACGCTCTGCTTCACCATGAACTAGCACATCTAGGTCGAGCGCCTCTTGACGTTTTACTGCGTCAGCAATATGTCCTTTAAGTGCTTGGATATATTCAGACTCAGATAATTGACCTGTACGATAAGCGCTGCGCTGCACCCGGATTTCACCCGTTTGAGGAAAAGAGCCGATTGTCGTTGTTGGCAACAAAGGCAAGCCCAATACTTCAGCTTGATGCGCAGCACGCTCTGCATAAGGTGCGCTGCGCTCGGCAAGTGACGCGGTAATGTTGTTTAAACGCGCTTGTACTTGAGGTTTATTCACATGTGTTGCTGTCTTGCGCGCTTTGATTGGCTGGCTATAGGTATCACAAGCGAGAATCGCATTTTGGTCACCATCGAGCGCTCGGCCAAGCAAGGCGACTTCTGCCACTTTTTGTTTTGCAAAGGCAAACCAACTTTTTACTTCTTCGCTCAGTTCTGTTTCCAGTGCTAAATCAACAGGGCTATGTAGCAGAGAACATGAACTGGCAACCCAAAGTTTGTCGCCCAGTTTCTCTTTGACTGGCTGTAGACTCTCGAGTTGGGCACTTAAATCTGAACGCCACACGTTACGACCATTCACAACGCCGGCAGAAAGCACCCACCCCTCCGGTAACTTGGCAACCACATCGTCAAGCTGCTGAGGGACGGCAGATAAATCGATATGCAAACCATCCACCGGTAGCTCTACAATTTTGTCTAGCGTATCGCTTACGGAGTCAAAGTACGTCGTTAGCAGCACTTTTACATCGCTTCGAATCACTTGGTAGGCTAGCTTAAACGAATCAGCCCATTTGCTTTCTAGCTCCAGTGACAAAATTGGCTCATCAATCTGAACCCACTCAACACCTTGACTTGCTAGCTTTGCCAAAATAGCTTGGTAAGCAGTAAGTAAGCGTGGTAGCAGGGTTAAGCGGTCAAACCCTTCTTCGACCTCTTTGCCCAAGTAAAGGTAACTGACTGGGCCAAGCAAAACAGGCTTCACTTGGTGGCCAGCTTGAAGCGCTTCGTTGACTTCTTCAAACAGTTGCGGCCAGCTCACTTCAAACGTATCGTCCTTGCTGAACTCAGGGACAATGTAATGGTAGTTTGTGTTGAACCATTTGGTCATATCCGATGCCGCAGCGCCCGCACAGCTGCAACCCGCCTGAGATTGACCGCGACCCACTTTAAACAACGTATCCAGGTTAGGGAAACCATCAGCGTGACGCTTTGGCACATGACCCAATAGCAACGTGGTCGTCAGTACATGATCGTACCAAGCGAAGTCGCCAGCGGTGGCAAAACTCAGACCAGCATCCGTTTGTGTTTGCCAGTTTTTGGCGCGTAGATCTGCCCCAACCTTTTTAAGCTCAGCTTGATCAATTTCTCCTCGCCAGTATTTCTCCTGAGCGAATTTTAATTCTCTTTTTTCACCAATGCGTGGATAACCTAGTATGTGAGTCGTTGTCGCCATGTCCCTATTCCTTTCTCAATTTTGTTCAATTTGTTTGGGTCAGAGCATCTTTCGGTAAATAATAAGATGTCTGGATGGCTAAACTATCGCTCTCATCTGATATTAGAACAACGTCCATTTATTCAACTTGTTTATTAAAAAAATTCATCATGAAGCGACATGATTCGCAAATAAAAACAACAAATAGACGTCTAGACGTTTACATATCCATTTTTTGTCGTTAAGTTATTTACACGATTGCTATTCTGTTCATAGCGAGCAACAAAGGATGAAAGGAATTCATGATAGAGCTAAAACATTTGCGGACACTCACTTCGCTTCGAGACACTGGCTCTCTAACGGCGACAGCGACCGCTTTGCATCTCACTCAGTCGGCACTGTCTCATCAGATCAAAGATTTGGAGGCGCGAATTGGAGGGCAACTGTTCCTGAGAAAGACTCGTCCGGTGAAGTTCACTTCAGAGGGAGAAATCCTATTGCGTCTTGCAGAAGATATCCTTCCGAAACTCGCAAGAGCAGAAAATGATTTAGCGAGCTTGAAAGAGGACGTCAATGGCCGATTACATATGGCCATTGAATGTCACTCTTGCTTCCAATGGCTAATGCCTGCACTTAGGGAGTACCAACTTGCTTGGCCTAGCGTAACATTGGACTTTTCCTCTGGTTTTGGCTTTGAACCACTCCCAGCTCTATTGGCAGGCGAACTCGATCTCGTTATTACTTCCGATATCCAACCTCGATCTGAAGTCCACTACGAGCCTCTATTCGACTTTGAAATGCGTTTAATTACCGCAACCAACCACCCATTGGCGGAAAAAGAAATTATTGATCCGCAAGATCTCGCAGATCAAACCATGCTCTCTTATCCGGTTCAAAAACAAAGGCTAGACGTCGTAAAACACTTTCTTCAGCCAGCAGGAATAGAACCTGCGAAATGGAAGCAAGCCGACAACACTCTCATGTTAGTTCAGATGGTCTCTGCTGGATTAGGGGTGGCGGCACTACCCAATTGGGCGATTTCTGAATTTTCTCGCCAAGGTCTTATTACCAGTAAACCTTTCGGCCAAGGCTTATGGCGTCGCTTGTTTGCTGCAACGCGTCACTCAGAGAAAGAAAAGCGTTACTTACAAGCTTTTTTCGCAACCGCGAGGCTACAATGTAAAAGCCACCTTGACGGAATCAAGGTGGCTTAAAAGATTTGGGTTATGAAAGGCTTAGCGTTGATATGCTTTAAATTGGTTAGTCAATGGATCGTACTGATAACCGAGCATATCAAGCTTGCCGACTACAGACTCTACATCCATCTCATACACTGATACTAACTCGTCAAAACTGTCGCACTCTAAACGTAGCTTTTCGTTGACGATACCTAGCAAAATAGTGCTGTCCAGATTACCTACATTGCTTAAATCCATCGCGACTCTCCTCTTCGACAAGGTATATAAACAAGCGTAGTAGTAATCACGCGAATTTAAAGTGAGTGCGATCTAAAACGTGATCACCTTATACCCAAGCACCAAGAAAGCACTTGGATATAAGCTGTCTAGCTTTGTCTTTAGAATAGAGGTTAAGCCGCGAGAGAGAATAAACCTTGCAGGCTCGTCATCGACGCGAGTGCTAGCAACAAGGCAACGCTCAGTTGCACCTTTTCTGGTTTCTTATGCGTAAAAATATGCCAACACCACACAATAATTGAAGAAATTAGCATAGCTAAAGACAGCAAGATCGGCTGTGTCGCAGCGTTTAGTGTGGCTTCATTTAACTGATAAGAAGCAAACAACGTTGCGATGACTAATAGCATTCCAGACACAATGCCCGTAACTGGTAAAATACGGTGAAATGCCTGTAATCTGCTGCGAGCTATCGTAAGCAGCAATTGAGAAAATGACGCCCCAAGGAAAAATATCATTAGCGCCATCGCTATCGATGCTGGCCAGCTTGATTGCTCAAATACTTGAATACTCACATACGCAAAGGCCAAACCATTCGCTAAATGCATCGCCCATAGTGGCCCTTTTTCACGCGTTTTCTTGGTTTGAACCTGAGAATAGAAGTAGAAAATAGCAAACACGATCATAAATGCTTCAATGCGAAGTGACGCAACAGCGAGCCACAATACAGCTACTGCAGGCAACATTTTATGAAGACGTCCTCGCTGACCAGGACAAATATCGCCCTTGATTAGAAGCAAAGTCAGTAGCGCTTGTGCGCCAAATAGCATCGGAGGGAAAGTAACCAGCAATTGTTGAATCATGTTGAATGCACGCTCAAAAGTCATTTTGGGGGGGCGATAATATCAAATCAACTATCGCCAAACCACCGAAAGTCGGCCCCCAAATGAGCTAAAACGGTAAGACAATTTTATTCACAGAGAAGCAAGATACTTCAACGCGTCTTCCTGCGTTAAAACTCCACGGTACTCTTCTTTGGTATTACACAATACCCAAGGGAAACGAATGCCGGTTTTAACCAACTCTCGAATAACAGAGACAGGTAAATCCTCATCAACCAACACAAATTCGGTGCTCATTATCTGATTAACAGGACGTTTCCAAATTCTGCTTTCTCGTTCAGTTTCTCGCTCTGTGCCCATCGAGGGCGTTAGGTGTAAATTCACCGTCTCTTTCGTAATTAACCCAACACAACGATTTTCATTGAGAACAACTAAAGGCAAGCTTGGATTCAAATTCATGTACTCCACTGCCAAGGAGAGCGGTTCTCCAGGGTCCATAGACCTGACTTGTTCATGGCTCAAAGATTGCAACACATCACTTTGCTTAGACTCAATCGCGATGTCAGAGAACAGATGCTCATAACTGTCCGCTTTATCCATCAAATCGACAGGCACGGCAGCAGAAAATAGAAAGCCCTGCATGTAATCGACACCGATTTCTGCCAATACTTGAAGTTCTTGCTTAGATTCCACGCCTTCAGCAACCACTTTTACATTCATTTGCTGTGCAAGCTCGGTGACCATTTTCACAATGTTATAGCTGGTGCTCCCTTTATGAATGTTCTTGATGAATTTTCGGTCTATTTTCAGTAAATCAAACTGCCCTTTTTCTAGATAAGAAAAAGAAGAATACCCAGTACCGAAGTCATCAATCGCGATCTCAATGCCCTCTTTCCGCACTTCCTCTAGAGCTCGAGTATGCTCCTCATCTTGTTCAAAATACGCGGTTTCTGTTAGCTCGATAGTTACTCGCTTAGGGTCTACACCACTGGCTTTAATCAAATCATGCGACCGCTGAAGGATCTGAAGAGAATCCAATTTCGTATTGAGGGAGCGATTGATGGTCACGCCCACTTCCTCGCCATAAATTTCTTGTAAGCGCGGAAAGTGCTTCAACGCAGCTTGGCAGACCACATCATCAAGTGCCGCTATGAGTTCTAGATCTTCAATAATAGCGATCATCTTCTGCGTACAATACGCATCATTTTCATCATAGAAGCGTGCGAGGGCCTCGAACTTAACCACTCTTCCGGTTTGAACGTCGATGATCGGTTGAAAGTAAACGTCCACTAGTCCACTCTCTATTTGCGCCTCCAAAAACGCCTCGAGATGTTGGCGCTTCACTAATTCAGAGTGAAGTTCACTGTCGTAAAAGTTGAAATAGCTGCCTTCACCGGAAATAGAGGACAACATCGCTTGCGCTGCATGTGCTAGCGCTTGTCTTGGTCGGTTCGTATCATAGCCAAGGATTGACACACCAGTTTGGCCTTTAACGATAGTGGCATGCATTTTTGTGCCCATTTCATTTCTAAGCTCATTAAAGAATCCTTTCATGGCAATTTGGATCAAACGAACCGGGCTCAACCATTGACAATGAGGGGTCTGCAAGCATACGACAAACACGTCCCGAGATAACTGCCCCGCAATACTGGTGTAGCGACTTCGCATAATAAAATCTGCAAAACCTAATTGCTGTTCAAGCAAGTATCTCTCCGAAAACTTGGGTCTGAGTGTCATAACAATGTTGAGTTCTTTATTTCTGCTTTCATTCGCTAAGTTAGCTAATTGGAGTTCAAATTCTTTCCTCGTTGGTAAAAAGGCAGCCCAATCATGCTGTTGTTCACAACGATTTTTCATCCACAACAACGAAGCAGAAATATCCGTAGAAAATCCGAGATAAAGAATTCGTCCAGAGTGAAACGTAAGTCGGTAAATACAAAGATGATGAGCTTGGTTGCTACCATTTGCTGTTTTGCTCAGCAAGTTACCACACCAACATCCTTCATCATTAATTTGCTGCCACAGCTGCTCATAAAACGCTTGGCTATGGTGAGAGGTACTGAATATATGAGTTTTAAGCCCAACCAGATCTCGGTTTTGATAGCCCATTTGTAACTCAAAGGCACGGTTACAACCTAAGATGCGCGTATCTTCATCGGCAACTAAAACGCCTACATTTGGCAAATCAAAAATCGTTTCGAGGATTTTCGCTAACTCCTCGCAACCAGTGATTGTTAATTGTGGAATGATAGTGCCTTGGATAATGCGCTTATTGAGCCTTTCAAAACTAATAGTAACGTGCACTAAGTTAACGTTTTTTAGCATCATGCAACAAGAAAACCGCCCCCGTCCGCCAAAGAGTTCCACTTCTAGAATTCGTTGTTTTAGAGTTTCTTGTTGCCCCATCAGCATATGATCAAACAAGTTATTTAGGCTGGTTACTGGCGTACTTATCCCAAATGCCTTTGCCATTCCTTGCTGATCACATTCGAACTCGCGAGTATCAATATCGTAAGACCACTCTATAACAGGAGTTAGACTGGAAGTCGTTTGCATTTTTGGATGCACTGTTGTCGTAGATTCACTCATACCCTAGCCCCTTTTTTTGTAATTAGCCCAAGGCTCAAAATTCACAGTCAATTCGCGACATTCCAGTTGGGACCTGCCGATCCTCTTTATAGATGGATTGTGTCAACGATAAGCCTATCGACTTAGAACTATTTCCAGAGCAGCTCAGCCTTTTGCATTTAATATGCACTAATTTGATTATAGGCTTTACCCCATATAAGCACACCATTGCTTATACTTTGTATTAAGATTGCGACATTTTTCATGAACCGATCTATAACCATGAGGCTTTCAAGGTGAAATTAGACAGAAAATCGCCGATAGAGCATTGATATTTTTACAAACCAAATAAAACTCGATGAACTAAGCTGGAATAGATGAGTTTGTTATAGATACCTGATAATCAAATCGCTATAATTCGCGCTCCCTGGAACAGAGAGCAAAATATGACCAATAACATCACTCCTATTCATGAGTACAAAAAATACTGGGCAGAGTGTTTTGGTACGGCACCTTTCTTGCCGACCAGTCGCAAAGAAATGGATGCCCTAGGATGGGATAGCTGTGACATTATCATTGTAACCGGTGACGCTTATGTGGATCACCCAAGCTTTGGTATGGCTATCATTGGCCGCCTGCTAGAAGCACAAGGTTTCCGTGTCGGTATCATTGCTCAACCAGAATGGCAAAATAAAGATGCGTTCATGCAACTTGGTAAGCCAAATCTGTTCTTCGGGATCACTGCGGGTAACATGGACTCCATGATCAACCGTTACACTGCGGATAAAAAACTTCGTCACGATGACGCGTACACACCAAATAACGAAGGTGGCAAACGCCCAGACCGAGCAACGTTGGTTTACTCTCAACGTTGTCGTGAGGCATACAAAGAAGTACCTATTGTTTTAGGTGGTATCGAAGCTAGCCTACGCCGTGTGGCACACTACGATTACTGGTCAGATAAAGTTCGCCGTTCTGTACTGTTTGATGCAAAAGCAGACATCCTACTTTTTGGTAACGCAGAGCGCGCACTTGTCGAAGTAGCACATCGCATCGCAAACGGCGAAGACATCAGCACCATGACCAATATTCGTGGTACTGCCGTGAACTTGCCAGCTGCACCAGAAGGCTACACGGTTATTGATTCTTCTCGCATTGAAAAACCTCGTAAAGAGGCGTTCGTACCAAAGAACCCATACGAAGTAGAAACTCAGTGTGAAACTAAAAAAGACGAGCCAGTTGCACAACCAATCACAATTCGCCCATCACGCCACGATGCTGCGACGACTGCGGTCCGTTTACCTTCGTTTGAAAAGCTAAGAAACGATCGTATTCTTTATGCGCATGCAAGCCGTGTATTGCATCTAGAAACGAACCCGTACTCTGGTCGAGCGTTACTTCAAAGCCATGGTGATCGTGAACTTTGGGTAAACCAAGCCCCAATCCCATTGACGACCGAAGAGATGGACTTTGTGTTTGGCCTGCCTTACGCGCGTGTTCCTCATCCTATGTACGGCAAAGCAAAAATTCCTGCGTACGACATGATCAAGACGTCTGTGAACATCATGCGTGGTTGCTTTGGTGGCTGTTCTTTCTGTTCGATTACCGAGCATGAAGGTCGAATCATTCAAAACCGTTCGAAAGAGTCTATCATCAACGAGATTGAAGAAATTCGCGACAAAGTTCCGGGCTTTACCGGCACAATTTCCGATCTTGGTGGCCCGACTGCAAACATGTACCGCCTGGGCTGTAAAGATCCAAAAGCGGAAGCGAACTGTCGTCGTCCTTCTTGTGTATTCCCGGGCATCTGTAACAAGCTAAACACAGACCACAAACACACAATCGATTTATACCGCGAAGCGCGTAAAGTTGAAGGCGTGAAGAAAGTGATGGTTGCATCTGGCGTACGTTACGACCTTGCGATTGAATCACCAGAATACGTGAAAGAGCTCGTGACTCACCACGTGGGCGGTTACTTGAAGATTGCACCGGAACATACAGAGAAAGGTCCTCTTGATCTAATGATGAAGCCAGGCATGGGTACGTACGATCGCTTTAAAGAGATGTTCGAGAAATACAGTGCAGAAGCAGGCAAGAAGCAGTACTTAATCCCTTATTTTATCTCTGCGCACCCAGGCACAGAGGACGAAGACATGCTGAACCTTGCTCTGTGGCTGAAAAAGAACAACTTCGAATGTGACCAAGTACAAAACTTCTACCCTTCGCCAATGTGTAACGCAACGTCGATGTACTACTCAGAGACAAACCCTCTGAAACGCGTGAAGTACAAAAAACGTGAAGATGTACCTGTAGCAAAAGGTGAACGTCAACGTCGCCTGCATAAAGCGCTGTTGCGTTATCACGATCCAGCAAACTGGCCAATGATCCGTGAAGCCCTAGTCAGTATGGGTAAAAAACATTTGATTGGTGACAAACAAGGCTGTCTCGTTCCTGCAGAAGACATTGAAGCACAAACACCTGCGCAACGTCGTAAATCTGGTCGTCACGGGGCAAACCGCTTTGCAACCAAACATACCAAAAACCAACCAGGCTTCGGTGGTCATTTGAACAAACGCTCTGAAGGCGGTTCAAAAGATGGTAAACCATCTGGCAACCGTAACGGTTCGGGTAAAGCTACAGGTGGTCAACGCCCTGCAAGCAACGGCCAACGTCCTAGCGGCAACGGTGCAAACCGCCCGGCAGGTAGCAAGCCGCAAGGCCAAGGTCGCCCACAAGCACAAGGCAAACCAACTGGTCAACGTAAACCAAAGCGTCGCTAACTCTTTAGCACTTAGATACTAGAAAGGGCTCCAGAGGTAACTCTGGAGCCCTTTTGTTTTGTCGGCTCATTGAGGCGTCACTCACAACTAAAACTTTGATTCAATCAATACAAAAAATGGTAAACACCAACCAACTTATTGGAAAAACAAACAATTATTTGATTGACGCAAAACCATAAAAATCTAACTCATTGATTTTTAATTGCTTTATTTTGGTGCGATATTTGCGTAACAGAGTAAAACTCTTAAACATGGGCTAACGATGAATAATCCACTTCCCCCAAAAACTTCTATGTTCTGGTATGACAACAGCTATACCTATGAGGAGGCCGTTCAGGCATTTGAAAGCGATGGTACACTGAAATCGCTGAATATCGTTCCAACCACGGAATCCGATGATCTTGCTGGCTCACCCCCAGAGCGCAGTATGTTTTGGGAGGGAGAAACAAAAAAAATCGATCCGCCACCGCCGTCTGAACCTGAGCCTCTCAATTTAAAAACTGAGAAAGAAGCAACGGAAGCATCACCTGCGCACTTTATCCCAGTCCGCTATGCCATCGATCAGCTAGAAACAGAAGAGACACAACCTTTTGGTTTGCCTGAAGAATGGAAAGGCCAAGGCCCAGCCAAACTCAATACCGTTGGTTACACCCTGCGTCAACTGCGCGACGGTTGGCTGTATGTCTATGATGCAATCAACAAAAGCTTAGACGAATACGAAATCAAAGGAACGCAATTCACGCTCTATAAGTTGGGAGAATCAGAAAGCCCAAAATCAGAGCAGCGTGGGACACCACAAGATGCAAAGCCCTTCCTTACTTACGTCAACGGAAGCGTACTATCGATTTGCTTCTCTGAGCACCGGTGGACATGGCACACGTTCATGCGCGTACTTAACAATCCGAGTAATCATATCGATC
The DNA here is from genome assembly GCF_033337405.1 of Vibrio sp. YT-16. Taxonomy (NCBI): domain Bacteria; kingdom Pseudomonadati; phylum Pseudomonadota; class Gammaproteobacteria; order Vibrionales; family Vibrionaceae; genus Vibrio; species Vibrio sp. YT-16. The sequence goes on from NZ_JAWOQQ010000001.1 coordinate 120,391, forward strand.
GCATGCAAACCATTGTTCTGTCCTCAAACGAGAATCAGCACAACATTGCACCAATAGATAAGTTAACCCAAGTCGCTGATATTGAATCTTCTGCCGTCGATGATGGTCGCTTTGCGGATTCTGGCATCGCCACCAAAGCAGATGAAGATGGTTCTGTCTTTAAACCTGTCGCAGTCGAAAGCGATTTAACCTCTGCGATTCCAGAAGAAGAATCAGGCTACTTCGTCGCGATAAAAGATTACGCCGCAGACATTCAAGATATGTCACTGCATTTTGTTGGTGCCGCAAGCCCTTACCGCCTTTTCACTGACCAGTTTTCAAACCAGTGGAACTTGATGCAGACCGCCATGCAACTGTGTATGTTTGGTGCAAGTGACGAGATAGACATGCCAGCTAGCGTTAAGCGTAACGGCGAAGAGCTGTCGTTTTATACCGACATGGCTGACTATTATGACTCCTCTCACCAACTTGATTTGGCAGAGCAGAACAAAAGCTCAGTTCAGTCCGGCTATCCTGCTAAATTTTCCGCTGGAGCGATTGAATCACACCAACATACCCAAAGTGACATTGCTAAAGCGATACAGGACAAATATCGAATTTCTGCGAGCCGTTTTGGTAAATACGAACAATGGATAGCGACTGAACGCTGGCGTCAGCAGCTCAACTGGAAGCAAATGCTGAGCGAGATGCAAGAGCTGTCAGAACAAAAAGAAACCATGCTAGCCCAAGTGGTTTCGGTCAAACGCGACTTTATCGCAGTAATGGAGTCCTTAACGCCGCATCATCTCGAAAGAACCTTCGACCTATACAGCGAAGACACACAGTACAGCTTGTATCAACTGCACAAGCAAGCCGTTGAGTCATTTACTCTGGTGATGCAAGAAGAAGACCGACAGTGGGCTGAAAGCCAATGGGAAAAACCAACCAGTTTACTTGCTCTCTATGCCTCAGGGTTTAGTCGTAGTTTATTTAAAGTGATGGAGAAGAATATTACAGAGGCGCTTGATGAACAGTCGATCGCCTCAGAAAATCCTGATCCTGATAATCAGTTGATGGACCAGATCTCTGCTACCAGCAACCGCGTGAATATGTACTCTAAGATCATGGATTTTGTTTCCAACCCAAACACTGCGGAAACGGACTTTCTCAAGGATATCGCCAAAGGCTTCCAAGAGCTGGACATTATCTTTAAATCTGCAATAGGTGCACTTGCAAAAGGAGTTTTAGAGTTTGGCGTTAGCATGACTTCACAAGCATCGATTTTACTGATGCCTGTTTTCGCTAAACCTCTGAACCGTCAGAGCTATTATTTGTTAGCCGTTATTGCAGAGCATATGGCACACAATATGCCGGTGACTGTAAATGAAAGCTACGCTCGCGATTTTAAAAAATGGAAAACACGCGTAAATGATTACCTAAGTGAGCTCAAGAAAAACGATGCGGTCATTGCTGACTTCCAGAAAAACAACCGCAAAGCCGACTCTAAATACACAACAGCTTTAAAAAATAAAAAGAGAATTAAGAAGGCACTCGCTGTAACTACATTGGAGTACCCACAATATATTGAATTACCCGATGATCTACCGCAAAGAACCGTCGAGCTTAGAACTCGGATCGCTATGAATAAGCTCGATGATTTGAATAAACTGTTCGAGAATGCAGGTGGCCTAGGCTTTTTAGCACTAATATTCAACTGCATCGCGCTTGGTGATGCCATGAGTAGTATCCAAGACACGGGGTTAATGTCCTCAGATGAATTTTTGGATATTCAGCAAAAGCTTTTTTATACAGTAAACGCTTGGACGGGAATTCGCACCGGTAAGCTATGGGATAGCGTGAAAGGTGAAGCCCAACTCAGAGCACACTCACGGATAAGGCTTAAAAAGCTAATTGCAGATCAAGCCGATGGTTTCGAGCACCTAATAATAGACGACATAAAAACCTTCAATAAATGGCTTGCAGTTACTGGGATCATAGGTGCACTAGCGTCAGGAATAGAGGCTTATCGTGTTTTAAATAGCATCGATGACCTAGAAAGAGATGCAAGAATCGCTGGGTATTTTAACTTTTCTTCGTTGGTCGGATTAACGGTCGTTGGTGCCTTTCAGGCCATTGGTGGAATAACAGGTATATGGTCGGCAAACGTTCTCTTTGGAGGACCAGTAATGTTTGTCATTATGGGACTCACTGCGGTTTACCTTCTTAGTAATCATATCATGAGTAAACTTAAACAAGACGATTATCAAAAATGGTTAGATAAACTTCCTTGGGGCTATCACCCAGATAAAGCACGTTGGAGTCAATCCTCAAGCTTGGTAAAGAGAGAAAAGCATAATTCTTCTTTAGTACAAGAGGCCCTTTTTGAGTTAAAAACCATAATGGATAAACCTTTAATCTGCCAAACACCAATGATGCGTACCGTTCCGAATTCATCAACACAGTACCCAGCAGCAAAACAAGAATTGTTTGGTATTGAGCTACATATCCAAGTTCCCACCAATAATGCAAGAGATGGCATAAAACTTCGGACAAATACTTCTGTAACAGAGGAGGGACTGATGTCGGGAGCTTGGTACACTGGAGTAAATCTAGAAACGTTGAATAGTTCAACGGATTCCTCAGATTCTCAAAGCGTCTATAAATTAACTTTACCAATGAAAGACTCAGCTAACTATCTAGCATTTGAGATTGAATACATCCTTGATGATAAAAACGAATTAAGCCGTAAGTACTGGTTCCAAAATAATGCAAAACAGCGTGCAACTTATACGGCGATTTCAGACAATACTAAACAAGCAACGATCAGAAGTTCATTAACTTCTGATGCTAGTGAACTTAGCTTACAGGAGTAACCCTTGGCTTATTTACCTTTTTACATCACGCCAGACGAACTTTCGGCCTACCAAGAAGAACAAGAGCAACAAATTCTAAAGGGGAAAGATCTTGCAACCTGGCACAAGCACGATATTGAGGAACCTTTTCGATACTTATATTTATCGATTGCTATAGCCGCAGTTAGCCCATTATTTTTCCTTACCTATTTCCTACATGATAGTAGTGAAATGATCTTAACTTACATTTTATCGGGTCTGACGATAATCATGTCTGGAGTGTCCTATTTGACTTTTGGTTTAGACAATCGCTATGACTACACCTTGTCCGACAACGGCTTAGTGATAAAAAAGCGACGTGATTTACCTAATTGGGTAAACTCAGCAACGCAGGTCATGGGCTGGGTTGGTGCTATAGTTTGTGTAGTAATGGTAGGTATTGCTGGGCCCATGGTTCTTGTCGGTGCTGGAGGGTTTATACTGGTTTCATTTCGTATGCTAAATCGTCAGCCTGACGAACCTACGGAAGTTCGAGTAGCAGAGACAGAAGATTGGCTGTTCGCCTACTACAACAAAAAGCGTAAAGTGATTCGCTTCTACCACAAGTATGACGAGTGTTCTAAATGGAGCCTAGAGAAGCATACCATCTTCAGAGCTCAAACTCGTGGTTATAGCTACATATTCTTTAGGACTGTTCAAGACCTAGATGCAATGCTAGAGACCCTTTCAAACAAATACGACATTGAATGTATTGATTTTCCAGACCATAAAGCGTTTTTTGAAGGAAGACCTGAACCTCGAATTGAAGATATCCCTTCTCGCAGCCTTGAATTTCCGGTAGCCGATACCTTTGACCTGAGAGCTAAAAACGCCCCACTTCCTGAATGGCGACGTATTTACAACGGCAAGTGGCAAACGGAATCTGAAATCGAACAATCAAAACCTGAACTAACGACAGCCAAGGAGTAACCCTTGGCTTATTTACCTTTTTACATCACGCCAGACGAGCTTTCGGCTTATCAAGAAGAACAAGAGCAAGAAATTCTAAAGGGGATGAACCTCACAACCTGGCACAAGCACGATATTGAAGAGCCTTTTCGATACTTATACCTATCGATTGCTATAGCCGCTGTCAGTCCATTATTTTTCCTTACCTATTTCCTACATGATAACAGTGACATGATCTTAACTTACATTTTATCGGGTCTGACGATTATCATGTCTGGTGTATCTTACCTGACATTTGGGTTGGACAATCGTTATGATTACATCTTGTCCGATCGCGGATTGGTTATAAAAAAGCGACGTGATTTACCGAATTGGGTCAACTCTGCGACTCAAGCCATGGGCTGGATTGGAGCAATAGTTTGTGTCGTGATGGTTGGGGTTGCTGGACCCATGGTTCTTGCCGGAGCTGGTGGGTTTATATTGGTTTCATTTGGTATGCTTAAACGTCAGCCTGATGAACCAACAGAAGTGAGAGTAGGCGAACGAGAAGATTGGCTGTTTGCGGGCTACAACAAGAAAAGGAAAGTGATCCAATTCTATTTTAAGCAGGACATATGCAGATATCGAGATACTGCTCATAAGACTATCTTTCGCTCACAAGATAGATCAGATTGTTATGTTTTCTTTAAAACTGAAGCAGATTTAGAATCCATGATCGCGCAACTGTCAAAGGTCTACAAGCTGGATTGTACAGAGGTAGATGACCACAAAAAGCTGTTTGAATCGAAGCCAGAATCAAGGCTCTTTAGTATTCCAGTTTGTAGTAGAGAATATCAAACCGAAGAGGTATTTGATTTAAGGGCGTCAAATGCCCCACTTCCTGAGCGTGAATACCTTTACAACGGCAAGTGGCAAACCGAGTCTGAAATCGAACAATCAAAGTCTAAACTAACTACAGCTCTGGAGTAACCCTTGGCATATTCACCATTTTACATCACCCCAGAAGAGTTGGCAGTTTATCAAGAGGCGCAAGAGCAAGAAATACTCGCAGGCGATAATGTCAGAACATGGCATAAGTATGATGTAGAGGAACCATTTCGCTATTACTTTAAACTTTTTGCGCTTCCATTTGTGATCGCCCCATTCCTACTAACTTTGTTTATACACACGAGTGACACGGTTGGCGTAACTATTTTTTCTTTTATTTTGTCGGTGATGGTGTCTGGAGCCTTTTACCTTACGATTGGCCTCGACTATCGCTATGACTATATTTTTTCTGACAAAGGCTTTGTGATGAAGAAGCGTCGCAACATGCCTAAGTGGGCGAATACCGCCACACAAGCCGTTGGCTGGATCGGTGCGGTAGTTTGCGTTTTGATGGTAGCGGTAGTTGGCCCGATGGCGTTAGCAGGCGCTGGTGCTTTTATATTAGTCTCCTTTAAAATGCTTAAACGTCAGCCTGATGAACCAACAGAAGTGAGGGTCGGAGAACGTGAAGACTGGCTCTTTGCTGATTACAATAAGAAAAGGAAAGTAATTAAGTTCTTTTTTAAGTATGACAGGTGCGAATACCAAGATACTGCTCAGGAGATTACTTTTCGCTCACAGGGACGATTTTATTGTTACATTTTCTTTAAAAATGAAGTGGAATTAGAATCCATGGTCACGCAACTGTCAGAGGCCTACAAACTGGATTGTAAAGAGGTCAATGATCATAAAAAGCTGTTTGAAGCGAAGCCTGAACCTAGACTTTTTACGACTCCCGCTTATTATCGTGAATACCCTACCAATGAAGTGTTTGATTTAAGGGATGCGAAAGCGCCACTCCCAGAGTGTAAGTATCTTTACAACGGCAAGTGGCAAACCGAGTCTGAAATCGAACAATCAAAATCTGAACTAACGGCAGCCAAGGTATAAACCTTGGCTTGTTTACCTTTTTACATCCCCCCATGAAAAGCTTTAGGTTTACTCTGATGTACAAAAAGAAAAATTGGTTCAAATAACGAATTTTTAACTCGAGGATAGGATAGTAAGCCCGAACCTTTCTATCCTCAACTAAACACCCATTTTGCACTGAGTAAATAGTTACTCACCATGCCTACCAATATGCCTAAGATCAAAGCCAAATAGACCATCACTCCTTGCGTCCCTAACGAGAGCGTTACGCCTTTGAACACAATAAAGTTCGGCAAAGCACTGATACAGGCACTCGCCATAAATTTTTGCCATTGAGCGAAAGGGTTGGTTTTTTCTGCTTGAGAGAAAGTCAGCCAGCGATTGCCAAGCCAAGTCGTGGTTGCCGCAAACAAAAATGCTATCCCACGAGCCAGCATCAACTCCAGACCAAGCCAATGGAACAACACAGAAAAGATAATGGTGTCGACCATAAAGCCGACACCACCTACCAGAGCAAACCTTGTTAACGAAGCAAACCTTTCCAGCGAAGCAAATTTTGGTAATTTGCGCATTCCGTTATCCAACCACACAGGTGTAGAGTGAGCGTTTCGATTTTGCTGTGAACTCATTGGTACAACTCAACGCATTTTCATGAATCATGCTATCCACTTGCTGCGATTTACCAATCAGGTGGAATTTCTTCAGATTGTTTAAGTCATTCTTATCTTCAAGCTTTTTCGCCTGACCATGACTATAGAACTGACCTGAGAACGGGCGCTTACCAATGTAAAAGACCGGAGCGTTGTCATTAATTTGCGCGAAGATTATACGGTCGCTGCGGCTATCTGCTTTGCCCATATTCAAAACCAACATCGCAATCATAAGCAGGGCTGGCAACACCGCTGCCGTTCCGGTCAACCATTTGAAATCGTGTTTATCCACCAGCATTGCAATCAAAATACCCAACGCAGGCACACCCGGTAATACGTAAGCAGGCAGAATATTCCCAGCCATGGTGAACAAGATCATTGGAGAAATCAGCCAACACATCAGGAAGCTAAATAAACCTTGATGATCGGTTTCAATGGCTTTGAGTACCTTACGACGTTTCCACGCCAAGATAGGCAATACAATTGACCAAGGCGCAGCCGACTGTAGCCAGAATACCCAGATCATCCCACGTGGTTGATCATGAGCAGAACCATACAGGTCCCCTTCCCAACCGCTGACAACAAAACGCTTAAAGTGCTCGCCAACAATAAAGTAATCAATAAATCCAGGCGTCGCCATTTCAGCCATGATGTACCAAGGTAGAGCAATCGCAAGCATGAGCGCCAACCCCAACACAATTGGAAAACGCTGCCACAAGGCTTTGAAGGCACCGAAGAAACCATGCTGAATCACAAGCCAAGGAAACACTGCGATGCCCATGATCACGATCGCCACCGGACCTTTTGCTAACAGCCCGCAAGCCAAGCCAAAGAAACCGAGATAACCCCACAATCGGCTGTGGTTGTCTTTGCCAAGCCAGCAGTAGTAAAAGCCGACCATCGCCATGGTCATTGCCAATGTCAGTGCCATGTCTGTCATCACTGCACCCGCCGCAATTGAAAAGATGCCACACGTCGCCAGTACCAACGCTGCGATGGCTGCATTAAAGCCAGCGCGATGCGCCATGAAAGCAACAAAAACAATCGTCGCAACACCCGCTAACCAATGAGGCGCGCGCACTGCAAATTCATTCAATCCAAACAGCTCAATGCCGTAAGCACTCATCCACGTGAACAGGGGTGGTTTCCCCCAAAAAGGCACGCCGTAATCAAACTGTGGGGTAAGCCAATTGCCTGTTTCCACCATTAAACGCGCCATTTCGCCGTAGCGGGCTTCTGTGGTGTCCATCAAAGGGTAGGCAGCAAGTGAAATAAGACGAAGTAAAAGAGCAAACGCCAACAACAACCACAGATGGGTTTTATTAATACTCATGATTACGCGGTTTCTCCCAATTTAAACTTCATGGTTTGGATGGATTGATGTTTTGCAGGCTGCTCGTAAACAGACTGAACAAGATAAAGAGGACGTTGCTTGGTCTCGACAAAAATGCGGCCAATGTATTCGCCCAAAAGGCCAATCGACAGCAGTTGCACACCGCCCAAGGCAAGTTGGACGACCATCATGGATGGGTAGCCAGTGACAGGCTCACCAAACACAACAGTTTTCATCACTATGAATGCGCCATAGATAAAGGCACTGAACGCCACCAATGCACCGGCAAGTGTCGCTAAGCGCAAAGGACGAATGGAAAACGAGGTAATGCCGTCCATTGCAAGGCCAATCAACTTGAGGTAGTTCCATTTGGTCTCACCACAGAAACGAGCGTCACGCTCAAACTGAACCGTCACTTGCTTGAAACCCGGCCAAGAAAAGATGCCTTTCATGTATCGGTTACGCTCTGGTAGCGCATTGATGTGTTTAACCACTTTTGCGCTCAGTAGACGGAAATCGCCCACATTCTCCGGCACATCCAATTTCGCCATGCTATTAAGCACTTTGTAAAAGCAAGCGGCCGAGAAGCGTTTGAACCAAGTTTCACCGTGGCGTTCGCTGCGCTGCATATTCACCACGTCATACCCTTCACGCCATTTTGATACCATTTGTGGGATCAACTCCGGCGGGTCTTGCAAGTCGGCATCAATCACGATCACCGCTTCACCTTGGCAGTGTTCCAGACCCGCACTCATGGCGGACTCTTTGCCGAAGTTACGGCTTAATGCAATACAACGAACGTCGCTAGAAGATTGAGAAAAGTTTTGCGCGATCATTAGGCTGTCGTCTTTGCTACCGTCGTCGACATAGACGATTTCACAGCGTTCTGGCATTTCATCCAAAACGGCGGCTAAACGACGATGAAATTCAGGCAAGACTTCTTGCTCGTTAAAGAATGGCACCACAACAGACAAAACTGTTTTAGGCTCAGTGTGTTGGCTCACCTTTGAAAAGGTTACAGCGTGAATGTTGAAGGTTGACATGCTACTCTTCCACTAAATCCGATGAATGAATCCAGTCTACAAACATCAATGTGAAAGAGATGTTATTGACATCTTTTTCACGTCCTTAGTGAATAATGTTCGGTTAATACGAAATGTTATTTTCGAACACCTGCCCACTTGGAGAGAAATACATGAAACGCGTACTTTTAGTCGAAGATAATCGAGAAATCGCAGGCATGCTGTTCGATTATTTTGAGTGTGCAGGTATGGAACTCGATTATGCAGACAACGGCGAGCTCGGCCTGAAACTGGCGATGGAAAACACCTTCGACATCATCTTGCTCGACCTCATGCTGCCACGCATGGATGGCCTGACCATGTGTAATAAACTTCGCGACGAGGGCAACAACACACCGGTACTTATGCTGACGGCGCTCGATAGCCGTGACGATATGCTCAAAGGCTTCCAACACGGCGCCGATGACTATCTGACCAAACCTTTCGACTTGGATATTCTAGAAGCGCGTATGATGGCGCTGATCCGACGTTACCGTGGCACTGTCGCATCGAGTAAGTTGGAATATGGCGAAGTCTCTATCGACCAAAAAACGCGTAAAGCTTACCGCCAAAATAAACTGTTGGCGCTAAACCCTACCACTTACACCATTCTGGAAATGCTTGTGAAAAGCGCGCCAGACGTGGTGACACGTGAAGAAATCGCCTTCCAACTGTGGCAAGAGAACGAGCCGAACAACGACGTTCTGCGAAGCCACATTTACCAACTGCGTAACCAACTTGATAAGCCATTTGAACAACATGTGCTGATCACCGTACCGAAAGTTGGCTTCCGCTTGGAGACAAGTGCATGATCAATCGCTTACTTGCTAGCACGCAAAGCACACAAAGTATGACAGGGCGACTCGCTCTGTTTTTCTCTTTTGTGTCGGTCGTGATTGGCATCTTCTGCTTTTTGTTGATTACTGGCTCCCTGCTTTGGTCTGAAGACCGCGTGGGCGAGCGTCGTATTATGGTCGACAAAAAAGAAGCGATTGAACATTTCCAGTCTCATCCAGAGCAAGGCAGTATTCAGCTTGACCTGCTCACTACCGCATACAACGACATCTCATTGGTTGCCGAGCGCTACCAAAAATACCTAATAGGTCAAAAGCACTTTCTTGATGAAGTAGAAGACGGTGAATACTCGCGCATGGTTTACATGAGTACTTACACCTACAAAGGCGTTGAACATCCCGTGATTCTGGTTTCCTTGATTGATGAAATCGAGATCACCTCAGAGGAATTCATTCTCGTCGTCGCTATGGTGTTATCGATTGTCGCCGTGCTGGTGTTCCTGTTTGGTAGCCTGTTGCTGCGTTTGTCACAGCGCTTAATTGAACCCGTCAATGCGCTTAAAACTCAACTCGATCACCACCAAGGCGATGCCACACAGACTTTTAGTGTGCCCGAGGGCTCGGCCAAAGAGTTCCAAACCCTTGCGGATGAATTGAATGAGTACCGCCACAAAATCAACCAAGTCATCAAGCGTGAGCAAGCCTTTGCACGATACGCAAGCCATGAACTGCGTACACCGTTAACCGTAATGAAAGGCTCAAGCAGCTTACTGGCGAGAAGTGCGAATACGGATTTCCAGACCCGCCAAGTGAACCGAATTCAGGATGCAACGCAGCAGATGTCGACCATGGTGGATGCCCTACTCGGCTTAGTGCGTTACGAGCGTAATGCAGATGACTCACCAGTACGCAACATCACCGAAGAAGAACTCAACCAAATCATCTTCCAAAGCCAAGCTCAGGCCGATGAGAAAGCACTTAGCTTTGATGTACAGATAGACGGCAACCCAAGAACGCGCGCGACCAATGCAGTGCTAACCATTATTCTTGGCAACCTGATTCGCAACGGCATCGCCGCGACACCATCGGGATCAATTCATATCAATATGGATGAGAACACCATCTCGGTGCGCGATGAAGGTGAAGGCTTTTCAACCATTCCGCATTCTGATGGGCACGGATTAGGTTTGATGATTGTGGACGATTTGTGCCAACGCTATGGCTGGCAGTTTAAGATTGGTACACATCCAGAAGGTGGCTGTGAGGCGGTGATTGATCTTGCGTCAGAGCATCAGGAATAACCGAAATGGTTGTACTGAAACACAGACTTTTTATCTGGGTTTAATGGCGTTACACTACGCGCCCTTTTTAACGGCAAGGTCGCGTGGTTGGACACGTCAGCAGTCACATGAAACTCTCTGAAAGCCCGATAACTCAACACAACTTCAACGGTCATACGTTTTTTCTTAAGCGTGATGACATGCTGCATTCTCACTTTTCTGGGAACAAAGCACGTAAGTTTATGGCGTTGATGGAAACGCAAAACAGCGACATCAAAACCCTCATCAGTTACGGCTCTGCTCAATCCAACGCGATGTATTCGCTAGCGGCTCTCGCCCAGATTAAAGGTTGGGCATTTGAGTTTTATGTTCATCACATTCCATCTTGGCTAAAAAGCTCCCCCATCGGAAACTATCGCGGCGCTCTCGATTTGGGTATGAAAATCACCGCCATGCAAGACATCGGTAGCGAACTCCACCCTAGTGAATACATCCACCAGGTACGAAGATTAGATGAGTCGACATTGCTTATTCCAGAGGGTGGACGTTCCCACCTCGCTGAAGCTGGCATCAAACAGTTAGCACGAGAAATTCTTGATTGGACGCGATTGAGAGGTAAAGAACAGTTTACCGTCGCCCTGCCATCAGGCACTGGCACGACCGCTTTATATCTTCATAAACATTTAAGCCCACACGGCATAGAAGTGCTAACTTGCCCTTGCGTAGGCGATGCAGATTACTTAACTGAGCAGTTCAACCAGCTCTGTGAAAACAGCCACCCAACCATTTTAACCATCCGCAACAAACACCATTTTGGTCGCTTGTACGAAGAAGATTACATCACATGGAAAGCACTCTTTGAGCAAACCGACCTCGAATTTGACCTGTTATACGACCCGTATATGTGGCAATGCCTCACCCCTTGGTTGGAAGAGAACACAGATAAAACGGTGATTTACATTCACCAAGGCGGGTTACTTGGCAACGAGTCGATGTTGCCAAGATATCAACGAGAATTTGAATAGCGTGTTCAGATAAAGTTGTTGTTGATTCCAGTGATTACACTATTTGATGAGCGCCAGAATTTCTTTGAATTCAGGTGCTCGGCAATCTTCGACCATTTCATACAAACACATTTCTAGCCCAGTGAGCACCACACCGTTAGCGGTTAACTTCGCAAGAGCGAGCGCTTTATTGGCAGCGGTTCGGGAAGATACACAATCCGTGACTAATTCAACGCGATAACCGGACTGGCGCAGAGAAACCGCGGTTTGATAGACGCAAATGTGGGATTCAATACCGCAAACCAACCAGGTATCAACTTTCGCGTTCTCCACCGCGACCTTAAATGTCGCCTCTTTGCAACCATCAAACGTGTACTTGGTAATAGGTAAATGCGTGCTTTCAAGCACTTCACGAATCGGCTCCGCGGTTGGGCCCAACCTTTCTGGATTCTGTTCTATCCACAGAATAGGCAAATCTAGTGCTTTGGCACCCTTTACCAGTTTCGTGATATTTTCAATCAGTGCGTCGCTTTCATGCATTAATGTAGCGAGTTTGCCCTGAACATCCACCACAATCAGGCCCGTGTTTCCTTTCGATAACATTTCCATCTCCTATCTTGTGCGACCACAAACCATACTCAACAAGTTGAGCAACAGTTAATGTATCAGAACCCTTTCATGTTAGAGCAATAAAACCTAGAAAGATGACCTTCGCTCACACATTTGCCCTTAGGTAAGGGTGGTTTGAACTGACTATTTAAATTTCTCTCGAATTAGTTCAATCAAGGCTTTGACTTTATTGGGCAGAAATAAGGCCGAGGGATAAATCAGAGTAAGATGCTGCTTCGGATGCGCGAATTGAGGCAGCACCTCGACCAACAAACCGTCTCTCAGTGCAGGCTTGGAATGAATTTGAGGAATAAACGCGATGCCGTTTCCTGCTATCGCCATCGAGCGCAGCAAGTTGAGGTCGTCCGAGCGCAACGCCACATGCAGATCTGAATCGAGCAAATCGGCATTGTAACGATTAGTTAAAAGGCGATGCTGCTTAAGATCTTCCACCGTTTTTACTGGCGGATGCGATTCTAGATAGGCTTTTGACGCAACAAAGTGACTACGATAAGGCAAAAGACTGAACTGCACATAGCTGTCATCGGTGACTTTGACCACGCTCGGAAGAAGCTGTAAATCAAACGATTGACGCTTAAGATCGACACTCTCTTGATGGTTTTCAATCTCGACCGAAATCTCCGGATACCGCGTTGTGTACTCGGTGATGATCGCGTTAAACGCGGCAGAGCTCATCAATGCGGAAGGAATGGCTAAACGCACCTTGCCCGTCAGCTCTTGTTGATATTCGTGCATGGCATTTAAACCTTGCTGAATATGGTCAATAGGCTGCCCCACCAACTCAAACAAGCGTTTCCCGTGCTCCGTCAACTCAATGCTGCGTGTTGTGCGGATCAAAAGCTGTACCCCGAGCGATTTCTCTAATTCTTGCAGGCGACGACTCACTTTTGAGCGTTGTAGTTGATTCGCCTCTGCCGCTGCACTTATACCGCCGTGAACCACCGTCTGAGTGAATAGGTAAATATCATCAAAACTAACGTTCATTGTCCTATTTTTAGGTCATTCATGTTCGTATTATCATTCTACTGAATTGTGAGTGACTTCTCTATAATCCGCTATCCAATATGTTTAACGGAACTTGTAATGACGGCTGACCAAAAATTTAAACACTGGATGCGAACTTTGATTGTCCTGTTCATCGTACTATTTTTGTACATTATCATTGCTGACCGCCACGCCCCCTTAACGACCGAAGGACGAGTACAAGGATACGTTGTCCAAGTCGCGCCCGAGGTATCTGGTAAAGTGACCGACGTTCTCATCGAGAATAACCAGTCCGTTCAAAAAGGCGATGTGTTGTTTACGATTGATGATCGTAAATACAAGATAGCACTTGAACAGGCGGAGCTGTCTCTGCAATCCGCTTATGAAAAAGAAGCAACGCTGTATTCTCAACGCGAAGCCGCTCTTGCCAATATTGCCCGCGCACAAGCGACATTTGATAATGCACACCGCGAGTACAACCGCTTACTGACACTATCGAAGCAGAAAGTCATCTCTCAATCGACACTCGATAATGCCTTTGCCCAAAATCAGGTATCACGTGCAGCGCTTAAAGCGGAACGACAAAACTTAAAAGTCATTGAGGCGCAATTAGGCGATCAAAAAGGTCAAAGCACCGCCGTTCGAATTGCCAAAAACGGCATCGAAAAGGCGCAACTTGATTTGGCAAATACCGCGGTACTCGCTCCCAGTGATGGTGTCGTGACCAACCTGCAACTAGAAGTTGGCACGATGGCAAACACCAACATGCCATTGCTGACGTTTGTACCAACAGGATCACTCTGGGTAGCCGCTGATTTTCGTGAAAAGTCCGTCGCGAACGTAGACAAGACTTTCCACGCCTTGGTCACATTTGATGCCAACCCAGGTTCGGTGTACGACTTTGATTTAGCTAGCCGCGATTACGGTGTAGCAGCCGCACAACAAACGCCTAATGGCGCACTGACCAAAGTGGAAGTGAACAACCGCTGGGTACGTGATGCGCAGCGTACACGAGTGAACCTAACCAGCAGCGAAGAGTTACCACCAGCACTGTTTGTCGGCTCTCGCGCTACCATTGTTTTGTACCCAGACAACAGCATTTTCTGGCAGTTGATGGCGCAAGCACAGATTCACCTCGCAAGCTGGTTCCACTTCATTTACTAGGCGGCGACAATGAAAACCTTACGAATTTGGTTCGGCTGCTCTTTAGGGCTCGCGCTAAGCATGATCTTCGGTTGGTCTTACGGATTTTTTGCCATCATGATGCCGCTGTTTATATTGGGCAGAATGGACAACTTTAATATTTCGGCTTTATTGATCGTGTTTTTCTCTGCGGTGTGGACAACCATACAAGCCACATTTTTGCTGGAATACTTGCAGTTTCATCCAACATTAATGACCGTTGCCGTCGGAATCATGATGCTGTTCAAGTGCATTGCAATGATGAACCAGAAAACCTATTTGTTTGGTTACATGGGGCTGTTGGTGGGTTCAATTGTGTTGAATTTTGCCAGCTATAACTTCATGGATATTGAAGAGTTCAACGTCAACATGTGGGTGATGGCGTTCAGCAATATTTTTGTTTGCGCATTCGCGTATTGGTTGTTCCCGGAGCCAAAATCCTCCGCCGAACACATTGAGATATCGACCCCCGTGAAAAGCGATATTGACTACATCAGCCAAGTTGCCATGGGTTGGGTAGTGGCGATGGCGGCATTTATCGTATTCCAAGTAGCAGACTTATATGACTCGCTATCCGCACAAGCTTCCATTTTGATCATCCTAACCCCAATGACTTTAGCGGGCTCGCTCGCCATGGCAAAAATTCGCATCATCGGCACCGCACTAGGCTGCATCGCAGGGATGGCTGTTCAGCTCATATTGGGCAGTTGGTATGGGCATGGGCTACTCTTTTGGCTCGCCTTTACCATTGCGATGGGGCCATTCTGCTTGTGGCTCACCAAGGGACAAATTAAAGCGGCTATCGCGTTTTCTGCCATGTCTGCCCTATCGGTTCCGCTGACGACTTCATTGGTGCCAGAACAAAAAGACGCGTTCTTTTCGATCTTGTACCGTTTCAGCTCGATTTTCGTTGCTGTTCTGCTCACCGCGATGGTGATGTGGGTGGTGCATCACTGGATTCGTGTGATATTGCTAAAGCATCCTGAGATGAAGAACGTGGAGTTGAATTAAATCTGGCCGAGGCTGGAAACGGGAAATGTATGTCGCTCACTTTACTGTGAGCGGCATTTTTATTTAAAACGGTCACCCTGAACATTGAGGAACGAGCGTGGTTCAGGATCTACTCACCGAGTGCTGTAAAGTTCTAAGGTTATCGCCATTTTCCAGTGAGTTGTTAGTAGATTCCTAGTCTCGTCTAGACTCGCTGGAATGACCAAAATTTGAATACAAGCCAAATAGTTGGGTATGTGAGTAACGTATCTCTTAACATCCGTCATCCTGAACAGCGAGGGACGAGCGTGGTTCAGGATCTACTCACCGACTGCTTTGAAGTGCGAAAGTTATCGTCATTTCCTAGCGAGCAGTAACCCGATTCCTAGTCTCACTTAAACTCGCTGGAATGACCCAAAATTGAATACAAGCCAAATAATTGGGTATGTGAGTAACGTATCTTCCAACATCCGTCACCCTGAACATCGAGGAACGAGCGTGGTTCAGGATCGACTCACCGAGTGCTGTGAAGTTCTGAGGTTATCGCCATTTTCCAGTGAGTTGTTAGTAGATTCCTAGTCTCGTCTAGACTCGCTGGAATGACCCAAATTTGAATACAAGCCAAATAGTTGGGTAGGTGAGTAACGTATCTCTTAACATCCGTCATCCTGAACAGCGAAGGACGAACGTGATTCAGGATCTACCCACCGAGTGCTTTGAAGTGCGAAAGTTATCGCTATTTCCTAGCGTGCTGTAATCAGATTCCTAGTCTCGTCTAGACTCGCTGGAATGACCCTACCTTAGAGCTGCTCTAATACCTGAGGGATGGCGAGCAATGTATCTTCCAACATCCGTCATCCTGAACAGCGAGGGACGAGCGTGATTCAGGATCTACCCACCGAGAGCTTTGAAGTGCGAAAGTTATCGCTATTTCCTAGCGAGCTGTAACCCGATTCCCAGTCTCGTCTAGACTCGCTGGAATGACCCTCTCTTGGAGCAGATCCAATACCTAGGGTTGTGGCGAGCAATGTATCTTCCAACATCCGTCATCCTGAACAACGAGGGACGAGCGTGATTCAGGATCTACCCACCGAGTACTTTGAAGTGCGAAAGTTATCGTCATTTCCTAGCGAGCTGTAACCCGATTCCTAGTCTCGTTTTAACTCGCCGGAAAGACCCTATCTTGAAGCTGCTCCAATACCTAGGGTTGTGGCGAGCAATATATCTTCCAACATCCGTCATCCTGAACAGCGAGGGACGAGCGTGATTCAGGAGCTCCCCACCGAGAGCTTTGAAGTGCGGAAGTTATCGCTATTTCCTAGCGAGCAGTAAACCGATTCCTAGTCTCATTTAAACTCGCTAGATTGACCCTAATTTTAGTTCATGGCGCGGAGCCTAAGTATTAATATCAACCCACCAACTCTTTACGAATGATCTCCGCACCCGCACTTAACGCATTGAGCTTAGCGGTCGATACTTCACGAGACAAAGGTGCCATACCGCAGTTGGTACATGGGTAAAGCTTGTCGGCATCAACGTACTTCAACGCCTCTCGCAATGTTTTCGCTACTTCTTCTGGCGTTTCAATTTCGTTAGTAGCGACATCAATCGCACCAACCATCACCTTCTTACCGCGAATCAACTCAAGCAACTCAATAGGCACTCGCGAGTTATGACACTCAAGCGAGATAATATCGATATTTGACTGCTGCAATTTAGGGAATACTTCTTCGTATTGTCGCCATTCAGTGCCTAGCGTTTGCTTCCAATCCGTGTTCGCTTTGATGCCGTAGCCATAGCAGATGTGCACTGCAGTTTCACATTTCAGCCCTTCAATCGCACGCTCTAAACACGCAATGCCCCACTCGTTCACATCATCGAAAAACACATTAAACGCAGGCTCATCAAACTGAATGATATCGACACCTGCCGCTTCAAGCTCTTTCGCTTCTTGGTTGAGGATTTTTGCAAATTCCCAAGCCAGCTTTTCACGGCTACCGTAATGATCATCATAAAGTGTGTCGATCATCGTCATAGGGCCTGGAAGCGCCCACTTGATAGGTTGCTTAGTTTGCTGACGCAAGAACTTGGCATCTTCAACAAACACGGGCTTTGTGCGGCTTACTGGGCCAACCACAGTCGGAACACTTGCTTCATAACGGTTGCGAATAGTCACCGTTTTGCGGTTTTCAAAATCTACGCCGCTTAAATGCTCAATGAAGGTCGTCACAAAATGTTGCCGAGTTTGCTCGCCATCACTGACGATATCAACGCCTGCCAGTTCTTGTTCTTGCAAAGCGACACGTAGCGCATCGCGTTTGCCATCAATCAGTTCTTCACCTTGCAGTTTCCACGGTGACCAAAGTTTTTCTGGTTCGGCCAGCCAAGAAGGTTTCGGTAAGCTGCCAGCCGTTGAAGTCGGTAATAGTGTTTTCATCGTCATTCCTTTCTAGATTCTCGTTATCTTTTACGCGTAATTTGCAGACCATTGTTCAAGCACAGATTGATAAGGTTTGATGAAATGCTCCTCGGCAAATTTCCCTTGTTCAATCGCCAGTTGGCTGCGCTCTTCTCGGTCGTAAACGATTTGAGTTAGCGAGTGGTCTAGGTTTTTTAAGTTTGGCTGGTAGCAATTACCGGCAACCGCGTTGGCATTGTAAATCTCAGGTCGGTAAATCTTCTGGAATGTCTCCATCGTGCTTATCGTGCTGATAAGCTCTAGGTTTGAATAATCGTTCAACAAGTCACCGAAGAAGTAGAATGCCAATGGTGCAACACTGTTTGGCGGCATAAAGTAGCGCACCTGTAAGCCCATCTTTTTGAAGTATTGCTCCGTCAACGAAGATTCGTTCGGCTGATATTCAAAGCCCAAAACAGGATGTTGGTTTTCGGTGCGTCGATATACCTTGTTGTCCGATACACTCAGACAAATCACTGGCAGCTTTTTGAAATGCTGTTTATAAGACTCAGAATTAACGAAAGCTTTGAACAGTTTGCCATGCAAATCACCGAAGTTCGCTGGGATGCTGAACTGTGGCTGGTTTTTGTTGTGGTCCAACAGCAAAACGCTAAAGTCGTAATCACGAACGTATGAAGAGAAGTTATTGCCCACAATGCCTTCGATGCGCTCGTTAGTGTTGTGATCAACAATGTTAGTTTTGAGCACTTCAATCGATGGGAAGGCTTCGCCACTGCCTTGGATATCCATATCAACGGAGATGATTTCAAGCTCAACAGAGTAGCGGTCACCTTGAGCATTATCCCAATATGCCAACGCATTAAAACGATTGTCGATCATTCGGAGCGCATTGCGCAGATTCTCTCGGCGGTAGTTTCCGCGAGCCAGATTAGCAAAGTTGGTAGTGATTCGCGTGTTGTCTGATGGTTGGTAATTCTCATCAAAGCGAATGCTTTTGATAGCAAATGTGAAATCGTTATTCATCGTGAGTTGGTATCCTATTTCCTTAGATAAAGCAGACTTTTCCTAACTCTGTGCATGGGGACATTTTTTGTTTTTTGGTTTTCCCAATCGTTAGGTTGCACAGCACTTACGACGAACGGTTCGTACAAAAAACGACCGTCGCAGTGCCTAACACCAGAGCAGTCCTTTTTTTATACTTGCTTCACGAGTTGAGTAATATTGGTATTGTTTCACATTGAACATGAAGGAAATTCATAGTGGCAGTTCCAACCCTGAGAGAGCTATCGTAGATACTGTTTTTCATTGACACCAATACACGTAACTTGGCGAGCATATTGCCAATATGTGTAATTAAGAAACGGATAAGAGATTAGCAGTACATAAACCAGTTTAAGCCGAGAAAACGCATTGTATGAACAAGGCACCAACTGGAATATAGGACAGCGTAACTTAAATAGCACTTTTCACACTCCATCGTTTATTCAAGCATTCGTTTAATTAGAAGTACGTTACATTTTGTATTCTCGAAACATGATTATTTAATAATCTTATTTATTTCTTTTTCTATCTTTACCATCTTAAACGTAAAGTTTAATTTCCTGCTGTAAAAGCACATATAACTTCATACACGAACATGGCAACTTCATTGACGGACTTTATCACTAAACTATTACATTAAGCTCTAAAAAATAATAACAAAAAAAAACATAAACCTCTGTTTTAATTTGAATTAAACCCATAAACCCGAGATAACCACATAACGATACTTTACTTAATTTGGTATAACAAAAACCCTAAAAATAACATGGCTAACATTTATAAAATTAACTTTTATCAATAGAAAATCTCAACACAACATTAGAAAATTAAAATTAAGCAATAACTTAAAAAGACAAGACTTAATAACCAAATTCTTATTTATTATAGTTGAGTGGTGAATTTAAAAACTATGAGACATTAATCCCACGAATCTATCCTTTTTCTTTTTTTAATAAAAAACAAGATGCACTATTTCACCGCTCATTTATTGAGCTTGAATTTATAACCTGTCCATAATTATAAAGTGCCCATCAAGATGGTTTAAAACAAAAGTCTTTATGGGCTGACTAATAGGAAAAAATAATGGAAAAACAGCATCTTTCCGCGAGTATTATCGCACTCGCTTTACTTGGTTCTTTAGCACCAGCACATGCTGAAGATACATTGAAATCTTACACTTCGACATTGCTTCAGCTTGATGATGGTGATGCACGCTCGAAAAAAATCCGCTTAATTTATTCTTTAGAAAATGTCTGGAACCAATCTTTGCTACCAAATGGCGCTAAAGAAGCCAAGTTGATCCTAAATGGCGGTTCTGGCTTCGACATGACTAATGTTCCAAACAAAGAACAAATCTATGGTTTTGCTACTGGGGGAGATTACCGTTACACCGTTCCAACGGCTTTTAAGCTGGCACTGAGCTATTTAAATGGCGCCCCTTTACGCCACATGAGCCATGCTCCAGAAAACACCATTGCAACGGCATCTGTCAGTGAGTCGCTAGATTTTAACCTTGGATTCAGTGCTTCTACTTCTCCAAATATTAGTGGGGGAATCTCCTGGAGCAACCGTGTAACGTACGACCAGCCAGAGTTTCAAACGGTTGCCGATTTTAACCAAGCTAACGAAAGCATTAATTGGTTAATTGAAAACAAGACTATCCGCCATAATACGCCAGCTAAAGACTGGTTATTGTATCGCTGGACCAGTTGTGACATGGGTAATTTGATTGATTACAATGAGTTACCTGTCGTTATGCGTTCAGACTTTAAACCACAAGTCGGCGTCGTATATAGAAAAAATGACATTCAAGATGGCCTAGATACATCAGAGGTCAAGCTGGTTGCTGGTTGGCGAAAAACCAATTACTACTTTGGTCGCGACTGGTGTAGCTGGTATACCACTCCAGAAAATACCTGGAAGAAAAATCGTGATAGCAGTCAATGGACAGAGACTAGCCGAGCCGTAACTATCTCTTGGAATGACGATCTCTACCACTAACTTATTAGCCTGCGGCCACGGAATAAATAAGTGGCCGCCGTATTTACTAATGAAATAAACGGTAAGACATGACACATGACAAGTAACAAAAAACTCTTGACTGGATCGGTGCTGGCACTTGGTGCAGTACTCGCCATATTTCTGATTAATTCAAATAACAAGAATGCCCAGACCGAACCTGTTGCAAGCCTTGACGAGCAAATCAAGACAGAAGACGCTGCTACAATAAGTGTAACGCCTCCTGAGAGCGATGCTGCTCAAAAGGTGGTTACCACTCCAACACCACAAAGTGGCAATGATGATACTTCCGACGTCATTCCAGCTACACCTTGGATATCTGCCCCATTAAATGAACTGAGCAATGAACTGTACGATTTTATTGAAGCTGAACAGGTAAGTTACATCAGTACGACCGACTATCCATTCGACGAGCAAAAGCAAAAACAATTGCGAACATTAGCTAGGCAAGGGGTTCCTATCTTGTTTGACAATACGGAGTCATCCTATTTGGATAGCTACGGTGTCAGCGAAACCAAAGTCGTATCAGAGTATTTTGGTACGGCGTCTGAAGGTGATGTCATCATCGCTACCGGAGTACAGAATGCAGATGGCAGCATTCATTATCTAGTTTTGCCTTTGAAGAGCAAAGATCTCAACGATAACAGTAAATTGATTGAGGACACTAAGCTCGCAATCACTCTACTTAAAGAACAAAAGCATGACTTGATAAAAGAGAGACAAAACGAACATCGCGAATAAAAAGTAAAGGGAGATAGCCTCTGTATCGCTATTTCCCTTAAAACTCAGTTCTCAATTAAGAAAAGCTCATTTCTCCCTACTTACCGGCACCCTATCCGAAATTACCTTGCCGTCTTTGATGGTGATGATGCGTTTAGTGCGCTCTGCCAGAGCGTTATCGTGCGTCACGATGATCAATGTTCTGCCTTCAGCGTGAAGTTGATTGAACAATGCTTCAATCTCTGCGCCGGATTTTGAATCCAATGCACCCGTTGGTTCATCCGCTAAGATGATTTGCGGATCGTTGACCAAGGCTCTGGCGATAGCAACTCTCTGCTTTTGACCACCAGAAAGCTGGTTTGGTTTATGGTCTAAACGATCCCCTAGCCCGACTTGCTCTAGCAATTTAGCTGCGCGCTGGCGACGTTCTTTGGCTTTGATGCCAGAGTAAACCAACGGCAGTGCCACGTTATCAAGCGCCGTCGCGTATTCCAATAAGTTAAAGCTTTGGAAGACAAACCCGATCTTTTGGTTACGAATGCCAGCCAACTCATTCGCACTTAAACTTGCGACGTTTTGGCCGCCAAGTTGGTACTTGCCATCGGTGGGCTTGTCTAAACAGCCGAGCATGTTCATCAACGTTGATTTGCCTGAACCGGACGGGCCAAGAATCGAAAGAAACTCGCCTTGATTAATGGTTAAGTCAACGCCGTCTAGCGCGCGAACTTCCGCCTCTCCGCTTGAGTAGTATTTGCAGATGTTGGTCAGCTCAACAAGTGGCTTGTTCGACATGTTCTTTCCAGAGTTATTGTTGTTATTCACTTTGTAGCGCCTCCAACGGGCTGACTTTTGCGGCTCGGTTTGCAGGTAACCATGCAGATGCCACACCAATGATCACTAAGGTGAGGATGACAATCGCGACAACGACCCACGACAACTCAGGGACAGGTTTACCCAGTTGTTCATAAAAAGCATTGCCCTCTAAAGGAATGGAACTGATGGCAGACACCAGCGCGTACGTAACGGCTAACCCAAACGCCCCCCCCATCATCATTGTCAATAAAGACTGTACTAAATAGTGCATGCGAATAGCCGTTGGTGTTGCACCGACTGCCATGCGCACACCGATATCACGCGTAGATCGCTTTACGGTGGCATACATCACATTGGCGATGCCAACACCAGCAACAGCTAACGTCACGAAGCCGATAATGCCAAGGAAACTCTGCAAACCTATCAGAAACTGCTGCATACTCTTTTGCTTAAGGAACATATCATCGACTTGGACGACCTGTTCATCACTGACACTTGCCCCGTGTTTACGGGCAATCACTTGCCTGATCGTCTTTGCTAAGGCTTCTCGGTCTACATCCGCTTGTGGCTGCACATTGATGCCACCAATTTCACCGTTGACATGAAATCGCTTCCACGTCGCTAACGGCACAAAGCTGGAATAGTTGATAAGATCCCCCAGTTCTATTTGGGCGCTGTTTTTCTCCAATACGCCCACAACAATGAACTCCTCATTGCCGATTTTTACCTTTTTCCCCACAGGGTTGACTTGCAATGTGACTGTCGCAAACCAACTAAAGTCCTCATTAGGGTTGAATAAGTCGGCTGCCAGTTCATAACCCAGTACAACGACTTTGCGCGTCTCTTTTTGATCGAGTGGGTTTAACCATCGTCCCCCCGCCATCGGCACCAAATTGGTCATGGATTGAAACTCGCTCGTGACCGCTAACGGCTCTTGCCACGAGCTTCTGTCACCAACGGTGATGCGCTCTTTCCACTTCGCCGTTGGCGCAACGCTTTTTACATCGGGTAACGCTCGAACAACCTCTGAATCGTCCATTTTTAGTGTCAGAAACTTACCTTGGTGAAAAGCACCGTGGTCGACGGTGGCCATCCCTCCGGTCAAATAAATCAAGTTGCCGTTACCATTTTGTGCGGTTTTCAATACGCCCTGACGAATACCCTCACCTACCGCCAACATAGCAGCGATACAAAGGGTCGCCCACGCTACTGCTAGAATGGTCAAACCCAGTCTCAGCTTTTCTGCGGCCATTTCTTGGAAAATTTGTCTCATCGGTAACAACATGGCTAAGCCCTCGCACTCAAAGCAATGACTGGCGTGAGACGTGATGCTCGCCTTGCTGGGAAATACGATGCCATCAATGCCAAGATAAGCGTCACAAGTAAAGACCAAGCAATGGAATCTGGCGTGATCACAGGCAAACCAATCCATTCCGGTAATCCCATGCTGCTTAGGACAGATACCACGGCATACGAAAACATCAGACCTAATGCCGTGCCCACAGCTACCAAAATAAGCCCCTCAAGAATAAACTGACTGAGTATGGATTTTTGAGTCGCCCCGATCGCCAAACGCACACCGATTTCACGCGTGCGCTCAGTGACGGATAAAAACATGATGTTGGCAACACCAAGCGCACCGACCGCCATGGTCATCGCACCGCTCGCTCCGAGAAAAATCTGAATGCCACGCAAAATTCCACTGATGACCGCCGCACCTTCACTAAAATCGGGTAATTCGACCGCATCTTTATCACTTGGGTCAAAATGAAGCTGCTTGGCGAAAAAGTTCACGATATTTTGTCGAAACGACGGTGCATCCATCCCGTCTCTCGGCTTCATCAATACCATCCAAGGTTTCGCATCCCACAAATCGCGGTACGTTGTTTGAGGAATGAAAACCGTGCGGCTATCGCCGAATGAAATGCCAGTGTCCTCACCGACGGTTATCCCAATCACCAAAAACGGAATGCCGTTAACTTTGAGCCTATCCCCGATTTGGATTCCGCCCATTTGCGCAATTTGATCGCCTAACACCGCCACGCGAGTGTGGTTGTCCATATCACTTGGTGACAGGTTTCTCGAACCGGATTGCAGCTTGCGTTGCATTAAAGGAAAGTAAGACATATCAATACCGCTGACCGTACTCGATAAGTTCTGTCCTTTGAGATTGGTGATATTCGCATCCCATTTGGCGTAAACGCTCGACGCCTGTTGCACGAAGCCCGACTGTTTGATCATGTCGACTTTTTCTTGTGGTATATCAATTTGGCGTCTTGAAGGTAACCCTTGCCACGGTTTACTGGTACTCGACGGAAACACCACTTGCACATTGTTAATCATAAATGAAAACGACTGGGTCTGATGGCGATAAAAGCCTTCTCCAAGTGCGATTAACACCACCACAGAGATCACGCCCCAAGCAATCGCGATAATGGCTAGCACGCTCTTCATGCGGTGCGCCATCAACGTTTGCCAAGTTTGCTGCAACAGGCTGCTCATGAATGAAAAGCCCGAGAGATCAACACCATGGTATCGTCATCGAGTTTCCCTGCGGTTTGCAGTAAGCCGATTCTCTTACGCCAATAGCTGTACAAGTTGGTTTGCAGACTGTTTTTCGCCTCAAACAAGCTGTTGTGTGCACTGATAACTTCCGACACTTCAAGCAGGCCAGCGTCGTAAAGTTTCTCTTTGCTTTGCAACACTCTGGCGCGCGACTCAACCAGCTCGTTCGCTATTAAAACTTGATTCCAATTGATATCGACCTGCGTAAACTGCTGAATAACTCGTTTCTGAATATCAATTTCCACTCTACGCATATCTTGCTTGGCGCTTAAAATGTTCAACGATGCTTCGTCCACTTTCGCTCGCACTGCACCATTGAGGTCAATCGGCAAACTCAAACTAATCCCAGCGTTAAACTCGCCGTTTGAACGATTGTCACCATCGCTGTAGCCCACACTGCCTTTGACGGTTGGGTAGTATCCACCTTTAGCTGAATCTTTCGCGAACTCGCTCGCTTTCACCATCTGCGCCGCGACCAACAGCTCTGGACTACTGTCTTTCGCCAGCTTTAGCCATTGCTCCTGAGAGTCCACCAGCATCGGCGGCTGAATTAGAGAATCCGTTCGAATTTGGTCGACACTCTCCGGCATTTGATTGATTAACGCCGCAAGCTCTGCTTTTTTCACTTCGAGATCGGCTTTTGCATTGAGGATACTTGCTTGCTCAGAAACTTGATTCGCTCGCATCTCTTCAACATCAACCGACTTCACTTTGCCTGCTCGATAGCGTTTCTCGATGATGTTGAGAAGTTCTTTCCCCTCCTCCAGCTTGGACTGCGCCAATTTGAGGTCGCCCTGTGCGCTTGCTACATCTAGGTAAGCGGTGAGCAACTTCTGCGCAAGCTCGTTATGTGATTGAGATAGCTCTAACTGTGCTTTGAGATAATTGGCATTCGCTTGATCCAGTTCCGACCACAAACTGCTATCCCAAATAGTTTGAGATAAGGTAGCGCCGTAACTGTTCGAATGGCTTGAGGACTCATTCCAATCCGCTGACGCACTGGCACTTAAACCCGGCAATAACGCACTGCGGCTACTCTGTACGCCAACCTCGCCAAGCTGGACGCCGATTTTCGCTTTTTCGTAATTAGGATCGTTCTGCTTTGCTTGGTGCCAAGCTTGTTCAATAGAAATTGCGTAGGTCGGCAAACTGAGTGTGGCAGCCAACAATGCAAAGGCGATTTTTGATCGTTGCAGTTTAACCATGCGCCGCTCCCATCATACTGTTGTCGATAACCTCTTCATCAAGCTCCACGCCGTCAAGCACTTCGACATTGATGCCATCTGACAGACCGAGTTTCACAGGTTGTTTATGAAACCCTTGTTCTGAGCTATCGGGGATCAGAACATTCGGTGCGTCACCATCAAATTGCAGAGCGCGCTCCGGTAGCGTGAGTACGTTTTCAGACTTCTTAAGAATGATTTGAGCCGTCGACGAAAACCCAGAACGAAGCAACACATCTTGTGGGATCTTGAGTTCTCCCACTTCAACCTCAAAACCGTTATCAAAACTTTTTGCCGAAGCGTTGCCTTCTGGTGAGTTAAGGTTCTCAGATTGAATCGCCACTTTGGTTAGCACACCAGAAATCGCCACATCAGGATAAGGCGCAACCGTCAACATAACGGGCATTCCCGGAGACAACTGCGCAGCATCATGCTCACTGACGCTGCCTTTAAAAATCAGGCTGTTCATGTCGGCCAATGACATCATTTCAGTCGCGGCTTGGCTTGATTGAGTCGAGATGATCGGCTCTCCGACCTCAACTTTCTGGTTGAGTACCGTGCCATCAATTGGCGCGTAGATCGTCGACGTTAAACGTGCATCGCCGATAGACGCCTCGCCACTGCGGATGAGTTCGAGATTCTGGCGCTTTTGCAATACGTCCGCTTGCGCAGATTTGACTGCCGAGCGCGCACTTACGTATTCGTCGTAGTTACTTGGAATAATGTCCTGCTTGACCAAGCTTTCTAAGTTGGACAGTTTTTGTTTGGCGGATTCCAGATCGGCTTCACTACGCATGAGTTCTGCCGATGCATCCGTTAATGCTTGGGGAGTTGGGTTTGGACGCACTTTGATCAGCGGTTGGCCTTGCTTCACCTTTTCACCAACTTTCGCGTAAATTTCACCGACGATACCGTCGATTTGTGACTTGATAGACACAGAGTGTGCAGGGACAATTTTACCAACAGCCACCGCTTGTTTTTCAATCGTGCCTTTTTCCACAATCAATGTAGGCAGCAATTCTGGTTGAGCAGCAGATTGGAGATAGAAATACGTACCACCGCCGAGCAGCGCGATGCTCACAGCGGAGACAAGCCAACGTTTCGTCATTATTTATTCCAACAATTATTGGGTAGTCTAATGACTACTCCTAAAACACAAAGTTGAAGGAATAATATCCTGCTTTAATAACGGTTTGGTTGTCACAGTTGGTAAGGCTTTGTCAGTCGCCTCTGACAATCAAAGACTAAAAAATCTCGACGAATCATTCAGCAAAGACGCTGTCTACGATGGCGACTAACAAGCTCTGTAACCGCTCGTTTCAACCGCCCCCCTTTTCATTCTGAACAACGTGCAAAATGGCGCAGTTCTGTATCCTCCAATCGCATATCCATACAGTCTTGCGCCTCACGTCCTAAAGCAGGAAAAACCGCATGCGCTTTTAAAATGCCTCGGCTGATAAAGCCACATTTCTCCAACACACGAATACTTGCGTGGTTGCCAATATGCGGGGCAGTGCGAATGCGCGTTATACCTAAGCTTTGCAAGTAAACAACGCCAAGTTTGCAGGCTTGGGTTGCATAGCCTTTTCCCTGATAGCGAGCAGAAATACCAAAATGGATTTCACTGCTGTCTTGATCAGGTATCAGCACCAGACAGCCTATAGGAGTTTGAGAAGTAAGTTCTTCAATGGTGAAGACTAATAGATTGGGAGACTTTTGATCATATTGAGCACGCCATCTTTCGATAGCTTCAAGGGTTTGATTAACATTTTGGTGGGCTTGGCGATTGAGGAAGCGGCATGCTTGCTCATCGCCTAAATAGTTTTCAAACAGAGGAGCAGCGTCTGTTGTTTTGAGGTGTCTGATTGCCACTTGTTGATATTCAACTCTCATCATGGTTTAGCTCTGATAAACATTCGGTTTCCAGATTTGCATGAAGTTTTCTACTGGAGCAATAGGAGTGAACCCAAACTGTTCGTACAACCCATGAGCATCGCGGGTTGCAAGCATCATACGGCGTAAGCCTTGTAGTTCTGGATGAGCAACAATTTCTGAGATCAACCACTTACTGATGCCTTTACCACGGTGTGCCTCCACTACAAACACATCGGCAAGATACGCAAACGTGGTGCGATCGGTAATTAACCGAGCAAAAGCGACGAGTTGATTTTCGTCATCCAAAACCGCGAAACAGAACGAATGGCGCAATGACTTCTCAAGGCGTTCTCTTGGAATGCCCTTTCCCCAATAACTGTTTGAAATGAACTGGTAGATAACGTCTAAATCCATGTCATCTAACGACGTGGTAATTCGAAACCCTTGCATTGTATCCCTCAACATTGGTTTATATTTTCTCAGCCACACAGACAAGCGAGTTGGCATTCGCCTCAAATACATGCGCTGACCAAGATTGGTACTTCTCTATAATTCTGAATCCCGCTTGTTCAAAGAAAACCTCTATGTCTTCCAGCGGGCGATATTTTAAATCAATGCTGGAATGCTCAATCGTTCCACTTTCAAAATGGCGCTCTTTGTTCAAATACATGATGGACGTTTGCAAGTCATACTCGGCCTTCATACCGAAATAATTCACTTCACCATAGGTTGGAGAAACATAGGTTTGCCACAGCGCCATCTCATGATCCAATTCTAGATTCTCTGGCGTTGGTAACCGCGTATCGAAGACAAATCGCCCACCTTTTTCTAGGTGCTTTGATATTGAGCTCAGTGCGCCTGCCAGCATGTCGTCACTTAAAAAGGCTTGGAATGCATTCCCTGTCAGTATGGCTAGGTCAAACTTCTTACCTAACGAAAACTGGGTTGCGTCGAGATGAAGAAAACGTAAGTTACTCCTACTTTTGGCTTTGTCCTTTGCGTGTTTGAGCATCCCTTCAGAAATATCAATGCCAATGGCTTCGTTGAGTTGCTCAGAGACTGGAATCGTGACAATGCCGGAACCACAACAGACATCCAGTACACTTCGAGTATTGGTTTCTTCGATTAACCTTGTGATGAAAGCAATTTCTTGATGGTAATGCTGGTCGTATTGAGCATCGTATTCAATGCCCGACCCGAACTCGGTTAAATCCTGTGTTTTCAAAAACAGTCCTTGTTTGTTACTTATTTCAGCGGTGTGACTTTTTCAGCTCTAGCATCAAGTATCGACACACATAACCAACACCAGATACGTAACCAATCACATTTTCTAAGGAAACCACTTCCAACCCAGCTTGCTGACAGAGTTGCTCAACTTCACTTTCGGTATATGCCTTATGCACGACCGATCCACTATAAGTATTTCGAGGCAAATCTTGTCCATCCGGATCGTGGTATTGAAAGCTGATAAAACATCGTCCATTCACCGTTAGCTTACGCGAAATGCACTCCAGCAGTTGTTGAGGCTCGGCTAGAGACTCAGTAAAACCAAGTGCGGTGATAAGGTCGAAGGTTTGCTCAAACAAAGGGGAAAATGGCTCATCGAGGTTATGAACCGCGACGCTTTGATAGAGGTTAGTTTGGCGCGCTTTATCAACCATTTTGGACGAGATGTCTAAGCCATGGATGGCGAGTTCTGGATAGTGACTTTTTACGACATGTCCGATACTGCCAGTCGCACAGGCTAGGTCGAGAACCGAGCCTTGCTCGATGGGAGAGGTTTTTAACTTCTCAGAAATCCAACGTGGACCGACGTAGTGACTGTCATCCACCAACTTTTGATAGCGATCCGACACATCATCATACATTTTTGCTACGTTCATCGTTTCCTCCTTGATAACCAGAACGATGCTCGAATGTAACACGCAATAAGCATCTAGACACTTATTGATTGACTAGTTCTTTATGGTATGTGACCGACTGGTTGTTTAGGACAACAAAAAAAATCCGATACTCAATATTTTGAATATCGGATTTTTATTGCGTTATCGAGCTAACCAAATTCTCGCTAGTATTCCTATCGGAGTGGTAACGCCAGTTGTGACGGAGGAAATTTCACCATTTCTTAAAATATAAATGGTTGGGGTCACGCTAATTTTCCATTCACGCATAATATAGCTTGAAGGATCGTTTATGTTTTCAAAACGATATTCTTTTGCCCTCATAAACTGCGCCACACGCTCATTCGGTCCCGACGAGCCAGAAACGCCAACTACGGTGTAGTCATCACTCAGCCAGCTCACGCTTGGGCTTACAAATTTACAAGCGGGACACCAAGTCGCCCAAAAGTAAACAACGACAGGTTGTTCATGACTTTGCGCGATTGCATCGAAGTATTCACCATCGCTCAATACGGAGCTCAATGGTGGAGCCTCCTGTTTAGGAATATCTTTGGTGCGATACCAATCCATCGCGATAGAAATCGCGGTGACAATGAGCACCATCTGTACGATTTGAATGAGCCAATATCGGAATGTTCTACGCTGCTTTGTCGAACTCATTGAATGGCTCCCCCACTCGCTTGTTTCACCGCGCTTAAAACAACATCATCAGTCAGAATCACAGGTAACGGGATACCTTGTGGCGCCGCCGGGCCATAGACGATGTTAAACGGCACACCGTAACGCCCATGAGCTCGTAAAAAGTCCGTTACCGAGCCGTCCGGATGTGTCCAATCCCCTTTTAGCGTCGCCACATTAGAGCTTTGCAGCAATGAGTAGACAGGATCTTGCCAGATCACGCCGATCTTGTTCGCTTTACACGTGACACACCAATCCGCAGTGACATCCACAAACACCACTCGCCCATTATTGACGTGATCTTCAATCGCCGAGTTAGAAAGCTTCTGCCACGCTAAGTCCTCAGGAAGCGGTGTCGCCCATTGGTCGGCAGTGACACTACCAAGTAACAGGCCACCAGCTATCAACACTAATGACGCAGTTCCGGATACAGCAAGCGCTTTCTCACCATACACTTTCTTAACTCTTGCCATCATTACAACAAAAGCAACCACAGCGATGAGTGCAATCCATAACATAGGTACATGATTTGCCATTAATGAAAGTAGCCAAACGCTGGTTGCCAGCATCATTATGCCAAACGCTATTTTAACGACATTCATCCACGAGCCAGGCTTTGGTAGTTTCAGCGCGATATTTGGAAACACAGCGACTAAGAGCCAAGGCAGTGCCATACCCAATGCTAATGCTGTAAAGGTTGCAAATAACGTTAATACGTCGGCACCCAAGGCAAACGCCACGGCCGTTCCTAGAAAAGGCGCGGAGCAAGGCGTCGCAAGCAATGTGGCAAACATACCTTGAACATAGTGACCAACTAGGGAGTTATCACCTTTCGAGGCCAGCCATGTATTGGTACCCGATGATAGACGGACTTCAAACAGCCCCAGCATATTGGCCCCAAACAAAGTGGTGACCAACACCATCAAACCTAAGAACCAGGGGCTTTGAAATTGCACGCCCCAACCAATGGCATTACCTGTTAGCTTGAGCACCAAAATAAAACCAGCGAGAATCCAGAACGACGTTAATATACCAAGTGACGAGGCAACAAACTGAGCGCGAATTTGACGACGCTCGATACCTTGAGCGGCAACAATACTACTTAGCTTCATCCCCAAAACCGGAAGAACGCAAGGCATAATGTTAAGAATTAAACCGCCGAGCAACGCGAATAGAAAAACACTCGTTAGAGACGTGCTCGGCAGCGGTTCAACTATTGCCTCAGCAGTTGCTTGAGTGGTTTCTTCTGCTAGTAAATTGGTGTCTTTGATGGTCACAAACAGCGACTGACCATCTAACTCCACATCGCCCAGCCAAGTATCAACGATATAGCTCGCGGTGACGATGTTTCCTTCTGGATGCATTCCTTCAAGCTTGAAGCTATAGTCTCGCGTTGCTTCATCGACACCATCCACCAGCACTTGTGGTTGTTGCCAACCCTGACTGTTCTGTAGCTTGATTTGTAGTTTCGATTGGTTCGCATCCCAACTCGCCTGAGTAACATCAATAAACGGCGATGGCTGCGGCACGTTACTCACTGCTTGAGCGTAACTGAACATCACGTCTTCATCGACTTTTAGATCAGAAGGCAAGAACGTCAATTGAATTTGATAGTCGGTCAGCACACAAATCGTCGTACAAGAAGAAAGTGTCAGTACCGCATCAATCGTGACAGGTTTGGACATGTCTTCGACGTGCAGCGTCATGGGGAACAAAGTGTCGCCTTTATACCCAAGAGTCTCGATACCTAATAGTTCGAATTTTTGTGGGTGCGGCCATTGCCAATCCACTTTGGATAAATTTTGTGAATTTTGCCAATCAATAGATGGTGCTACGCCGCCCTCACCAGGTGAACGCCAGTAAGTTTTCCAGTCCCCAGCCAACTTGACGTCCAGATAACCAGTAATTGTTTTGGCTTGCGGATCTTGTTGACCAGTGAGCACAAAGCGCGTTTGCACTGGAGGATGTTGTGGGTTGGTTAGCCAACCTGTATCAGTAGTTTGAGCTGAAATACTCAGAGAGAGCAAACTCAAAGCAAGCGTCATAAAAAACATGAACGCAAACTGAGTCAGTTTAGTAATTTGATTCATAGTGATTCCTAGTTAAAAGACAAAGGTGCTAAATAACTGACGCTAGTGGTCAGAAAGCACGCTTTTATTCTCGGAACACACAGAAAGTCAGATGGACTCGATACTTACGGCCTATCGGTTCCGTCCAATGTTGCGCACCAATATAGGCACTGCACAACCAAATTGCCGAAGCAAAAAGACCGACAAACAGAACAACAATAAATACATCGAGTTGATGTTGAGAAAACTGAATTAACTTTTCAGACAATTCGCACTTGCTGGTTTCTTTAGTATCAATCGACTTGACGCTCGAACGCTCATCAGCAAGTGAAACCGCGGGCGATTCCGTCTCATATTTCATAGAGCATGACGATGCAAAGCCTGAATTTTGCATCAGACACACAACGACCACCCAGCCAATAATCGCCAGTAGCCATTTTGCCCGCTTATGTGGCGTGTGATGTCGTTTAGTCAACAAACTCATAAGAATTCAGATAAAGTAAGAACGAAGAAGATAATACGCGAGTCGTCATAAAGCTCAAGTTGTATCCTCTAAATAGCCTTAAGAGGCTTCACTCGGTAAGCTTTAATCTAGCTTGCCATAAATATATGCCAACTCTGCGACGGTTTTTGCCGAGAACTTCTTCAATAGATTAGCTCGGTGTACTTCAACCGTTCGCATTGCTATGCAAAGTTCGTCAGCAATACGAATGTTGCGCTTTCCTTCAATAATCAAACGTAAAATGTCTTTTTCTCTAGGTGTGAGCGATTCATAAGCCGATTTAGCTGCTGCCATATCGAGGTTTGTGGCAGACTGCGCCTGTCCCTGCAAAATGGCTCGTGCCAGTTCATCGCCTTTGACTGGTTTTTGGAAGAAATTGACCGCCCCAGCTTGCAATGCATCGACCGCCATCGGAACATCACCATGCCCTGTCAGATAAATAACGGCTAGCGGGCTGTTGGCTTGATTTAAAATTTGGTGCACTTGCTGGCCACGAAGGTTGGGCATTCGGCTATCAAGGATCACGCATCCGGCCTGATGAATGTTCACTTTATCGAGAAAAGATTGCCCATCAGCAAAAGTCGTCACGTTGAAGTCATGCTCTTCCAACATAAAAGCGAGCGAGTCACGCACCGATTCATCATCATCGACTACAAAAACAGGTAGCTGCTTTTCACCGCTGCTCATTGAGTGCTCCTATGCCTAGTTCAGATTAGTTTTGATATGGAAACACAAGCTCAACCAAACAACCATGTGGTGCTATCGAGCTGATGACAAACTCGCCACCATGCATTTCCATCACATCGCGACAAATGGCTAACCCCAGCCCAAGCCCTTCTTCTTTGCTACTCACAAACGCTTGAGTCGGATTCTCTTGCTGCAACCCTGTACCATTGTCTAACACTCGAATAGAGAGTTGACTGATTTGGTAATCGCAATGCAGGGCAATTTTACCTTGATAACCTGATGAGTGATATTTCTCTTGGAACAAAGTACACGCATCAATCGCGTTGCTGATCACATTAACTAAAACCTGTTGTACGCCAACTGCATCGACAAGTAATGGACGAATGTTCCCTTCTGTACTGGCCACAATAGAAATGTTTTGCTTCTGCATTCGAAAATGGAGTAACTCAATCGTGTCATCAATGAGTACTTGAAGATCGCACGACGTTTTGTCGACACTGCGCTTACGAATCAACGTTCTTAATCGCTGAATAATTGCATCGGCTCTTTCAACTTGGCCCTGTATTTTCTCAAGTACAGGGACAATATCTTCATGAGGGCGCTTTTTGGCCAAGCGAAGTAAACCGCCTTCACTATAGTTGCGAATGGCTGCCAGTGGCTGATTGAGTTCATGAGCAAGACTAGTGCCGATTTCTCCGACAATCGCGACCCTTTGTGAATGTTCTAACTGTTCACTTTTCTCTTTTAATCGTAACGATGTCTGCTCCAACGCTTGCTTACTCTTGCTAAATCGATACTCAAGCCAAAAGTGGTACGCGTTCAACACAATCACAAACATGAACAGCGCCCATGCCCATTCTTGATGACTACGCAGCCAGCGTAGAGCCTCACTCCACCAAGGTTGTTGCAACGGATGGAGATCCAACGCCTGATAAAGTTTGTCGATGCTCAGCAAGCTGACGGGGGACGTCCAACCTGACGCGCCTGCCGCAATAACCGCAGGGTGTTCAGGTGGCATCGCTAACAATACTTGCGCAATCTGTTTGGCAATCTGAGCTGAGCCGCGCTCTGTTTTGGCAAATGACCAGTTAGGATAAAGCGGTGTGGAAACAGCGCATAACGAGCGCTCGTTCGGCTGTTGATTTAAAACTCGGTAATTACCCGGTTGTAAAAGCCCTTCACTTAACATCTGTTCCAATAAACAAGCGGGGACGACGGCCGCTTCCACATTACCATCACGTAATTGATACAGGTTGGCATCAATAGGAAAACCAAGATAGCGGACATCAGAAAAGAAATCGTTTGGATTAAGCCCCATTTTGACTATTTGATAGCGCATCGTTAGATAACCACCAAACGCTTTTTCTGATACCGCCGCAACGGGACGTCCTGAGACATCTTGCACCGTCTGATAACTTGAATTGGCTCGAACCACCAGCGCCGAACCAATGCCGTAATTCGAGTTTTGTGGTGCTCTGCTGGTTAGCGTTGCCATCCACGACAGCGCGTATTGCCTGCCCAATCGCACTGCCTGACCTGGGTTGGTTAAGATGAAATCTATCTTCTGAAACTTCACCGCTTCGCCCATTTCATCCAAGTTAAGGGGATGAAGGACAAAATGCACATCGGAAATTTGCTGATTGAGCCAATCAATGGTCGGTTGCCATCTCTGCTCAGCATAAAGATGACCACGTATCGCTAACACGCCCACTTCGACTTTTTTCTTGACCTGTGGCTGCTCTGCTTTTTGCTCTTGCAGATCTGCTTGTTCAGAAACTGCGCCGTGAGCCAAAGATGCAAAGGCAACTAAGCAAAGAATCCAAAGCTGAAGCCACAGTGCTTTTTTCATGATGAGTCGAATCGTTCCGTCAAGAGAGTACGACAAGAATAACAGCTACCTTCCCTAAACCACATTTGTTTTAGATCAAGTTTGATCTGGGTATGTGGAAATCCACAATATAAGCCTCGCAGTGCATTTCTCACAATGGAATCAGTCAATTCAAATACAACAAAAAAGCAGGTGAGTTATGGATTCCACCAAACGTCGCTTTCTCAGCGCGGTCACAGCCGGAGCCGCGTTAATTCCAGTCGCTGGCATTGGCACGGCAACTGCGGGAAACATTATTCGAAATAACCAGTCCGCTGACCGAAAAGGACAAGTCGGGAAGCGTTATGCCATGGTGATAGATTTGCGTAAATGTGTCGGATGCCAGGCTTGCACTGTGGGTTGCAGCATCGAGAACCAAGCGCCTATCGGTCAATTCCGAACCACCGTAAAGCAATACGAAGTTACGTTAGATGATGGCTCTACCACGCGAGAAGCAAAAGCCTTTATGCTACCGCGCCTTTGTAACCACTGCGACAACCCACCTTGCGTGGCAGTGTGTCCGGTTCAAGCAACCTTTCAGCGCAAAGATGGCATTGTCATGGTGGATAACAGCCGCTGCGTCGCCTGCGCGTACTGCGTACAAGCTTGCCCTTACGATGCTCGCTTTATCAATGAAGACACCCTCACCGCAGATAAATGTACCTTCTGTGCTCACCGTCTAGAACAAGGTCTATTGCCTGCCTGCGTGGAAACCTGTGTTGGCGGTGCACGTGTAATTGGTGATTTGAATGATCCATCAAGTGAAGTCCGCCACTTAATTGCGAAGCACCAAGACGATATCAAAGTGCTAAAACCCAATGAAGGCACCAAGCCTCACGTGTTTTACATCGGCATGGATGAACGCTTCACCAGCCACATCGACGGACAACCTGCTATTTACGACCCACAGGGAGAGCGCGCATGAACATCACCGAAGTGTTAGTCCAACCTCAAGCGATGGCTTGGCTCCCGTGGGCGGTGCAATATTTCTTCTACATCGGTTCGGCTTATGCGGCTGCTGTTTTATTCCTAATCGCCCTATTATTTGAAAAACACACCAGTCACAGACTACGCGCTGCGCTTGTTCTGACGCTGGCCATCGGCGCCATCGTGGGGCCATTAGCGTTAACTGGCGACCTTCACCAACCGGGACGCGCATGGCATTTTTACGCGCACATCACGCCGTGGTCATGGATGTCTCTAGGCTCGCTGTTCCTGCCTGTTTTCTCAGGTTTAGCGGTAGTGACTGCATGGCTGTATCTGCATCAGGATCTTATCGCACTGCGAAATCAACCGGGAAAAGTACTACCTCTGTTATCTAAGTTGTCGCTTGGTGAGTGGGCTATTTCTCGCAAAGTGATGCTCACAATATCTGCAATCACCGTGTTATCAGGCTTAACCATCGCCCTTTATACTGGAGCTGAAATTGCAGTCGTTAAATCGCGCTCTTTATGGCACCAACCCGCGTCGCCGGTTCTTTGGTTTGTCACTGCATTTATGAGCGCGGTCGGATTTTCTCTGTTGATTTGGCTCTTGCTGCCTAGTCAGTCAAAGACACTGACATCTGGCGATACTAATTTACTTAAAAAATCAGTGGTTACCAGCGGTGTATTAACGCTGATACTGCTACCGATTTGGGCATCCAACAATTCCGCATTTTCGCTCTATTCTAGCGAACAATGGATGCACAACATTGCCCTGCTCACTTTTGTCGTTTTAGGTTGTGTTTTGCTCGCTTTCATCTTCTTGCGCGATACCAAAAAGTCCGCATCAGCCAGATTTCGTCACGTCATAGGGCTCAGTTTTGTGTCTGCTGCCGCACTGGAAAGTGCATGGCTGATTCGCTGGTTTACCATCATGGAAGTGCAAACCATCGCCAAGTTCGATGCAGGGCTGTATCCATACCAACTCACTATGGATGGAAATGGCTGGATAGGCATTATCGGCATGCTCGGATTATGGCTTGCACTGGCACTGCTCGGTTCGGAGCTGGTTCAGCCAAAACAAAAGATCGAAGTAAAAGCCTCATC
Organism: Vibrio sp. YT-16; assembly: GCF_033337405.1. Lineage (NCBI taxonomy): Bacteria > Pseudomonadati > Pseudomonadota > Gammaproteobacteria > Vibrionales > Vibrionaceae > Vibrio > Vibrio sp. YT-16. The sequence goes on from NZ_JAWOQQ010000001.1 coordinate 158,383, forward strand.
ACCCACCTTAACTGAACGCTAATCAAAGGGGATTTCATCATGGATAACAAACGCCGTCAGTTTTTGAAATCAGGCATTGCAGTGGGTGGGCTTGGCGCATTCGCTGCGGGTTACGCCACCACCACCAAACACATGGTCGAGGGTGCGCTCGAAGGCACTGCGGGAGAAAAAACGCGTGATATTCACCACGGTAACTCGCTTGAACCAGAGTACACGGTCAACAGCAAAGGCAACCTAATCCCTAATCCAAATCAGCGCGTTGCACCATCGATGTGCTTTGGTTGTTGGTCACTGTGCGGATTGCGTGTACGCATTGATAACCGCAACGACGAGATTTTGCGTATTACTGGCAACCCATATCACCCACTCTCTCATCAGCAACACATTCCGTTCGAAACGCCAGTCAAAGGTGCTTATTTAAGTTTGGCAGGAGAAGCGGGCCTTGACGGTCGTTCAACAGCATGCGCACGTGGCAATGGGATGCTAGAAATTCGCAACAGCCCGTACCGCATTACTCAGCCACTGAAACGAGTTGGAAAACGCGGCGAAGGAAAATGGATTCCGATCAGTTACGAACAACTGATAGAAGAAGTCGTCGAGGGCGGTGATTTATTTGGTGAAGGTCATGTGGATGGCTTACGCGACATTCGCGATTTAACAACGCCCGTTGATCCTGAAAACCCAGAATATGGACCGAAAGCCAACCAACTGTTAATGACCAACGCCGGTAACGAAGGCCGAGACGACATATTCAAACGCTTCGCGTTCAACAGCTATGGTACGCGTAACTTTGGGCATCACGGCTCTTACTGCGGCTACGCATTTCGTGCTGGCAGCGGCGCATTTATGAACGACTTAGATAAGAACGCACATTTGAAGCCAGACTTTGATAATGCGGAATACATCATCTTCATCGGTATGTCGCCTGCGCAAGCTGGCAACCCTTTTAAGCGTCAGGCGCGCCAACTCGCCAATGCGCGAACAGAAGGTGGCTTGGAATACACCATCATCACGCCAAGTTTGCCTGCGGGTTCATCGAGCTTGGCTGCCGGTGACAACAACCGCTGGATAGCAATCAAACCGGGCACCGACTCTGCCCTCGTGCTTGGCATGATCCAGTGGATCATCGAAAACCAACGCTACAACAAAACCTTCTTGGCGCAGCCGGGGGCAAACGCGATGAAACGAGCCGGCACCGCGCACTGGTGTAATGCTACGCATCTCGTGATAAGCGATAATCAGCACCCGAGAAACGGCACGTTTTTACGCGCGTCGGACTTGAATCTGCCATTCGAGGGCGTAGCGTTGTCTGACTCCGACCCGTACGTCATCGTGGAAGAGCAAAGTGGCCAATTTGGTGTTCATACCCAAACTGAGGAAGCGACACTGTTTGTCGATAAAACGGTTTCGCTTGCATCAGGCAAAGTGCGCGTAAAATCGTCTCTGCAAAGGCTCAAAGAAGAGGCGTTTAAATACAGCCTTGAGTTCTACAGTCAACAATGTGAGATCCCTGTAGAGCAAATCGCAGAACTAGCGAAACGCTTCACAAGCTATGGCACAAAAGCGGTGGTCGATACCCACGGTGGCAACATGCACACCAATGGGTTCTATAACTCGTTTACTATCATGATGCTCAATGCGTTGATTGGTAACATCAACATGAAAGGCGGCGCGATGGCGAAAGCGGGTGGCTACCCAACTTCCGCTGCGGGTCCTCGTTACGACTTCACCAAATTTGCTGGCAAAGTCGGCCCGAAAGGCGTCTTTTTGTCGCGCAGTAAATTCCCCTACCACAAAACCAGCGAATACAAACGTCGCGTTGAGGCAGGAAAATCCCCTTACCCAACTCGCGCACCTTGGTATCCGTTTGCAGCACCACTGCTGACGGAACACTTGTCTGCGGCTATTGATGGTTATCCATATCGCGTTAAAGCGTGGATCAACCACATGGCGAACCCGATGTATGGTGTACCCGGTTTGAAAACGCTGCTGGAAGACAAGCTTAAAGATCCAAAGCAGCTCGGTTTGATTGTGTCTATTGATGCGTTCATTAACGAAACCACCGCGTTGTCGGATTATATTGTACCTGACACGGTCACCTACGAAAGCTGGGGTATGGCAACGCCTTGGCACGACGTTCCGGTGAAAGCCGTCACCGCTCGTTGGCCGATTGTGGAAGCGCGAACAGAGAAAACCGCCGATGGTCGTTCGATTTGCTTAGAAAACTTTTTGATTGATGTCGCCAAGAAAATGCAACTAGGCGGCTTTGGTGACAACGCGATTCAAGATGCGCAAGGGAATTGGCACGCTCTCCACAGCGCTGAAGATTTCTACTTACGTTCCGCGGCAAACTTGGCTTATGTGAAAGGCGGGGTGCCTGAAGTTTCGGCAGAAGACATTGCGTGGTCCGGCCTAGAGCGTTTAATGCCAGCCATGCAGAAGACGCTGACAGCGGATGAGATGAAACGTGTGGCGTTTATTTTTGCTCGCGGTGGACGTTTTGAAAATGCAACCGAAGCGTATCAAGGTGAGCAAATGAAGCACAAATGGACACGACCTGTCGCGATATGGAATGAACGTGTCGGCAGCGCAAGAAACACCATGACCGGTGATTTCTACACGGGTTGCCCAACATGGCATCCACAAAAACTGGCCGATGGCACATCAATGGAAGACCAGTTCCCAAGCTCAGAATGGCCTTTCAGCCTGACGAACTTTAAATCCAACATTCACAGTGCGGTATCCAACCTATCGCCAAGGTTGAACTCGATTAAAGGCGTAAACCCAGTGTACATCCATCCAATCGATGCCGAGCGTGCGGGCATTAAAACGGGTGATGAGTTTGTTATCGAGACACCATCTGCAAGCACCAAAGCACTTGCGATGATAGTCAGCGGGATTCGCCCTAGCACACTCGGATTTGAACATGGGTTTGGTCATACCGAGCTAGGACAACGCTCGCACTGGATCGGCGATAAACAACAACCCGTAAAAACGCGCAGCCAAGATGGCGTCAACATTAACGACATTGGCTTAATTGATCCTACCCGAGAAGGTAAAGGTGTATTGTTGGATTGGGTAGTGGGCGCCGCGGCACGTCAGTCCTTGCCGGCCAAAATCCGCAAAGCGTAACGCCGCACGTTAAGACGTCTCTACCACTTAGAGCTGCCGATTTGTGCAGCTCTTCACCACTTTGTTTTTATAGCTTATAGAACAACCAATAAAAACAAATACGGCCATTTACACTTATTAAATATGTGGAAATCCACAATACCTTTCATTATTGACAAGGCCGACAATATCGTCCGAGTGACTACCAAGTAGCACTTAGACATATTAATAAAAATTAAAGTGAGTCAGCATGTCAAAAATTCTTCCAGTGGTGGTGGCCTGTTTGTTAGCAACCACTATGGGCGCAAGCGCCTCGTCTATTCCGGAAAAAGCCAGCGTATGTAGCGGTTGTCACGGCCAAGATGGCATGGGACAGCCAAATATCGCGCCGATGATCGCTGGTTTAAACGCGAATTATCTCAACACTCAAATCGAACTATTCCTTAGTGGCGAACGCCAAAATGTGGTCATGCAAGGCATGGCGAAGGAACTCAGCGATCCCGCAGGCCGTAAGGAAGTTATGGAGTACTTTGCTAACCTCCCGAGCTATGAGTTCACGAATCCAGAACAACGCGGCGACCAAGCTGATATTCGTAACCCGTATCGTAAGTTAATTTTCCAAGGCGATTGGGATAGAAATATTCCAGCTTGCGCAACTTGTCATGGAGCCAGCGGTATGGGCGTCGACAAGTTCCCTCGCCTCGCAAGCCAACATGCTGATTACTTAAAAACGCAATTGATGGCATGGAAAAACGGCACTCGCAGTGGCGACCCGCTCAATATGATGGGGACCATCGCAAAAAATCTCACTGACAAAGAGATCGAAAATCTTGCTTACTACTTTGCCTCATTACGTTACTAGGAGCAGTCATGAAACGTTTCTATTCTTTGTTCGCACTGCCTTTCATTTCTACGCTCGTACTAGCTAACGCTCCATTACCGGACCGCCAGAAAGAGCTACCTGCGATAGAAAAAGAAAAGCACGGTGAATACTTAAAACCGCGTGATCTCAGCACAATCCCAAACACCGCATTTGGTGAGCAAGTAAAACGCGGTTACTCGCTCTTTGTTAACTCACAACAAATGCGCGGAAAATACGTTGGCAACGAACAAAACTGTGTGAACTGCCATATAGAGGCAGGACGAAAAGCAAACGCTGCGCCACTGTGGGCAGCTTACATGGCATACCCGGCATATCGTAAGAAAAACGATCGCGTAAACAGCTATGCTGACCGTATCCAAGGTTGTTTCGAGTATTCCATGAACGGTAAAGCGCCCGCTTACGATTCGACAGAAATTGTTGCCCTTAGTGCTTACGCCTACTGGTTAGCGATGGGCGGCTTGCTTGACAAACATGGTATGGCGGATGAACCCATTCCAGAACTAGACGCAAAAACGTTGCAAATTGGTGGAAAAGCAAAAGACTTCCCGTTGCCCGAAGCCATCGCACAAGCATTACCAATTGAAAAGCGGGGTAATCTCTCTGGGCGTGGCTACCCAAAAATCGCCGCCCCTGAGCAAGAACCATCAATAGAGCGAGGCGCATTGGTCTACGAAAAGAACTGTGAAACTTGCCATCGCGCCGACGGTTCAGGCATCAAAGACACCAACGACCATTCATACATTCCACCACTTTGGGGCGAATATGCGTATAACTGGGGCGCAGGTATGCACCGGATTAACACAGCGGCCTATTTTATTTACGAAAACATGCCGCTTGGGAAAAGTGTGCAGCTGACAGAGCAAGAAGCTTGGGATGTCGCAGCATACGTCAACAGCCATGAGCGTCCACAAGATCCTCGATTCAAAGGCAATGTCACCGCAAACGCGGAGAAATATCACCAGCACCAAGGCTATTACGGCAAAACGCTCAACGGTACGCAAGTCGGCTCCAATGCCTTTAAGAGCGGAACGGTCAAGTAAAGTACAACTAAGTACCTTAAATAAAATGCTCTTTTTCCCTGCTCTGATTATCTGGGCAGGGTTACTTACCCTTAAAAACAAGTAATTACCCCCCTCCACAGACAAGCAATATCACATTATTTTCGACTTCCAACATACTCATCTTCGCCGTAAAATCTTGTACCAAACGCGACTTCGTTTATGTCTTAGATCTCCCATATCCTCTAATGCCAAAAGTAAGAAACTCGTAAACTCCTGAATCAAAACAAGCGTGCCTAGTGAAAAAAGAGTATTCTTAAAGCAAATGAATCTAAAACCTACCCGATGAGTATTCAACCTAATTCCCGTCAGTTAATTTCATGCGAAGAGTGCGGCCTTGTTGTTCGCATTCCCGATATCGAACAGGGGCAAAAAGCACAATGTCCTCGATGTTCGCATTCGCTGACTAAAGTGAATGCCAAGCCTTACCAAAGCGTGATCGCCATATCATCGGCATGTTTGATCATGTTAGTGCTAAGCATTTCTTTCCCTTTTATGTCGTTCAGCGTGCAAGGGTTGTCGCAAGAAATCACCTTGTTGCACGCTGCCAAAATGCTGGCTGAGTTTCAAAATGTGCTTTTGGGTGTGCTGCTACTCGCAACAGTTATCGTTTTGCCTGCAATCTATGTTGGTCTCATTCTCTTTCTTCATCTTGAAGCATTAAAAGCACGTAAACATACCCCCTCTAAAAAGCAGCAACGAATGGCAAAAGTTTTATGCCGTCTTCTGTTTCGAGTCGAACCTTGGTTAATGGTGGATGTATTTTTGATTGGCGTGTTGGTCAGCTTAATTAAAATCGCTTCCCTCGCAGACATAGGAATGGGCACTTCATTCTGGGCGTTTTGTGTATATACCGTTCTGGTAGTCAAATGCATATCAATGGTCGACAAAAGCTGGCTCTGGGGGCACTTTATTCCAGCTATCGAGCTACCTGATGTAAAAGAGGGTGATACGCACCATAACCACAACCATATTGGTTGTCATACGTGCCACCAGCTCAACCCTATTGAAGCTAAAAAACACCAACACTGCATTCGTTGTAAAAGCCCTATTCACAAATACAACCCCGCAGACAATTTACAAAAAGCTTGGGCGCTTTTGTTTGCTTCAATCATTTTCTATATCCCTGCGAACCTCTACCCTATGATGTACACCGTAAGCCTTGGACATGCAGAAGGTTCGACTATCATGGAGGGGGTAATATTGCTTTGGCATTTAGGTTCTTACCCTATTGCGATGGTAATTTTCTTTGCTAGCGTATTTATTCCAATGGCGAAAATGCTGGCACTCGCGTGGCTGTATTACAATGCGCAAAAAGCGCGATATCTTCCGCACGAAGAGAGTATTTCACGCTTAAAGATCTACCGCATAACTGAGTTTATTGGCCGTTGGTCCATGATCGATATCTTCGTCGTCGCGATCTTAGTTGCACTGGTTCAGCTGCAAAACTTAATGGCGATTTATCCAGGTCCTGCTGCGCTCTCTTTCGCGGCAGTGGTCATTTTTACTATGCTTTCTGCAATGATATTTGACTCACGTTTGTTGTGGCAATTGCCACAAAACGAAGTGCAGGAGCCGATTTCTGACAACTTAAACGAGAAAGCCAAATATGAGTGATAAGAACAACGTAACCGCTCAAATAAAACCGCAAAAGCAGATTTCTGCGATATGGATTGTCCCGATCCTTGCGCTAGCCATGGGAGCGTGGATGCTGTTCCAATATATCAACAGTACAGGCCCACAAATTACTCTCCAACTGCCAACCGCAGATGGGATTGAGGTTGGCAAAACCGAAATCCGAGCATTGAATGTAAAAGTCGGACTGATTACTGAAGTCACTCTCAGTGAAAATTACGATCACATCATCGCTAAGGCACAAATGAACAAGGATGCAGAACGCATGCTGCGAGATGACACCATGTTTTGGGTTGTGAAGCCTCGTATTGGCCGTGATGGCGTTTCAGGTTTAGAGACCTTGCTCTCTGGCGCTTATATCCAACTTCAGCCGGGTAAATCTAAGATAGAGAAAGAGCGCTTTACGGTCTTAGATGTTCCCCCAGTCGCCTCTCCTGATGCAGAGGGGTTACGCCTTGTGTTAACACACCGCGAGGCTGGTAAGCTAGGCGTTGGTGACCCCGTCATTTATAAAGGCTTTACGGTTGGTCGTGTAGAGAAAACCAGCTTTGATGTTGACACTCGCAAAGCGTTATACCAACTCTTTATTTTCAAGCCTTATGACAGCTTAGTGCGCACTCGTACCAAGTTCTGGCTGAATTCTGGCGTAGATTTACAGCTCAACGCTGAAGGGTTCGAAGTCAAGTTTGGCTCATTAGAGAGCATGCTAACGGGTGGTGTTACCTTCGATACCGTTCCAGGTCTTGAATCCGGTGAACAGCTCACTGAAAATATGGTCAACTTCCGCTTGTACGATGATATTAAACAACTTCGAGAAGGCATGTACGATGATTATATTGAATTCGTTATGCTTTTTGATGAATCGGTACGAGGACTTAAACGTAAGGCACCTGTCGAATATCGAGGCTTGAGAATTGGTACTGTGATGCGTGTACCAATGCGACTTCCAACCCCAGAAGAGAACTTTTCTGCGAAAAAAATCCCTGTATTGGTACGTATCGAGCTCGGCCGTGTTTATGGCGATTTCCAATCCCAATCTTTACCAATGTTAAAAGATAAATTGAAGAGTGAGTTTGCTAAAGGCCTACGTGGTACTTTAAAAACAGGTAACTTATTAACAGGCGCACTGTATGTTGACGCCGACTTCTATCCAAACGACGAGCCTTACGTACCGAGTAAGTTTGCTGATTTAGATGTTTTCCCAACCATGCGTGGTGGTTTTGCGCAGGTTCAGCGCCAAGTGAACGACTTCCTAAATAAGATTAATAACTTACCAATGGAAGAAACACTAGACTCTCTCAATTCAACGTTAAAAACGTCCGAAAAAACGTTAGCTTCAGCAGAACGCGTGGCGGACAGTATTGATAAACTTTTGAATCAAAAAGAGACGCAAGAGATCCCAACAGATATTCGCCAAAGCTTACAGCAATTACAAAAAACACTCGATGGTTATGGGCCCAACTCAACCATGTACAGCGAAATGGAAGCCACGCTAAAAGAATTAGAAAGCGTGATGACAGAGTTTAAACCCGTACTTAAACAGCTAAACGAAAAGCCAAACTCTCTTGTGTTTGGAGAAGATGAAATCAGTGACCCAATACCAGTTAAAGGCCAAAACTAATGAAACGAGTATTCTTTCTGTCTATCGCGCTATTTGTCGGTCTAACGGGTTGCAGTAGCGCTCCGCAAACTAAAGGAGCTATGTACCTTCTACCTAAGGCGGAACCAGTGACGCTGAGCTCTTCTGATATCGCTCAGCGCCCAACTTTAGTTGTTCGTCCAGTGACATTGGCGAGTTATTTGAATGATAATGGCATTGTTTATCGAATCTCTGAGACCCAAGTTATTCAGGCAAAACACAATCAATGGGCGCACAGTATTTCTGAGCAAATCACTCAGAGAGTTGTCGCGGAACTACGTCAAAAGCAAAGTCATTACTGGCCGACTGAAATGAACAATCTGTTGGATCAAAGCGGTGAAGCCAAACTACAGCTTACGTTAAATAAATTTAATGGCAGCTACAAAGGTAATATCGAAATTGAGGGAGAATGGTTGCTCATTAATGCCGAAGGTAAGGTCGAAAACAGTGCGCCAATACAAATCTCACAGCCGCTTCAAGATGAGGGCTATGAAGCGCTCGTCAACGCTTTATCCATAGGCTTAGAAAGCCTAACCTCAGACATTGCCAAACAACTCTAAGTCAATGTTAATTACAGGGAAGCAAGTTGCTTCCCTTTTTTATGCAGAGTGTAGCGACTTCTACTAAGCTGAAAGCTGACGAAAAGCCGAAAAGGAAATTGGATGAAACCATGTAACCTGCTATCACTCTCCTCACTCATTCTTGTATTACCTACATCAGTAGCGCTCTCAGCCGAGACACAAGAATCTCGTTGGCGAAATAGCATAGAAGTGTACATGCTAGGACTGAATATCCACGGGGATACCAGTATTGGTCGCTTTTCATCAGAGGTGGATGTCGATCCTAAGTTCATCGTAGACCACCTCGATATTGGGGCGATGTTGCGATTCGAGAGTATTTACCAAAGTAAGTGGGGCTACTACATAGATTATAGTTTCATGAACTTAAGTGGTGATGTTAATAATATCAAGGGCGCTCTGCCTAACGCTCGTTATCGTGCGGACATCGAAATACGGCAAGGTGTTCTAGAAGCAAAGGCATTCCAACGCGAACAATATTCATTTGGTAAACTGGATTATATGTTTGGATTACGTTGGTGGGACAATGACATCACCGGCAAGCTGTATCGTAATGATAACCGGGTACTAGAAGATAGACTGTCATTACAAGAAGATTGGGTCGATTTTTTAGTTGGCTTGCGACTCATTGATGAATTGAGTGAAAACTGGCGATTTCATGCCAGTATCGACGCCGGACTTGGCAACGATACTCACTTCACTTATGCCATTCAAACTGGTGTTCGTTATCGCTTTAACGAATGGTCTGATCTCAACTTAGCTTACAAGTCGACCTGGGTCGATTACAAAAATGAAGAGGTATTTGAATATGATACGGCTTCTCAAGGGCTTTTAGTCGGACTTGGCTTTTACTTTTGATCAGGTGAAACCCTAGCCTATATTCAAGCGTTGTAACGTGTACTAGCTCTAGGTACACGTCTAGTGCCGCGTTACAGATGCTTAAATAAGGCAAATTGATCTTCATCAGACTATAAATTGCTCTTCGGTGTTACTCTCTGTCGCAAAATATAAAACCCCACTCTATGACCTCATATAGGTCTTGTTGATAAGGTTCCCGAGTAGCAATGTCGATTAACATTTCCGATTTAACCACCGCCCTAAATAAGGTGGAGCATATTCATAAAGTGCAGCTTGAAAACGTACATCAGTTCTTCAAAGCAAACGAAGCTTTCTCGTTGCAAACATTCAGCCAGCTGATATCCAGCGACTCGCTTGATGATCGATTTAAAACCATCGATAAAGCGTTCTCTTTGCTTGGTGATGCAAAAACCTACCTTTTAGAAGTGTCTTACCTTGTTAAGTAAAAAAGAAAGCCCCGATAAAATTCATTACCGGGGCTATCATTTTCTATCTAAACTACTGATTTACAATTTGTAACGATCATCAATTACCGTTAATTCTGGGAAGGTTTTACCCTCGTCCATCGCTTCTTCTGTCTCTTCTTTTACTTGGTTATCAATCCAGAAATTACCGATATCCATTGGATGAAGCACCCATTCTGTCGCTTTTGTCATGCCGTTTTTAGGAATTTTAACCCAGCGCCAATGAGCAACTCGAGAATAAGGCACCATGTAGCCAGGAACGATGATATTCGCTTTGCTGACATAGTTTTGGATTTGATGCGACAAGTCGTAACGCTTCTCCTGATCAAACTCAGAATCATACGCTTCAATTAACTTGTCTAGCTCAGGGCTGCTGTAGTTGGTGTGAGCATTCGTTTGTGGTCGATTTGCATTATCCGAGTGTAGGTATTCCCAATACGCAGGGATCTCACCAGAGCCCATATTCAAAAACGCTAGCTGATGCTTTTTCTCAAGAATGTATTTAAACGCAGATGAGCCATCCACCAAGTTTAACGTGAACTCAAGACCAGCAAGTTTCGCTTGCTCTTTCAGGTATGCAATACGCGGTGTCCAAGAGTTGTATCCGTAGGTGATAGCAAAGCTCAAGCGTTGGCCCTTGTCGTTAACACGAATACCATCTGCGCCCACTTTGTCAAAGCCCGCTTTTTCGAAGTGTTTAACCGCCGCATCAGCATCAAACTTTGGCGGTGTATTGTTAGGATCATCGTATTCGCCATGACCAAAGCCGAGTCCATGCGGTTTACGTGAATAATCTCCACGCATGATGTTTTCAATCATGCCGTCATAGTCAGTGGCTGCCATAACACCTTTACGCACTTCTAGGTTATCCAACATCGGCATCGCTGTGTTCATCCAAAGACCACCAGCTCCTTGCGGTGCTTCGTTAAAGCCCCAGTACTTTTGGATATAGCCTTTTTTGTACACATCACTATTGGTCTTGTCATGCCAAAAGCTTGGTAGCACCATCTCAAAGTAGTCTAAGTTGCCTTTCTCAAAGTGCTTCATGGCAATATCAGGATCGCGAATCACCTTAATGCGAACCTTTTCAACGTTATAACGGTTTTTATAGTAGCGGTTGTTGTATCCCCACCAATCTTCACCGACATGTTTGAATGTTACGCTCTTACCTTTCTTCACTTGATCAATGTAGTAAGGCGCTGCGGTTGGCTCAGATTTAAAGTTAAACTTTCTGACGAAGTTATCAGGCATGCCATCGTTATTTGCGTCCTTTTCTCCTTCAAAGAAGTGTTCAGGACGAGGCTGAAAACCATTACTTGGCATGTTAATCATAACCATAAGTGAGTCATGACTTTGAGCTACAGCAAGATTGACTTTGATCGTGTAGTCATCAATTTTTTCAACACTCACAATACTGTTTGTGAAGAAGTCGTTATACCACGGGTCGATAATGTCTTTTGACGTGTAGTACTTCATCATAAAGACGTAATCATCTGCTGTAATTTTTTCACCATCTGACCACTCGGCCGTTTCGTCGAGTTTAAAGAATACGGTTTTGTTGTCTTCTCCAAATGCCCATGACTTAGCAAGTTGAGGGATCCATTTGCCAGTATTTGGATGACGCTGAGCCAGTTTTGGTGAACCATCCATTAAGTATTGGCGCAAACCTGAGTTCGCATCTGGACCAACACTTCGTAATGTTTGCGGAAAGCTCTGAATGTAAGTGCGATAGGTGCCACCTCGTACCGCCTCTTCAGAGGCAAATAGAGGTTCGTTGTTGTTTGAAATCCATTCGATATCAGCTGGCAATTCTGCCGCACTCAGTTGAAAACTGGCAGCGGTCAGTGTTGCTAGTACTGAAAATGGCAGTTTTTTAGTCATGTTTCTTCCTTGTTGTGTTTGCGCACTAAGGTCGTAACAAGGAAGACAGCGTGTGAAAGCTCACAGAAAGCTGCGATTTAAAATACGCAGATAGGAAATAATAGGAACGTAATATGAAGTGACGTCCTGCCAGCTTCTATATTAATTTCAAAGAGTTTCACTAGGTCATCCTAGACCTTACAACGCAGTGAATGCATCTTCGCCATAGTATTCTTTAGACATTTGTAACGCAAGCCATCAATAACACATGGTTGCATTTTCGAGGCATCACAGTGAGTTATGTTACAAAAGTGTGATCGGCATAGTACCAAGCCCTACTTTACTCAGAATAAACCGCAGAACCTTTATCTCAATTGGCCCCGATATACCAGTTAAAGCGAGTAAATGATCAGACATAGCTGGTTAAAAGGAATGGTTGTTTACCGCGATCAGTATTTTCATTCGATGTAAAAAGTGAGGCATCTTAGCCTCACTTTTCTCCATACAATCGAGACAGTGCTTACATGTTAGATAAGCTCTCATTGATCGACTTCAGCACTTCTGCAGGATTTGACGCTTGAGTGATAGGGCGACCAATCACAAGATAATCTGAACCTGATTGGATAGCGTCTACTGGCGTCATGATACGGCGTTGGTCACCTTGTTCTGAGCCAGCAGGTCGAATACCAGGGGTCACTAACTTAAATTCTTGGCCTAGTTCGCTCTTCAGTAATGAGGACTCTTGCGCTGAACATACCACGCCATCTAAACCTGCGTTTTTGGTCAAGGTTGCTAGACGAATCACTTGCTCCTGAGGCGCAACATTCAAACCAATACCAGCTAAATCACTTTGTTCCATACTAGTTAGTACCGTTACACCGATAAGAAGTGGACGATCTTTACCATATGGCTCAAGAATTTCACGTGATGCCGTCATCATACGCTCACCACCGCTCGCGTGTACGTTCACCATCCATACACCCATTTCAGCCGCAGCGCGAACTGCTTTCGAACAGGTGTTTGGAATATCGTGAAATTTTAAATCTAGGAATACAGAGAAACCACGTTTATGGAGTTCACGTACAAAATCAGGACCAAATAGCGTAAACATCTCCTTGCCAACTTTTAGTCGGCATGACGCAGGATCAATTCTATCTACAAACGCAAGTGCATCTGCTTGGTTATCATAATCCAGTGCGACAATAACTTTTTGGTCGATCATTTCATCTCCTAACTGTTTTGGTTCTTATTAAATAAAAAGTTAAAAAAATGCAGCGGACAGAAACTCTGCCAGCTGCATTAAGAATTATTCACCATCCAATCCGCGGATTGGCTTGATCGTCCCCCATCCTTTACAGGACGGACAATGCCAATAAAGGGAATGGGTAGAAAATCCACACTTCCGGCATCGGTAATGCGGTTTCACTTTTAACTGTTCACCCACCATCGCTTGTAGTGTTGATAGGCTGTCTTTCGCTCGACCATCTTCTGCTTCTGCAATGTGGTAGTCAATTAAACGGTAGAAGCCCTTCATGGTTGGGTTTTTCAGCAATTGTTTCGTCAGTAACTCTTGAGCAGCCCCAACGTTCTCGTGATGAGCAACTAATTGAGCCAACATCAACTCGGCTGATACGCCTGCTTTCTTATCAATACAAGCTCTCAGAAACTCGACAAGTTCATCTTCCTGACCCAGATGATGATAGCATTCTGCAATAGTTGGCAAGACATCACTGATAAAGTCTTTATCTTGCTCAAGTACCCCCGTCAGATATTTGATGGTGTGCTTATAGTCTTCAGACTCTAGGTAAATTCGTCCCAAAGCAATACTTGCTCGAACACACTTCGGGTCTTCCGCTAACGCTTTTTTAAAATGCTGTATTGCCTTATTAGTATTCCCATCAGCTTGGTCGAGCATGGCTATTTCACACCAAAAATGGGCAATATTTGCACGCATCCTTGAGCGTTTATTACCTAACTTAGCCAATTGGTTCGCGTAATAAATCGCCTTTTCCCATTCTCGTGTTTGCTGATAAATGGTCACTAATTGTTGAAGAGCCGCCTCTTTGTAATCTGGCTCTTCGACTAACTGTTCGAAGATTTTCTCTGCACGATCAAGAAAACCTGAGACCATGTAGTCTTTCGCTAACTGTTGAAGGGCGAGGTTCTTTTGGTCCAGTGTTAAGCCTGAACGAGAAATAAGATTTTGGTGAATTCTGATTGCGCGGTCGACTTCACCACGAGACCGGAACAGGTTACCCAACGCAAGGTGAGTATCGATGGTCTCGTTATCAACTTGGAGCAATTCAATAAAGTGATCGACAGCCTTATCTGATTGGTCAGAGAGCAGCAGATTAAGACCCGTCATATACTGACGAGAGATTTGATGAGATTGCTTCTGCTTGTCTTGCTGAGCGCTGCGATGCCCCATATACCAGCCATACGCAGCAGCTATAGGCAACAACAAGAAGAGTAGTTCAAGCATTAAAGTTAAGCCTTATCCTTATGCCTGTTTTTCAATGGCTGGCTTATCAGCAGCGTTGTTTGATTCAGTTGGTTCGTACTTTTTCAGTTTTTTCTTTAAACGACGGACCTGTAGCTGAGTTTTCAGTTGGATGCTACCAAAGATAACCCACGCTAAAGCAAAGCCAACCACAAATACTACACCTAATAGCGTAGATAAGTGGAACTCTCCTTTTGCTAGAAGATAGTTAAAAGTCACGAGCTCTTGGTTTTGGGAACCTAACGCCAATGCAATTAAAAAGAGAGCTAAAACAGCAACGATTTTTATAATTTTCATGTTACATCACCCTTCTAGGAGTAAGTCGGTAAGATTATGCAGGAAAATGCTTCTTCAGACTACGTATATTAGCAATAATCTATACCCAAGTAACCTCAAGATGCTTAGTTTGTAGACATGCTTAGAAGTTAAAGTTATTTGGGTATAGAAAGCAGCAAAGAAAACAGCTGAATCCACAATTAGATTAGTAAACGATCTTGGATGTATGACTAACTTGGATACATTACAAAAAAGCGGCATACACAAACGTATGCCGCTTTTTTCAAACTAATAAGAGTGCATTAACCAATATTTACACGCTCACGAAGTTCTTTACCAGGTTTGAAATGTGGAACGTATTTACCTTCCAATTCCACTTTATCGCCCGTTTTAGGGTTACGACCTACGCGAGGCTCGCGGTAATGAAGAGAAAAACTACCAAAGCCACGGATCTCGATACGGTCACCGCTCTCTAGTGTAGAGGCCATGTGCTCTAAAATATCTTTTACAGCATCCTCTACCTCTTTCGCTGATAAGTGTGTTTGCTCAGCGCAGAGTCTTTCAATCAGTTCAGACTTAGTCATAGTTGCCCTCTTTGAGTATCTTTATCACTTATTATAGTAAGTAATACTAATTCCAACAAACACTTGCTGACAATTCTAGACAAATTTTATGCAAAATGCGCAATGAAGAAATGCCTTTTATTAAGATAGTTTACTGTCATTAGTATTACTACTTAAATATGACCAAATATAAAAAAGGAGCCTTGCGGCTCCTTTTTTGCTTAAGCGAGTATATTATTCGCCTTTAGCAGCTTTGAAAGCGTCAGCCATTGCGTTACCGAATGCATTGTCATCTTGCTTGTTGATAGATGCCATTGCTTCTTGCTCGTCAGCTTCGTCTTTAGCTTTGATAGATAGGTTGATTACGCGGTTCTTACGGTCTACACCTGTGAACTTCGCTTCAACAACATCACCAGCGCTTAGGATTAGAGAAGCATCTTCTACGCGATCGCGTGATACTTCAGAAGCACGGATGTAACCTTCAACGCCTTCTGCGATTTCAACAGTAGCGCCTTTAGCGTCAACAGCAGTTACAGTAGCGTTAACTAGAACACCTTTCTTGTTGTCAGCAACGTAAGCATTGAATGGGTCATTTTCCATTTGCTTGATGCCTAGAGAGATGCGCTCACGCTCAGCGTCTACTGCTAGAACAACTGCAGAGATCTCGTCGCCTTTCTTGTACTCACGTACAGCTTCTTCGCCAGCAACATTCCAAGAAATGTCAGATAGGTGAACTAGACCATCGATGCCGCCTTCTAGACCGATGAAGATACCGAAGTCAGTGATAGACTTGATCTTACCAGTAACTTTGTCGCCTTTAGCTTGTGCTTCAGCGAATGACTGCCATGGGTTAGCTTTACACTGTTTCAGACCTAGAGAGATACGACGACGTTCTTCGTCGATTTCAAGAACCATAACCTCAACTTCGTCGCCAACATTAACAACTTTAGAAGGGTGGATGTTCTTGTTAGTCCAATCCATTTCTGAAACGTGAACTAGACCTTCAACGCCTTCTTCGATTTCAACGAAGCAGCCGTAGTCAGTTAGGTTAGTTACGCGACCAGTTAGTTTGTGACCTTCTGGGTAACGCTTAGCGATTGCTACCCATGGATCTTCGCCTAGTTGCTTAAGACCTAGTGATACGCGAGTACGCTCACGGTCGAACTTAAGAACTTTAACTTGGATCTCGTCACCAACGTTAACGATTTCAGATGGGTGCTTAACGCGCTTCCAAGCCATATCAGTGATATGTAGAAGACCGTCAACGCCACCTAGGTCAACGAACGCACCGTAGTCAGTAAGGTTCTTAACGATACCTTTAACTTCAGAACCTTCTTGTAGAGTTTCTAGAAGCTCGTCACGCTCAACGCTGTTCTCTGATTCGATAACTGCACGACGTGAAACAACTACGTTGTTACGTTTTTGGTCAAGTTTGATAACTTTGAACTCTAGCTCTTTGTTTTCTAGGTGAGCAGTGTCGCGGATTGGACGTACGTCTACTAGAGAGCCAGGAAGGAAAGCACGGATACCGTTTAGTTCAACAGTGAAACCGCCTTTAACTTTACCGTTGATGATACCAACAACAGTTTCAGCTTCTTCGTAAGCTTTCTCAAGTACGATCCAAGCTTCGTGACGCTTAGCTTTCTCACGAGAAAGTTGAGTTTCACCGAAACCATCTTCAACAGCGTCTAGAGCTACGTCTACTTCAGCGCCAACTTCAACTTCAAGTTCGCCAGCAGCGTTCTTGAACTGTTCAGCAGGGATAGCAGATTCAGACTTAAGACCAGCGTCAACAAGAACGAAACCGTTCTCGATAGCTACTACAGTACCTTTAACGATGCTGCCTTGTTGGAATTCTGTTTCGTTTAGAAACTCTTCAAAGAGTTGAGCAAAAGATTCAGTCATTTAATTAATCTTCAATAAATTAAACTTCCACGGGTATCCTACCGCATGGGGTTATTAAATTCGCCAGTCATCATCCTTGCGACCAACGCTCTTAGCCTAGTCGAGTATTATTACTCAGCTAGCTTCGATTCGATATATTGTAGTGCCTTTTCTACTACTTCGTCGATAGTCATCGACGTAGAATCTAGCACAAGCGCATCCTCAGCAGGGCGTAATGGCGCCACTGGGCGGTTACGATCTCGGTCGTCACGCTCTTGGATCTCGCTTAAAAGGTCAGCAAATCTAACATCTAACCCTTTCTCTTGCAACTGTTTAAGGCGTCGATTTGCACGCTCTTCAGCACTCGCATCAAGGAAGATTTTTGCTTGCGCACTCGGGAATACAATTGTGCCCATATCACGACCATCAGCAACCAGACCCGGAGCGGTCTCAAATGCACGCTGACGACGTAGTAATGCTTCACGAACACGTGGCAAAGCCGCAACTTTAGATGCTGCCATGCCTGTTTCTTCTTTGCGAAGCTCCCCTGACACGTCTTCGCCTTCTAGAATGACCTTAACTAAGTCACCTTCCGCGATAAATTGAACGTCTAGGTGGGTTGCTAGTGGGACAAGAGCATCTTCTGACTCGGTGTCGACACCGTGGTGAATCGCAGCGAGTGCAAGTACACGATAAATTGCGCCAGAATCTAAGAGTTGGAAACCCAACTTTTTCGCCAGCAACATACATAAAGTGCCTTTACCTGCACCACTAGGTCCATCTACGGTTACAACCGGAGTTTGAGAGGACATGTTCTTCTCCACCAATAGTTTCTTTTCAGCAATTTGCTCGGTTTTCGAGGCGCACATTATACGGGTAATCAGTCTTTGGAGCGAGGAAAAATGTCGTGTAAAGCATTACACCTAATGCGTAATTGGATTCATCAATAAACATAAAGTTCAACAAAAACGGCGAGAGCTTCTGCCCTCGCCGTTTTAAATGTCATGAACTTAAGCTCGATTAAACAATCGGTTTTTGACCACGCTCAGCTAACTTTAAGATCACACTGTCAGCAACTTTGCCCGCGACACCTGCTAGCTTGTCTGCCAGCTTTTTCTTCTGCACATAATGCACAGAAAGTACGGTTTTATCTTTGCATGCCGCAACAACGATATCATCAGATGTACTAATGTCATCCACCAAACCAAGCTCTTTCGCTTGTGTACCGAACCAGTGCTCACCAGTGGCTACTTTGTCTAGGTCCAAACTAGGACGACGCTCACGGATGAAGTCTTTAAACAAGACATGTGTTTCTTCAAGTTCTTGCTTAAACTTATCGCGCGCTTTATCGGTATTCTCACCGAACATCGTCAGCGTGCGTTTATATTCACCCGCTGTTAGTTGTTCGTACTCAATGTCATGTTTCTTCAACAGTTTGTTGAAGTTAGGAATTTGTGCGATAACGCCAATAGACCCCACAATTGCAAATGGTGCAGAAACAATCTTATCTGCTACACATGCCATCATGTAACCACCACTTGC
Source organism: Vibrio sp. YT-16 (assembly GCF_033337405.1). Classification (NCBI taxonomy): domain Bacteria; kingdom Pseudomonadati; phylum Pseudomonadota; class Gammaproteobacteria; order Vibrionales; family Vibrionaceae; genus Vibrio; species Vibrio sp. YT-16. The sequence goes on from NZ_JAWOQQ010000001.1 coordinate 177,234, forward strand.
CGCAACTTTGTCAACAGAGATGGTCAGAGGAAGACCCGCAGCTTTGATTCGGTCCAGTTGAGAAGAGGCAAGGCCGTAACCATGAACCATACCACCGCCAGACTCTAAGCGAAGTAACACTTCATCACCTTCACGTGCGACAGCCAAAATAGCGGTGATTTCTTCACGTAGAGACGCGACTTCTTTTGCGTCTATGCTACCGTTGAAATCAAGAACAAATAGGTGTGGTTCACGCTTGCTATCTAATGAACCGTCTTTGCTCGCTTGTTTGATTTCTTTCTCGCGAGATTTGTTCTTCTCTTTTTCTTCTTTCTTGACGGCTTTATCTCGAGCCTTGATGAAAGCATCGTCATGCAAATGATGCTCTAACTGCTCAACAGATTGTTTGTGTTGCTCTGAAAGGTTGGTAATCTCTAACTCCCCTTTCGCCGCACCCGATTTGCCACCAGCCGATTTTGCAATAATGAGCAGAACAATTATCGCAGCAACCACCGTGATAATTTTGGCCAGAAACAGACCATAATCTAATAAAAATTCCAACGAGAGCTCCTTTATCTCATTTCAGATGACGTTAGTATGTTACGCAGAAACATCAGCGAGAAGGCAGCGCGGTTTGTAACCACTTGTTCTGATTGATAGCATACCTAACGAAAGTTCTGGAATTGGTATAACACATGAATTGGTGTATTGTAACCATCTTGTCACGATTACCAAGATTTTCCATTGAGAAACAGGCGTTTTTTAGCGTCAATTAACTATCATGGACCCTCTTACAATAATAAGGATTTATCGCCGTGAACTACTCCGTTTCAGCTGATGCTCTAAAAGGTAAAGTCATTCTTGTTACTGGCGCTGGTAATGGCATCGGCCGTCAAGCCGCGCTTTCTTATGCCGAGCACGGTGCAACTGTTATTCTCTTGGGTAGAAATGTGCAAAACCTTGAATCTATCTATGATGAGATTGAAGCTGCTGGCTATCCACAAGCTGCTATCATTCCATTGGATCTCAAGGGTGCAACTCAGCAGAATTACATTGATATGGCAGAGACAATCGAAGGACAGTTTGGTCGCTTGGATGGTCTATTACACAACGCAGGTGTCTTGAGTTCGCTGTGTCCATTTGATCAAATCAAAGAGGAAGACTTCGACGATATCATGCAGATCAACGTGAAAGCCGAAGTGCTAATGACTCAAGCATTACTGCCTGTGATGCGTAAATCAGAAGCTGGGCGTATTATCTTTACCTCTTCAACTGTCGGCCACTCTGGCCGCGCATTCTGGGGGCCATACGCTATCTCTAAATTTGCCGTAGAAGGCATGATGCAAGTTTTAGCTGACGAGCTGAGTGATACACCGATCCGCGTTAACGCAATTAACCCTGGTGCCACTCGTACTCGCATGCGTGAAAAAGCATATCCGGGTGAAGATGCGAATACTCTCAAAACGCCACTGGATATCATGCCGCTATATTTGCACTTAATGGATCCTGCGGTTACCGATGTGAACGGTCAGTGCATCGACGCTCAACCGAAGCGTAAATAACTCATTCAGGTTACCTCACATAATCGATTGAAAAGGCAGCAAACGCTGCCTTTTTTCATTTCTCTCTTCATAAAAATCTTGCGACTTTCTCCCACAGAAATATACTGTACATATATACAGGTATTTATTATGCAAGATATTATTCAGAACTTAAAAAGCCAACACCTTGTTTGGCAAGCAAATTTAACGAAAGCAGATCCTCAGCAGTTGCAGACTAGTTCCGGTTTTTCTGAATTAGATGATTTGCTCGGCGGAGGCTTTCCACCTCATGGCGTAGTGGAGATGGAATCTATTGGTAGTATTGGTGAATTGCGTTTGCTCGCTCCCTATTTAAAAGCCACTCAGACCAATGGTATGACCGCATTTATTCAACCACCTGCGCTAGTGAATTCTCTGTTTTTACACTACATCGGGTTGGATATAAACCAAGTGTGGGTTGTTACTCCAACTCACCCCAAAGATGCTCTTTGGGCTGCAGAGCAATGTCTGAAAAGTGGGGTATGCAGTAATGTTTTGTTATGGCAAGAAGAGCTTGAAATACACCAAGTGAAACGCTTACAGGTAGCGAGTGAACAAGGTACTTGCCCTCTCTTTATGCTTAAAACAGATACTATCAACCGCTTGTCTTTGCCTGTGTCACTCAGTTTAAAACTGAAAGGCGACGAGCAAGGGATTCATGTTGAAGTGCTGAAAAGGAAAGGAGGCTGGAATAGAGGTAGCGTTAGTATCGGCTTCCAACACCATTATCCGCAACTGGTGAAACCATCATCTGAAACTGTGCACTCGACTGTGGTCAATTTCCCACTGGCGAACCAAGGTTAGTGATATGGCTCTGTGGATTTACTTGCACTTCCCTCGCCTGCAGCTAGACGCACTCTTTGGTGATAACCAAGAACAACCCGTGGTGATTGTCGAAAGCCAACGTTGCCAGATTATTCAATACAACGAGATTGCCGAACAACAAGGCATTAAACCAGGTATGGGCCTAGGCAGTGCTGCGTCCTTGTGTCGAGATTTACAAGTGCATCCTTATCATCCGCACACCGAATGGAGCAAGTTACAAGAAATTGCTCAATGGCTGTATTTGATCACATCTGACGTTGTGTTGATGCCAAACCAAGGTATTTTACTGCGTGCTACTCCAATGCTCGCTCTGTATGAAGGGCTTGAAAACTATTGGAATAAAGTCAGAGCTCACTTATCGGAGCTGAAACTGAGTTTTCAATTCGGATGTGGTTTTTCGCCTTTTGCTGCCAAATTGATGGCAATATCAGGAGCGAACGTCATCAGTGAAGACAAATCTGCCATACAAAAAGTCCTATCACCATTACCGTTAACACTGGCAGATTTATCAAGCGCTACAGTAGAGAAGTTACAACGTGTAGGCGTCACCACATTGCAAAACCTGCTTGAACTGCCATTGCAAGACATCGCACGACGCTTTGATATCGATTTGGTGAACTACGTTGGTCGACTGACTGGGCAGTTTAAACACCCTGTCGACCTTTATCACCCTACCGAATCCTTCCAAGTTTATTTAGAGCTGTTGTTTGAGATCGAAAACGTTCAGTGGATTGAAAAACCGTTGGCCAAATTACTTCGTCAACTCGAAACCTTTCTTAAATTAAGAGATAAGGTCGCTTTTGAACTGTGTTTAACACTCCACCAGCGTGAGAAACAAGAGCAACACCTTCAACTCACTTCTGCGCAAGGTGATTACCTATGTCAGCGTTGGCAACAGTTAGCGAGTTTGAGCTTAGAGTCACTCTCGCTTAATGGCCCAGTCACAGGGCTAACGTTAAAAGTCATCCGTCAAGGTGAGCCTCTTAGTGCATCACGCGATCTCTTTGCTGGGCAGAAAGGAAACATGAATGCTTTAGAGCTGCTCTCTTTACTGCAAGCTAAATTGGGGAAAAGTGCCGTTTTAAAACCCAATATTGCTTGCGATCCTAGACCAGAAAAGGCCAGTCAGTATCGCCCTGCTGATGCTCCAGATAAAAAGGGGCACGCCATACCCTCCATACTACGCCCCGCAATGCAATTACCCACTCCCATTGTATTGCAAGAACAAGTTTCTTTGGTCCACGGACCTGAGCGAATAGTTTCTGGGTGGTGGGATGGTGATGAGATCATGCGTGATTACTACATTGCACACACCAAGCAAGGCCGCTGGTTATGGATATTTCGCGATCAGCACAAGCACTGGTTTCTTCATGGCTATTTTTGTTAAATCGACAGTTATTTTTGTTGGGTCATTATGAGTTACGCGGAACTATTTTGTCAGTCTAACTTCTCTTTTTTGACTGGAGCTTCTCATGCAGAAGAGCTGGTACTCCAAGCTGCTTTCTATCGCTATCAAGCTCTAGCTATAACGGATGAATGTTCAGTCGCGGGCGTTGTCAAAGCCCATGCGACCATCGAACAACATAAACTCGATATCAAACAAATCGTTGGAAGTATGTTTTGGTTAAATGATGAATGCCAAATCGTACTGCTTTGCCCTTGTCGCAAGGCTTATGCCGAGTTGTGTCGTATCATCACAAACGCAAGAAGACGTAGTGAAAAAGGCAACTATCAACTGTTCGAATGGGATTTGATGTCGGTTCGACATTGTTTGGTATTGTGGCTGCCCACACATCAAGAGAGTGATCACTATTGGGGGCGCTGGCTCAATCAACACCACGCTAATCGTTTGTGGGTAGCGATTCAGCGCCATTTGAGTAACAACGATACTGAGTACATTGCGCACTGCGAGCAGTTAGCACATGAATTTCAATTACCTATAACTGCCTGCGGAGGCGTTCTCATGCATGATGTTGAACGCTTGCCATTACAGCATGTACTTACTGCTATAAAGCATGGGTGTAGCGTCGATAAACTCGGTTTTGGCCGTATTTCGAATACTGAGCGAGCGCTTCGTCCTTTTAAAAAGTTGATTCGGATTTACAAACCAGAATGGCTGGAAGAAAGTACTTACATCGCCGATTTATGCGAGTTTAAGCTCTCCGATTTAAAATACGAATATCCTACCGAGCTGATCCCAGATGGTTATACACCCGACTCTTACTTACGTATGTTGGTCGAACGTGGTAAAAGGCTGCGTTTTCCTGAAGGCGTGCCAGCAGAAGTCAATCAAACCATCGAGAATGAACTGGCGCTTATTCAAGAGCTGAAATACCACTACTACTTCCTTACTATTCACGACATCGTAATGTTCGCGAAACAGCAAGGCATTCTTTACCAAGGGCGAGGTTCCGCTGCAAACTCTGTGGTGTGTTATTGCCTGGAAATTACCGCCGTCGATCCTCGACAAATCGCTGTCTTATTCGAACGATTTATCAGTAAAGAACGTAAGGAACCGCCGGATATTGATGTGGACTTTGAACACGAGCGCCGTGAAGAAGTTATCCAGTATATTTACAAAAAATATGGCCGTGAGCGTGCAGCACTTGCTGCAACAGTGATCAGCTATCGCTTTAAAAGTGCCGTGCGTGAAGTCGGTAAAGCACTAGGGATTGAAGAGACCCAATTAGATTTTTTCATTAAGAATGTTAATCGCCGAGATCGCAGCCAAGGCTGGCAAGCTCAAATTATTGAACTTGGCTTACAACCAGAATCTCTCAAAGGGCAGCAGTTTATCCAATTGGTCAACGAGATCATTGGCTTCCCACGCCATTTATCTCAGCACGTAGGTGGCTTTGTAATTTCATCTGGCCCTTTATATGAGTTGGTACCTGTTGAAAATGCCTCGATGGAAGATCGCACTATCATTCAATGGGATAAAGACGATTTAGAAAGCTTGAAGCTACTAAAAGTCGATGTGCTCGCACTCGGCATGTTAAACGCCATCAAAAAGTGCTTTCAGCTGGTCGAGAAACATCACCAGCGATCCCTCTCTATTTCCGAAATCACTCGCCGACAAGATGATCCACACGTGTATCGCATGATCCAAAAAGCTGACACGATAGGCGTATTCCAAATAGAATCTCGTGCACAAATGAGCATGCTTCCTCGCCTAAAGCCTGCTTGTTATTACGACTTAGTGATTCAAATTGCAATTGTTCGTCCAGGCCCTATTCAGGGTGATATGGTGCATCCTTTTTTAAAACGACGAGATCACAAAGAGCCTGTCAGTTATCCATCGGAAGAAGTAAAAAGCGTTCTTGAGCGGACTATGGGCGTCCCTATTTTCCAAGAGCAAGTCATCAAGCTAGCCATGGTAGCCGCAGGGTTTAGCGGCGGCGAGGCCGATCAACTCCGTCGAGCGATGGCATCATGGAAAAAGAATGGCGATCTCGCTAAATTCAGACCAAAACTGATCAATGGTATGCAAGAGAGAGGTTATGACTTAGCGTTTGCTGAGCGCATTTTCGATCAGATTTGCGGCTTTGGTGAGTACGGCTTCCCTGAAAGTCATTCAGCGTCTTTCGCAGTGCTGGCATATTGTTCTGCATGGTTAAAATATTATTACCCAGCCGAATTTTACACTGCATTGTTGAACAGCCAACCAATGGGATTTTATAGCCCATCGCAATTAGTACAAGATGCTCGCCGACATGGCGTCGAAGTATTGCCGGTGTGCGTCAATCATTCAAAATATCAACATCATCTCGTCTCACGTCCGAATGGCAGGCTCGGCGTGCAACTTGGTTTTCGCTTGGTGAAAGGCTTTAACGCAGAAAGCGCACAAAGGCTTATTGAGCGCAAACCACTTAATGGTTACCGATCGATTCAAGAAGTAAAGCAGATATTAAGAAGCCGAAGTGACATTGAATTATTGGCTTCAGCCAATGCATTTCAAGCCTTATCGGGAAATCGTTATAACGCTCGCTGGGCAGCAATGGATTCCTTATCTGACCTACCATTGTTTCACAAGGTCGAAGAACCCAATGTTAGCTACCAGACTCAACCCTCTGAATATGAAAATTTAATTGAGGATTACGCAAGCACGGGACTATCTCTTAGCCGCCATCCAATTAAATTATTAGAAGAAACGGGCAAACTCCCTCACTTTACCCGCATGAGGCAACTGACAGAGAAACCGCATAAGTCACTGGTCACAGTGGTAGGTGTGGTAACAGGAAGACAATCTCCAGGCACCGCCGCTGGCGTGACATTTTTTACGTTAGAAGATGACACGGGCAACATTAATGTGGTCGTTTGGCAAGCTACAGCACGAGCCCAAAAGCAAGCGTATTTAGGCGCTAAAGTATTAATGGTGAAAGGCATTCTTGAAAGAGAGGGAGAAGTCACGCACGTCATTGCTGGTAAGTTGATTGATTGCACGCACTACTTGAACAATCTACAAAGTAAATCTCGGGATTTCCATTAGTACAGAGGAATTAAGGAGAGAGATGTTAAAAATCAGAGAGAGGTGCGCTCCCTCTGATTTCACTAGATCTAATCATGCACTTTTAGAAAGCATCTGGCGTAATCGGTCTTGAGCAACTTCAACCAGCAGATCCGGTTGGAATTTAGATATAAAGCGATCACAGCCTACTTTTTGTACCATGGCTTCATTAAAACTACCGCTCAGAGAAGTGTTCAATGTGATAAACAACTTAGACATACGTGGATCTTGGCGCACTTCATGGGTCAGTTTATAACCGTCCATTTCAGGCATTTCAGCATCCGTAATCATCATCAACAGCTCTTTTTCTACATCTTTACCTTCATCACACCAACGTTTTAAAACCGTTAACGCTTCTAGCCCGTCACGACACTCGATGATATTCATACCTAATTGAGAAAGCGTATCGCGAACTTGATTACGAGCTGTAGAGGAATCATCCACAATCAGAACATTACGCCCGACCATTGCTTGGGCCAATTCTTGATCGAGAATATCCTCCGAGATAGTCACGTCGTAATGTACGATCTCTGCTAAAACTTTTTCAACGTCAATAATTTCGACAATTTGAGAGGCATCCCCCTCTTTAATTTGCGTGATAGCCGTGAGGTAATTCGAGCGACCAGACGTGGAAGGAGGCGGCTGAATTTCAGTCCATGCCGTATTAATAATGTTTTTAACCGGACCGACTAAGAAGCCCTGCACCGTGCGGTTGTACTCTGTCACGATCAAATTTTCTTCTTCCGCTTCACCACGCAAAGCTGGGAAACCTATCGCGCCACGCAAATCAATCACTGGCACTGCTTCACCTCGTAAAGAAGCGACCCCACGAATGTTGTAGTGTGAGCCAGGAAGCTTGGTTAACGGTGGCAGCTTGATGACCTCTTTCACTTTGAACACATTAATCGCAAACAATTGGCGACTATTTAAAGTGAACAGCAGAAGCTCTAGTCGATTTTCACCAACCAAGTTTGTACGCTGGTCAACCGTATTTAACACTCCGGACATACTACTACCTAAATTATGGATAATTCTTATTTTACTCGAAATCAGTACAGACACAGCAAGGTTATATAACCAAATAACCTTAAAATATTTGGCTTTTCGAGCACAGCTTTAAAGTACAACAGTTTTAGCGTATTACTTCTCTTTGCATCAGACGCAAAGTCACGCAGCACATTGAAAGCCATTTTGTTTATTTACTTGAGCTTTTTAGGAAATTACATGAATGGCGCAGATATAGCAATGCAGCATAACTCAAATTCCCTTTCTAGTAATAGGCGATCAAAAAGGGTGAGCCGTTAAGTCTCACCCTAAATCACCTACAAATGCAGTCTCAACAGCCAGGCACATCATCATGTTAAAAAGTACTTAACCTTCCACAACCTTCATCAATAGTTGACCATCGTACAACGCCTGCTTAATCAACGCGGCACCAGGCATTGTGGCTTGCTTATAGAAACGAGACTCCACCAGCTCAAGATCTTGGTGATAAACAGGTAAACTCTGCTCTTCGATACAGCGACGAACCGCAGGATAAAGCACATCTTTTGCTTGGTTAATCACACCACCGATCAAGATTTTCTCAGGGTTAAATAAGTTGATCACAATAGCAATTGCAGAGCCTAAGTAGCCTCCAAGTTTTTCAATCACATCGACGGCCAAAGGATCACCGTTTGCAGCGGCTTCACAAATGCTCTCAATACTCATTTCCTCTTGTTTAGCAAGAATAGAGTCTTCGCCATCAGCGATTCGTCTTACGACTTCTTCACGAATTGCCTGAGAACTGGCAACGGTTTCCAAACAGCCAATATTGCCGCAATGACAACGTTTTCCATTTGGGTCAATTTGAATATGCCCGAGTTCACCAATGTTACCGTGACGGCCTTGCAAAACGCGCCCATCCAGAATGATGCCCGCACCTAAACCGTGGTGGATAGAGATAAGAACGGAGTTGTCATTATCTTGAGAATGACCAAAAAGCTTTTCTGCTAATGCCCAAGCTCGCGTGTCATTGGCAATGAAAACTGGCAAGCCTGTTGCTTTGTATATCTCTGGTCCAAGAGCAAGATTTTCGACATTGTAATGAGGCATCTGCAAAACGACACCTTGCTCTGAGTTCACGAGACCAGGCAGCGTAAGGGCAATACTGGTAACACGATCAAGTTGATCCGCGTAAGTCTGAAAGAATTCATCAATTTCGTAAAGCAGGCGCTCAAGCACATCGTCTTGATCAAGCTCGTGTATCTCGATTTTAGTATCGATTAGTACATCACCGCCTAACTCATGCAAAGCAATGGTTAAATAACCCCGCCCCAAACGCATTGACAAAAATTGCCAGCCTTCATTATTGACCTGCAAACCGACAGCAGGTCGACCACGACTCGTCGCTTCTTGTACTGTCGTTTCATGAATCAAGTGCGCTTCAATTAATTCTCGAGTGATTTTGGTGATACTAGCAGGAGCAAGCTCACTCTGCTTGGACAAATCAATTCGAGAAATAGGACCTTTTAGGTCAATTAGTTTATATACACGACCAGCATTGACCTGTTTGATATGATCAATATGGCCCGGTTGAGCCATGTACATCTTGCACTCCGAAATTCTATAACGGGACAATTTTTTTACTTTGCGAACTAATTGTGAAGTGAATTAATAAATCCCCGTGACAAGCATCACGTATAAACCTGTTTGTTTGTGTATTCAATCAAATAACGAAGAATCTACTCCTGTTAAATTGTTTGAAAAATAACTTATTTTTATTCACTAAATTATGAAGTAATGCCTTTAAAGCAGCGTATTTTTATCAATAAGGCCATTGCCTGTCGAATATCTGTCTGTTTTACCGGGGTTACTCTTAATGTAAACATTCTGTGCATATACTTATATTCAAGTAGCTTTAAGGTGTGGGCTAAGCGAGGCTAACCTTGAGAGCGATTGCGTAAAGTAAGGATAGAGTTCAAGTTACCTGTACACACACATTCATCGGAGAATCTATGACTTCCAAATTAAGACGAACAAAAATTGTCACTACGCTGGGTCCTTCAACGGATAAGGACAATATACTTGAGGAGATCATCAAAGCCGGTGCAAACGTTGTCCGTATGAATTTTTCACATGGAACCAGTGAAGACCACATTCAACGTGCGAACAAAGTCCGTACCATTGCAGCAAGACTTGGGCGTCAGGTTGCAATTCTTGGTGACTTACAAGGCCCTAAAATCCGTGTATCAACGTTTAAAGACGGCCAAGTCATTTTGAATGTGGGCGATAAATTCACATTAGATAGTGATTTACCAAAAGGTGAAGGCAATCAAGAATCTGTAGGGTTAGATTATAAAGAACTACCGCAAGATGTTTCACCAAATGACATTTTATTACTCGATGATGGACGCGTTCAGCTGCAAGTTACCAAAGTAGAGGGTAATAAAGTTCATACCCGTGTGATTGTCGGTGGTCCACTGTCCAACAATAAAGGGATCAACAAAAAAGGCGGCGGATTGTCAGCCGATGCGCTCACAGAGAAAGATAAAGCCGACATTCTTACCGCCGCAGCAATTCAAGTAGACTACCTTGCTATTTCATTCCCGCGTAACGGCGAAGACATGCATTACGCTCGACGCTTAGCCAGAGATGCAGGCCTTGAAGCCATGTTAGTGGCTAAAGTCGAACGAGCAGAAACCGTCGCGACCAATGAGTCTATTGACGACATTATTCTCGCATCCGATGTGGTGATGGTTGCACGTGGTGACCTTGGTGTAGAAATCGGTGACCCTGAGCTCATAGGTGTCCAGAAAAAACTGATTCGCCGCGCACGCAGTTTAAACCGTATAGTGATTACTGCGACACAAATGATGGAGTCCATGATTACTAGCCCAATGCCAACGCGTGCTGAAGTGATGGATGTGGCCAATGCGGTTCTAGACGGCACTGACGCGGTGATGCTTTCTGGAGAGACCGCTGCAGGTAAATATCCTGTAGAAACGGTCAAATCCATGGCCGAAGTATGTGTGGGGGCAGAAAAAATGTCGGAGGCAAGTCTATCAACCTATCGCTTAGATAGAACCTTCGAAACCGCTGAAGAAACCATCGCAATGGCAACCATGTACTCTGCGAATCACATGGAAGGAATTAAAGCGATGATCTCGTTAACTGAGTCCGGCAGGACTGCGTTGATGATGTCTCGCTTAAGCTCTGGCTTGCCAATATTTGCCTTATCACGGAATGAATCGACACTAAATCGAGCAGCATTATACCGAGGCGTGACACCTGTATATTTCGAGTCAAAAAGTGATGCGGGTTTACCAACGGCTCAAGCAGCGATTACTAGCCTTAAAGAGCAAGGGTTCTTGCACAAAGGTGATTTAGTCATTATTACTCAAGGCGATGTAATGGATGTTGTGGGCTCAACCAACTGCATGCGCATTCTACAAGCGTAGTCGTTATACCTAACCGGAGTTAACCACAAGAACCCGCAAATAAGGCTCCGAAAATGGAGCCTTATTTATATGCTTTGTATATTGCGCACATCGTGAACGTAAGAAGGTTTATGCACTCTCTCTACCATCAATTTCAACATCCAGCTGGTCATAGAGTTGAACTAGGTTAAACCCAGCTTGAAGCCCAAGTTGATAGTCATGCTCTAGTGACTCTTGGTCACTTAACAAAGAAGAAGAACGAAGTCCCTCTTTAGGCGCAACTTGTAAAATAAAAGTGTCGTCAGGTGGAGCAGATATAAAGGCCTGAGTGAGCTCAAATGTTTGATAATGAATCATCAGCATGTCGGCTAAACCTGAATCAAAATTCTCACCAATCAGATGACTTAAACGATACAAGTTATCGGCACCGAACAACCAACGGCCTCCATTTAACAGCATTTTCCCTGCAAGCTTCGATTGATGTGCTGCATTAATTTTTTGTTGGAAGAACGACGCCCAATCCAGCTTCCACTGATTCACTTTTTGCTGCCATGATTGCTGTACTGAGTTGATAGACTCCCGATACCATTCGACAGGCACATCCCCCACCTCACTTTGGGCTCTCGCTTCAATCTCTGAAAACGGCTCTGTGCGAATGACAATAATGTTGCGAGCATTCTGACGCCACGCTTCTTGAACAGGGATAGAGGCAGACACGCCGCCATCCACAAACTTATTGCCATTTACGTCGACAGGTCCGTGATATAACTTGGGAATCGCACATGTCGCTAGCATAGTGTTAAACCACGAGTCATCCAAGATTGGTAGATATTGATCTGATAGCGTCTCTATATTCGTTACCGCAGCAAACGCCCCTCGTTTTCCCAATGCACTGCGACCTAAATCAAGGTCAAGCTTGTATGGGAAATCTTGAATCCGTTCTAATGCCCACTCTAAACCTAAGTACTGCTGCTTTCGGATATAGCGAAACAGATTAAAAAATTCAGGAGACGTTGTCAGCTCGGTAATAAAAGCTTTGCCCATGCCATGTTGACGACACAAGTAAGAACATAAGTTAAGTGCTCCGGCAGAGGTGCCATAGAATTCATCGAAAGGATCGAAGTTGGAAAGTAAAAAGGCGTCTAAAACGCCAGCGGTAAAAATCCCTCTCTGCCCTCCACCTTGCGTGACTAAAGCAGTTTTACCATGCCTAAAGTGCTCATAAACTTTTACATCAAGCTCTGCATGGCTTTCTGTGATTATACCGCTGTTACGTATCATAGGCTCACGCCGTTTTGTTAAAACGTTTGGTAAAAGTGGTTATCTTAAGCTGTTGTAATAGCAATGATGCCAAATGACAAAAGCACTGCAAAAACAGTCACCACAATGATTAATGCGGATTTTAGATCGTGTTCCATAAACACCTCCTTAATATGTAACAAATTAATAACACCGGTGTGAAATATGTTCAAGATTTGCTTAATTTAGTCGCGCAATTTTGACTAACCCATCACAATTAGCTTAGTCATAATAAGGAGATAGGGCATGAACCAAAAACTCAGCTGGCTAGTAGGAATCATGATGATGAGTACTGCTATCAATGCACAAGCGAATATCATCGTTACACCATACATAGGCTATACAGGAGGCGGCCAAGTAGAGGATGAAAGTGGTAATACATACGATCTCGACCCCGCAGTGAATTACGCTCTTTCAGTCGAGACTCCCTTAGAAAAAGGAAGGATCGGATTGTTTTACTCCAATCAATCGACGGAACTTGAAAAGCTGTCCAACTCGGCAGATATCCATTATCTGCACTTCCAAAGCAGCATGTACTATCCTGTCGCAGAAAAATGGCAAACCTATATCGGTGTAGGTTTGGGCGCTTCTTACGCCGATGTGGATTGGGTAGACAAAAAATACGGATTTTCGGCTAGCGCTTTTGCAGGGCTGGAATATGAATTTTCAAAGAACTTTGCATTAACAGCCCAACTGAGATGGTTAGGAACGGTCGTTGATAACGATACATCTGGCGCCTGTACTCTACCTAATGACGGCTCAAACTGTATCATTAAGTTCGATACTGATTGGATGAACCAATTCCAATCAAATGTCGGTTTTAGTTTCCGCTTCTAATTTTTATGCATGTTCCTTTATAGGACTCGTCACAAAGAACGCTGAACGAGTCCTGCACAGAGCCGATAAAGGATATCGTCTAAACACCATTGTTTGGCAAAGTAACGAAGCATCATCTAGATAGGTGCACAAAAGATAGCCGTACGCCCTAATTAATCAAAATAGTCTTAAACACCAAAGCAATTATTAGATCCCAGTCATTTATTCCAGACAAACAACCACACACCCACATAAAACCACAATCAAACTCAAATTTAACAAGATTAAAACCAGACAACGCATCTGAATTAACATTTAGATTCTATTGCGCTAAGTATTATTAGAAGTTAGTCTGATCAGTGAAAACAGATAAATATTTCAGTTTTATCAAACACACATCAAAATTTTAAGATTAATAATCTACTTTCTCTTACAGTAGCCAGAATATAGCTCTATAAAATTATAAGAAGTTAGAATTAAGGATAGAAAAGCTGATGGATAACAGCGGTCCTTTCTTCCAACTATTTGCGCAATTATTACTGTGTTACGTAGAGAGCTTCATTCCTCAGGGAGTCTTATAGGAGTCAAATATGAAGCGAGAACAATGGGGATCCCGGGCGGGATTCATCTTAGCAGCAGTTGGGTCTGCTATCGGTTTGGGAAACATTTGGCGTTTCCCATACATGGCCTATGAAAACGGTGGCGGCGCATTTTTTATTCCTTACATTTTTGCCATGATCACTGCTGGTATTCCATTTATGATCCTTGAGTTCAGTATGGGACAAAAATACCGAGGCTCGGCACCAAAAACACTTGCGAAAATTCATTCTAAATTTGAATGGCTTGGCTGGTTCCAAGTTGGTGTGGCTGCAGTTATTGCCGTTTACTATGTGGCTGTTATCGGTTGGTCGATTTCTTACTTTGGGTTGTCGTTCACTCAAGGTTGGGGAACCGATACCAACGCATTTTTCTTTAGTGAATACCTAAAGCTAGGTGACAACTCACCAACAGACTTAGGCAGTATTCAATGGAAGATTGCTTTATCCATGGTGATTGCTTGGGCAATTACTTACACCGCTATTGCCAAAGGCGTGAAATCAGGAATTGAACGAGCATCTAAAATTATGATGCCAATCCTATTCTTGATGGTGATTTTCTTAATCGGACGTATGATTTTCTTGCCAGGAGCTCTAGATGGCGTGAACTACATGTTCGAACCCGATTTCAGCAAAATTTGGGATGTGAAAGTATGGGCAGCGGCATATGGTCAGATCTTCTTTACGCTAAGTATCGGCTTCGCCATCATGCTAGCTTACTCTAGCTACCTACCAGAAAAGTCAGACATAACGAATAACGCGTTTATGACCGTGTTGATCAACTGTGGCTTCTCGATCCTAGCCGGCATCATGATCTTCTCAGTATTGGGTTACATGGCTCAAGAGCAAGGTAAGCCGTTAACAGAGGTGGTATCTGCAGGCGTTGGCTTGGCTTTTGTTACTTTACCTGCGGCAATTAACCTACTACCTGCCCCATATATTCTTGGTCCACTGTTCTTCTTTGCACTGGTGGTTGCTGGTCTAAGTTCGCATATTTCAATTATGGAAGCCGTAACTTCAGCCATTATCGACAAGCTGAAGTGGAGCCGTAAAAAAGCTGCAAATGTTGTGATTGGTATTGGCTTCGTTGTCTCTATGGCGTTTGCTACCAATGGCGGTCTGCTGCTACTCGATCTAGTAGACCACTTTGCAAACAACGTTGGCATCATGGTTGGTGGTCTGGTTGAGATTGTCTTGATGGCGTGGCTATTGAAGCGCGTGCCAGAAGTACGTAATTACGTTAACGAGCGCTCTGATTTCTCTGTTGGTCAATGGTTCGAGATCTGCTTACGCTTCGTTACACCAATCATGCTCGCCATTATCTTAGCGACCAAGCTATACGCCCTAATTACTGAAGGCTACGGTGGCTATGATCTAACTTTAGGCTGGGCACTTATCGCCGCACTCTTTATCTTTGGTCTAGTGATCAACGCAGTGAACCGCAAGGAGACAGCAAAATGACAATCAGCGCAATTATTATGATGGTTATTGGTTTAGGTATCACTTGGGGCGGCGCTGCCGTTTGCATCAAGCGAGCCATGGATAAACAATAGAACGTTAAGTTCCACATAAAAAACGCCGGTAGTTACCGGCGTTTTTTTATACATACATTAGTTCAATTCTAGAAACTGTACTTGATGCCAACGGCGCCGCCAAGTTGCAAGTCAGCACCTTTGTAAAGATCTAGCTCTGGGTGTATTTGGCCATAAAGGTCCCAGCCGCGTGATAAATCCCAGTTCACACCAAGTGGTACTCTCACACCAAACTCGTCATCCCATTCATACCAGCCACCAACGCCGACATACCAAGTCACAGGCATGTTTTGATCGAATGTTCCACGCTTAGCGATGTAATCAAACGCCATACCATCGTTTCCGATAATGCCACGATATTTGTTATCTAACTCTACAACAACACTTAATTGTTGATCGACAGCCATACCAACTGATAGATCCGTTGGCTCGCTTGCCGCCATTGCCGTACTAGAAACTAGTCCCAAAACTAAAATGAATTTGTTCTTCATACACGTTATCAATTATTCAAAAAAACATTATTCGCTATTCAAACATAATGGCATATCAATATGTCAACGATGGGTAAGCTCGATGTATGAAAAAGCTGACAAAAGTAAAGATGAGTTTAGGATCACACTAAAAAAGGAACTGTCAGTTAATAAAATAGGAACTAAAAAAGGAGGCCGAAGCCTCCTTTTATGCATTACTATGAATGACTGCGATTAACCGTGGTTACGAATCCACTCATCCATTTCAGTTTTTAGGTTATCAGACTTAGTACCGAAGATAGCCTGTACACCACCAGCTACAACTACAACACCAGCAGCGCCTAGTTGTTTTAGCTTGTCTTGGTCAACAGCTGCTGTATCTGCAACTGCTACACGTAGACGTGTGATACATGCATCTAGACCAGTAATGTTAGCTTTACCGCCAAACGCTGCAACCAGTTCACCGCCCATATCAGAGCCAGAAGTTACAGCTGCACTTTCCGTTTCATCTTCACGGCCAGGTGTTTTTAGATCAAGCGCTGTGATTACACCACGGAACACTACGTAGTAAATTACTGCGTAAACTAGACCAACGGCAATCATTAGCACCATCTTCTGAGCGTTACCAGATAGAACTAGGAAGTCGATCAGACCGTGAGAGAAAGAAGTACCGTGTACAAAGCCTAGAGTGTTCGAAACGATGTATGCAGAACCAGCTAGTAGAGCGTGGATACCGTATAGTAGTGGAGCAACGAATAGGAATGAGAATTCGATTGGCTCAGTAATACCAGTTAGGAATGAAGTCAGTGCAGCTGACGCCATGATACCCATTACTTTTGCACGGTTTTCTGGTTTAGCACAATGAGCAATTGCGATTGCTGCAGCTGGTAGACCGAACATCTTGAACATGTAACCACCCGCTAGCTGACCGAAGCCATTACCAGCAGCACGAGATGCTTCATCAGCAACTAGGTAACAAGTTAGTACACCATTTTGAGCTTCACCGGCAGCGTTAACACAGGAACCTGCTTCGAAGAAGAACGGTACGTTCCATACGTGGTGTAGACCGAATGGGATTAGAGAACGCTCAACAACACCGTAGATACCGAATGCTAGCTGTGGGTTTTGGTGTGCAGCCCAATCAGAGAATGCAGAAATTGCACCGCCAATTGGTGGCCAGATAACAGAAAGGATAACACCTAGGATGATCGCAGCAAAACCAGTGATGATTGGCACTGCGCGCTTACCAGCGAAGAAGCCAAGGTACTCTGGAAGTTGGATTTTGAAGAAACGGTTGAATGCCCAAGCAGCCACACCACCGACAAGGATACCACCTAGTACACCTGTATCGATTTTCTCAACACCCATAACGCCCGCCATTACACCTAGCGTTGCCGTCATGATGCCGTAACCAACGATAGCTGCAAGACCTGCAACACCGTCGTTGTTAGTGAAGCCTAGAGCTACACCTACTGCAAATAGAAGTGCCATTTGGCCGAATACTGAACCACCAGCTTGTTCCATAAGATTAGAAACGATCTCTGGAATAAAGCTTAGATGGGCAGCACCCACACCTAATAAAATACCTGCAACTGGTAAAACTGATACTGGAAGCATCAGAGCCTTACCAACTTTTTGCAGGTTAGCAAAAAGGTTCTTAAACATGTTTATGCTCCTGATAAATTTATAAGTATTATTTGGGCACTAACGGCACACCCCCGTAGCCTAAAGGTTAGCACCCAATGAAAATGTAACCACAACTGCATTATATTTTCCGGCTCTAAATATATATTGATGACCCTCAAACTTTCCACACAGTTACGAAATTTAGTTTCAAAACAAGTCTTGGATCACACCCAAAAACAGCCGATGAAAAGGTTTGCATTGCACTTATATTACTGTTTTATAAAGAATTAATTATTTATATAATTAATTTTAAGGCGTAAATAAAATACGCCTCAATGTTATTTTTAGTAACAAAATTACATTTGTGATTTTTGAATGTTATTAAATCAACATTTTTAGTAAACATTAAACTCGTGAGCGTATCTGTTGTTTTTATCAACAAAAAAGGAGCCTAAGCTCCTTTTTTATGCTCTTATTATTTTTTCATCACAAAAAAAGATTTCGGAAGTTTTCGGTGGTTTTTTGTGCCACTTCAGAAAGAGAGCACGATTTGAGTTGCGCAATATAAGAAGCGACTTCGACAACGTAAGCGGGTTGATTCTCTTTGCCACGATGAGGGACAGGAGCCAAGTAAGGAGAATCTGTCTCAATAAGAAGCTTCTCTAAAGGTAGAGTCTTCACCACTTCTTTTAACTCTGTAGCTTGACGGAAAGTAACAATCCCCGAGATAGAAATATAAAACCCCAGCTCCAGTGCAGCTTCAGCAAATGGAAGATCTTCTGTAAAACAGTGGATAACACCACCACATTTCTCTGCCCCACCCTTACGCAAAATATCTAGAGTATCCGCACGTGCGTTTCTAGTATGGATAATTAAAGGTTTGTTGAGCTCCACTGCAAGATCAACGTGTTGCTCAAAGCGCTCTTTCTGTAACGCGGCCGTTTCGGGCTTGTAATGATAATCTAAACCCGTTTCGCCAATAGCGACGACTTTTGCATTCGACGCATGGTGGCGCAATACGTCCATCGAAAAGTCGCTTTCAACATCAAGTGGGTGCACACCGCACGAAGCATAAACATTGTCATAAGGCTCGATCATTTCCATCATTTTCGGGAAAGAATCCAGCGTTACTCCAACAGAAAGTAGCTCAGTTACGTTTGCTTGTTTAGCTTTGTTAATAACGTCTTCCACATTGATGTGGAGATCGTCGTAATTCAATTTGTCTAAATGACAATGAGAATCTACGAACATAATGCCTCTCGTGATTCAATTAACCAATTCATTGATAGTAGTTCAAGGTTCAGGCCAGGAAAGGCTTGCACCTGAGCTTTCAGGTTCATCAGCGCCTTCGCTGATGAGTACAAACCGTTATAGTTGTCCGGTTGAAACTTTGTCGCGCCCGGAAGCATTTGAGCTTCTGATACACCAAACTGCGCTTTCTGAGCATCTGTCAGTAAATACCATGCCCAGTCTAATGATTGCTCTGAGTGTTTAGCGATTAAAGAAGCACACTCAGAAACGTCTGAAACAGGCGAAGACATTGCCTTAATAAAACTGCGTTCAAAAGCCAAGTAAGCTTCGAGCTCACCATTATTTAACGCATCCAATGTTTTTATTGGAGAGCCCATATTCAGTTTTAAGACATAAGCAGGAACTTGCTTCGCCCCTTGTTCGTGCATCCATTGCATCGCTTGTTCCGCTGACGGAGGCGCAACAACCCAGTGTTGGCAACGGCTACGAATCGTTGGGAGCAGACGCTCCTGATTGTGGGTAACGAGCAAAAACAAGCACTTTGCCCCAGGCTCTTCTAGCGTCTTTAACAGCGCATTCGATGCCGACTCGTTCATAGAGTCCGCCGGTTCTATTACAAATAGGCGGTAACCATTAAGCTGAGATGATTCCTGAGCAAGACGGTTACAAGCGCGAATTTGGTCCACCGTTATCGCCTTTCCTTCTTTCTCTGGCTTGATCCAGTGTAAATCAGGGTGGTTTTGAGATTGATTTAGCTGGCAGCTATGACAAAAACCGCATGCTTCACTCGCGTAATTTTGGCAAAGAAGTACTTGGCTAAAAAACTCGATAAGTTTTTCGATGCCCAAGCCCTGCTCGCTTTGTAATAAAAGCGCACCTGGTATTCTGTCCGACTCTAACCCTACTTTGAGGTTATCCCATATTGGCTGTAGCCATGGATAATCATTTAACATGAGTCACCTAAATTTACGTTTCACTTATTGACGAGCTAGCCACTCGTTTAGAGCGTCCCGAATATCACGCGACACGCCTTCAATCGTCTGTTCTGCGTTAATGATAACGATGGAAGGATCGGCATGAGCAATCTCCAAATAACGCTCACGTGTACGCTCGAAGAAACTAATATCCATCTTCTCTATACGATCTAACTCACCACGCCCACGTGCACGCTCAAGCCCAACACGAGGGTCAATATCCATATAGAGAGTGAGAGCAGGTTTAAAATCACCAAGCGTTGTATCCCGGAGATTTTTCATTAACGATGCGTCAATCTGACGGCCACCACCTTGATAAGCTTGCGACGACATATCGTGTCGGTCACCAACCACCCACTGACCGTTTTCCAAAGCTGGTTTGATCACGTTCTCAACCAACTGAACACGTGCAGCGTACAGAAGAAGCAACTCCGTCATGTCCTTAAGTTCTTCGCCTTCGTGCTCTTCTTTCACCAGAGCGCGCATTTTTTCTGCTAGCGGTGTGCCTCCTGGCTCACGGGTATTTACGATATCCTCAATACCGGCCACTTTTAGCGTATCTAAAACGGTTTTAATCGCAGTGCTTTTACCCGCGCCTTCTAGGCCTTCAACGACAATAAAGTTTGCTTTCATCATTTGTTCTTTCTTAGTTCTCTTAAATAGGCACGAACAGCACGGTTGTGCTCAGCAAGGGATTTCGAGAATACATGTCCGCCCTTTCCACTTGCTACAAAATATAAATAGTTGCTGCTTTCTGGATTCAAAGCCGCTTCAATGGAAGCTTCACCAGCCATCGCAATCGGTGTTGGTGGCAAACCATTGATGGTATAGGTGTTATATGGTGTCGGCGTACGCAAATCTTTCTTACGAATGTTGCCATCGTAGGCGTCACCCATACCATAAATAACTGTCGGATCAGTTTGTAACCGCATACGTTTGTTCAATCGGTTGATAAACACAGAAGCGACGCGCTCACGCTCAGAATCAATAGCCGTCTCTTTCTCGATGATAGACGCGAGAATCAAGGCTTCATATTTATCCTGTAATGGCAGCTTTTCTTGACGAGCTTCCCAGCTAGCGTCCAGTATTTTATTGAGTTTTCGATGCGCTCGTTTTAATAACTGGCTTTCACTCGCACCCGCTGTGTAATGGTAGGTTTCTGCTAAAAACAACCCTTCTAGCTTTTCTCTCTCAATTCCGAGCTTCGCAGCCATTTCTTTTTCTGAAAGATCGGTTAAATCATGCTTTAAATAAGGAGCACTTTTTAGTTGATCTACCCATTCAGAAAAGCGGCTGCCTTCAACAAAAGTGATCGCAAACTGGTATTCTTTTCCAGTATTCAGATGCTCCAATGTTTGCGAAAGTGACATACCAGGCTCAAGTTGGTAAGTACCCGCTCGCACTTGCAACAATTCTGGATATAAGTGAGGAATTAAACGGATATACTCCGATGTTTCAATCACCTCATCTTCAACTAAGGCGCGCATGACATGATGAAAGCTTGTACCACTTTCTACAGTAAACAGCTGAGGTTGTTCCAATAGAATAGGCTTTTCAACGTATTGTTTAGCCTGTGAAATTATATAAAAAACAGCTGCTGCGCCTATCACTGCAATCAGCACAACAAAAGCCAACAGTTTTTTAATCACGTAGTTAAATTCCCTTGCAGTCGTTGAGTCAATTTTCCTATCGGAAATATAGTCTTAGAGTTCGATGTCACTATGCTGCGAATAGGTGCGACACCTAATATTGAGTTACACATGAAAGCCTCGTCAGCACTCAGAAAATCTGGAAGTATAAAACGCCCCTCGATGACTTCAATATGACTTACTTTAAGTAATTCAAGCACCTTACGACGCATTACGCCCGTAACGCCTGATAAGGTCAGCTCCGGCGTAAATACTTTATTACCTTTAACCCAAAAAAGGTTGGCCATTGTAGTTTCAATGACATGGTTTTGCACATTTAACGTTATTGCATCTGCAAACTCTGTATTGTCGATTTCAGCCTTGGCGAGAATCTGCTCTAAACGGTTGTTGTGCTTATGTCCAGCAAGTAAAGGTTGAATCCCTAGACGAGTATTACAAACGCCCAAGTCCACACCTTGTTCTTGCCAAGATGAATAATGAGAAGGAAACGCAAAATTGGAAATCGTCACGATAGGGCCTTCAATCCCATTAGGGCTATACCCTCGCCCGCCAATACCGCGGCTAACGTGAATCTTCACCCCCGCTCGTGCGTCAGATAAAACCGCTTTGCTTGCCCAATCATGCACAACTTTCCAGTCAGGTGAAGAGATCTTCAAAGCGTCAAGGCAAGCACTCATGCGCTCAGTATGTTCTTGCCAGTAAACCAACTCTCCATTTTGGGTCAGGATGGTGGTAAAGCCTCCATCACCGTATTGGAATGAGCGATCACCTAGCTCTACATGCGTTTGCGGAACTCCATTTACCCAAAACATTCACGTACCTTCAAATTAGCAGACAACAAATAAAACAAAACGGCTCAATGCTAAGCATCGAGCCGTTAGAATACAAGTTTCGCTTATCTAAATTAGGTTAGATAGTGTTACTCAGCGAACTTCTTGAAGATCAAAGAACCGTTTGTACCACCAAAGCCAAACGAGTTACAGATAGCGTACTCCATACCTTCAACTTTGCGCGCTGTATGCGGCACAAGGTCGATGTCTAGACCTTCTTCTGGATCATCAAGGTTAATGGTTGGCGGAACAATTTGGTCAACCAAAGACATAACCGTGATAATTGCTTCAACAGAGCCAGCAGCACCTAATAGGTGACCCGTCATCGACTTAGTTGAAGACACAAGAACTTGCTTCGCACCTTCTTCACCAAGAGCACGTTTCACGCCCTTGATTTCTGCAACATCACCAGCAGGAGTAGAAGTACCGTGAGCATTCACATAACCTACTTGAGTACCTGTGATGTTAGCGTCACGCATCGCCGCTTCCATCGCAAGTGCACCACCAGAGCCGTCTTCGCTTGGAGATGTCATGTGGTAAGCATCACCAGACATACCAAAACCAACCAGTTCTGCGTAAATCTTCGCGCCACGTGCTTTTGCGTGTTCGTACTCTTCAAGCACCATCATGCCAGCACCATCACCTAGAACAAAACCATCACGGCCTTTATCCCATGGGCGAGACGCTTTTTGAGGCTCTTCATTACGAGTAGATAGTGCTTTAGCTGCACCGAAGCCAGCCATGCCAAGAGGCGTAGAAGCTTTTTCTGCACCACCAGCAACCATCGCATCTGCATCGCCGTAGGCAATCATACGTGCTGCATGGCCGATATTATGCAGGCCAGTAGTACATGCGGTAGAAATCGCGATATTTGGACCACGAAGACCACGCATGATAGATAGGTTACCTGCAACCATGTTTACAATGGTCGAAGGAACAAAAAATGGGCTAACTTTGCGAGGGCCTTTGTCTACTAATGCAGTATGGCCAGTTTCGATAAGGTCAAGACCGCCAATGCCTGAGCCGATAGCAACACCAACTCGAGCCGCATTTTCTTCGGTAATTTGTAAGCCAGAGTTATCAAGAGCTTGAATACCCGCTGCAATGCCGTACTGGATGAAAAGGTCCATCTTACGAGCATCTTTTTTAGACATGTACTCTGTGCAATCGAAATCTTTAACAAGACCTGCAAAACGAGTTGAGAAGTTCGTAGTATCAAAGTGCTCGATATTTACGATACCACTTTGACCTTCTAGCAGGGCTTTCCAAGATGATTCTACTGTGTTGCCTACCGGTGACAACATACCCATGCCAGTGACAACTACACGACGCTTGGACACGATATAATTCTCCGGGAATTGAATATTTCTATGAGAGGATAGAAGAAGTTAGAAAGAACACAGGCGGTCTAGGAGACCGCCTGGGAGAGCTAATTACTGAGCGCTGTTTACGTAGTCGATTGCAGCTTGAACAGTAGTGATCTTCTCAGCTTCTTCGTCAGGAATCTCAGTGTCGAATTCCTCTTCTAGAGCCATAACTAGTTCTACAGTGTCTAGAGAATCAGCACCTAGATCGTCAACGAAAGAAGCTTCGTTTTTAACTTCTGCTTCGTCTACACCTAGCTGTTCAACAATGATTTTCTTTACGCGTTCTTCGATGTTGCTCATTTTTCTTTTCCTTTACAGATTTCGCCTAATGCGATGATTCCGTAGTTTATTCGAACTATTGAAAGTTGCAAGGGGGTCCTTGCTGGTCAAACCACAAAATTAGCGAATTTAACCGAATTTCAATACATTTTTGACTTAAATCATGCACAAATCTTGCGCATAAGCATGACAAGTTCATGACAGTTAACTGCAACTATAGGCTATTTTTCACAATGTAAAATAGCTTATTTTGCATAAACTGTCGCATTAAACCATGTACATGCCACCATTTACATGCAAAGTTTCACCAGTAATGTACGCTGCTTCAGGAGAAGCAAGGAAAACTACTGCTGATGCAATTTCACGTGGGTCACCTAAACGACCTGCTGGCACGTTCGACAATGTTGCCGCACGTTGGTCATCATTTAGTGCCTTAGTCATGTCAGTTTCGATGAAACCAGGAGCAACAGTGTTCACTGTTACACCACGAGACGCAACTTCACGAGCCATTGATTTAGTAAAACCAATCACGCCCGCTTTCGCTGCTGCGTAGTTAGTTTGACCAGCATTACCCATGGTACCAACAACAGAGCCTACGTTGATGATACGACCCGCACGTTTTTTCATCATACCGCGTAAAACCGCTTTAGACATGCGGTAGATTGGCGTTAGGTTGGTATCGATGATGTCGTTCCACTCATCATCTTTCATGCGCATCAATAGGTTGTCACGAGTAATACCAGCGTTATTCACCAGAATATCGATCACACCAAATTCTTCGTTGATCGTTTTTAATGTCGCTTCGATAGACTCGACATCAGTCACGTTAAGCGCTAAGCCTTTACCGTTATCACCAAGATACTCGCTGATAGCAGCCGCACCACTTTCAGAAGTAGCAGTACCGATAACCGTAGCACCTCGCTCGACAAGAAGTTCCGCGATCGCGCGGCCAATACCACGGCTTGCGCCGGTAACTAGCGCGATCTTACCTTCTAGATTCATCATGTTGTGTTTCCTTTTCTTATCGCAAATTTATCGCTTGATGGATTACTTCGCAGCGTCTAGCGATGCGATATCATTCACTGCGGCTGCAGTTAGCGTTTTCACGATACGTTTTGTTAGACCTGTTAAAACTTTACCAGGACCAAGCTCAAGAAGATTTTCTACGCCTTGTTCGTGCATCAGTTCAACTGTCTCAGTCCAACGAACTGGGCTATGTAGCTGACGAACAAGCGCATCTTTGATTTTTGCAGGATCTGTCTCAGCAACCACATCAACGTTGTTGATAACTGGCAGCTGTGGTGAGTTAAATTCGATAGACTCGAGAGCTACAGCAAGTTTTTCCGCTGCTGGCTTCATAAGTGCACAGTGTGAAGGTACTGAAACAGGGAGAGGAAGCGCACGCTTCGCACCAGCTTCTTTACATAGCGCACCAGCTCGCTCTACTGCGTCTTTGCTACCAGCGATAACGACTTGACCAGGCGAGTTAAAGTTTACTGGAGAGACCACTTCGCCTTGCGCTGCGTCTTCACACGCTTTTGCAATCGCATCATCAGCCAAACCGATAATCGCGTACATTGCGCCAGTACCAGCTGGTACTGCTTCTTGCATAAGTTGACCACGTAATTCAACCAGCTTGATGGCTTCTTTAAAGTCAATAACACCCGCACATACAAGTGCTGAGTACTCACCTAGGCTGTGACCGGCTAGGTTTGCTGGTTGCTCTAAGCCAAGTTCCTGCCATACACGCCAGATTGCAACAGATGAAGCTAGCAAAGCTGGTTGAGTACGGAAAGTCTCGTTTAAATCTTCTGCAGGTCCATTTTGAACAAGCGCCCATAGATCGTAACCTAGTGCGTCAGATGCTTCTGCAAATGTTTGTTTTACTACGTCATATTGTTCGCCTAGTTCTGCAAGCATACCTACAGCTTGAGAACCTTGACCTGGAAATACGATAGCAAACTTGCTCATGTTGTTTTCCTTTAAGCAAAGTAAAAAGAAATAAGATGCACCAAGTGCACCTTAAATTTTGAATTCTTGTGAAACTTAGAACTTCACAAGGGCCGAGCCCCAAGTGAATCCGCCGCCAAACGCTTCAAGAAGCAGAGTTTGACCGCGTTTAATACGACCATCACGTACCGCTTCATCTAGTGCTGTTGGCACCGTCGCAGCTGATGTGTTGCCGTGTTTATCAAGTGTAATCACGACTTGGTCTAGTGACATCGAAAGTTTCTTCGCTGTCGCTGAAATAATGCGGTAGTTCGCTTGGTGCGGCACTAGCCAGTCTAGTTCAGACTTATGCATGTTGTTGGCTTCAAGCGTATCTTTTACTAGTTTCGATAGCTGAGTGACAGCGACTTTGAATACTTCGTTCCCAGCCATATGAAGCCATTTATCCGCATCTTGCCCCCGCACAGGTACAGGTAGGCTTAGAAGCTCTCCGAATTGACCATCCGAGTATATGTGGGTAGAGATAATGCCAGGCTCTTGGCTAGCGCCTACGACAACGGCTCCGGCACCATCACCAAATAGAATAATGGTTGAACGGTCTGTCGGATCACACGTTTTAGACAAAGCATCTGAACCAATCACAAGTACGTTTTTGCACATACCAGATTTGATATGTTGGTCTGCAACAGATAATGCGTACACAAAACCAGAACAAGCAGCGGCTAAGTCAAAAGCTGGACAACCTTTAATGCCAAGCTTTGCCTGCACCTGACACGCAGATGAAGGGAAAGTATGGCTACTGCTCGTTGTGGCTACGATAATCAGGTCGATATCGTTTTTATCAATACCCGCCATATCGATAGCGTTTTCAGCTGCGTAGAATGCCATGTCTGCTACAGTCTCGTTTTCTGCAGCAATTCGACGCTCTTTAATACCCGTGCGAGCAACGATCCACTCATCACTTGTATCTACCATTTTCTCTAGATCTGCGTTTGTACGCACCTGAGATGGCAGGTAGCTGCCAGTACCTAAAATTTTGCTATACATGAAGACTAATAATGCCTCTCGAGTAAAACCGCTTCCAAACGATCGCTAATACGGCTTGGTACTTGTCGTTTGACCTCGTGTACTGCCTCGCCAAGTGCATTGACAATCGCAGATACATCCGCACTTCCATGGCTTTTTATGACAATGCCGCGCAATCCTAGCAAACTTGCGCCGTTATACTGGTCGGGGTTCAGTGTTTTTAGTTCATTAAACAGCCTAGAAAACAACTTTCTAGCTATCCAACCCTTTATCGTTGATGCCATTATGCTGGTTTTAATTTTTTCGATAAAAAGTTGAGCTGTTCCCTCACTGGCTTTTAAGCATACGTTGCCGACAAATCCATCACAAACAATGACGTCAGCAACATCATGCAAAATTTGATTACCTTCAATATAACCGACAAAGTTAATCGCATCGGTCTGAGAAAGCATTTCTGCGCAACGTTTGACTAAATCGTTACCTTTAATCTCTTCTGCGCCAATATTGAGTACAGCAACGCGAGGAGGACGACCCAAGTGTTCTTCAGCTAATGCACTGCCCATTACAGCAAATTGGAACAAGCTATCAGCATCGCACGATACATTCGCCCCCAGATCTAGCATCCAAGTGCGCTTTCCGGTAATCGTCGGTAAAGCGGAAACCAAAGCAGGACGTTCAATGCCAGGAAGTAACTTAAGAATGAAACGCGATAGTGCCATTAATGCACCGGTGTTGCCACCACTAACACAAGCATCCGCTTTCTGCTCAGAAACCAAATCGATAGCCATACGCATAGAACTATTTTGGCTATTACGTAACGCCAATGAAGGTTTTTCTGAGTTCGAGATAACTTTCTCGCTGTGAAGAATAGTCAAGCGGGAACTGGTCGAGGTACCGAGTTGAGATAATTGAGACGTGATCAGAGATTGATCACCAATAAGAATCACTTTTAGCTCTGGGAAATGAGACAGTGCCTGCACGGCGGCAGGCACTGTTACGCGTGGACCGAAATCCCCGCCCATTGCATCAAGTGCAACGGTAATACTTTGCAAAGGTTCAACCTTACTTGTTGATAACCTTTTGACCACGGTAGTAACCTTCAGCAGTTACGTTGTGGCGTAGGTGAGTTTCACCAGAAGTCGCGTCTACAGATAGAGCAGCTGTAGTTAGCGCATCGTGTGAACGACGCATACCGCGCTTAGAACGAGTTTTACGGTTTTTCTGTACGGCCATTGACCCTACTCCTATACTATTGGGTTAAAAACCTGAAGAAGAATCGGCTACCACACCTATTACTTTTTCAGACTTTTCAAAACGTCGAATGGATTCGGTTTTTCTTCCTCAATTTCTTCAGGAATCTCACCAAAAACCATGTTATTTGAATCAACGCTACAATCCGCTTCATCGTGCATCGCAATTTGAGGTAATGCTAAGATGAACTCGTCTTCAACAAGTTGTATGAGGTCTAATTCACCATATTCATTTAGATCTACCAAATCATAAATTTCTGGTGCTTCCTGTTCTGTTTTCTCACCGTAGTAAGGAGTAGAAAGGAATTCAACTTCGCACTCATGTGCGAATACCTCATTACAACGCTGACACTCTAAATCGACTTCGATGTTAGCTTTACCAGAGATAACAACGAGTCGCTGTTCATCCATCCCAAATGACAATGAGACTTCTGCGTCGCGTTTTACGCCTTCAGTTGTTTCCACTAAGCGCTTGAAAAGACTAGCTTGGATGATGCCATCGTAATCCAATCGTTTCTGTGCAGCTTTAGCTGGGTCAACCGTTCGCGGTATTTTTACCTTTTGCATAGGGCGCGAATATTATCTTCCAAATCAAAATTAGTCAAAGAAAAAGGCAAAAAAGTTGTACTTTTTTACGCTTAACATACAGAGCATTAGCCAGAATCATTTTTGATCGATTATCCTATTGGAAATGCTCCCACGAATTGTAATTCAAAATGAAAAATTACCAACTGGTTTTAGCCTCAACTTCCCCTTTTCGTAAACAACTGCTTGAAAAGCTCTCACTACCATTCGTTTGTTTACCACCTGATTGCGATGAAACACCTTTTGACCAAGAAACGCCAACTGAACTTGTGCAGAGACTGGCCCAAGAGAAAGCAATATCTTGCCAGACGGATAAAGCAAGTTTAGTTATCGGCAGTGACCAAGTTTGTGTCATTAATGGTGAAATCGTTGGCAAGCCTTTAAATAGAGATAACGCGATAAATCAACTTTTGGCTCAAAGTGGAAAAGTCATCACTTTCTATACTGGTCTTGCGGTACATAACACCGTCACAAACCATACAGAAGTCGGCTTTGATTCTTTCGAGGTGCACTTTAGAGATTTAACGCTTGAACAAATCGAACGCTACGTCGACAGGGAAGAACCTTTTTACTGCGCAGGCAGCTTTAAAAGCGAAGGCATGGGAATTTGCTTGTTTACGAAATTAGTCGGTAAAGACCCGAACACACTTGTCGGACTACCATTGATTGATTTGATTGATATGTTGCATGTTCAAGGACTCGATGTCCTTTAACTCAAATACGATAAAAGGGAGCCACAGGCTCCCTTTTGCATCCGCGAGGAAAACATGGTTACGCGTTTCTTAAACCCGCCAACACTTTTTCTAGTTTCGGTTCCATCGGTGCGTTGATTTCCATCCACTCATCATTTGATGGGTGTTGGAACTTGATGTTTGCCGCGTGTAGGAACAAACGATCTAAACCAACTTGACCTGTGTAAGCATCAAAGCGACGATCACCGTAGCGATCATCCCAAGCGATTGGGTGACCAGTGTATTGCGTATGAACTCGTATTTGGTGAGTTCGACCAGTAATCGGACTCGCCTGAATCAATGTAGCTTGTTCGAACTTTTCCAAAATCTTAAAACGCGTTTCTGACGGCTTACCATTAGGGTTAACACGAACAATACTGTTCACTTCGTTTTTGAGCAGTGGCGCGTTCACAACCTTACAACTGCTTTTCCATTGCCCCATGACAAGAGCTAAGTAAAACTTCTTTACTGTCTTTTCACGAAACTGGGCTTGCAAGTGACGAAGTGCAGAACGCTTCTTAGCAACCAGCAAAATCCCTGAAGTATCACGGTCAATACGATGCACAAGTTCAAGAAAGCGAGCTTGAGGACGCAGAGCCCTAAGCGCTTCAATCGCACCAAACTTTAAACCACTGCCACCATGCACAGCGGTGCCAGATGGTTTGTTTAGAATCAACATATGATCATCTTCGAAGATAATCATCTTTTCCAACTCAGCGACTTTGTTAAGTTTCGTACTTGGTGCGACATCGTCATCTTTTTTCTCGACGGTCACCGGTGGAATACGAACGAGATCGCCTGCTTTTAACTTGTACTCTGCTTTTATACGCTTTTTATTTACGCGCACTTCGCCCTTACGCACAATTCGGTAAATCATGCTTTTAGGAATGTCTTTTAATTGGTTGCGCAAAAAATTATCAATGCGCTGACCCGCCATATCTTCGTCGATATCGACGAACTGGACTTTTGTTCTTATTTCGTTCATGGGCGGTATTGTAAACTCAATTTCGTGCGACTTCACATTATTCTTGTCGTAAAAGAAACACTCCGTGGCACATACTGGTCTAAATTTCGCCAAGCTTTTGTTTAAATTATTAAAACTCTCAATCAAGTTCTCAATTTGTTTTCTGTCTTGAACAGTTTGCACATCTCAATTGCTTATGAAACAGCCAGTTATAAAATAGAAATTTTGAGTTTAGCGGCAAATTTTCTATCGTTTGCGTGAAAGCAGATTGCTGATAGCCACGCGCACTGCTATAGTTCACAGCTGCTAAGGAAGGTTTGGTTACATTTTATTCATTACCAATCATTTATCCTCAAGCAATGTGAGTAGATCGTTGAAGGTCGAGTGCAGCATTGGCGTGAGACACATCGAATTCAACACTCTTGCCACCCTACTCCTCGCATATTCACGTTGAGTACCTACCGCCCAAATAGCGGGTCACAAGTCTACGTTTCCAACAGAAACCACAAGAGGCTTGTGATGACTGAAGTGCCCGAGAGCATCCCCTTCCAGCCGGGAGGCTGCAAAATACAAGCCATGGGATCAGGCACCGTGAAAGAGCGAAAAAACAGTGGCAAGTCGACAAGAAAGATATAAAAGAAAAGACAACGAGAATTTTCAATGAAAAGAATGTTAATTAACGCAACTCAAAAAGAAGAGTTGCGTGTCGCTCTGGTTGATGGCCAGCGACTTTTCGATCTTGATATCGAGAGTCCAGGACATGAATCTAAAAAAGCGAATATCTACAAAGGACGTATCACACGTATCGAACCAAGCTTAGAAGCCGCATTTGTTGATTACGGCGCCGAGCGTCACGGTTTCCTCCCTCTCAAAGAAATTGCCCGCGAATATTTCCCTGAAGGTTACACCTACCAAGGTCGTCCAAGCATCAAAGAAGTGCTAACGGAAGGCCAAGAAGTTATCGTTCAAGTGGAAAAAGAAGAACGTGGAAGCAAGGGCGCTGCTCTTACTACTTTCATTTCTCTTGCTGGTAGTTACCTTGTTCTGATGCCTAACAACCCTCGTGCTGGCGGTATTTCTCGTCGAATCGAAGGTGACGAGCGTACTCAACTAAAAGCCGCATTAAGTACTTTGGAACTGCCTCAGGGCATGGGCCTAATCGTACGTACTGCTGGCGTTGGCAAGAGTGCTGAAGAACTTGAGTGGGATTTGAATGTACTACTTAACCACTGGGGTGCAATCAAAGGTGCAGCGGACTCTAACCCTGCTCCATTCTTAATCCACCAAGAAAGTAACGTTATCGTTCGTGCAATCCGTGACTATTTGCGTCGTGATATTGGCGAAATCTTAATTGATAGCAACACCATCTACGAACGTGCAAAAGAGCACATTCAATTGGTGCGCCCTGATTTCCTTAACCGCGTTAAGAAATATGAAGGCGAAGTTCCACTATTCAGCCACTACCAAATCGAAAGCCAAATTGAATCGGCTTTCCAACGTGAAGTGCGTCTGCCATCTGGCGGTTCTATTGTTATTGACCCGACTGAGGCACTAACGTCTATCGATATCAACTCTGCTCGTGCAACCAAGGGCGGTGATATTGAAGAAACAGCCCTAAACACGAACCTAGAAGCAGCCGACGAAATTGCTCGCCAGTTACGTCTACGTGACTTGGGTGGCTTAGTGGTTATCGACTTTATCGATATGACACCTGTTCGCCACCAACGAGAAGTAGAAAACCGTCTACGTGAAGCCGTTCGTCTTGATCGCGCTCGTGTACAAATCGGTCGTATTTCTCGCTTTGGTTTGTTGGAGATGTCACGTCAACGTTTAAGCCCTTCTCTAGCAGAAGCAAGCCACCACATCTGTCCTCGCTGTAGCGGTACTGGAGTCGTTCGCGACAACGAATCTCTAGCACTTTCTGTACTTCGTTTAATCGAAGAGGAAGCACTGAAAGACAATACAGCGCAAGTTCTCGCAGTTGTACCTGTGCCAATCGCTTCTTACTTGTTGAACGAAAAACGTCGTTCAGTTAACCATATCGAACGCATTCAAGAAGTGAAGATTACGGTTGTTCCAAACTCTGACATGGAAACGCCGCACTTCGAAGTTATCCGTGTTCGTGAAGGTGAAGAGTTCGATCTGATTTCTTACCTACTTCCTAAAAAACTGGAAGCAATGAAAGAAGCGGAAGGTAAAGAGCCAGCGGAAGTTGACGTAAAACCAAAACGAATTGAAGAGCCAGTTCTTAAAGGCTTTGCGGCTCCGTCTCAAACCGCACCTGCACCAGCAGCTAAACCAGCTCCTGAGGCGAAGAAGAAAGAACAAAACGTTGAACAAGAAGAGAAACCTGGATTGTTCAGCCGTCTGTTTAAAGCACTTGGTAGCTTCCTATTCGGTGGTTCTGAAGAAACAAAAGAAGAACAGAAACCTCAGGAAGAGAAAAAACCAAATCGCGATAATCGACGTAACAAACGTGATCGTAACGATCGTCGTCGCAATAACAACCAGCGCGATAATCGTGATAACCGCGACAATCGCGATAACCGACGTCGTCGTAAGCCTCGTGATGAGCAGGCTAATGAGCAAAACGAAGCTCAACAACAAACAAATAAACCGCAAAACCGTAACCAAAAGCGTAAACCTAAAGCTCAACAGGCAGATAAAGCCCAAGAGCAGAAAGCAAACGCAAAAGTAGCGGAAAAAGGTCTGCAGCTAGCAGCGGAAGCTCGTACTGAAACAAAACCAGAAGAGAGCAAACCGAAGCAGCAAAATGCGAAAGCAGAAAAAGTGAAAGAGCGCCGCCAACGTCGCAAATTGAACAAGTCTGTACGCGTTAAGGACCAAGAAGCTATTGAGAAGAAAGCCGAAGAAACAGCGGTTAAGACTCAAGAAACGGTTGAAACCAAAGTTGAGAAGCCAACAGAAGCAGCGGTAGAAGCACAACAAGACAACAAGCAAGCAGAGTCTAAGCAACGTCGTAACCGTCGTTCGCCACGTCACCTGCGTGCAAGCGGCCAGCGTCGTCGCCGTGGCCGTGATCGCCGCCCTAACCCGTTCCGCCTACGTAAGGGAGGTGTCGCTTCTCCTGAAATGGCTATGGGTAAAGTAATGCCACGTTACATTCCGAAACCAGCACCTAAGAAGGAAGAGCGAGTTAAGGAAGAAGCTGTAGCAGCAGTACCTACAATCCAAGGTGGCTTTGCGTGTCCAGAAATGGCAATGGGTAAAGTGATTATTCGTCGCGAGCAACCTGTCGTAACAGATGCGCCAGTTGTTGAACACAAGGTTCAAGAAACCGTTGAAGCGAAAGTGGAAGATCCAGTAGTAGAAGCACCTGTTGTTGAAACAGTAATCGCAGAAAAAGCTGAATCGGCAGTAGTAGAAACAGCATCGGTAGAGCCTATCGTTGAAACTCCTGTAACTGAACATGCTGAACCGGTTGATGTCATCGTAGAAACGGCACCTGCTGAAGAGCCTATCGTTGAAGCAGCAAAAGAGATTGCAGCCGAAGCGCCAGTAGATAAACCAGAGCCTAAAGTCGAAGCCATTAAAGTTGCGGCTAAGCTAAACGCTAGCGCACCGATGACGAAAGCACCTGGCCCTCAAGAGCTACGCGAAATCACGGTTGCAGCAGCACCGTTCAAAACCGAACGTTACCAAGCTAAAGGTGCTGGTAGCCAAGTGGCTAAAAACCGTGCATCGGCAGAGATGACAAAGCCTAACTTTAACTAGGCTAAATCATTACGTTCAACTGCTTAACGGCATAAATAAATTAAAGGCTACCATCTGGTAGCCTTTTTTATCTTCATATTTGCCCAATAAATTGTTCATATAAATACCAATTCGTGATCACATTTGTACGCCATTATTCGTATCATTCTTGAACTTAATCACACTTTTCGGTAGCATGCGCCGACTCAAGTTTTCGACACCATTCTGATGCTGCTCTTTTAATACTACGGTTTACACTGCAATGTTTGATTAAAAATCAACCTTCCAGTGGCTTGTGCAAATACGAATATGTGTCGGGTTTAACTCATTGCAAAGAGAACTTAAAAACAAACATGTTCGAATTTCCCCAATTTTCTAAGCACTCCGTAAAAAATGATGTGCTATCAGGCTTAACCGTTGCGCTAGCATTGGTTCCTGAAGCTGTCGCATTTGCGTTCGTCGCAGGCGTAGATCCGATGGTCGGTCTTTACGCTGCATTCATCGTTGGTCTTATTACTTCCATTTTCGGTGGTCGTCCTGGCATGATTTCTGGTGCAACAGGTGCCATGGCAGTCGTAATGGTTTCGCTTGTCGCGACTCACGGTGTCCAGTACCTATTCGCAGCCATCATGCTCGCTGGTATTCTTCAAATTGCCGCTGGTATGTTTAAATTGGGTAAGTTCATCCGTATCGTGCCTCACCCTGTGATGATT
This sequence comes from Vibrio sp. YT-16, assembly GCF_033337405.1. Lineage (NCBI taxonomy): Bacteria > Pseudomonadati > Pseudomonadota > Gammaproteobacteria > Vibrionales > Vibrionaceae > Vibrio > Vibrio sp. YT-16. Next base: position 212,165 of record NZ_JAWOQQ010000001.1, read on the forward strand.
GGTTTTGTGAACGGTCTGGCTATTGTTATCTTCCTAGCTCAGTTGGGTCAGTTTAAAGCGCCAGATATCAACGGCATGCTTACTTGGCTACCACAAGACCAAATGCTACTAATGCTTGGTTTGGTTGCGCTAACTATGGCAATCATTCACTTTCTACCAAAAATCACAACGGCTGTACCCTCTTCACTTGTTGCAATCGTAACGGTGACTGCTTTAGTGGTTGGTTTGGATCTGGAAACTCGTACTGTTGTTGACTTCCTGCGTACAATGTCTGGTGATGAAGCGGCAACACTCGCAGGTTCACTGCCGACCTTCTCTATTCCGGCGGTGCCATTTACGCTAGAAACTCTACAAATCATTCTTCCATACGCGATCATTCTAGCGGCCATTGGTCTAATTGAATCTCTACTAACACTGACAGTTTTAGATGAGATGACGAATACTCGTGGTCAATCTAACCGCGAATGTATCGGTCAAGGTATGGCAAACATGACGTGTTCTGTATTTGGCGCAATGGGTGGTTGTGCGATGATTGGTCAGTCGATGATCAACGTAAACTCAGGTGGTCGCGGCCGTCTATCTGGTATCGTTGCGGCTATCGCTCTATTGATGTTTATCTTATTCGCTTCTTCGCTAATTGAAATGATCCCACTCGCTGCTCTGGTTGGTGTGATGTTCATGGTTGTCATTGGTACATTCGAATGGGCAACATTTAAGCTAGCACGCCGCGTACCGAAGCAAGACTTCTTCGTTATTGTTCTTGTGACCGTTGTTACTGTTCTTACTGACCTTGCTGTTGCCGTAGCGGTTGGTGTTATCGTTTCTGCATTAATGTTTGCATGGCAACACGCTAAGCACATCTATGCCGACACGTGCTTAAACGAGGAAGGTTCAAAAGAGTACAAGATTCACGGCCCTATTTTCTTTGGCTCTGCGGCTAACTTCCTGGAGTTGTTTAACGCGCCTGAAGATCCAAAAGATGTGATTGTCGATTTTGCAGACTCTCGCGTGACAGATCACTCTGCAATTGAAGCCATTGAAACACTGGCTGAGCGTTACAATGCTCAAGGTAAAACGCTGCACCTTCGTCACCTAAGCCCAGATTGTCGTAAACTTTTGGACAAAGCTGGCAGCTTGGTTGAAATTAACGTGAAGGAAGACCCAAGCTACAAAGTCGCAACCGACATACTAGCGGGTTAACACGAATAAAAAGGGATGAGCTGAGCTCATCCCTTTTTCTATTGTCTTCAAGCACGGTGATTATAGCTTCTTCAAAATTGCGTCTGATGCCTCTTCGATTAAATCAAGCACCAGTTCAAAGCCATCTTCCCCACCATAATATGGGTCCGGGACTTCGTCGTAAACTGACTCAGAATGACTTAAAAATAACGATACTTTGTGTCGATACTTCAACGGACAAATATCCAATAAATCGGCCAAATTTGCTTTATCTGCGGCTAATATAAGGTCAAACTTTTCAAAGTCATCAATGGTGACTTGGCGCGCTTGCATTCCTTTAAAAGAATAACCTCGCTGCTTTCCTGCTGCCATCGCTCTTGAATCCGGTCGGTTTCCTGCGTGGTAGCCAATTGTACCTGCCGAATCAACCTCTACTTCAACGCCTAGCTTTTGAGCTTTCGCTCTTAACACTGCCTCTCCAGTTGGTGACCGACAAATGTTTCCCATACAAACAACAAGTATTTTCTTCATTTTATTCCCTGAATTATCGGTGGTTTTTCTTCACGATATGTTGGTCTATCATAGCGAGATAAATCAATGAACCCAAATTAGCTTGGGCACAGCACGAAAAGGAATTGAGGAAGTATTATGTCTATCGAAGAAAATAAAGAAGCACGCCATAAAGCTCGCCAACAAAAAGTCAAAGAACAGGTAGACGCAAAAATCGCTGCTGCTCAAGAGGAAAAAGGTCTGCTACTGATCATTACCGGAAATGGTAAAGGTAAATCGACATCAGGATTCGGTACGATCGCACGCGCAGTGGGTCATGGTTTGAATTGTGCTGTCGCGCAGTTTATTAAAGGTACTTGGGACAACGGAGAGCGCAACCTACTTGAGAAACTCGGCGTTGAATTCCAAGTAATGGCAACCGGCTTTACGTGGGAAACTCAAAACAAAGCCGCTGATACCGAAGCAGCGCAAGGCGTATGGCAAGAATGTAAGCGCATGCTGCAAGACGACTCTATCGATGTCATCTTGTTTGACGAGCTAACTTATATGGTGAGCTACGGCTACATCGACTTAGACGAAGTGGTCGAAGCACTGAGCAACAGACCTAAAATGCAGTCGGTTATTATTACTGGGCGTGGCGCACATCGAACCCTGATTGAAATGGCCGATACCGTTTCTGAAGTGAAAAATGTAAAGCACGCATTTGATTCTGGCGTAAAAGCCCTCAAAGGCGTCGATTGGTAACACTCGCAGAGTAATTTAAAAAGGGTTGGCAAAATGCCAACCCTTTTGATTTTCACGCACGGTTAGTTGAAAAGATTCTTCAATAAACCATCGACCGCATCTTTGGTTTTCTCGTCTTTGATTTTGTCCGTTAGCTTCTCCACGCCACGATCGATTTCTTTTTGAGCTTTCTGCTTCAGAACATCATCGAATACGAGCTTGAATTTAGGATCTGCCCACTTACCAGACACATTGATTGGAATCGTGATGTCTTTCAGCTCATCTATATCTTTACCGCCCTGGCCTTCTAGGCTGCCTACAACTGACGTGCTGATAGTAAAGTCGACTGTTTCATTGATGTAGTTTGCGGTACCTTTACCACGAACACGTAACAATGGAGACTGAGCTTGCATATTATCCGTTGATACAACACCTTTGTTGAGTTTCAATGTCGCCGTCATCGCACTGAAGTCTGTTTTCTTAGCTACATTGGTGCCTTCAACTTTTTGCCCTTTAAATTTCGCATAGTTTTCACGAATCAACTGAGCAACGTTGATGCCATTCACCGCACCGTCAGCAAAATTGATAACAACCGTACCAGATAGATTCTTCTTGATACCGGTAGGCGTGAGACTCTTACCTGTAACATTCACATCAATGTTACCTGTCCCTTCAAGTTTGTCGTTTTCAGCAACGTCTATAAGTAGCGGTTGAACTTTCACGCCTTTGATTGACTTTTTAACACTGTAAGTCGCTGGTGATTGGCGTGCATCTAACTTCGCTGTCGCTGAGATTGAGCCTTGGTACAACTTCGAACTAAAAGATGTAAGCTCAAACACGCCACGATTTACAGTGAAGCTCGTTTTTACCGCTTCCATCTTCGCATTTGCCGCTTTGAATTTGTCGATGGTAATGTCACCCTTTACATCTAACGTTTTCAACGCAGACAAATCAGGCTCAACCTCAGGTCCGGCAGGAGCACTCTCGCCACCAGAAGCAGGCTTATTACCTTCGGCAGCTTGCTTATCTAACCCTAAGAACTCATCAAGATCGATATTGGGGCTATGGAGAGCAAAGCGTACTTTAGGAATATCACCGAGTGCCACATCAGCCTTACCATCTAAGGCGATAGCATTCGCTGTTAACTTCTCTAGAACAAAACTCAGATGGTTTTTCGTTAGGTCGAAAGACAGATCAGACACCATGTCGACTTTCATCGGGGACTGAGGTAAAGCATCACCCTCAAAAGTCGATTTAAGAGTTAACTTATCCAACTGTACTTTGCTGATAGCCTTGTCCACGCTAAGTTGACCAGCACCCTGCATATCTAACTTCATACCACCAGCGTCACCCTTAATGGCATAAGTCAGGTTATTTACTTTATCGAATTCAAACGTGTCTAAACCGATCGTTGCCGATTCAATTTTATTGGCAGGGTCAGAGTATGTCGCATCAAAGTTGATGTTCTTTAGCGCGTAGTTTGCCAAACCTTTTTCTAGCTTAAAGTCTGCCTGACCTTTCGCGGTGAACTTTTGGTCGTTCATTTCGCCCTTCACGCCAAAATCAGCCGTTGTCCAGTTGTCAAAAGCGAATTCGGAAAGGTTTAATGAAATATCATAAAGTTTGGTGTAACTACCAGCTTGCTTATCCTGCATTTCTAATGAACCGTTAGAAACCGTAACGCCAGCAAGATTAATACTCCAATCAGAACCAGAAGTTTGCGTTTCACCATTTTGCGTAGGCGCAGCATTGTTCTCTTGTTCTGCTTGTTGTGTTTGGGCTTTCGTCAATGCATCAATATTCTTGCTGCCATCTTTCTTGGTTTCAATGTAGAACTCAGCACCATCAAGCGTGACGTTTCCAATTTCAAGCTGTTGACTAAAAAGTGGCATAACAGAGATGTCTACACCAACGGTATCAACTTTGAATAAATTGGGTTTACTAAAGCCTTGTGGGTTTCGCAATTCTGTATGTCCCAACTCAAAGCCAATTGATGGGAAAAATTGCCAACTGATATCCCCTTCAATCACCAACTCTAATCCCGTTTGCTTTTGCGCTTGCTCAACAATAAGGGGTTTAAACTGATTCGGATTGACGAAGATGGTTAACGCTAAAATTGCGACCAAAATGACCACAATCGGTATTGCTAGAATTAAGAGCAGTTTCTTCATTTGTTTTTCCTTGCTCGAGTGTTTTTACAATTATAAGCGCAGACTCCATTTGCCGCTGACAGTTCCACAAAAGCGTGAAAAGTGTCTGGTTTTAACCTGCAACTGACTAATTTAAAAACAAAAAAAGAAGTGGCACTTAAGGTGCCACTTCTTCTCCTAAAAATAAAGCGATATAGCCGTCTATAGGCTTAAGCTTTCAAAAGTCTTGCAATGTGAGCTTTTAATACATCAATTGCGATACGGTTTTTACCACCGCGAGGAACAATAATGTCCGCATATTGCTTAGAAGGTTCGATAAACTGCATGAACATCGGACGTACTGTTTGTTGGTATTGCTTAAGAACAGACTCCATAGTTCGGCCTCGCTCTTCCACATCACGCTTAACACGGCGAAGCAAGCAAATATCTAACGGTGTGTCCATAAATACTGTCGCATGCATCAAATCACGAAGACGAGGGTCTGTAAGAAGAAGGATACCTTCTAGAATGATCACCTTTTTAGGTGTCATTGTGGTGGTGTTAATTGTTCTTGTGTGCTCAGTGTAGCTGTACTCAGGCACTTCTACTGCTTCACCACGTACCAATTTTTCTAGGTGCTCACACAGTAGGTCGTGGTCCAACGCACTCGGGTGATCGTAGTTCGTCTTTACTCGCTCTTCCATGCTTAGGTGGCTTTGGTCGTTGTAGTAGCAATCTTCCGTGATGACACCGATTTGATGATCGCCTACTTTCGCGCGAAGCTCATTATAAATAGTGCTCGCGATCAGACTTTTTCCAGAAGCAGAAGCGCCAGCAATACCTACGATGACGCATTGATTATTATCAGACATTAGTTTGCACCCGATGATGATTTCTAGTCACATAAAAAGATAAACTGCCTGATTATAGGGAGTTCACCCCATAGTTACTAGTTGGAATTAGGGTTTAGTCATAAGTTTCTGCCTGCTCAGAGGATTAACCTCCGAGCAAACGTTAAAATGTGCAATTATCAACCAGCAGGCATAGTAAACTTAGTTCACCATTGTAAAGCTAATCGCATCTGGTTTTGCTTTGCCTTGCCAAAACATCGTGCTACATACGCGATCGGCAAGTTGCTTATAATACCCTGCATGCTCACTTTCTGGGCGTCTTGCTACCGTTGGCACGCCAGCGTCAATATCTTCTCTCATAGAGATATGAAGCGGAATTTGTCCTAACAATGCTAAGCCAAATTCTTGCGACATTTTTTCAGCTCCGCCCATACCAAAAATATGCTCTTTCGCGCCACATTGACTACAAATGTGATAACTCATGTTTTCCACAACACCAATAACCGGGACATGGACTTTGTTAAACATTGCCGCTCCCTTCCTTGCATCGGCAAGGGCTAAATCTTGCGGCGTTGTGACTAACACGCTACCTGTTACCGGAATTTGTTGTGACAGCGTCAATTGAATATCCCCCGTACCTGGCGGCATATCAATCACCAAATAATCCAAATCTGGCCAATCTGTTTCAGTTAATAACTGCGACAACGCTTTTGAAGCCATTGGACCGCGCCATATCGCCGCTTCTGATCTATCCACCAAATAACCGATAGAATGAGTATAGATGCCGTGAGCAAAAATGGGTTCCATCCACTTGCCATCACGAACTTCTGGTTTAGCATCTTCTTGCCCCAACATCATAGGTACAGACGGACCATAGATATCTGCATCCAACAATCCCACTTTCGCCCCAGATTGAGCAATCGCCAACGCTAAGTTAACTGCGGTAGTAGATTTACCAACGCCACCTTTCGCAGAACTGACGGCAATGATGTTCTTAACACCCTTAACCGAGTTAGCCACTTGAGTTTCTAAAGCTTTAACTCCAAGGCGAATATTAAATGGGAATTCAGCCACTTTACCCGAGGCTTGCTGCTGTTTGATCCAGTCATGCAGTACGGTTTGAAGCTCATTACTTGCGAATGGCAACGTTATATCAATAGAACCCTGTGTCGTAATCGAAATTGCGCCATGAATATCTGCCCAGTTTTCCACCAACTGTGGATGTTGGAATTGGTTAAACCAGTGACAAAAATCTTGTTTTGAAGTGAACTGATGCATAAGCCCTCCTTTTAGATGTCATGCTACCACCGTCCAGGCTCAACCAGAACCCCAAAAAAACTAAGGCATTCCGCAGTTTGACACCTTGGAGTTAGTCAGTTCATGGGGTAGTATTATCCATCAAAATTTATTTATACCTATCAAGAAAAGCGAATATTAAGTATGGCAAACGATCCAAAAAACTTTCCGTCAAGGAAAATGCTGGTAACTTGTGCCCTTCCGTACGCTAACGGTTCGATCCACCTTGGTCATATGCTTGAGCATATCCAAGCGGACATTTGGGTTCGTTACCAACGCCTACGCGGCAACACTGTAAACTTCATCTGTGCTGACGATGCTCACGGCACGCCAATCATGCTTAAAGCGCAACAGATGGGTATTACTCCTGAAGAAATGATTGCCGCAGTTAGCGAAGAGCACCAAAAAGACTTCGCTGGATTTGATATCAGCTTTGATAACTACCACAGCACACACTCAGATGAGAACCGTGAGCTAGCGTCACACATTTATCTTGAGTTGAAGAAAAATGGCTTTATCTCTAGCCGCACTATCTCTCAGCTGTTCGATCCAGAAAAAGAGATGTTCTTACCGGACCGTTTCGTAAAAGGTACCTGTCCAAAATGTAAGTCTGAAGACCAGTACGGTGACAACTGTGACAACTGTGGTGAGACTTACAGCCCAACAGAACTGATCAATCCTAAATCTGCGGTTTCTGGTGCGACGCCAGTAATGAAAGATTCAGAGCACTTCTTCTTCGACCTGCCTCAGTTTGAAAGCATGCTAAAAGAGTGGACTCGCTCTGGCTCGCTACAAGCTGAAACAGCGAACAAAATGCAAGAATGGTTCGAATCTGGCTTGCAGCAATGGGATATCTCACGTGATGCACCATACTTTGGCTTCGAGATCCCTGGTGAGAAGAACAAATTCTTCTACGTATGGCTAGACGCGCCTATCGGCTACATGGGCTCTTTCAAAAACCTATGTGACAAGCGCGACGACCTAGATTTCGACGAGTACTGGAAGAAAGACAGCTCAGCAGAACTGTACCACTTCATCGGTAAAGACATCGTTTACTTCCACAGCCTATTCTGGCCAGCAATGCTAGAAGGTTCCGGCTTCCGTAAACCAAACAACGTATTCGTACACGGTTACGTAACCGTAAACGGCGCGAAAATGTCGAAGTCTAAAGGTACGTTCGTAAAAGCAAGCACTTACCTAGAGCACCTAGACCCTGAGTGTCTACGTTACTACTACGCTGCGAAGCTAAACAGCCGTATCGATGATCTAGATCTTAACCTTGAAGACTTCACTCAGCGCGTAAACGCTGACGTTGTTAACAAGATCGTTAACCTGGCATCTCGTAACGCAGGTTTCATCGCGAAACGTTTTGAAGGCAAACTGTCTGACAACTTTGCAGAGCCTGAACTTTACAACGAATTTGTTGCTGCTGCTGACCGTATCGCTGAGCTTTACGAAACGCGTGAGTTTGGTCGTGCAATCCGTGAAATCACGGCATTGGCAGACAAAGCTAACCAATACGTTGATGAAAAAGCACCGTGGGTTGTAGCAAAAGAAGAAGGCAAAGATCAGGAACTACAAGACATCTGTTCTGTCGGTATCAACCTATTCCGCGTACTGATGACTTACCTGAAACCAGTAATGCCATCGCTAGCTGCGCGTACTGAAGCGTTTCTAAACCAAGAGCTAACTTGGGAAAACATCGCTGCTCCACTAACAGGCCACGAGATCACTAAGTTCAAAGCACTGTTCAACCGTATCGATCCGAAGAATGTTGAAGCGATGATCGAAGCGTCTAAAGAAGATGCGGCGGCAGAAATGGCGGCGAAAGAGAAAGCTGAAGCGGAAAAGAACAAGGCTAGCCAAACCGAGCTAGACAAAGAGCCAATCGCTGAAGAGATTGAGTTCGATGCTTTTGCTGCAGTAGATATGCGTATCGCTCGTATCATCTCTTGTGAAGAAGTACCAAAAGCCAACAAACTGCTTAAGTTCCAATTGGACATCGGTGGTGAAACTCGTCAGGTATTCTCTGGCATCAAGTCAGCTTACAAACCTGAAGAGCTAGAAGGCAAGCTAACGGTAATGGTAGCAAACCTAAAACCTCGTAAGATGAAGTTTGGTATGTCTGAAGGTATGATCCTAGCGGCAGGCCCTGGTGGTAGCGACCTGTGGATCCTTGAGCCACACGAAGGCGCTCAACCTGGCATGCGCGTAATGTAAGTTGTAGCTTTACGATCAAATTTAAAAAGTCCTCGCCAGTTCAGCGGGGACTTTTTTGACTGAATTCACACTTTTGGGGAATTTGTGCACCAAACTTGTACAGCATCTTTCCCGTCACAAGCCTAACTCACTGTTTTAGTAGAAGTTAATTAGTGGCATCAAAACTGCAATCTTCCTTGTTAGGTCCAAACAGTAACAAGGAGTTGGTTATGTTTGTTTTGATTTCCACATTATTATCTATCGCTATTTTAGCCGGAATATATCACTTATCTTCTAAACGAGAGCAGCAACACGCGCGTAAATATCAGCTGTTAACATTATTGCGAGATGTTGTTCATCTGCTGAGACGCCATCGAGCTGCGACGCACTACTCACTTCAATTTCAACAAAATAACGAACAAGAATTAGAAGTCCTTCATAACGATCTCACCAACAAGCTTCATCTTTTAGTCGAAACCTCACGGTTTGAAAACAAACCCATGTATCGCGTATTACAGATTAAAGTAGGGAAACTACTTGAACAATGGGATGACCATAGTGTTGCAAGAAACCAGATGGAGCATGGTAAGTTGATTCGTCATTGCTTGTTCTTGATGGATGAAGTAACCATCGCATGGCTAGCGGTTGAGCAAAGAGATGACTTGCATAATGAGTATCACATGAACTGGCAAAACATTATGGATAGCTTGGAGACCCTGACTCAGTTACGAATCAGCATTCAAGATTTAGGAGAACAAGGCGGAAATGAGCGTTTCAAAAACTATGCATCGGTCATGATGCGTAAGCTAAACCAACTAGCGGTTATCGCTCCACTTAGCATTACCTCTCCTGCTTCCACGCGCTCAATACAGACGCTAAATGAATACGTGACAGGGAGTCATGTCGACTTAACAGAAGCAGAGCTTTATGGCGTCACATCGGACTTGTCATTGACCATCTTCAATACTTACGACCATGTCCTTTCAGATGTCGTAGAGTCATTATATCTACCGTTACCCAGACTCTCGCTAGCAGGATAAACGTTCCATACCTTATTATTGGTGCTAGGTCCGTCGCCGACTTATAAATAAAAACAAAAAAACCGCAGGCCTAAGGCACTGCGGTTTTCATTTATTCAACTTGTCAGCGCTTAGCTGTCGTCTTCCGTGAAGTTCGTTGGTAATTGCTTTTTCATTTCGTTCCAGATCAACGCACTTTCCATACCATAATGACGAATCACTACTGGTAGTTGCTCACGCTGGCCACTTTCACAAGTTTCGAGCAATTGATGGTAAAACTTCAGAGCTAGCTCACGAGAAGCTGGATTTGAGAAGTAGTAGCTACCGACACGATCGTAGAGCTTCTTCAAACCATTAAAGATCAAACCGTAAATTTGATTTCCTGAATGGAATGCTAGGCGCTGGAAAAGCATATAATCGTAAAAGTTGAACGTTTTAGCAATCAAGATTTCTTGACGCTTCGCTTCATCTTTCTCGTTATCTTCTTTCACATTCTGCAGAACTTTTTCAGCATACGGCGAAGAAGCGATGAATTCGTCCCAGGAAGCCGCATTCATTAAAGCTTCACAAGATTCGATTACGTTCTTAATTGTACGCTCAGAGCTCTCTTTGTTCGCTTTAAATGCATAGCGCATAAAGATAGGACTGATGTTAGTACGTGCCGCAAGCAGATCTTCTACAATGTTTGTCGCATTATCAACGTCTAGCGTCATTAAAGTATCCAAAATATGCAGACCAGAGGTCTCCATAAATTGGTTAACTTTCGTAGGTTTGCCGTGCTGGATAGTCAGCCAGCCATCACGGGCTAGTCGTTGAAGAACCTCTCTTAAAGTCGTTCGAGTAACACCAATCAGTTCGGACAGCTCGCGCTCAGCAGGTAAAATTGAGCCTGGAGGAAAACGGCCGTTCCAAATGCTCTCGATAATATATTTTTCTGCGAATCCCGCAGGGCTTTTCGCCTTTATGACCATTCTACTTTTTATCCAATATTGATTTCTGAGGGTCGATAGTACTCATCATACCACTACTTAGCGGTTTGAGAAAATTTACGATCAATAGTGGAAACGACTCCATAACATAGAGTTAATACTCTATATGTTGTGTCAATTTAAGAGGCTCTAACATGCGAGCGAAAGCAGTAAAATATGAATTTTCATTTAATTAAACAGCTCACAAATCTCGGAGAAATAAAGACAACCGTGTCACATTTTTATATTCAAAATATGAAAAATTACTTTGTATATCACAGTTAATATTCTTTCTTAATTTGCCTTTTCTCGTCACTGGCCGTCATTTAAAATCCAAGAGGATTTTTTTAAGACTTTCATGGTATAGTAACGCCGTTTTGATCGCGTTATTACATTTAAAAAGTCATTTTAGTCGGTAGCATCACGTTTTGTTATTGACTAATAAATGCCTGAGTGTAGAGTTTGCGGTCGAAAGTGAGCGGTGCTTGAGTTCAGGGGAAGTAACTTGGCAAGACTACAATAAACAAAGGATTGTTGTTTTACTAAGTTATTGTTTTTAAAGACTAGTTAATAAGTCTAACAAACAGATACTTAAGCACTATTGTAGTGTCTATTCATAATTTTGTTATAAAGAGAATTATCATGCCGATATCGCTCGGAAACGCTTTTATCAAGAACTTCCTTGGTAAAGCGCCTGATTGGTACAAAGTTGCCATTATAGCCTTCTTAATAATTAACCCGATTGTATTCTTCCTAATAAACCCATTTGTAGCTGGATGGTTGTTGGTCGCTGAATTTATTTTCACGCTAGCAATGGCATTAAAATGCTACCCATTACAACCTGGCGGTTTACTTGCTATTGAAGCCATTGCTATCGGCATGACTAGCCCTGCGCAAGTTAAGCACGAATTAGTAGCAAATATCGAAGTACTGCTACTTCTGGTATTTATGGTTGCGGGCATCTACTTCATGAAGCAGCTATTGCTGTTCATTTTTACCAAAATTTTACTTGGCATTCGCTCTAAAACCCTACTATCACTCGCGTTCTGCTTTGCTGCGGCATTTTTGTCTGCATTTTTGGATGCCTTGACGGTTATCGCCGTTGTTATCAGCGTGGCGATCGGCTTTTACTCTATCTATCACAAAGTGGCGTCTGGTAACCCTATCGGTGACCATGACCATACACAAGATGACACGATCACTGAACTAACGCGTGATGACCTAGAAAACTATCGTGCCTTTTTGCGCTCTTTGTTGATGCATGCTGGCGTAGGTACTGCCTTAGGTGGCGTAACCACGATGGTTGGTGAACCTCAAAACTTAATTATTGCAGACCAAGCGGGTTGGTTATTTGGTGAATTCCTAATCCGTATGTCTCCAGTGACACTCCCTGTATTTTTCTGTGGTCTCATCACTTGTGCTTTAGTTGAAAAGCTTAAAGTGTTTGGCTACGGCGCGAAGCTTCCTAACAACGTTCGTCAGATCCTCGTCGATTTTGACCGTGAAGAGCGTAAAACGCGAACAAATCAAGATGTCGCAAAACTCTGGGTTCAAGGTCTTATTGCGGTTTGGTTGATCGTTGCACTCGCTTTGCACTTAGCGGCTGTCGGCTTAATTGGCCTTTCTGTGATCATTTTAGCGACCGCATTTACTGGTGTCATTGAAGAGCACTCCATGGGGAAAGCGTTTGAAGAGGCCCTGCCCTTCACTGCACTGCTTGCAGTATTTTTCTCGATCGTTGCTGTAATCATTGACCAAGAGCTGTTTAAACCAGTCATCGATGCGGTGCTTGCCGTTGAAGATAAAGGTACTCAGCTAGCTCTGTTCTATGTGGCGAATGGCTTATTATCTATGGTGTCGGATAACGTGTTCGTTGGTACGGTTTACATCAATGAAGTAAAAACTGCACTCATTGAGGGTCTCATTACTCGTGATCAGTTCGACTTACTGGCGGTGGCAATCAATACTGGTACTAACCTGCCTTCTGTTGCAACGCCAAACGGTCAAGCGGCATTCCTATTCTTACTCACATCGGCTCTCGCTCCATTAATTCGTCTGTCTTACGGTCGAATGGTTATCATGGCGCTGCCTTACACCGTCGTTCTTGCGATTGTCGGTCTGATGGGAATCATGTTCTTCCTAGAGCCTGCAACAGCTTCTTTCTACGAAGCTGGTTGGATTTTACCTCATAGTGGTGATCTGACTCCCGTAGTATCCGGTGGTCACTAAAATTTGAGTTGATTAGGAAACTTATCCACGATAAAAAGCTCTGAGTATTCAGAGCTTTTTCTATTTCAGACAGGAACAAAAACGTGACTATTTTAAATTCACTTAACCAGTTTTCAAAGGGACGTTTATCGTGGCTACTGCTTCTGCTATTCGTCGTTTTCTTTGAAGCATGTGCCCTCTATTTTCAGCACGTCATGATGCTTGCACCATGTGTCATGTGTATTTATGAAAGAGTCGCGATGATGGGAGTGGGCGTCGCTGCAATGGTTGGTATATTTGCACCCAAGAACCCAATTTTCCGCTGGCTAGGTTTGATAGGCTGGGGATTAAGTGCTTACAAGGGTTTGTTACTTGCGATGCAGCACGTTGACTACCAGTTTAATCCATCACCATTCGCGACTTGCGATTTATTCGTCACATTCCCTAGCTGGGCTCAGCTCAATCAGTGGGTTCCTTGGATGTTTGAAGCATATGGTGATTGCTCTAAGGTTGTATGGCAGTTCCTTGATTTATCAATGCCACAATGGTTAGTCGTAATTTTTGCAGGCAATTTAATCGCTTTGGCATTAATTGTAATTGCACAATTCTTCCCTGCAAAACGCGTTAATCCAATTCGTTAATCCTACTGACGCGTAAAAATTAACAAAAAGCCGACCATCTGGTCGGCTTTTTGTTAAGTGGATAGCGCGGCGATTCGACTTAGCCGCGTGATTGACCACAGCACTGCTTGAATTTTTTTCCGCTCTCACAAGGACAGGGATCATTGCGCCCGATACCTTTGAATGGGTTTAGGCTTTGAGCTTTATTGCCTACCATCAACTCATCCGCGCCCAGCGCGACTTCACCGACCATTAAATCAAGCTGGTCGACTAAATCTGTCAGGGCCGGTGGCGTTTCAATACCTGCGTCACGCATCTGTTGCTGCGTTGCTGGCTCATCGATCGCCAGCATCAAAGTGGTCAGTAATGCTTGCAGCATACGCTGTAATCCATCATTGAGCTCAACGTCTTGCCACTGTTCTTCAATCATTGGCCAAACAGACATAAAGCCTTCGGCAAAATCAGCAAGTTGTTCAGGTTCTTTGCCTGTTAGCTCTAGCACGGAATATTCGTTTCGTTGAATTCGGTTATGCTGCTTGTGAATTTGCTCTTCCACAGCTGGTTGAATCGCTTTGAATCCCTCACCTAATAGCGGCTCTAACCACTTTTCAGGAGCGAGTGGTTTTGTCGTCAGATTCGCAGCTAACACTGCGCCTTCGATAAATAGGCAAGATTCATCGACGTGAACTTCACCTTTTTCAATCAATGTGTATTGCATGACATCTGGTTTCCCATAAATTTGGCGGCATTATACCTCAGAGCTCAAAAGCACGTAACCTAACGTTGTGTGTTTGACTGCATTGGGCGCTTCGACTCTTTTAATGACAAACTTAACTTACATCGCTACAATCGCCCTCCTTTTTACCACCAAACTGTATTAGGCAAGCTATGCAAGTTGTACTAGGCCCAATGGAAGGCGTTTTAGATCATTTGATGCGCCAAATCCTGACCGAGATAAACGACTATGACCTGTGTGTTACGGAGTTTGTTCGCGTAATCGACCAGCTATTACCCGATCATGTGTTTCACCGTTTATGCCCAGAGCTGTTGCAAGGTTCTCAGACTGCATCTGGTGTGCCAGTACATGTGCAATTGTTGGGACAAGAACCGAACTGGATGGCTGAGAACGCAATTAAAGCGGCAAACCTTGGCGCCAGAGGTATTGATATAAACTTTGGTTGCCCAGCCAAAATGGTCAACAAAAGTAAAGGTGGAGCAGCGCTACTCCAACATCCAGAGCTCATTCACCGTGTGGTTAAAGCTTGTCGAGAAGCCGTTCCAGAAGCCATTCCCGTAACTGCAAAAATTCGTCTTGGCTGGGAGAACCCTGAAGATTGCTTTGAAATTGTCGATGCCATTCAGTCTGCTGGCGCAAATGAACTGACCGTACACGCACGTACTAAACAAGGTGGTTATAAAGCTTCTGAGATAAAATGGGATTACATCAACCAAATTCGTGAACGTTTTGATATCCCACTGATTGCGAATGGCGAAATTTGGAATTATGAAGACGGTCAACGTTGCATTGAAACGACTGGCGTTAGCTCTTTGATGGTGTGCCGAGGCGCTTTCAATATCCCTAACTTAGGCAATATGGTAAAACATAACCACCAGCCAATGTCATGGCCCGAGGTGGTTGAGTTGCTCATCTATTACTCCAAGTTTGAGATGAAAGGCGATAAAGGCTTGTATTACCCAAACCGCGTAAAACAATGGTTCTCTTACTTACGTCAGGCTTATCCTGAAGCAAAAGACCTATTTAGAGAAATCAGAACGTTCAACAAAGCCGCACCAATTGTTGAGCATATTCAACGCTACCGCGATGACTTAAACTCTCAGGTTGCATAATTCCCGAACACAAAAAGGACGAATATCTCGTCCTTTTTTGTACCTAAATCCTAGTAACAGATCTTATTTTTGCCGGTACTTTTGGCTTGATATAACTTTTCATCCGCCGCTTTAAACAATTCATCAAAGTTTTCTACTCGGCTCTCTTTACTAAACACCACACCGCCAGAGATCGTAAAGCCTTCTTTCGTTACGCGTATCGAGCGCTCATCTATGGCCTTTTTTACTCTGTCTAAAATGAGTTTAATGCCCTCTGAATCTTCGTCATAAATCGCTAAAACGAACTCTTCGCCACCAAACCTTGAGGCAACATCGGTATGGCGAATATTTTCACGTATACATTTTGCAACAAGCTGAATTGCAGAATCACCGACATCATGACCATAGGTGTCGTTGATCTTCTTGAAGTTATCAATATCGAACACTGCTAAAGCAACCTGTTTTTTTGTCATCTTATTACGCCACACGGTTTGCATACCTCGACGATTCAATAAGCTGGTCATTGGGTCTCTTGCTGCCAGTTCTTTAAAGTAGCGTCGCTCGCTATGCATATTCACATAGAACAAGACGACGGTACTCAACACGTAAATAAATAGTGCGACAATAAGGCTGTATTTTTCAAAAACCGCTAGGTTCTTAGCTTCATCCCAAAGGTTGTACTCGTAGTACATGCTGTGATTCGCACTCAATCGCTCTAATTCGACTGGTTTGATTCGTGTACTGTTTGAAGGAATGGATTGTAAATTGGAAACCAAATGAAACTGACCTACAAGACCTAGCGACGAAGCCATAAGCGTATTGATGTCAAAATCAATAGACAAAACCCCTTGGTGTTCTCCTTTCTCATAGACGGGTACCGTCATACTAATGACTTGACCTTCCATCGAGTCCAACACAGGCCCTGGTCCAGCCAAGGTAATGTTCACTTTATCTTGCGCGGTTTTTTGCCAAAAAGGTCGGGCTTTTAGCGTTGACAAAAGCTCTCTAGTGAAATTTTTTGCGTAGGTATCGGGTGAGGAGATAACGTAACCGCGCTTGTCAATGTAATGGATTCCAACAATGTGCGATTCAATATCGTGCAGAAATGACAATGACGGCGCAAAACCCGCCTTTTGTTCAGCTAACTGGTTAATCGTTGAACCTTGCTGACATAAGCTTTCGTCCCCTACGATCATATAATCAAGGTCAACCGCAGGTAACCCTTCACTATAAACACTTTCGAGTAATAACACATCTATAGGCCAAAGATAACAAAGCCCTTCTTTGACTAAAGAATTATGTTCTTCAAACAGTGGGTTAGCGTAATTGGTATAGTTGGTGAAGCTGTAATCTAAAGCCGTGAGTACTTTAATACCGCGAGACATTGCACGCTCGATACGCGAATACTCAGAATCGATATAGCGGTTAACCGCATCATAGTAATTTTTCGTTGTCACGAGTAAAACCACTACAAATAACGCCAGAGGAAAAAAGATGACAAATGAGAGGCTAAATCGCCTTTGGTTTACCATTGAGTACCATGCATATGAAAGGTCAATAGTCTCTTATGACTGCTATTAAATTGATACTCGTTATCTGGTGACGCATGCAATGCAGCACCAGATAACAAGAGACCAAACAAATGTGTGCGCGCTGTTTGAGACCGTTTATATATTAAAGGAGTTTAATCAATATAGAGTGTGGTGTCACTTTAGTCGCCATAATTTGCAGCTCTGTGCCGACATATTGACAGAGATATGACCTTTATAATCAACCTGTTCTGTGTCATCTAGCAACGATATAACTTGGCTAACCTCCAAGCCCAGTTGCCACATAGGTAAATCGATTGAACATTCATTACCACTGAGATTAATCATAACAACGACTGCTTCACGACCTAGTACACGTGCGTACGCCAACTGGTTGTTAGTGCAATGCAGCCATTGAATACAGCCCGACTGTAAAGGCTTACATTGTTTACGTATCTTGATCCATTGTTGGTAAAGCGATAGCCATTGTGAACTTTCGATTTCATTCCAAGGAAAACAGCGACGATTATCCGGGTCTAGACCTCCTTCTAGACCGACTTCACTCCCGTAGTAAAGACAAGGCGTGCCAACGTAAGTCATAAGCATTGCTAGCGCGATGTTCATTTTACGCTTATCACCATCAACCAGTGTGATAAACCGAGCAGTATCGTGACTATCGAGTTGATTTAGCTGCGATAGCTGATTAGAAAATGGGATTTTTGCTCTGGCTTCGTCCAACCATGCTTTAAACTCCAAACCATCAATGTTGATTGGATCGTACATAATGTCTTGTCGTGCGATAAAAGCTCGAACTGGATGAGCAAAACCGTAGTAGTTCATCGCCCCATCCTCTTGATCACCTTGCAACCACTGCGTTGCTTCAAAAAAGTGCTCACCTAACACATAAGCATTCGGGTTTACTGACTTAGTCGCATTACGAAACGCTGCCACATAATGAGCATTGTTTTTCGCGCCGTCTCCTTCGCCAAGCATATGGATTACATCAAACCGCCAGCCATCAACCAAGTACGGTGGCTTCAGCCAATACTTGATGACAGACTCTTCACTTTGGTAGATGTAGTCGCGCACCTGTTCATTTTCAAAGTTCAGAACCGATAAGTTACCAATGCCTTTCCAACCAATGTAGTGATTGGTTTCGCCTTCGAAAAAGTAGTAATCACGGAACTTTGACTGCGGATTGCCATACGCTCCTTCTCCTTTTTGTTCGATATCAAACCAAGGATGATGCACTGACGTGTGGTTAAACACCGCGTCTAAAACAATCTTCATATTCTTACCACGGATTTTCTCACACAGTTCAGCAAACTGATCGTTGGTGCCGAACATAGGGTCAACAGTGAAGTAATCGGTGGTGTCGTATTTATGATTACTTGGTGAAGAAAAGATCGGATTAAAATAAAGCGCAGTAACGCCGAGCTGTTCAAGATAGTCCAACTTTTGCTCCACACCTTTGAGGTCGCCGCCAAAGAATTCACGTGCCCCGGTATTTTGGTGAGAGCCTACCGCGTCTCCCCACGCCTTGACGATCGATGCAGAATCATACTGAGCATAAGCGTGGCGAATATCGGACTCACTTTTACTAGCAGAAAAACGGTCAGGAAAGATTTGATAGAAAACTTGCTCTTGGACCCAGCTTGGTGGTTGATGGTTTACATTCAACTTAAAGTGGAACTCTTTGGGTGGAATACGCTTTTGTACGCCTCGTGCATCGAGCCAGTATTGTTGTCCGTCTTTGAGGAGCTTAAACACATAATGTGTGACATCTCGATCTCGATTTGGTCGAAACGATGCCTCCCATAGTAACAATTCCCCAGCTGTTCCAATTTGAGCCATGTCGACCAGATATTCTTCATTGTCCGGCTCAATACGCACATAGACGGAATCAAAATCCAATGTCTCGGTTTTCAGTCTGACTGTAATTTGCTCGTCATTAAAAGCTAAACCATCAATAGTTTGACTATGAAAAATAAATGGCAGGTTCATTATGGGCACTCCTCGTCATCGGATATGCCACTATGTTATTGAAGAATTAGAGACAAGAAATCCTCCTTGCGAGTTGACATATCAGCCAATTTTCCCAAGGAGGATCACACTTAGTAGGCGTAGTGACTTGTCGGATACCGCTTAGTTCAACAAGAGACTGTCATCTGCCAGCTCTTCACCACGCACTTTGGAGAACATATCCAACAAGTCTGGTACTTGCATGTTAGCGCGCTGCTCTCCAGCCACATCAAGCACAATTTCACCTTGGTGAAGCATTACGGTCCTATCGCCACATGCTAATGCGTCTTTCATCGAATGCGTCACCATCATCACTGTTAAATCGAACTCATCGACAATACGTTTAGTTAAGTCGATAACAAACGCCGCCATACGAGGATCAAGCGCAGCCGTGTGTTCATCAAGCAATAACAGCTTACTCTCCGATAACGTCGCCATCACAAGGCTAACGGCTTGTCGTTGTCCACCAGACAGCAACCCAATGCTATCGCCCAAGCGGTCTTCTAAACCAAGACCGAGGATGCTAATTCGCTCTTGGAACAGCTTGCGACGTTTAGTAGAGAGCGCCAACCCCCAGCTGCGTTTTTTACCACGCATGTGCGCTAGAGCCATGTTCTCTTCTATCGTAAGTTCACCACAAGTCCCGGCCAATGGATCTTGAAACACTCGGGCGCATTGCGTCGCACGTTGGGCAACCGTCTGCTTGGTGACGTCTTTGCCGTCAATGATAACCTGACCACCTATCATCGGCGTCTCACCTGTCACCGCACCAAGCAACGTCGATTTTCCTGCGCCATTAGAACCAATCACGGTAAGAAATTGATGCTCTGGAACCTCTAAAGAGACGCCTTTCAATGCACGATTTTCCAAAATCGTCCCAGGGTTGAACGTGACCTGAATATTATTTAGTTCGATCATAATGCCTCCCCAGAACCATTTTTTGATGCCGCTTGTTTAGCATCAGTAACGCGTTGTTTCGCTCTCATGCTCTGTTTTAGCTTTGGAGCAATAAGCGCCACAGCCACCAATACTGCGGTAACAAGGTTGAGGTCTGAAGCTTGTAAACCAAACATGCCAGAACTCAAAGCGAAAGCTACTGCAAGGCGATAAAGTACCGAACCGATGATGACCGCAAACACCGCAACCCAAATCTTGCGCCCGGGAATAAGGGTCTGCCCCAAAATCACAGCTGCCAAACCAACGACAATGGTGCCCACGCCAGAGGTCACATCCGCAAAGCTGTTCGTTTGTGCAAACAACGCGCCTGCGAATCCCACAAACCCGTTGGATAAAGCCAAGCCAAAGTAGGTATAAAAGCCAGTGCTCGCCCCTTGCGCAGAAACCATACGCGCATTCACACCCGTGGCTCGTAAACCAAGACCAAAGTCGCTGCTCAGCAGGCGAATGACAAAGAAAGCGGACAGAAGAACTAAGACCCCAACAACCAGAGGGCGAATAAACATCGCATCGCCCAATGCTTCAAACGGAGTGAGAATAGTATCCTCTCCAAGCAACGCCATATTAGGTTTGCCCATAATACGAATATTAATTGAAAATGCAGCGATCATGGTAAGAATGGAAGCTAACAGGTGTAAAATACCACACCGAACAGCCAGAAAAGCGGTTACCCACCCCGTCATACTACCAGCTATCATCGCCATTATTGTCGCAAGCCAAGGATTAATACCTGCGACAATCGCCGTTGCAGCCACCGCCGCTCCCATTGGAAAGCTGCCATCCACACTCAAATCGGGGAAATCGAGAACACGGAACGTAAGATACACACCCAGAGCGACTAGGCCATAAATCAAGCCAATTTCGAGTGCGCCAAAAAAAGCAAATGCAGACATAACTGCTCCTTTCTGCATGCTCAGGCTGGCTAATACCAACCTGAACGTAAGACTTCTAACGTATACTCCCCTTCTTCTCTAGCAGAATGCTCTACACGAGAAATCCGGCGAATATCAATTTTGGGGCAAGCGTCTACCAACCAACGTGACGGTCTTTACCCCAAAAAGCGTTACTTATTGCATGCTTGTCGCACGTTCAACCACAGAACTTGGCAGCTTGATACCGAGCTTAGATGCTGCGCTTTCATTAATTACAAGGTCAGAGCCCGTCGCGACTTTTACATCCAGCTTGCCTGGTTCTTGACCATCAAGAATCGCCGCCACGTAATCCGCGGTTTGTACACCAACCTGGTAGTAGTCAAAACCTAAGCCTGCAATAGCACCCTTTTCGACATACGACGTCGCGCCACCAAATACAGGTTTCTTCGCTTGATTCGCTGCCACAATCATCCCTTCAATCGCACTTGCAACTGTATTGTCTGTTGGGGCGTAAAGAATGTCTGATTTCGCTGCAATCGCTTGAGTCGCAGACTGAACATCAGCACTTTTTAGTGCGGTCGCTTCAACCACTTGTATGCCTTTTGCTTTTGCGCTTTCTTTTAGTAATTCAACTAAAGTCACGGCATTAGCTTCACCGGGATTAAATACAACCCCGATGCTTTTCACCTGAGGAAGAATTTCTTGGATGAGATCGACATGCTGAGCAACGGGTGAAAGATCAGACAGGCCAGTTACGTTTTTGCCTGGTTGTTCCATCGACTTAACCAATTTCGCACCAACCGGATCTGTTACCGCAGTAAAGACAACAGGAATAGAGCGAGTAGCCGACACCAAAGCTTGTGCCGAAGGTGTCGCGATGCCAACTAACACATCAGGATTTTCGCCGACGTACTGACGGGCAATTTGCACCGCAATCGCTGGATTACCCTGTGCGGTCTTATAATCAAATTCTAGATTTTTGCCTTCTTCGTAGCCTTTCGCTTTCAAACCATCAAGTAACCCTTGGCGCGTCGCGTCTAACGCCGGGTGTTCGACAATCTGTGAAACTGCGACAGTTGCAGTGGCGGCCAGTACATTGGTAGAAGAGAAAATAGCAGTAGCTGATAGAACGGCAGTGGCTAATAAACGTTTCGTTTTCATCATAACTCCTTGATGTGACTTCGTCCTTGTTTCACGAGCTTTCAATATGTGTATCGACTCGTGAATTCAAATGTTTGAAGGCGGTATTGTTGTGTTCATATAACTGTGCACTTCTTGCGCATCTTGTTTTTATTATTACTACTAAGTCTTAGTAAAGAAAAGAAAGATTTAACACTAAAGCAACATTTGTGATCGGGGGGACTTCTTCATCCGGAAAGAATCTTTGGTAAACAAAGCTTCGCTCGCTTCATCAACGACCGTCAAAGTAGGTAATAGAGGCAGGATCAAAAATGGAGCGGCCAGTGCACACTCCATTTCAAACAATTTAAATTAGAACCAACGCTCTAATGACGATTTATCGAGCTGGCGAAACGCTCGGTTCAGTATTATCGCAAGCTCTTTGTAACGAGGGCGAGCTTTGACAGGCTCTAATGCAAAACCTGTTTCCACAATTTTTTGATGCAACTCCCGATACCAAGAGGCCAAAGAAGGCGGCAATTTCGTGTTGGATCGAGCACCAAGCCACCAAATGCCTTGAAGTGGCAAGCTAATCGCAAACAAGGCGACAACAATGGATTGAGGTAACGCGTGGTAATTGTTGAATGCCATTTGAGTGAGTACGCTGATCGCAGCAACGGCCGGCATGACTTTAATGCCAAAGCGAGTCGCCTTAATGATACGCTGTTCCGGAAATATGGCGCTTAGCTCTTTACGAACCGGCCAGATCTCCATGTAATTCTGGCCATCTTTCAGGCTATGGATCAATCCGACTTTATTACTCATACCGCTCTCTCACTAAAAAATAGTTGAACATTTCAACTGAAGGTACAAAAAATTGATGAAAGTTAATATTCTTTCAAATTTTTTTTGTTATCATTGCTTATTATCGCTATCCTTTGCAGACCCTCAATCTCATTGTTGCTGTTATTTACAATTTAAGCAACTCCGAGATATCTATCTGCACGGATCGCATCATAGTGATGGAAGGGTTCATCACTATTTCTTTATATGGAATTAGAACAATTTTTGACCAGGATTAGTACGCAGCCTTCTGGGTATCGGCTATTCTTGTGATTAATTTTTCATTCTTTAACTGATTTTTTTATCAGACGAATAACAGGTAGTCATACATGTCTAAGCTAGTTTTAGTTTTAAACTGCGGTAGTTCTTCTCTTAAATTTGCCGTTGTTGATGCCGAGAACGGCGACGAGCACTTGTCAGGTCTTGCTGAGTGTCTTCACCTTCCTGAAGCTCGCATCAAGTGGAAACTTGATGGCAAGCACGAAGCTCAACTAGGCAATGGTGCAGCTCACGAAGAAGCACTAGCGTTTATGGTAGAAACTATTCTTGCTTCTAAGCCAGAGCTTAAAGCTAACCTAGGCGCAATCGGTCACCGTATCGTTCACGGCGGCGAGCAGTTCACTCAATCTGCACTAATTACTGATGAAGTTCTAAAAGGTATTCAAGACGCTGCAACATTTGCACCTCTTCATAACCCTGCTCACATCATCGGTATCGAAGCGGCTAAGAAAAACTTCCCAGAGCTGAAAAACGTTGCTGTATTTGACACTGCGTTCCACCAAACTATGCCTGAAGAGTCTTACCTATACGCTCTTCCATACAACCTATACAAAGAACACGGTATCCGTCGTTACGGCATGCACGGTACTTCTCACTTGTTCATCACTCGTGAAGTTGCAGGCCTACTAAACAAACCAGTTGAAGAAGTAAACATCATCAACTGTCACCTAGGTAACGGCGCATCTGTATGTGCGATCAAGAACGGTCAATCTGTAGACACTTCTATGGGTCTTACTCCACTTGAAGGTCTGGTAATGGGTACTCGCTGTGGCGACATCGACCCTGCTATCGTCTTCCACCTACACGACGCTCTAGGTTACTCTGTTGATCAAATCAACACGATGCTAACTAAAGAGTCTGGTCTTCAAGGTCTAACTGAAGTGACTTCTGACTGTCGTTTCGTTGAAGACAACTACGGTCAAAAAGAAGAAGCAACACGCGCAATGGACGTGTTCTGCCACCGTCTAGCTAAATACGTTGCTGGCTACACTGCTTCAATGGAAGGCCGTCTAGACGCAATCACTTTCACTGGCGGTATCGGCGAGAACTCTGGCCCTATCCGTGAAATGGTTCTAAACCGTCTTGGCATCTTCGGTATCGAAGTAGATAGCGAAGCTAACCTTAAAGCTCGCTTCGGCGGCGAAGGCGTTATCACGACTGAAAACAGCCGTATCCCTGCAATGGTTATCTCTACTAACGAAGAGCTAGTCATCGCTGAAGACACTGCTCGCCTGACAGGTCTTTAATTGAATTCCTGGCTAGCCACTCGGCTAGCCAGTTTTCATTCAAACGAATTTCTTAGGGGCTCAACTCCTATTCTTCGAGCTTCATGGAATAAGAGTTGAGCTTTTATCCCCCAAATAGCTAAAGGTACTCTACGAATGTCTCGTACTATTATGCTTATCCCTACTAGCGCAGGCGTTGGCCTAACAAGCGTTAGCATGGGTGTTCTTCGCGCTATGGAGCGTAAAGGCGTTAAAGTTTCTTTCTACAAGCCAATCTGTCAGCCACGTTCAGGTGGTGATCAGCCAGATCTGACTTCAACTATCGTTGGTCGTAACAGCGATATGAAGATCGGTGAACCAATGGCGATGTCTGTTGCTGAAAGCCTAATCGGTAACGACAACATGGACGAGCTGCTAGAAACCGTTGTTGAACGTTACAACCAAATCAACAAAGACGCAGACGTTACGCTAATCGAAGGTCTTGTACCTACTCGTAAGCACCCATTTGCAAACCAAGTAAACGCGGAAATCGCGGCAACACTTGGTGCAGAAATCGTGCTAGTTGCGACTCCAGGTACTGATAACCCTGCGCAACTGAAAGAGCGTATCGAAGTAGCATGTTCTAACTTCGGCGGCACTAAAAACAAAAACATCTCTGGTGTTATCATCAACAAGCTAAACGCTCCTGTTGACGAAGCTGGCCGTACTCGCCCTGACCTATCTGAAATCTTTGACGATGCAGACAGCGCGAAACAAAACGAATTGAAAGTGATGGAAATTTTCAACACTTCTCCAATTCGTGTACTAGGTTGTGTGCCATGGAGCATTGATCTGATTGCGACTCGTGCAATCGACATGGCTAAACACCTGAACGCAGATATCATCAACGAAGGTGACATCAACACTCGTCGCATCAAGAGCATCACTTTCTGTGCACGTTCTCTGCCAAACATGATTGAGCACTTCAAACCGGGCTCTCTACTTGTTACTTCTGCAGACCGTCCTGATGTTATCGTTGCTGCTTCTCTTGCTGCAATGAACGGTGTGGATATTGGTGCTGTACTGCTAACTGGCGGTTACGATATCCCTAGCGAAATCGAAGGCCTATGTAAACCAGCATTCGACACTGGTCTACCTATCTTCAAAGCACAAGGTAACACTTGGCAAACGTCTCTAAACCTACAGAGCTTCAGCATCGAAGTACCTGCAGACGATAAAGAGCGTATCGAGTTCATCAACGAACACGTTGCTGGCCACATTGACGGTAACTGGATCGAGTCTATGACTGAAGGCACTCAGAAGTCTCGTCGTCTAAGCCCACCAGCGTTCCGTTACCAGCTAACTGAACTTGCTCGTAAAGCAGGTAAGCGTATCGTTCTTCCAGAAGGTGACGAACCACGCACAGTTAAAGCAGCGGCAATCTGTGCTGAACGCGGCATTGCAGACTGTGTACTTCTAGGTAACCCAGATGAAATCCGTCGCGTAGCGGCTCAACAAGGCGTTGAGCTAGGTACTGGTGTAACCATCATTGATGCAGATGCTGTTCGTGAAAACTACGTTGCTCGCCTAGTTGAGTTGCGCGGTGCTAAAGGCATGACTGAAGTTGTGGCTCGTGAGAAGCTACAAGATTCAGTATTCCTAGGCACAATGATGCTTGAGAACGACGAAGTTGACGGCCTAGTTTCTGGTGCTGTTCACACTACGGCGAACACTATCGTTCCTCCGTTCCAAATCATCAAGACGGCACCAAATGCGTCTATCGTATCTTCAGTATTCTTCATGCTTCTGCCTGATCAAGTACTGGTTTACGGTGACTGTGCAATCAACCCAGATCCAACTGCTGAACAGCTTGCTGAAATCGCTATCCAATCTGCTGACTCTGCAGCAGCATTCGGTATCGAACCACGCGTTGCAATGATCTCTTACTCTACTGGTGAATCTGGTAAGGGTGCAGACGTTGATAAAGTACGTGAAGCAACAAAACTGGCTCAAGAGAAACGTCCTGATCTTATCATTGACGGTCCTCTACAGTACGACGCTGCTATTATGGAAAACGTTGCTGCTTCTAAAGCACCAAACTCTCCAGTTGCAGGTAAAGCGACAGTATTTGTATTCCCAGACCTAAACACGGGTAACACAACTTACAAAGCGGTACAACGTTCAGCTGACCTAGTATCTATCGGTCCAATGCTGCAAGGTATGCGTAAGCCTGTAAACGACTTGTCTCGTGGCGCGCTAGTAGACGACATCGTGTACACCATCGCTCTAACAGCTATCCAAGCAGACCAAGAAGCTAAATAATCGCTTCTGACATCTAGTTGGATATAGATACAAAGCCCTCGATTCGTCGAGGGCTTTTTCTATTGCTGGCCAGAACACTTATTTGTTTTTTATACCAATCACTGCACAATCTATAATTACTGGTGCACAAAGCTTTTCTTCCTATCGCCCCCCATACCTAATCGACATTGCTCGTGCTTGTTATTACACCGATTGACCCACTCCCAAAAATGCATTGGCTCCAAAGCAGCACGGTCCCTGTTCAATTTATCGACATTATTTACGTTTTAGCTAAACTTTTTTGCTAGGAAATACGTAAAAGCTACTGCAATGCACAAACTCATTGACTGCTAAGGAATATATATGAAGGATTTCATCAATACATCACTGATAAAGTTTGGTTTAGCTGCGTTTCTGATTAGTTTTTCTTCATTCAGCTTTTCCGCCCCGAGTATTAAAGGCGTCGATCAAGATATGTCCGGAGGAACGGTGACCGCTGAAATGGCTCATGCTGATGACAATGGGTGGATGGTTGTCCACCGAACAGACGAATCAATGAAGCCTGGTCCTGTTATCGGCTACGCTCCGTTAAAAATGGGAAAGAATGAAAACGTAAATGCAATTTTGATGGAACCAGTAGAATCAGGCGATATGCTGATGTTAATGGTCCACGGAGAGAAAGGTGGCATGAAGACTGGTGTGTTTGAGTATACGCTCGGCGCTAAAGAGGACGGTCCTGTAAAAGTGGACGGAAAGCTAGTGATGGACATCGTACGCGCTAAGTAAGGTGGCGATGAATGAAAAAGTAAACTTCCTACTCCCGGTATTTAGATGACACAAAAGTACTTAACGGCATTGCTAACCGTTAAGTACTTTTTCATTTGCGATGGAAGCAGCAAACTAGCCAATCCTTTCTCTTCCATGAGGAGTATTTAGGTCTAAATCAGGCCCTTTTGGTACAACTTGCGTCGGATTAATCCCAGTGTGGCTGAAGTAGTAGTGGCGTTTAATGTGATAGAAATCCGTCGTTTCTTCGACGCCTTCGACTTGATATAACTCTTTTAAGTAGCCTTGTATATTTTCGTAGTCTGCGATGCGCTGCTTGTTACACTTGAAATGCCCCACATACACCGCATCAAAACGAATAAGAGTCGTAAACAAACGCCAATCAGCCTCAGTAATTGTGTTCCCTGCTAAGTAACGATGCGTCGCTAAGTGAGCATCGATTTTATCTAACGCATTAAACAAAGAATCAAACGCTTCTTCATACGCCTCTTGTGTAGTCGCGAAGCCACAACGATACACTCCGTTGTTGACATTCGGATAAACAAAATCGTTCCACTCATCAATAACGTGTTTTAGATGATCTGGATAGTAGTCGTCGTGATTCCCTGTTAACGCATTGAATTCCGAATTGAACATGCGAATGATCTCTGACGACTCGTTTGACACAATAGTATTGGTCTTTTTATCCCAAAGTACAGGCACGGTTACGCGGCCCGTGTAATCGGGTTTGGCCTGCGTGTAAATTTGATACATGCGCGTGTGACCAAACAATGGCTCAGGAAGCCCCATTTGCCAACCTTGGCTGAGCATATCAGGGCAAACGACCGTGACATCAATATGTGGTTCTAAACCTTTCAGCTTGCGGAAAATGAGGGTTCGATGTGCCCACGGACAAGCAAGAGAGACATACAAATGGTATCGACCGGACTCTGGTGTAAACTCCGCATCAGGGTCGTTTTTAACCCAGTTACGGAATCCGGCATCTTCGCGCACAAATTTGCCACCATTTGATTTTGTGTCATACCAGACATCTTGCCAAACACCTTCAACCAACTTACCCATGATTGCTCTCCTCTCGTTCTGTTTGTGTCTATATTAGCGTTTCCTATCAAACAGAGAATCATCGAACTTAGGACATCATGTTCAAGAAATTCGAATGTATAAATCAGACACATAAAAAAAGCGCGACCCGATGAAGGTGTCGCGCTTAAGCCCGTCACAGGCTGAATTTATACACTAACGTGTAAACAAGATACCGCGTGAACGTCATTACCTAAAATGGTTGGCTTTGTCTTCGCACACTCTTCGGTTGCTTGTGGGCAACGAGTGCGGAATACACAACCCGACGGTGGGTTGATAGGTGAAGGAAGATCACCCTCTAGCATTTGGATTTTCTTATTGCGCTCAATATCCGGGTCCGGGATCGGAACCGCAGACATCAGCGCACGCGTATATGGGTGCTTAGGATCAGCAAACAGAGCCTCGGCCTCGCCAAGTTCCACGGCATTACCTAAATACATAACTAAAACGCGATCTGAAATGTGTTTAACGACAGACAAGTCATGCGCAATGAATACCAGAGAAAGCCCTAACTCTTTTTGAATCTCTTTAAGTAGGTTAACCACCTGAGCTTGAATAGATACATCAAGCGCCGATACTGGCTCGTCACAAATGATCATCTTAGGCTTAAGGATAAGCGCACGCGCTATCCCGATACGCTGACACTGACCACCCGAGAACTCGTGTGGGTAACGGTTAATCACGTTAGGTAATAGGCCAACTTTCGCCATCATCTCTTTAACGCGATCTTTCACTTCCTGCTTAGACAGTTCTGGATAGAATGTCTCAAGAGGTTCAGCAATGATATCACCAACAGTCATACGCGGATTCAGCGATGCCAATGGGTCTTGGAAAATCATCTGAATTTCTTTACGCGTCTCACGGCGCTGAACGCTTTTCATTTTAGTAAGGTCTTGACCCAACCAAACTACTTGGCCGTCAGTAGCTTCAACCAGACCAATGATGGCACGAGCAAACGTCGATTTACCACAACCTGATTCACCTACTACACCAAGCGTTTCCCCTTCGTATAGTCGAACGTTCACGCCATCTACCGCTTTCAGGCTCGAAGGCTTTGACCACGGCCATGCCGACTTTGAGGCAATGCTGAAGTGAACTTTCAGCTCAGAAATGTCCAGAATTAGTTTTTTGTCTACTGCGTTCATTTGTTCCAAGCCTCCCATTCAGAAAAACATGCACGCTGACGACCATCACCAAATGGTGTCAGAATTGGCGCCTCGCGCTTACAACGATCCATCACACGGTGACAGCGCTCTTGATAAGGGCAGCCCGGCGGTAGACGAAGCAAGTTTGGTGGATTACCAGGAATGGTCGGCAGAATTTCACCCTCAGTATCGAGGCGAGGAATCGCCTTCAGCAGCCCCTCCGCATAAGGATGGCTTGGATTGTAGAAAATTTCGTTTACGTTGCCGTACTCCATAGTACGGCCTGCATACATCACCAGCACCTTGTCACACGAACCTGCAACCACACCAAGGTCGTGCGTGATCATGATGATCGCTGTGTTGAACTCAGATTTCAGCTCATTCAACAAGTCCATGATCTGTGCTTGTACCGTCACATCAAGTGCTGTTGTTGGCTCATCGGCAATAAGCAGTTTAGGACGACATAACAACGCCATCGCGATCATTACACGCTGACGCATACCGCCTGAAAACTCATGCGGGTACATCGTGATACGCTTACGCGCTTCAGGGATTTTTACCGCTTCCAGCATGCGTACTGATTCTTCAAATGCTTCCGCTTTGCCCATGCCTTTGTGCAGCATAAGCACTTCCATCAACTGATCACTCACTTTCATGTAAGGGTTCAGTGATGTCATTGGGTCTTGGAAGATCATTGCGATCTGTTCCGCACGCACTTTGTTCAGTTCTTTTTCTGGTAAGTTTAGGATTTCTTTGCCTTCAAACTTTGCGCTACCAGAAATAATACCGTTCTTAGCCAAAAGGCCCATGATTGCGAATACGGTTTGAGATTTACCTGATCCCGACTCTCCAACGATACCTAAGGTTTCGCCTTGGTTGAGAGAGAAGTTCAAATCGTTTACTGCGGTTACGATACCATCTTGCGTGGTGAATTCGACGCGCAGATCTTTGACATCTAATAAGCTCATCATTGCTTCCTTAATCTTATCTTTTAATTATCTGTCTTTTGGATCCAGCGCATCGCGCAGGCCGTCACCAACGTAGTTGAAGCAGAATAGCGTCACAACCATGAACACTGCTGGGAATGCCAGCTGCCAGATTGCTACTTCCATTGTCTGTGCACCTTCTTGTAGAAGAGCGCCCCAACTTGTCATTGGTTCCTGAACACCAAGACCAAGGAATGATAGGAATGATTCCGTTAGAATCATACTTGGGATAAGCAGCGTAGAGTATACCGCTACAATACCCAGTACGTTAGGTACGATATGACGAGTAATGATTTTCCAGTTGCTTACACCACACACATGTGCCGCTTCGATAAACTCCTTGCTACGTAGACTAAGAGTCTGACCACGTACGATACGCGCCATATCTAGCCATGCGATAGCACCAATCGCAACGAAGATCAGCATGATGTTACGACCGAAGAATGTTACCAGTACAATCACCAGGAACATAAACGGTACCGCGTATAAAATTTCTAGAATACGCATCATTACGCGGTCAACTTTACCGCCGATGAAACCAGATGCTGCGCCGTAGAGCGTACCAATCAGTACCGCTACAAATGCACCCATAACACCTACCATCAACGAAATACGACCTCCAATTAGCGTACGCACGTATAAATCACGGCCTAAGCTGTCAGTACCAAACCAATGGTCAGCATTCGGTGCAACGTGCATCGCGTACCAGTCAGTATCATCAAATGTGTACGGTGCGATCATTGGCAGGATAATAACGGCCAACGTCATTATAACAAGAAGGAATAAGCTCACCATCGCCGCTTTGTTGCGCATGAAACGGATACGAGCATCTTGCCAAAGACTGCGACCTTCAATCTCCAAGTTTTCGGAGAATTTCTCAATCGCTTCTAGGTTTTCTTTTTTCGTTAACATAACCAAACGTCCCTGTTAGTAGCGAATTTTCGGGTCAATCATTGCAAGTAAAATATCTACAATCGCGTTGAATAGAATGAATAGGAAACCAATCAGAATGGTTACCCCCATTACTAGCGAGTAGTCACGGTTAAACGCAGCGTTAACGAATAGTTTACCAATACCAGGCAGACCAAAAATGGTTTCGATAACAACGGAACCGGTGATGATACCTACGAAAGCTGGACCCATGTAAGAAACAACAGGGAGAAGTGCCGGCTTAAGAGCGTGTTTGATAATGATATAACGGTAACTTAGACCTTTAGCACGTGCCGTACGAATAAAGTTACTGTTTAGGGTTTCGATCATCGAACCACGCGTAATACGAGCAAAGGTAGCAACATACAGTAGCGACATACCAATAACAGGAAGCACTAAATACTGCCAGCTACCATCTTGCCAACCGCCCGCAGGGAAGATATTCCAGTGAAGCGAGAATATGTAGATAAGCGCAGGCGCTAATACGAAGGATGGCATTACGACACCAAGCATCGCAGTCGACATAATGGTGTAATCAATCCAAGTATTTTGCTTGAGCGCAGCAATGGTACCGACGGTAACCCCCATTATCAAAGTAAAGATAAAGGCGATGAAGCCCACTTTAGCCGAAACAGGTAAGGCAACCGCGATCAGCTCGTTTACTGAGTAATCAAGGTATTTAAATGACGGTCCGAAATCGCCTTGGATAACATTGGTCAAATACGTGGTGTATTGTTCAAATACAGGTTTATCCAAGCCATATTTAGCTTCGATATTTGCCATTACTTCGGGTGGCAATGGACGCTCTGTCGAGAAAGGGTTTCCCGGTGCAAAGCGCATAAGAAAGAAAGATACGGTGATCAAAACCAACATTGTTGGGATCGCCTCAAATATCCTTTTTGCGATGAATTTAAGCATAAACTCACTCTTTCAGTCTGTGACAGTTAAATTAAAGAAGTCGTCCAATTCTTTTGGACTAAAGATAGGCGCTACATGCAATTTCTCACATGTAGGGCCTCATTTTTATAGTTCTATCGAGTTACGAATTACTCTGTGATGTAGAGATCTTTAGAGTAAATCTTGTCTTCCGCGTTATTTACTGGGAAGCCACCAACTTTCGGTGATAGTAGACGTGATTTCACGTACTGGTAGATAGGTGCGATTGGCATATCTTTTGCCATCAACTTCTCTGCTTCTAGGTAAAGTGCTTGGCGCTCTTCGTCAGAAGTTGAAGCAAATGCTTTGTTCATGATCGCATCGTACTCTTTGCTGTCGTAGTGAATACCACCAGTAGTGTTATTACTCATCATCAGCGTTAGGAAAGATGAAGCTTCGTTGTAGTCGCCACACCAACCTGCACGAGCAACCTCAAAGTTGCCAGAATCTTTGGTAGATAGGTAAGTTTTCCACTCTTGGTTTTCTAGCGTAACGTCTAGACCAAGTGTCTTCTTCCACATTGAACCCAGTGCAACCGCAAGTTTCTTGTGGTTCTCTGATGTATTGTATAGAAGGTTAAATTCAAGAGGGTTGTCTGCGCCGTAACCCGCTTCTTCCAATAGACGCGCAGCTTCTGCGTTACGCTCTTCTTGCGTCATTTTGCCGTATGCAGGAATTTCTGGGTTGAAACCTGCCGTAATTTCAGGTGTTAGGAAGTAAGCTGGCTTTTGACCTTGACCTAAAATCGCATCGGTCACAATGTTACGGTCAATCGCATAAGAAATCGCTTTACGCACACGAACATCATCAAACGGCTTTTTCTTCGTATTGAAGATGTAGTAGTAAGTACATAAGTTACCGGTTACCGACACTTCTTGTGGGTGCTCTTTCTTCAGACGCTTGAAGTGCTCTGTAGGCAGCTCGTTCGTGAAGTCGATTTCACCCGCTAGGAAGCGGTTCATTTCCGCTACTTGGTTCTCGATTGGTAGGAAAGTAACCTGGTCAAGCGTCGTGTTTTCGTTGTCCCAGTACTGTTCGTTACGTTTTAGAACCAAACGCTCGTTTACAACCCAGTTGTCAACAACATAAGCACCGTTACCTACAAAGTTCTCTGGCTTCGTCCATTGATCGCCGAACTTTTCAACAGTTGCTTGATGAACAGGTTTCACTGTCGTGTGGCCCATCATCATTACAAAATATGGTACTGCAGTATCTAACTCAACCACTAACGTGTGATCGTCAACCGCTTTAACACCTAACTCGCTCTTATCTTTTTTACCCGCAACAATGTCTTTTGCGTTCTTCATCTTGGTGTATTCCATGTACCAAGCATATGGAGAGGCGGTTGCTGGATCGACTGCGCGTTGGAAGCTGTAAACGAAATCACCTGCAGTGACAGGATCACCGTTTGACCATTTTGCGTCTTCACGTAAGTGGAAAGTGTATGTTTTGTTGTCTTCAGTTTCCCAAGATTCTGCAACACCAGGGATAGTGTTACCGTCCGCATCTTGGTTTACAAGGCCTTCAAGAAGATCGCGAATCACGTGGGATTCTGGAACACCTTGAGATTTATGAGGGTCTATTGTCGCAACTTCTGTACCGTTACCACGCACCAATTCTTGAACAGCAGCAAGTTTTGGCTCTTTAGAATCAGATTTAGCTTCAGGGGCTGGAGCCGGAGCAGGCTCAGCAGCTTGTTTCTCCGCAGGCTTTTCACCACAACCAGCTAGAGCGAGAGAAAGACCAGCACCAATAAATAAAGCGCGCGTGATTTTATTCTTATACATGCGTAAAACTCCAAATTTTTTCGTTAGCATCCATGACTTCTTTGTAAGGGCCTGGAACGGTCAGAGTTTTAGATTTTTTTAGTGCACTTTCTGAGCACAAAAGTCTAAAACCTTACAAAGACTGCGGCACACATTAGCAATCATTGAAGTAATTTGCCATAAAAATGTAGCAAAAAAACCAATAATGCTGACTAAACCACACATATCTAGCAGTAAACTCTAACCCCAAAGCATTCACCAGCCAAATAAAGACCAGAAGCGACATTTAACAGGCGAAACTTTCGATTAATCTGAGTTTAAACCATTTACTAGCATCTTATGCTAGATATTTACACATCATTTAACATTTATGACAAATCAAGTCTAACAAATAATTGTTTATATATTGGGCAAAAAACTTTTATTGTGAAGAATATCACCAGACAAAAGATAGGAAATATTGAAACAAAGTGAGCAATACAATGAAGATAAATACAAAAAAAGCTAAGTACCATTAGCACTTAGCTTTTTTCACTAGAATGCGGGTTAGTTCTATTTTTCCCAACGCTGTGCAGCTTGATGATCGGTGTCGCGCGACTCAACCCAACGATCTTCATTCGTCGTACGCTCTTTTTTCCAAAATGGAGCTTGGGTTTTCAGATAATCCATGATGAACTCGCACGCATCAAATGCCGCGCCGCGGTGCGCACTGGAAACGCCCACAAATACAATTTGATCACCGCTATCCATGTCTCCGACGCGATGAATCACGCGTACACCTAATAGTGGCCAGCGAGACTCAGCTTGATCACAAATGTCGCTCAAGCTCTTCTCTGTCATCCCCGGATAGTGCTCTAGATGTAAACCAATGACATTATCCCCAAGGTTCATATCTCGAACTTTACCAACGAATGTAACGACAGCGCCGGCAGCCGTCCCTTCAGATAGACGTTGATATTCTTGCTCAACCGAAAAGTCTTCAATTTGTACAGATACACGAGAATCCATCTTAACCCCCAGTTACCGGCGGGAAAAACGCAACTTCGTCACCTGCTTTTACTTGTGTATCCAAAGGGACGATGGATTGGTTCACTGCAGCAAGTAGCTTTCCTGGCTCGAGCGCTAAATCCCACTTGCCATCTTTCTTAGTGCCTTCTTCCACTAGATGTGCACGAATTGATTCAACCGTTTCAAACGGCCCGTCTAACTCGACACTGTCGATGCCAATCAGCTCGCGAGTTTGAGCAAAGAAAAGTACTTTAATCATGATTCCACCTTAAAGTGACCAGATTTACCACCCGTTTTCTCTAGTAGACGAACTTGACCAATGACCATGTCTTTTTGTACTGCTTTACACATATCGTAAATCGTTAGAGCAGCAACGGAAGCTGCCGTGAGCGCTTCCATTTCCACACCAGTTTTACCCGCAAGTTTACATACTGATTCGATGCGAACTTTGTTTTCTGTTTCGATAGCTTCCAGTTGAACTTCAACTTTAGAGAGTAGTAGCGGATGACAAAGTGGAATCAAATCCCAGGTTTTCTTCGCAGCTTGAATACCAGCAATACGAGCCGTCGCAAATACATCACCTTTATGGTGCTGGCCAGAGACAATCAGTTGAAGTGTTTCTGGGGCCATGTGAACAAATGCTTCAGCACGAGCTTCACGAACCGTCTCCGTTTTTGCTGACACGTCAACCATGTTTGCTTCGCCAGAAGCATTGATATGTGTAAATTGGGTCATTGTTTTTCCTTCGCTTTTAGGAAAGGTTATACAGATAGGTGTGGCATGAAGTTACAAGGGCGATGACTTGCATCCAACTGCTGTTTAATAATTTTTGTCCAGCCTGTGCGGCACGCACCAGTTGAACCTGGCATTGCGAAGATCACGGTGTGGTTAGCAAAACCAGCAATCGCACGAGACTGAATCGTAGACGTACCGATCTCTTCGTACGACACCATACGGAACAACTCACCAAAACCTTCAACTTCTTTATCAAATAGAGGCTTAAGTGCTTCTGGCGTGCTATCACGTGAGGTGAAACCTGTACCGCCAGTAATCATGATCGCTTGTACGCTTTCATCAGCAATCCATTGAGAAACAATCGCGCGGATCTTGTACATGTCATCAATAACAATTTGCTTGTCTACTACGTTGTGACCCGCTTCTTGAGCATGTTCAGCAAGGTAACGACCAGAGGTATCGTTTTCTTCAGTACGAGTGTCAGATACCGTTAGAACGGCAATATTTGCAGGTTGGAATTTGCTTTCAGCGTGACCCATTTGTTCACCTATTCTCTTAATTAGCTTTGATACGCTTGGTATCGATTCGGAAAAAGTTAGAGCCAGCTTATCAGTGAACTCGCTCTAAAAATTGAATGAAGTTAGCCGCCGATAGACGCGAGGTGTGGCGTCATACCAGTATTGCCATCATGCAAGAAATGGCTTACCGACTTGGTTTGTAACTGCGCCTGGATACGTTCAATAAGCTCACTCTCTTGCTCATCACGTTCCAAAAGATCACGCAATTCTACACCGTGGTCTCCAAACAGACATAGGTGCAGCTTACCCATCGCCGAAACGCGCAGTCGGTTGCAGCTTTCACAAAAGTCTTTTTCATAAGGCATGATAAGACCTATTTCACCCTTGTAATCAGGATGAACAAATACTTGCGCAGGACCATCATTATGCGAGCGCACTTTCAGCAACCAACCATTTGCAATTAGCTGGTTACGAATTGCCACTCCGGATACATGGTGCTTATTAAATAGCTCATCCATCTCACCCGTTTGCATCAACTCAATGAAACGCAGTTGGATTGGACGATCTTTTATCCAGTTAAGAAACGCTGGCAGCTCGTGATGGTTCAGATCTTTCATCAACACCACATTAACTTTTACTTGCTCATAACCGACCTCGAACGCACGTTCGATACCATTCATGACTTCAGTAAACTTATTTTCACCTGTGATTTGATGAAACATACGCGGGTCAAGGCTATCCACACTGACATTAATGTGGGTTAAACCCGCTTCACGCCAATCTGCGACTTGTTTTGCCATGCGATAGCCATTGGTTGTCGTTGCAACTTTTTGAATGCCAGGCGTCGCCGCTACTGAATGGATAATGTCGGTAAAATCTTTGCGTAAGCTAGGCTCACCACCAGTGATGCGCACTTTTGACGTGCCACAATCAGCGAATGCTTTTACGACCCGTTTGATTTCAGGGAGAGATAAAAAAGACGAGTTTTTATTGCCCGAAGGCTTATAGCCATCA
Source organism: Vibrio sp. YT-16 (assembly GCF_033337405.1). Lineage (NCBI taxonomy): Bacteria > Pseudomonadati > Pseudomonadota > Gammaproteobacteria > Vibrionales > Vibrionaceae > Vibrio > Vibrio sp. YT-16. The sequence continues at coordinate 249,725 of NZ_JAWOQQ010000001.1, forward strand.
GGAAGGCAATAGGTACATTTGAAATTACATACGTCGGTCACAGACAGACGCAAGTAATAAAACTTACGATGAAATTTGTCTTCGAATTGTTGCGCCACGGAACACCTTTCCAAACACGGGAGGCATGGCCATTTCCAATCATGCCCTTGTGACAGTATGCCACTGGCTCAAAACGCTTATCCAAGGACTTAGCAATAGTGAGCTCGGAGTTATGGCAACCAGAGATATGAAATCTCTGATAGCTTTGCGGTGTAAAATACTTAATATTTGTAATGGAATCCAGACTTGAGTGATAAAAAACTCTCTAGAGACACAATTTACCGCTAAGTGAGTACCTTTAAGACACTCCTTAAGATAAATTGTAGCCGTTTTTTATTAGATTATTAGAAGAACATAATGAATATCTACACAGATAAAAAAGTGGTCGCTGTTGGCGGTGGTCATGGCTTAGGTCGAATGCTGGCCGCATTACGAGATTTTGGCAGCAATGCAACTGGGATTGTTGCCACGACTGACAATGGTGGTTCAACAGGAAGAATTCGTCACTGCCAAGGAGGAATCGCTTGGGGAGACACACGTAACTGTATTAATCAGCTCATTACAGAGCCTTCGATCAGTTCTATGATGTTTGAATATCGCTTCAAAGGCACTGGCGAACTTGATGGTCATAATCTTGGTAATTTGATGCTTACTGCACTCGATAACTTATCGGTCAGACCTTTAGATGCCATTAATCTGATTCGCAATATGTTAAAAGTCGACGTTAACATCCTTCCTATGTCCGAACACCCTTCGGATCTTTCCGCGTTATCCGTAGATGGGAAGTGGGTTACGGGAGAAACAAATGTCGACGAAATGAAAGCAGACCTGCGACGTTTGGATCTTTCACCAGAAGTGCCTGCTACCAAAGAAGCCATCACAGCTTTGGCGGAAGCGGACGCGATTATTCTTGGCCCTGGCAGTTTTTTAACTAGTATCATGCCTCCTTTATTGCTGCCTGAACTCGGCAAAGCGATTGCAGCAAACACAAAAGCAAAAGTCATTTTTGTTGCTAACCTGAGTCCAGAATACGGCCCAGCGGGACGAATGACGATGGCTCAAAAATTAGAATGGTGTGAACGTGCCTGTCAAGGAAGAAAAATAGACGTGGTTCTAGCAGAGAAAACCGAGCAAGACATCTTAAGTCAATGGAATGTAGTGACGGAGTCACTCGCCTCCTCTAACCGAGACTGGCGTCACGATAGAAACAAGCTCAAACTAGCGATTGAAAATCAGCTACAACTTTCTATTTAAGAGCACGTTACCTGGCTAGCGCCCTCTTTTAAGGTGTTTATTGATAATGAAAACCCTTCTGTCATCGAAGGGTTTTAGTTCAGGCATCCAGTAAAAACAGATGTTTACTAAGAAAAAATGGTTAATAGAAAAAATAGCTACTGTCGCCAAGAGCGATAAGCATCTCGAGTTTCGTGCAAAAGATCGAACATAGCCTCTAACTCCTCAGACTCCGCAGTCAACTCACCGGCTTTCGCTTTTTTGTCTATGGACATAGCCAGTTCACAAAGGCGATCTGCCCCAAAGCTCGCAGCACTACTTTTCAACGCGTGGCTGATTTCTTTTGAGTAAGCTAATCGCTCTGCCCCCTGCAGTTGGGATAAGTTCTCGATATAGGTATCCATTTCTCCTAGGAAGATATCGAACAGTACAGGTACGTTGTCACTGCCAATTTCCATCGACAGTTCATCTATTTTTTGCTGATTTAATACATTTACACTCATACTTTTTGCCGCTCTTCCTTGCCGTTCCATGCCTGTAACTTGCGGTAAATCGTCGACGGACTGACATCAAGGTATCCCGCCGCTCGAGGAATATTGCCATCACATGCTTCAATCGCTTGCTCGATTGCCATTTTTTCCGTCATCCATAATGGCATAATCTCAGATGCGGTCATCGCTTTCGGCTCAATTAATTTAGCCACAGACGACGGACGGCCAAGCGGTTGATTCAACGGTGGCGGTAACATGTCCAACGTAATCTCTTTACCGTTGTTTAGAACAACGATATTGCGTAGCACGTTTTGTAACTGACGAACGTTACCCGGCCACTCATAGCTGTTGAATCGCTCGATGACATCAGGCGCAAAACGTATGAAGCTTTTTCCTTCTTCGTGTGACATGTAACCTAACAGTGAGTATGCAATTTCAATAACATCTTCGCCTCGTTCGCGTAAAGGCGGTAAATGCAAAGGAATGACATACAAACGATAGTACAAATCTTCACGGAATCGACCTTCTTGTACCTCTTTCCAGGGATCACGGTTAGTGGCACACACAAAGCGCACATCCACGCTCTTCATTTTTGAGGAACCCACTTTTTGGAATGTGCCCGTTTGAATAAATCGTAGCAACTTGGTTTGTAAATCCAAGTCCATCTCACAAAGCTCATCTAGAAAAAGTGTGCCGCCATCCGCTAACTCAGCTGCCCCTTGACGATCATTCGCAGCGCCAGTAAAGGCCCCTTTTACGTGACCAAACAGTTCACTCTCAATCAAATCTTTTGGAATTGCAGCACAGTTAATTGCAATAAAAGGTTTGTCACCACGTTTACTTGCTGCGTGAATAGCCTCGGCACATACCTCTTTACCAGTACCACTTTCACCTGTGATAAAAATACTCGCTTTACTGCTCGCCGCTGAATCTATCGTACGGTAAACCTGCTGCATGGTTTGGCTACTGCCGATAAACCCCTGATAGCTCTGATTACCTGGATTATCGGCTTCATTTTTTAGCTTGGTCGCTTTACGAATGGCATTGTTAACCGTGACACGTAAACGGTCTGCTTCACACGGTTTGATTAAAAAGTCTTGTGAGCCATGACGCATGGCCTCGACAGCGGTATCGATAGAACCGTGAGCGGTCATAAAGATTATAGGTACGTCGGGATGACTCTTTTTAACGGCATGTAAAACGTCCATCCCCGTCATATCTGGCAGACGGAGATCGAGTAAAATAAGATCTGGAATTCGATGATTTAGGCTCTCAATGGCATCCCTACCTGTGCCGACAATATTGATATCTATGCCAAGCGGTGTCAGGTATGAGCGGTACAGAGCCGCAACAGATGCGGTGTCCTCGACCATTAAAAGGTAACGAGACTTTGGGCCTTCGGGTTTTTGTTGCATAACCTAGCTATTATTTTGTTGTGTTTTAAACAATAATCGCATTACGCTTTGCATTTTGCAAATAACATTAGCTAAATTATGGGCAAAGGAAAAAATTCAAAAATAATATCAATTATTTAAAAAGTGGCACAAACCATGCTGTAACGATAGTGACCCCTCGGGTCACCTAGCCAACTGACGTTGTTAGTGAACGATATGTTCACAAAACAAGCCAATAGACCCGACTGCCTATTGGCTTCTTTTTTTTACAAGCGACCTAAAATGCTTGGATAGCTAAATCGGTAAGTTTGTTCAACTATTTGCGATGAACTGCGCTCGTAGTTTTTCAATCTCGTCACGCTTTTGTGCCGCTAACTCAAATTCTAAATCTTGCGCATGCTGATACATCGCCGCCTCCAGTCGACTGATTTCTTTTTCTAGCTGCTGAGGGGACAGTGCCTCGTAAGTTTGCGAAGGCTCCGCCACTTTCGATAATGGTACCTGTTTAGTGTTACGTTGGCGTTTAGACTTAGTGATATCGCCAAGTTCCATGATGTCTTTGATATTTCGTTTGAGCGCTTGTGGCGAAATACCCATTTCTTCGTTGTACGCTTCCTGCTTCTCGCGACGACGGTTAGTTTCATCCATCGCCTTTTTCATTGAGTTGGTGATTCGGTCAGCGTATAGAATCGCCTTACCTTCGATGTTTCGCGCAGCACGACCAATGGTCTGAATGAGTGAGCGTTCAGACCGCAAGAAGCCCTCTTTATCCGCATCCAAAATTGCAACTAACGAGACCTCTGGCATATCCAGGCCCTCTCTCAATAAGTTTATTCCCACCAGCACGTCAAATTCCCCAAGACGAAGGTCACGGATAATTTCCACACGCTCAACAGTATCAATGTCTGAGTGTAAATAACGTACCTTAACATCATGTTCGTGAAGGTATTCGGTGAGATCTTCAGCCATTCGTTTGGTCAGTGTTGTAACCAGAACTCGTTCATCTTTAGCAGCGCGAATACGGATCTCAGACAATAGGTCGTCGACTTGGGTCGCTACTGGGCGAACTTCCAACTCAGGGTCAAGCAAGCCTGTTGGACGAACGACTTGATCCGCCACATCACCCGCCGATTTTTCTAGTTCGTAATTTCCGGGCGTAGCAGAGACGAAAATCGTTTGTGGCGCTAGTGCTTCAAACTCCTCAAACTTCAGTGGACGATTATCCAAAGCTGAAGGTAACCGGAAACCAAACTCCACCAGCGTTTCTTTACGCGAACGGTCACCTTTATACATGGCACCTATCTGCGGTACTGTCACGTGAGATTCATCGATGATCAACAAGCCATCATGAGGTAAGTAGTCAAACAGGGTTGGTGGCGGCTCACCTTCCGAGCGTCCACTGAGATAACGAGAATAGTTTTCGATACCGGAGCAAAAGCCCAACTCATTCATCATTTCGATATCGAATTGAGTGCGCTGGCTAATTCGCTGCTCTTCCAGTAGCTTGTTGTTATCTAGAAGCTGCTTTTTGCGCACTTCTAGTTCGACTTTAATATTTTCAATCGCTTCAAGAATGCGATCTCTTGGCGTGACATAGTGCGTCTTGGGATAGATGGTATAGCGCGGCAAGTCTCGTTGTTTGACCACGCCTGTCAATGGGTCGAACACACTGATGCAATCCACCTCATCGTCAAACATCTCAACGCGCACAGCGTCTTGGTCTGATTCGGCTGGGAAGATGTCAATCACTTCACCTCGAACACGGAATTGGCCACGCTCAAATGCAACGTCATTGCGTGAGTATTGCAGCTCTGCAAGACGGCGTAGCATATCGCGCTGGTCAATCACATCACCGCGACGTAGGTGCAGCATCATTTGTAGATACGATTCAGGATCACCCAAGCCATAGATAGCCGATACCGATGCAACAATAATGGCATCTTTACGTTCTAGTAGTGCTTTTGTAGCAGACAAACGCATTTGTTCTATATGCGCGTTAACTGAAGCGTCTTTCTCTATAAAGGTATCCGTGGTCGGAACGTACGCTTCAGGTTGGTAGTAATCGTAGTAAGAAACAAAATACTCAACCGCATTATTAGGAAAGAATGACTTCATCTCACCATATAACTGAGCAGCAAGCGTTTTGTTTGGCGCAAGTAATATTGCAGGTCGTTGGGCTTGAGCAATCACATTCGCTAGTGTGAAGGTTTTACCTGAGCCTGTGACCCCCAACAAGGTTTGATGTGCTAGCCCAGCATCGAGCCCCTCAAGCAACTGATTGATCGCTCCTGGTTGATCGCCCGACGGCTGATAATCGGAGACCAATTCATAGACTTTACTCATACCCTTCCTCAATTTTACTGCGCTTTGGCTGTATATATATACACCTTAGCTAATGAAATCTACGTCTATCGAGAATTTAACCATCATTGTTAATAAATTTTCTTGTTTGTCTAGAATGCTATAGCCATACAAAAGTGACTCTGATATAGTACTTCGCCCTAGTTGAAGAGCTACACACATTCTTCACATTATAGTTTCCACAACTTTTCCCCAAAAATTAGCTTAAAACTTTCTTATCCCCAAAAGATTGATTTTTATCCACTTTGAATGCCTTTTGATTAACATCGATAAATCTCTGTTTTATTTGCTTATTTTACGCATAGCTCTGACTAAAAATTCATTAAATAAAAACTTAGTTGCATATCAATTTTCTTTACCCAGATCTCATCAACATACTTATCCACAAATTTAGTGGATAACTAACCTCGAGCCTTTACTGGCAAGCCATACAGAAAAGTAAAGCCCTTAAATCAATATTTTTTGCTAAAAATGTATTTTTTTACTGTTGACAGTAGTTTGAGTGCTCGGTAAGATTCGTCCCGCTTTCAAGCAAAGCAATTCCTCCTTAGCTCAGTTGGTAGAGCGACGGACTGTTAATCCGCAGGTCGCTGGTTCGAGCCCAGCAGGAGGAGCCAGATTATAGAAAAGCCGTGTCGCAAGACACGGCTTTTTTTGTATCTTAATCGCCATGAAATCTAAGCCAATCTAGGCGTCATAAAATCACACCGAAATAAGTTCAAATTACAGAACTCATAACATTGTTATAGATAGTGTTCTCACAGCACCACACATTTAATTCTGTCTCTTTTCTAGCAAAACACAATCGTAAATAGTTGAATCTATTATTAATGCAATTTAATCATTAAAAAAATGAAAAGCATTCATTTTACTCATAATAAATAAATCCATACGATTAAAAAGGTTAAGAATGGTTCCGTCCTACTCGTCGCCTCCATTCTAATTATCAATAACTTAGGGATTTACTTATGACTATTCCGACAACTGACATGCTAGATGCATGGGCTGGATTTACTGCTGGTGAATGGCAAAACTCTGTCAACACTCGTGACTTCATCCAAAAAAACTATACACCCTATGAGGGAGACGAGACTTTCTTAGCTGAAGTTAGCGAATCCACTTCAGCATTATGGAACCAAGTGCTTGAAGGCATAAAACAAGAAAGCCGCACACACGCCCCTATTGATTTTGACACAGACTTGCCCTCAACAATCACTTCCCACGATGCAGGCTACATCAACAAAGATCTGGAAAAGATCGTTGGCTTACAAACTGATCAACCGCTAAAACGTGCAATCATCGCCAATGGCGGGATTCGCATGGTCAAAAACTCTTGCGAAGTTTATGGCCGCGAGCTGGATCCAACGGTTGAAAAAATCTTCACTGAATACCGTAAAACTCACAACAAAGCGTGTTTCGACCTTTACACCAAAGAAATCCTAGCGTGTCGTAAATCCGGCATCATTACGGGTCTTCCTGATGCCTATGGCCGTGGTCGTATCATTGGTGACTATCGCCGTCTCGCCCTATACGGTATCGACTTCTTAAAAGCAGACAAAAAAGAACAATACAATTCAACACAAACGTTCTTAGAACAAGGCAACGATCTTGAGAAAACACTTCGTCTTCGCGAAGAAATAGCCGATCAAGTTCAAGCACTTGAAGACATTCGTCAAATGGGTCTGAAATACGGCATTGATATGTCGCTACCTGCAAAAACAGCACAAGAAGCGATCCAATTTACCTACTTTGGCTACCTAGCGGCGGTTAAATCGCAAAACGGCGCAGCAATGTCACTGGGCCGTACTTCGACTTTCCTAGACGTCTATCTAGAGCGCGATATCGCAAACGGTTTGATTGATGAATCACAAGCGCAAGAAATGATTGACCACTTCATCATGAAGCTACGCATGGTTCGCTTCCTACGCACACCAGAATACGATTCATTGTTTTCTGGCGACCCAATCTGGGCAACCGAAGCCATGGCAGGTATGGGTGTTGATGGCCGTACACTAGTATCTAAAACGACATTCCGATACTTACATACGCTACATACTATGGGCCCTGCTCCTGAGCCAAACATGACGATTCTTTGGTCAGAGCAATTGCCTGAAGCGTTCAAACAATATGCTGCAAAAGTGTCGATTGATACCTCTTCGGTTCAATACGAAAACGACGATCTAATGCGTCCTGATTTCGACAATGACGACTACGCGATTGCCTGTTGTGTGAGCCCGCAGGTTGTTGGTCAGCACATGCAATTCTTTGGTGCACGTGCCAACCTTGCAAAAGCACTGCTTTACACCATCAATGGTGGTATCGATGAAAAATCGAAAGCGCAAGTGGGTCCGGTAGTGGACAAAGTTCAAGATGAAATTCTCGACTTTGACGCTTTGATGCCTCGTTTCGACAATATGTTGGAGTGGCTAGCAACGCAATACGTCACAGCGTTGAACATCATCCATTACTCACATGACCGTTACAGCTACGAAGCATCACTGATGGCATTGATGGATCGCGACGTGCACCGCACCATGGCGTGTGGTATTGCAGGTCTGTCTGTTGTCGCTGACTCTTTGGCGGCAATTAAATACGCGACCGTGAAACCTGTTCGTGATGAAGATGGCATCGCCGTTGATTTTGAAATCGAAGGTGATTATCCAAAATTTGGTAACAATGATGCCCGTGTTGATGACCTCGCTTGTGATCTGGTTGAGCGCTTCATGAAGAAAATTCAGAAGATGCACACCTACCGCGAAGCAGTGCCAACTCAATCGATTTTAACAATCACATCTAACGTGGTTTACGGTAAAAAAACGGGTAATACACCAGATGGCCGTCGCGCAGGTATGCCTTTTGGACCGGGTGCAAACCCAATGCACGGTCGTGATGAAAAAGGGGCGGTTGCGTCTTTGGCATCGGTTTCTAAACTACCGTTCGCTTACGCTAAAGATGGTATTTCTTACACTTTCTCAATTGTGCCTAACGCATTGGGTAAAGATGACTTGAATCAGAAGAAGAACCTAGCTGCGCTAATGGATGGTTACTTCCATCACGAAGCAAGCAACGAGGGCATTGCGATTGAAGGTGGTCAACACCTTAACGTCAACGTTCTAGACCGAGAGATGTTATTGGATGCGGTTGAACATCCAGAGAAATACCCTCAGTTGACGATTCGAGTGTCTGGTTATGCGGTACGTTTTAACTCTCTAACGACAGAGCAACAGCAAGACGTCATCACTCGTACCTTCACGAATAAGATATAAACACAGTCCATCAAGCACTCAGAAAGTTTAAATAATTAGCTTGTAAATATGCATTGCCCGCCTCTCTTTTCTACCTGGGAGAGGCGGGCTTTTTTTAAAATCACACATTAGATGAAAATTAATAGGTAGTATCCTCTCGCTAACAATACATTCAGCAAACGATTCAATTTCTTATTGATTCATCAAAATAGATCAAATAGACGACTATTTTTCCATCGTGTATGTAAAACCACATCGTTCACTGGTTGTTATTGGTGTCACAAAACACGATAATATCAAGATCGGATTTTAAGAACGTAATAACTATGACCGAATATGTTTTGTTGTTGGTCGGCACTGTGCTGGTGAACAACTTTGTACTGGTGAAGTTTTTGGGCCTATGTCCTTTCATGGGCGTGTCCAAAAAACTGGAAACAGCAATAGGTATGGGCTTAGCGACAACTTTTGTGCTAACGCTCGCGTCAGTGTGTGCGTATTTAGTGGAAAGCTACATCCTTCGTCCACTGGGTATTGAGTACCTTCGAACCATGAGTTTTATTTTGGTGATAGCCGTTGTGGTGCAGTTCACCGAAATGGTTGTGCACAAAACCAGCCCGACGCTTTATCGCTTGCTTGGCATTTTCTTACCGCTGATCACAACAAACTGCGCAGTATTGGGCGTGGCACTTCTTAACATTAATGAAAACCATAACTTTATTGAATCGATCATCTACGGCTTCGGCGCCGCTGTTGGTTTCTCATTGGTGTTGATACTTTTTGCATCCATGCGAGAGCGCATAGCCGCCGCCGACGTTCCTGTACCTTTTAAAGGTGCATCAATAGCAATGATTACAGCAGGTTTAATGTCACTCGCCTTTATGGGCTTTACAGGTTTGGTGAAGTAAGCGATGAGTACGATTTTAATTGCGATTATCGCGTTAGCGGTTCTGGCTGCGATTTTCGGCGCGATACTTGGTTTTGCTTCTATTCGCTTTAAAGTTGAAGCGGACCCTATTGTGGATCAAATCGACGCCATTTTACCGCAAACTCAATGCGGTCAATGTGGCTACCCTGGTTGCCGCCCTTATGCTGAAGCAATTGCAAATGGCGACCACATAAACAAATGTCCACCTGGTGGTCAGGCAACAATCGAAAAGCTCGCCGACTTAATGGGTGTTGAGCCAGAAGAATCTGCGCACGATCTCGACAGCAAAATTCCAACCGTTGCGTTTATTCATGAAGACATGTGTATTGGCTGCACTAAGTGTATTCAGGCGTGTCCGGTGGATGCAATTGTAGGCGGAACAAAGGCGGTCCATACCGTAATCAAAGACGAATGTACGGGCTGTGACTTGTGTGTTGCCCCATGTCCGACTGATTGTATTGAAATGATTCCTGTGGCAACGACCACAGAAAGCTGGAAGTGGCAACTTCACTCTATTCCGGTACTTAACATTACGGATGCTGCCGACAATGCAGCGAACGTGAAAGATTCAATTAAGTAAGGTTTCACATGTTGTCTTTGATTGAACAAATTCGTACAGGCGCGCTTTGGGATTTCCCAGGTGGTGTGCATCCGGCAGAAAATAAAAAGCAGTCCAACAAAACTGAACTCGCTCATGCGGCTATCCCGTCAGAAATTGTATTGCCGCTAAAACAGCACATTGGTAAAGCGGGTAACCTACTGGTTGCCGAAGGTGACTACTTATTAAAAGGTCAGCCATTAACGCAATCGGAGACCGGCTTTACGGTTCCAGTGCATGCTCCAACATCAGGTACGCTCACCGCGATTGAGCCACGAACTGTCGCGCACCCTTCTGGGTTAAGTGAGTTGTGCGCAGTCATCACGCCTGATGGGAAAGATGCATGGTGTGAAAGAAACCCCGTCGCAGATTACCAACAAGAAACCCCTGACGCACTGATTGATATTATTCGTCTCGCTGGTATTTCTGGTATGGGTGGCGCAGGCTTCCCTACTGCAAAAAAAATCCAATCAGGTTTTGCTCGTACCGAGATTCTTATCGTTAATGCAGCAGAGTGCGAGCCATACATCACGTCTGATGACAAGCTCATGCAAGAACATGCCGAAGAGCTTATTCAAGGTATCGAAATTGTCGAACATATCCTGACACCAAAGCTCACGATTATTGGCATTGAAGACAACAAACCAGAAGCAATCAAAGCGCTAGAAGCTGCGGCTATAAACAAAGACATCGTTATTCGCGTTATCCCAACTAAATACCCTTCTGGCGGTGAAAAACAGCTGATCAAAATTTTAACCAATAAAGAAGTGCCAAGTGGCGCGATTCCAGCAGATATTGGTATTTTGGTCCAGAATGTTGGTTCTCTTTACGCTATAAAACGCGCAGTCATCGACGGTGAGCCGATGATAAAACGCATCGTGACTCTCACTGGTAAAACCTTCAAACAACCACGCAACGTTTGGGCATTATTAGGGACACCAGTACAAGCACTGTTGGATGAGTTTGGCTATAAAGCAGATAAGAAGTTACAGCGTTTAATTATGGGTGGGCCAATGATGGGCTTTACCCTTCCTCACTCCCAAGTGCCGATTACCAAGACAGCAAACTGTATCCTTGCTCCGACTCGTCGTGAGATCTCTCCGCACCAGTATGAGATGGAATGTATTCGCTGTAGCCAATGTGCAGAAGCGTGCCCTGCTTCGCTGCTGCCTCAACAACTGCAATGGCATGCAAAAGCTGAAGAGTATGACAAACTCGAAGAATTAAACTTAAAGGATTGTATCGAGTGCGGCGCTTGTGCGTTTGTATGTCCAAGTGAAATTCCGCTCGTACAGTATTACCGCCAAGCAAAAGCGGAAATTCGCACCAGAACACAAGAAGCGGAAGCTGCTGAGCGAGCGAAGCTGCGTTTTGAAGAGAAGAAAGCGCGTATGGAACGCGAAAAAGCAGAACGTGAAAATCGCTTCAAGAAAGCTGCCGATCAGCGCCGTAAAGAGATGAAGTCTTCTGGCGGCGATGATGCGATAGCAGCAGCAATCGCACGAGTGAAAGCTCAAAAGACAGAAACCACAGAAAAAGCAGAGCCAGCAGTAAAACCAGCCGTAGCGGCAGCCATTGCCAAAGCGAAGGCGAAACAAGCGGCAGCAGCTAAAGCAGGCTCTAGTGAACCTGATAACTCAGAAATGGCAAAACTGCGCGAAGAACGCAAACGTCTTGCTCGCGAACGTAAAGCGCAAAAAGAACAAGGCGAAACGCCAGACAATAACGCTGATGATAAAAAATCGGCAGTTGCGGCCGCCATCGCCCGAGCTAAAGCGAAAAAAGCACAACAAGAAGATTCAACTGAATCTGTAGAATCGGAAACGTCTGCACAGCAAGACGGCGATCCGAAGAAAGCCGCGGTTGCTGCTGCCATTGCACGTGCCAAAGCACGTAAAGCGAAGCAAGCAGACTCAACTGAAGCGGAAGAAGCTGACGCACCTGCTGAGCAAACCGACGATCCGAAAAAAGCCGCCGTGGCTGCTGCGATTGCACGTGCCAAAGCAAGAAAAGCGAAGCAAGCAGACTCAACTGAAGCGGAAGAAGCTGACGCACCTGCCGAGCAAACCGACGCTCCGAAAAAAGCCGCCGTGGCTGCTGCCATTGAACGTGCCAAAGCACGAAAAGCGAAGCAAGCAGACTCAATTGAAGCGGAAGAAGCTGAAGCACCTGCCGAGCAAACCGAAGATCCGAAAAAAGCCGCAGTTGCCGCTGCGATTGCACGTGCCAAAGCGCGCAAAGCGAAGCAAGCAGACTCAACTGAAGCGGAAGAAGTTGAAGCACCTGCCGAGCAAACCGACGATCCGAAAAAAGCCGCCGTGGCAGCTGCCATTGCACGTGCCAAAGCACGTAAAGCGAAGCAAGAAACGCAAACTGAGCCTGTTGAAGACGCAACTTCTGAAGAACCAGAAGTGGATCCGAAAAAAGCCGCGGTTGCCGCAGCAATTGCGCGCGCGAAGGCTCGTAAAGCGAAACAAGCAGACTCAACTGAAGCGGAAGAAGCTGAAGCACCTGCCGAGCAAACCGAAGATCCGAAAAAAGCCGCCGTGGCTGCTGCCATTGCACGTGCCAAAGCGCGTAAAGCTAAGCAAGAAACGCAAACTGAGCCTGTTGAAGAAGCAACTTCTGAAGAACCAGAAGTGGATCCGAAAAAAGCCGCGGTTGCCGCAGCAATTGCGCGCGCGAAGGCCCGCAAAGCGCAACAAGAAGCTAATAAAAATAATACTGAGGAGAACGAGTAGTGTCGTTTTTTATTGCCAGCTCACCGCATACCCACAGTCGTCGTAGTACGCCAGACTTAATGAAATGGGTGGCACTTTGCGCACTTCCAGGTTTAGTAGCTCAAACCTACTTCTTTGGCTGGGGAACGCTTATTCAGCTGATTTTTGCCATCGCAGTCGCTGTATCACTTGAAGCCTTAGTTATGGTCTTCCGTAAACGTTCGCCGATGCGAGCACTACGTGATAACAGTGCGATCGTTACCGCTTGGTTATTAGCCGTTGCTATTCCACCATGGTCTCCGTGGTGGATTATGGTGATCGGACTTATTTTCGCGATCGTAATTGCTAAACACCTATATGGTGGCCTTGGTCAAAACTTATTCAATCCTGCCATGGTCGCTTATGTGGTCTTGTTAATCTCATTCCCAGTGCAAATGACGAGTTGGAGTGCCCCGACGTCACTCATACCTGATCACGTAAATTTTGCAGATACACTCTCTTTAATTTTTACGGGCTATGATTACGACGGCTTATCGCTTCAGCAAGTTCGAACAGGGGTTGACGGTGTGACAATGGCGACGCCACTTGATGCATTTAAGACCGGCATTCATACAGGTGCAACCCCAAGCGAAGTACTGTCGCAGCCAATATTCGATGGATTAGCTGGCATTGGTTGGCAATGGGTAAATCTTGCCTACTTACTTGGTGGTTTAGTGATGATCAAAAAACGTATCATCCAATGGTATATCCCCGTAGGCTTCCTAGCGAGCCTGACGCTATTTAGCCTCGTGTTCAGCTTGCTGACCCCAGGGGAAACTGCGTCGCCAATCTTCCACTTGTTATCAGGTGCAACCATGCTTGGCGCATTCTTTATTGCAACCGATCCCGTGTCGGCGTCTACCACCGTTAAAGGACGTTTGATCTTTGGCGCGCTTATTGGTGCTTTGGTCTTTATCATTCGCAGTTGGGGCGGCTTCCCTGATGGTGTTGCATTCGCAGTGTTACTTGCAAATATGTGTGTGCCACTGATCGATTACTACACCAAACCTAGAACTTACGGTCACTGAGGTAAACATGTTAACCGCTATTAGAAAAAATGGTCTGACACTTGCGATCTTTGCCTGTGCAACAACCGGATTAGTCGCCTTTACTCAGTACCTAACAAAAGACCAAATCAAGATACAAGAACAACAACAATTGCTTTCTGTTTTGAATCAAGTCATTCCAGAAAACATGCATGACAACGCACTCACGCAAGCCTGCACTATGGTCACGTCACCAGAACTGGGGACATTGCGTGCGATGCCAGCCTACCTCGCCACGAAGAATGGTGAACCGACAGCAATCGCAATAGAATCCATCGCGCCAGATGGCTACAATGGTGAGATAAAAGTGATTACTGGGATTGATAATCAGGGCAATATTTTGGGGACACGCGTCCTAAACCACCAAGAAACCCCTGGTCTGGGCGATAAAATAGATCTTCGTGTCACCGACTGGATCCTGAGCTTTACGGGCAAACAAGTCACGGAAAGTAACTGGAACTCATGGAAAGTTCGTAAAGATGGTGGTGATTTCGATCAATTTACTGGTGCAACGATCACGCCTAGAGCCGTCGTAAAAGTGGTGCGAAATACCGTTAACTACGTAAACCAATCTCGTGAAGACATTCTTAGCCAGCCTTTGGGCTGTGAAGGAGAGCAGTAATGAGTGAAAATAAATTGCTGATGAAAAACGGTATGTGGAGCAATAACCCTGCTCTCGTACAGCTGCTGGGTCTGTGTCCACTACTAGCGGTTTCTTCCACGATAACCAATGCCTTAGGTCTTGGTATTGCAACCTTATTAGTGCTGGTCGGCTCCAACGTCACGGTTTCTCTTATTCGTAATTACGTACCAAAAGAGATCCGCATTCCTGTGTTCGTGATGATCATTGCCTCTCTCGTTACCTGTGTTCAGTTATTGATGAATGCCTATGCGTATGGTTTATACCTATCTCTTGGTATCTTTATTCCTCTGATTGTAACCAACTGCATCATTATTGGTCGAGCTGAAGCATATGCTTCAAAAAATGATGTTGCGCCTGCTGCATTAGACGGTTTATGGATGGGGCTTGGTATGACAAGCGTTTTGGTCGTGCTAGGTGCCATGCGTGAGTTAATTGGTAATGGCACACTATTCGACGGGGCAGATCTGCTATTAGGAGACTGGGCATCCGCTCTCCGCATTCAAGTTTTCCAATTTGACAACAGCTTTCTGCTAGCGCTTCTTCCACCCGGTGCATTTATCGGTGTTGGTCTGTTGATAGCGCTTAAAAATGTCATCGATAATTCAGTCCAGGCACGTCAACCTAAAGAAGAAAAACCAACCATAGAACGTGCTCGCGTCACCAACGCATAACAAGATAAGGCTCTGTCATAGGAGCCTTTTTCATAAACCGCAGAGACGGTATTGGAAGTCAGCAATGAACAAAATAAAAAGAATCGAAATTCTTGAGCGATTACGAGAAAACAATCCGAATCCTCAAACTGAGCTTAACTGGAGCTCCCCTTTTGAACTGCTAATCGCGGTATTACTATCAGCGCAAGCAACCGATGTAAGTGTCAATAAAGCCACCGACAAGCTTTTCCCTGTCGCTAATACACCACAAAGTATTCTCGATTTGGGAGTCGATGGCTTAAAAGAATACATAAAGACCATCGGTTTGTTTAACTCAAAGGCAGAAAACACAATCAAGACTTGTAAGATCTTGTTGGAAAAACACAATGGTGAAGTTCCTGAAGATCGTGCCGCGTTAGAAGCGCTACCAGGCGTAGGTCGCAAGACCGCAAACGTCGTGCTCAACACCGCTTTTGGTTGGCCAACTATTGCCGTCGATACGCACATTTATCGCGTGTCGAATCGCACTAAATTTGCGATGGGAAAAACGGTTGATGATGTCGAGCAGAAGCTATTAAAAGTTGTGCCAAAAGAGTTCAAACTCGATGTGCACCACTGGCTCATTCTTCATGGTCGTTATACGTGCGTAGCAAGAAAGCCTCGCTGCGGTAGCTGCATTATCGAAGATTTGTGCGAATATAAAGAGAAAGTATACCCAGATAGCTAAAGCTATTTGTAAATCAAAGCTAGGAGCAAAAAATGTCAAACGGTCGAATTCTCCACACTATGCTTCGCGTAGGTGATCTAGACAAATCCATCAAGTTTTACACTGAAGTTATGGGCATGCAGCTGCTTCGTACTAACGAAAATAAAGAGTACGAATACACGCTAGCGTTTCTTGGTTATGGTGACGAATCCCAAGGTGCAGTGATCGAACTGACTTACAACTGGGGTAAAACTGAGTATGACCTAGGTACTGCTTTTGGTCATATCGCCATTGGTGTTGATGATATCTACACAACTTGCGACGCTATCAAAGCGGCGGGCGGTAATGTGACGCGTGAGCCAGGTCCAGTAAAAGGCGGAAGCACGCACATTGCATTCGTAAAAGACCCAGATGGTTATATGATTGAGCTTATTCAAAACAAGCAAGCTTCAGCAGGTCTTGAAGGCTAAGCGGCACTTCTAATAATCACTTGTACTGCAAGTTGAACTCCGATTACAGGCAGGTCTGCGATCTGCCTGTCCTTTTATAAACAAAACCCTTTACTTGATAATAGTTATCGTTTAGATTTATCCGCAACTTCGATATGCGGGATTACGATAATGATCAGTGAATGGGAAAAACACACACTTCTAGCCGATACGGCACTTCAACTAGATGACCCTGTTCGCAGCATTCTTCATTACCAGCAAGCCCTAAGCCTGAGTGAAGATATTAGCGAATGTGTGGAAATTGAGGCGGACGAGCGATTATTAATTTCTGTGATTTCTTGTCATAACTTAGCTCAGTTCTGGCGTTGGGCCGGAGATACTGACTATGAACTCAAATACCTTCAACTGGCCTCTGAGAAGGTCTTAACACTTATCCCACAATGCCCAAATAAAGAGTGTGCAAGCTTTATCGACTCGATAGGATGCTGTACTAAGGCGTTGATAGACTTTATGAAGCGTCACCCTAATCCGGCTATTGCCAAACAGGTTGAAAAAATCGATACCGCCACCAATTGCGAAGTCATTGCCAAATTCCGCTTAAACTAACATTCAAATTATACAGCAGGAATCACCGAAACGTGCTTGGCAAAATACCACTAAAATATTATTAACAACGTCAGTAAATCAAAAATGCCGAAGCTTTCAGCTTCGGCGTTTTTATATGCATCACACTTGGGTTCGCCCTAGAGATATCACGACTCGGCGGTTTTTGTCTTTTCCTATTGGCGAACCGTTATCTGCAATAGGACGACGCTTGCCGTACCCTTGCACTTGAATTCGATCTTCCGGTAGCCCTAGAGACTGAAAATAGTCACGAAGTGACTCTGCACGTCGCTCTGATAAACTTTGACTCGCACTTTTACCATCGGTTGAATCTGTGTACGTCGCCACCAGCACGAGATCGATATCTTGATTATGTCGGATATAATCTGCAATTTGTGATAAACGCTTTTTAGAAGCCTTGGTTAACTGATCACCTTGTCTTTCATAGTGCAAAATCGTAAAAGCAATGTCCTCGAAACTGTATTTCAATAAGTTGGAAATACAGTCGCTAAACGCGTTGTACTTGTTTTGAAACAGTACTGATGACAATGCGACTTCAATTCTCTGATCTCGGCTCTGCCAATCTTGGTAACTAAAAGTCGGATAACGGCCTTTTTCCAGCTCAGACAAAATGCCCCATGCTGTTTGCCCTCCGACATAACCATCAAACTGTTTAAAAAACTTTAGGTTTGTAATTCGATCGGCGTGTTCACCTGGCCGCCAAGGTGGCGGCATAGAAATGAGACTGACGTTACGTGTTTCTCCCATCGGACGACGCATTTTTAACTCAAAGTCTAAATTGATTTTTTTATTTGCACGAGATGAAAATACCGCATCTCCAAAGCTTGGAATAGGGTGTACAAGCTGACATTCTAATGGTGTATTGACCACCATTTCCCATTGAGATTGCTGCGGAGTTGCAGCATAACGTTTGCCCATCAAAGCGAAGCTGCTTGTGCTAAACAACGAAAATACAACACCACTGGTAATCAGCCATTTCTTCATCTAATACTGTCTCTTAAACGGCAGTCTGTTGCCGTCAAATTGCATCAATAAAACCACTTCAACGGGCATGCAAAAATCTCGCCAATATCGGAATATCTGTCACACTGCCATTAATGTGAGCCACCGTGTTCCAATCACCTTAACCGCCACTTAGCGTTTTACTTACTCATGTTTTATCGGTTTACATGATGCAAAGTATGGCGAATAAACGTCTACATAATATGCAATACAAACTTATTGATTGGATGCAAAATAGAATTCCGGTTTTCTCTTAAATTGCGGTTTTTCTCATCGGTATAATCTGCAATAATGCAGCCTTCGTCACACAAAAATAAGCCAACATGACACTAGAAAATGAAGCTCTAACCTTGAAAAAACGCTTTCGTGGTTATTTCCCTGTGGTAGTAGACGTTGAGACCGCTGGTTTCAATGCTCAAACTGATGCACTTTTAGAAATCTGTGCCGTTACGTTGAAAATGGACGAACATGGCGTGTTGCATCCGGCCTCCACCATTCATTTTCATGTGGAACCATTTGAAGGCGCTAACTTAGAAAAAGAAGCGCTTGAATTCAATGGTATTCGTGACCCTTTCAGCCCTCTTCGAGGTGCTGTTTCTGAGCAAGAGGCGCTAAAGGAAATTTATAAGCTTATTCGCAAAGAACAAAAAGCCGCAGATTGCTCACGTGCAATTATGGTTGCTCATAACGCAGCATTCGACTTGGGTTTTGTAAATGCAGCAAATGAACGCTGTAAACTAAAAAGAGTCCCTTTTCATCCCTTTGCTACTTTTGATACGGCTACATTAAGTGGCCTTGCTTATGGCCAAACAGTTCTCGCTAAAGCATGCAAAACAGCCGGGATGGAATTTGATAACCGTGAAGCACACTCTGCGCTTTACGATACACAAAAAACAGCAGAATTATTCTGCGGTATTGTCAACAAATGGAAGGCCCTCGGCGGTTGGCCGCTTGTCGACGAAGAATAATAAGTAAACACAACATATTAGGAAAAGTATGAATCCTGTCGTTATATCAGTGTGCGTCATGCTCGTGTTAGCATTGATGCGCGTAAACGTGGTGGTTGCCCTCACGTTTAGTGCCATCGTAGGCGGCCTAGTCGCAGGCATGAGCCTTGGGGATACGGTTACCGCATTTGAAAGTGGTCTAGGTGGCGGTGCAACTATCGCGCTAAGCTACGCCATGTTAGGTACTTTCGCTGTTGCCATCTCGAAATCAGGCATCACGGATCTACTGGCCAAAAGTGTTATCAAGCGCTTAAATGGCAAAGAAAACTCCGCTTCCACTACTGGCTTAAAGTACGCCGTGTTGGTGGCATTAGTGTTTGTTACGATGTCGTCTCAGAACGTAATTCCGGTCCATATCGCCTTTATTCCAATTTTGATTCCACCTCTTTTGGGCGTATTTGCGAAACTTAAACTCGACCGACGTTTGGTCGCGTGTGTTCTTACCTTCGGTTTGATCACTCCTTACATGATCTTACCTGTTGGTTTCGGCGGTATTTTCTTAAACAACATTCTATTAAAGAACCTACATGACAACGGTTTGGAAAACGTGGTTGCAAGCCAAGTCCCAACCGCCATGTTACTGCCAGGTGCAGGAATGCTGTTTGGTCTATTACTGGCTATCTTTGTTAGCTATCGTAAACCGCGTGTCTACAAAGAAACTGAGTTGACTGTCGTTGACGAAACCGATCATGTCATCAATAAAAAGCACATCTTAGTTGCGGCACTTGGTATTGTCGCTGCATTGGGTGTTCAGCTTTACACGGGTTCAATGATTATCGGTGCTCTAGCTGGCTTTATGGTGTTTACTTTCGGCGGCGTTATTGCATGGAAAGAGACGCACGACGTGTTCACTAAAGGTGTACACATGATGGCAATGATTGGCTTCATCATGATTGCAGCGGCAGGTTTTGCAGCAGTAATGAAGCAAACTGGCGGTGTTGAAACACTAGTACAATCGCTATCAACCAGCATCGGTGACAATAAGCCTTTAGCTGCACTACTGATGCTGATCGTTGGTCTGTTGGTAACAATGGGCATTGGTTCATCGTTCTCTACGATTCCAATCCTTGCAACTATCTATGTGCCTCTTGCGCTAGCATTCGGCTTCTCGCCGATGGCAACGATTGCACTGGTAGGTACTGCGGCTGCGTTAGGTGATGCAGGCTCTCCAGCTTCTGACTCTACATTAGGCCCTACATCTGGTCTAAATGCCGACGGTCAACATGAGCACATTTGGGAAACAGTCGTTCCAACCTTTATCCATTACAATATCCCTCTAATCATCTTTGGTTGGATTGCAGCAATGGTGCTTTAATACTATCGTTTGGATGGATATACATTTAGTTACGAAAAAGCCGCTCAATGAGCGGCTTTTTGTTATTCATAACTGTGGTTATTGCGCTGGCATATTGTCAATAATACGCTCACGAATCAGCTTCAAGGTTGGTTCTGTCGACAGGTAATCGATGGCAATCGGAAAATAAGCGTCGTTAATTTTAAGAACCAAGCTAGGGTAAGAGTTCACACCTAGGCTCTTTGCAAGGCTCAATTGATCTTCGAACACACCCTCTAAGAAAGAGCCATCCATGTCATTCTTGAATTGCTGAACATTCAAGCCAATTTCTCTCGCTAGTTGCAAGTGAGTGGCTTCTTCATGAGGAGGCATCGCACGTAAGTAATACGCATGCTGAATCGCTTCTAGCATCTGCTCATAAGAGTCTTGAAAGCCCGCTGCAATAACCGCACGACAAGATTGGTAAGTGCTTCTAACTGGCGTACAAAGCTTCCAGAAATCGTAGTTAAACTTAGTGCCTAACTGGCGCTCAATCTGCTTCCAAATACCTTCGAGTTTTTGTTGCATCTCGGGCGGCATCGGTAAATTAGTATCTGGCGCAAGACCACCAACCACATACTCAAATTGAATCACACCTGGCAGTTGCTGTTTTAGTTTATCCAGCGTTGGTTTGTAACCCCAACACCAACTGCACATTGGGTCATGCACGTAGTAAAGCTTTATGTTCATTCCACTAACCTAAAAAGAAAAAGGAGCCAGTACGGCTCCTTCGTATTCTATCGCTAAATGTGAGTATTTACGAATTACTCAGCTTGATCTTCAGCGCGCGCTGCTGCTTCTTTGATTAGAGGCTGCAGTTCACCTTTTTGGAACATTTCTAGAATAATGTCACAACCGCCGATAAGCTCACCTTCAACCCATAGTTGAGGGAAAGTTGGCCATTGCGCGTACTTTGGTAACTCAGCACGGATATCTGGGTTTTGCAGAATGTCTACGTAAGCGAACTTCTCACCACATGCCATTAGTGCCTGTGACGCTTGAGAAGAGAAACCACAGCTAGGTAGTTTCGGTGATCCTTTCATGTACAGCAGGATTGAGTTTTCAGAGATCTGCTGTTTGATTTTGTCGATAGTTTCCATCGCTTCCTCATTCATGGGTTTGAACTTTATTTATTTGCCACATTCTACTCAATAACGACAGAATAAAAACCATATAATTAATAAGGCTTAATTTTAGGTTGCTCATTGGCGAGCAATGCAGCACTTCACCACTGCTAACCTCTTAAAATATTTTCATATCGGGGTTTTAATAAAGTAAAAACTTGCTAAAATACTTAGCAAGTCAGCCTTAAAGGCGACATAGCTATAAAAAAACACTGGAAGCAATCGAAAGGTCATCCTTTCAAATCAATGGAGAATCGAGTAATGGCATTTGAACTACCAGCTCTTCCTTACGCGAAAGACGCACTAGAACCACACATCTCAGCAGAGACTCTAGACTACCACCACGGTAAGCACCACAACACTTACGTTGTTAAGCTTAACGGTCTTATCCCTGGTACTGAGTTCGAAGGCAAAACTCTAGAAGAGATCATCAAGACTTCTACTGGTGGCGTATTCAACAACGCAGCGCAAATCTGGAACCACACGTTCTACTGGCACTGTCTTGCTCCAAATGCGGGCGGCGAGCCAACTGGCGCAGTTGCAGACGCAATCAACGCAGCATTCGGTTCTTTTGAAGAATTCAAAGCGAAGTTTACTGATTCAGCAATCAACAACTTCGGTTCTTCATGGACTTGGCTTGTTAAGAAAGCTGATGGCTCTCTAGAGATCGTTAACACTTCTAACGCTGCTACTCCTCTAACAGAAGAAGGTACAACACCACTTCTAACTGTTGACCTATGGGAACACGCGTACTACATCGATTACCGCAACGTACGTCCTGATTACATGAACGGCTTCTGGGCTCTAGTAAACTGGGACTTCGTAGCTGAGAACCTAGCGAAGTAATATACTTCCCCCTAAGTTCAATTTAGTCTTATTCAAAAGCTCGCTATTTAGCGGGCTTTTTTGTTTCGCCTTCCCTAGCACCTTTAAATAATTCCCTCTTTTACTAAAGTTCTTCTTATCCACGCCGTTAAAAGAGCATCGAGCGAGGAACATCATGCAAATTCATACGTTAGACAAAGCTGCAATTATCAACGAACTTCAGTTCGGTAATGGTATTAACCATGCCGTACACGAAGGTCGTCGTGCGGATTTCTCGCTGATTCTGTCTATGTTCTCTAATGATGTTCGCGATGTGGTCCCAGTTGAAGAGGTCCAGGAAGTCATCACCAGTGACAGTATTCTTCGCCAACAATTGGGTTTATCGCAACCTCAAGCTCTTCGTTCTGATAGCAGCAGCTATGAACTCGCAGCTGAACAAGCGAAACAGTTTCACGATGCAGGATTGCCTTCCGCAAAGCTGAGCCATTACCTAAAACCAGATGCGCTGACTTACCTGCCTGAAGACACATTCAACCTACCAGAGGAGGTTTATCACAACCTATCTGGTCATGAGCGACGCAGATTGGGCGAACGCAACAAACAACTGATCCCAGATGCTGGGCTATATAATCAGCTAGTGACGGCTCAACGTCAGCATCAAATTCAAGCTAAAGCATAGAGATCCGCTTTTTATCCAATAGCTTGCAATACCTACACGTCAGAAATGTGACATCTTACAAATTACCGCACAATAGTCCTCACTCGAAAGCGTTAGTTTGAAGCCTTTCACACTGAACCCAACGAATTTCAACCATGCTATTAGCACAAACCACTGGTGTATTGTTTTTCACATATGGATACAGTGAAGGTGCTATGGATATCAAAGAATCAATTATTCTCGTCACGTCTGCAGGTTCGGTTATAGGAAGAACCTGTGCAAATCACTTTGCTCACCTTGGAGCAACGTTGATTCTTTGTGACCAAAATTCTAGCGCTTTGAGAGCGAGCTATGAGCAAATCAGCGCTTTCACTGACAAAGTGTATGCTATGAATGTGTGTAGTGATAACACAACGTCCATTAACTTATTGTTTGACCAGATAGAATCACAGCTACGTGCGACACCAGATGTGATTGTTAATTGCTGGACCAGCTCCCCTATGCCTGGCTTAATGGCGCCAGAACCAATGAGTACTTACATTGATCACTTGTCGTCTGCGGCACGCTTCCTTTATACCTACGGCCAAGTAGGAGCAGAGCGCTTTCGAGCCAGAAACAAGAAAGGCGTCATTGTTAACGTCATTTCTCATGATAACCATGAAGACTTTACGGGAGTTGAAAGCATGGCGGCGTTGGTGTCAGGTTTTACTCACAGCTGGGCAAAAGAACTCACACCATTCAACATTCGAGTGGGCGGCGTTATTCCCTCGGTAAATCATACAAAAGAAGAGCTCAACGAGAGGCACTGGGCTGAGATCCAAGACGAACTAGTCCGCAACACAGCATACATCGTCGCGAATGAATACTTCAGTGGCCGAGTAGTTGCGACCGAAGTGTAAGCATACACAGCAACTCTGTTTTCCCAAGCCAGATGTAACTCCT
Organism: Vibrio sp. YT-16; assembly: GCF_033337405.1. Lineage (NCBI taxonomy): Bacteria > Pseudomonadati > Pseudomonadota > Gammaproteobacteria > Vibrionales > Vibrionaceae > Vibrio > Vibrio sp. YT-16. The sequence continues at coordinate 273,779 of NZ_JAWOQQ010000001.1, forward strand.
GCACCAAAATAAAAAAAGCCCCTGTCATTTGACTGGGGCTTTAACCTTTTCCCGATTAAGGTTTCGTGCTAGCGAAAACCTTGCTCACTCGATTTTTTAATTACGCGTCAGCTTTTTCTTTCTTTGCTTTAGGTGCTGCTTTTGCTGCTTCTTGGTCTGCTTTCTTCTTGATAACAGTTGTACCTTCGAAAGTTTCGCCTTCAACAAATGCTTTACCGTAGTAAGAAGCCATCAACACATCTTTAAGTTCGCTGATTAGAGGGTAACGTGGGTTCGCACCAGTACATTGGTCATCGAACGCTTCTACCGCTAGCTCATCCAGTTTCGCTACGAAATCTGATTCAGCAACACCTGCCGCTTGGATAGACATTGGGATGTCTAGGTTAACTTTTAGTTCATCCAACCATGCTAGTAGACGTTCAATCTTCTGAGCAGTACGGTCACCTTCTTGGCTTAGGCCTAGGTGGTCAGCAACTTCAGCGTAACGACGACGTGCTTGTGGACGGTCGTATTGAGAGAACGCAGTTTGTTTAGTTGGATTGTCGTTCGCGTTGTAACGTACCACGTTAGAGATAAGTAGTGCGTTAGCTAGGCCATGTGGCAAGTGGAACTCAGCACCCAGTTTGTGAGCCATTGAGTGACAAACACCTAGGAATGCGTTCGCAAATGCAACACCAGCGATAGTAGCTGCGTTGTGTACTTTCTCACGAGCGATTGGGTCATTTGCACCGTTCGCATAGCTTGATGGTAGGTACTCTTTTAGCATCTTAAGTGCTTGAAGAGCTTGGCCATCTGAGTATTCGTTAGCAAGAACAGAAACGTAAGCTTCTAGAGCGTGAGTTACGGCATCGTAACCACCAAATGCTGTTAGAGACTTAGGCATGTTCATTACTAGGTTCGCATCAACGATTGCCATGTTTGGCGTGATTTCGTAGTCAGCTAGTGGGTATTTCGCACCAGTCTTGTCGTCAGTAACAACCGCGAATGGAGTAACTTCTGAACCAGTACCTGAAGTTGTAGTGATACATACAAGCTCAGCTTTTTTACCCATTTTAGGGAACTTGTAGATACGTTTACGGATGTCCATAAAGCGCATTGCTAGTTCTTCAAAGTGAGTTTCTGGGTGCTCGTACATTACCCACATGATTTTCGCTGCATCCATTGGTGAACCACCGCCTAGCGCTAGGATAACGTCAGGTTGGTAGCTAGCCATTTGAGCCGCACCTTTTTCTACTACAGACAGTGTTGGGTCAGCTTCAACATCGAAGAATGTTTGAACTTCCATACCTTGAGCTTTTAGTAGGCTTACTACGTCATCTGCGTAACCGTTGTTGAATAGGAAACGGTCAGTTACTAGGAATGCACGTTTCTTACCTTCTAGGTCGCCCAGTGCGATTGGAAGGCTACCACGACGGAAGTAGATTGACTTAGGTAGTTTATGCCACAACATGTTTTCAGCTCGCTTCGCTACAGTTTTCTTGTTGATTAGGTGTTTAGGACCTACGTTCTCAGAGATAGAGTTACCACCCCAAGAACCACAACCTAGCGTTAGAGATGGCGCAACGTTGAAGTTGTACAAGTCACCGATACCGCCGTGAGTAGTCGGGATGTTGATTAGGATACGAGCTGTCTTCATCTTGTCACCGAAGTAACGGATACGATCAGCGTTAGTATCTTGGTTAGTGTAAAGACCAGATGTGTGGCCGATACCACCAATCTCAACCATAGTTACCGCTTGAGCAACCGCGTCTTCGAAGTTGTCAGCACGGAATAGACCTAGAGTTGGAGATAGCTTCTCGTGAGCGAATGCGTCATCGTGAGATACTTTACCCAGACCTTCACCAACAAGAACTTTAGTGTCTGCTGGAACTTTAACGCCTGCCATTTCAGCGATTGCTGCTGCTGGCTGACCTACGATTTTCGCGTTTAGCGCGCCATCGATAAGAAGAACTTTACGAACTTTATCAGCTTCTGCTTTGCTTAGGACATACGCTTTGTGAGAAGCAAAACGCTCTTTCACTTCGTCGTATACTTCATCAACTACGATTGCAGCTTGCTCAGAAGCACATACTACCCCGTTGTCGAAAGTCTTAGACATAAGGATAGAAGCAACAGCACGTTTGATGTCTGCTGTTTCATCGATAACAACCGGCACGTTACCTGCACCTACACCGATTGCTGGCTTACCAGAAGAGTATGCTGCTTTAACCATGCCTGGACCACCAGTTGCAAGGATAAGCGCGATGTCATCGTGTTTCATTAGAGCGTTTGAAAGCTCAACAGAAGGCTGGTCGATCCAACCGATGATGTCTTTTGGTGCGCCTGCTGCTACTGCTGCATCTAGAACGAGTTTAGCTGCATCGTTAGTTGAGTTTTTCGCACGTGGATGTGGTGAGAAGATGATACCGTTACGAGTCTTCAAAGAGATTAGAGATTTGAAGATCGCTGTAGAAGTTGGGTTAGTCGTTGGTACGATACCGCAGATGATGCCTACAGGCTCAGCGATAGTCATAGTACCTAGGTTGTCATCTTCTTCTAAGATGCCACACGTTTGTTCGTCTTTGTATTTGTTGTAGATAAACTCAGAAGCGAAGTGGTTCTTGATTACTTTATCTTCAACAATACCCATACCAGATTCTTCTACCGCTTGTTGAGCTAGCGGGATACGGGCCTGGTTAGCTGCAAGCGATGCTGCACGAAAGATTTTATCTACTTGCTCTTGAGAGTAAGTAGCGAACTCTTCTTGCGCTTTCTTAACGCGAGCAACCATTGCATCTAGTTCAGCCATATTAGTTACAGGCATAGGGAATCTCCTAAAATTAACAAATATTAAAAACTTTTTACTAAGGCTATTACTTATCGTTTTTACTGTTTATCAGTCACTTAGAAAACAAACGTCTTAGTAAATTGCTTTCAGGACTGAGTATAATATTTCATAGTGTGAAAAAAATTGACTTGGATCAGTTCTCACCACCTAAATACTACCAAAGTGGTGCCTCATCACACCAAAATGACATAAATCACTGATAAACAAATAAATTAACTTTCATTTTTTATTGAGTAAAAAAGAAGCAAATGGACAAATAAATAAAAGAAACTACAACAACCTGTAAAAAAGTTTCATTTTTGACCAACAAAATTACATGTAGGCCCAATTCTTTGTGCTACTGAGAGTATATCGAACCGAATACATCTCTCTACAAACCACCTTGGTTTTTATCAAAAATGTGCGAATGTTAACGTTTATGTAAAACAGCGCAATTTATCAGCAACTTTATACGTAACATTTCCTTTCCAGATTAGATACAGTTTATTAAAGAATTAGTTTTTCTCACTTAAATGGCAGGGAATGCGTTAGTTTTTTTCATTTCTTACAACCTAACTTTTGCCTTACATTACGCCCAAATTACCCCTTCTCCTTTTCACTAATGTGAACTTTGATGAGTACGCAACATGCAAACTTTTGAACTTGCTATCTTCTTGCAGTTTTTTCTCGGTTTGGTCGCCGCAGTAAACCCTGTTGGTATCATGCCTGTGTTTGTGTCACTAACCGGGCATATGACACCAGACGAAAAGCGCAATACGGCAACAACAGCAAATGTGGCTGTTGCGATCATCCTGATCATTTCGCTTTTTGCTGGTCAGTTACTGTTAGACATGTTCAGTATTTCTCTGGATTCGTTTCGTGTCGCTGGCGGGTTGCTATTACTTAGCATCGCATTCTCGATGATGAGCGGTAAACTGGGGGAAGATAAGCAGAACAAACAAGAGAAAACGGAATACGTCAGTCGTGAACAGATTGGTGTGGTCCCTCTTGCAATGCCTTTAATGGCAGGGCCTGGTGCAATCAGTTCGACTATTGTTTATGGTGCACGCTACCCAAGCATGTTCGATACCGTGGGCATTAGTATTACGATTGGTTTGTTCTGCCTTTGTTCATGGCTATTGTTCCGCTCTGCCCCATTGATCGTACGATTTTTAGGTCAAACTGGAATCAACGTCATTACTCGTATCATGGGTTTGATATTGGGCGCGCTTGGCATAGAGTTCATTGCGAATGGCTTACGCAACTTATTTCCAGGATTAGCCTGAGTTTCTATAAAATTGTATGATAGAGCGATTCAACAATGGATCGCTTTGTCATGACGACTGACTCTCTTAAACATACTCTATATGTCACCATTTTTGGTACTCATACCAAAGCTGGTAAAACGTTCGATATTGCTCTCATTATCGCGATCATCAGCTCGTTAATCGTACTGGTGTTAGATTCGATACCCTCCGTTCGTGCCGAGTGGGAAAAAGAGCTGAAGTTTATTGAATACACATTTACTGGCCTATTCACGATTGAATACCTTCTAAGGCTTTATTGCTCCCCCAAACCTGCCGCCTACGCAAAGAGTTTTTATGGTGTCGTCGATTTACTTGCGATTTTGCCCACTTATTTAGCACTCTTCTTCCCATCCGCTTCGTTTATGGGTGTGATCAGGGCGCTGCGAGTGATGCGAATATTCCGCATACTCAAGTTAGTCCGATACCTCCAAGAGTCCAATATCCTCTTACGTTCACTGCTTATGGCGCGCAGAAAGATTTTTATCTTCTTTAGTTCCGTCGCCATTATGGTAACGATTTTCGGCTCGTTGATTTTTATCATTGAAGGACCTGAAAACGGATTTACTAGCATTCCTAAAAGTATTTATTGGGCGATCGTGACCATCACAACGGTTGGGTATGGTGACTTGGTCCCTCAAACAGACCTGGGTAAAGGGCTTGCATCACTCACCATGTTACTGGGTTATTCCATTTTGGCGGTACCTACAGGTATTTTCACTGCCGAACTGCACCAAGAGATGCAATCGCACAAAGTATTGGTGAAATGCCCAAACTGTTCCCACGCAGGGCACGACTCTGACGCAATTTACTGTAAACATTGTGGTAGTGAACTAGCCGATCCAGACAAAAGAGTCGTTCGAACGGAAGACGACGCATGAAAAAAGAGCTCCCTACGGAGCTCTTTTATTTTGTCATCAAATAAAGGATTGATGTGATTATGCTTTCTCAGACAGAATAATTCGCAGAGTACGACGCAATGGCTCCGCAGCACCCCAAAGCAGTTGGTCACCAACAGTGAAAGCATTTAGGAAATCATCACCCATTGCCATCTTACGTAGACGACCCACTGGTACAGACATTGTGCCCGTAACTTTTGCCGGTGTTAGCTCTTGAGCAGTGATGTCACGGTCGTTAGGAATCACTTTCACCCAATCGTTATGAGTGGCGATGATTTCTTCGATTTCGTCCATTGGTACATTTTGTTTAAGCTTGATAGTAAGTGCTTGAGAGTGACAACGCATCGCGCCAATACGCACACAAGTACCGTCAATTGGGACAGGTGAACTTTGAGAACCCAAAATTTTATTCGCCTCGGCGCCCGCTTTCCACTCTTCTTTACTCTGACCATTATCGCGCTTCACATCGATCCATGGGATCAACGAACCAGCTAGTGGCACACCGAATTTATCGGTAGGGAAAGAGCCGCTGCGCATTGTATCCGCAACTTTCTTATCAATATCTAGGATAGAGCTTGATGGGTTTGCAAGTTCAGAGCTCACAGAGTCATTGATAACGCCCATTTGCGAGATCAATTCACGCATATTTTGCGCACCAGCACCAGATGCGGCTTGGTAAGTCATTGCGCTTGTCCACTCAACAAGGCCTTTCTCAAATAGACCACCTAGCCCCATTAGCATTAAACTAACCGTACAGTTACCACCGACAAATGTGTTCGTGCCACCGTGGATGCCTTGTTGGATTTGCTTTAAGTTCACTGGATCAAGTGTGATGATCGAATCTTCAGCCATACGTAGCGTAGAGGCCGCGTCAATCCAGTAGCCTTTCCAACCAGCCTGACGAAGTGCAGGGAAAACTTTTTCTGTGTAGCTACCACCTTGACAGGTGATTACCGCATCAAGCTGTTTTAAGCTTTCAATATCATACGCGTCTTGCAGTAAGCCTGCGTCTTTTCCTAAGTTAGGAGCAGGAATACCAACTTGAGAAGTACTGTAGAATACTGGTTCGATTAGGTCGAAGTCTTTCTCTTCAACCATACGCTGCATAAGGACTGAACCAACCATACCGCGCCAACCAACTAAACCAACTCTCATCGTATTAACTCTCCATGTATTAAAAAACCTACCCCATAGTTAATTTTTCACAGCAAAATCTCAACCCCTATTTTGTAAATAAGCGCGTTTTTTAACCTTTTCCTCTGAAAAACCGGGTGACACGAGATTTTTTAGTGTTTGGTTTGCGGTTTTAACCATTTTTCAAGTAGGGAAAGCACTTTAGCCCCCTAATTGGTCTTACCACTCAATGAGAAAATAACACATGAAGCACAATAATTTCACATTACACAACATTTAAAACCAAAAAAGTCAAAACAAACTAACAGTTAATTTCACAAGCAAACGTTTTTACCGACGAACATCAAGATAAAACACCAAATGTTCGAAATATAATTTTTGTTAATGTATGTTATGCGCGATTACAACAAGGAGCGCCTTCCTCTATTGCTCCAAGATTGACAGAGGCACATATGAAGCAAGTTACACCACGCCTACCAAGCTTGATACAGGTATTTATCTCGCTCGGTTTATTTCTCCTGCTGGCATTTTCGTTCACAGCCAAGCTAGACCTACCGATTCAGCTAGCGCTATACATCGGTTGGTTCATTGTCATGATATTGGGCATAAAGCTTGGCCATCAGTATAAAGATCTGGAAAAAGCAGCACTAAATGGCATTTCCAATGGACTTGGAGCCGTTTTAATCCTTTTGGCCGTTGGCGCGCTTGTAGGTACTTGGATCTCTGGTGGTATTGTTCCAACCATTATTTACTACGGCCTTAAAGCAATCCACCCTTCCATCTTTTTGCTCGCGACCATGATCATCTGTTCATTGACTGCGCTAGCGACTGGCACGTCTTGGGGTGCGGCTGGCACGGCAGGTATTGCAATGATGGGTATCGGTCAAGGTCTTGGTGTTCCTGCGCCAATCACTGCAGGTGCCGTACTTTCAGGCTGTTACTTTGGTGACAAAATGTCGCCTCTATCGGATTCAGTAATCCTTGCTTCATCTATGTCTAACGTTGAAGTGATGGAACATATCAAAGGCATGTTGCCGATAGCACTCATTAGCTACATTATTACAGGCATTATGTTTACTGCATTTGGCTTCCACTACGCAGGTCAAGTTGACATGAGCCAGGTAGACTCTGTCATTAAAGCGATGGAACAGCAGTTCTACATCACCCCTTACTCATTTGTTCCTGTGATCATCGTATTGTCACTTCTAGCGATGCGTATGCCTTCATTCCCAGTGATCAGTTTTGGTTCTCTGCTAGGTATTATTTGGGCAGTGATGATCCAAGATGTCGATTTCCTAACCGCGTTCAACACGGCTTGGGCTCCGTTTGCAATCTCATCTGGCGTAGATTTCATTGACTCAATCCTTAACCGTGGCGGCATGTCTTCAATGCTTGGGTCGGTAGCGGTTATCGTATTCGGCCTTGGTTTTGGTGGTCTACTAGATAAAGTAGGCGTGCTAGAGACTATCGCGAAGCTGTTTGAAAAACGCGTTCAAAGTGCAGGTTCATTGGCAACAAGCACAATTGGTACGGCCTTTATGGGCAACGTATTTGGTTCAGCGATGTACGTTTCACTTATCCTGACCCCAAAAATCTGTGCGAAGAACTATGACCGTCTAGGCTACAAACGTAAGAATTTGTCTCGTAACGCAGAATTTGGCGGCACGCTAACCTCAGGTATGGTCCCTTGGAGTGACAACGGTATCTACATGGCCAGTATTTTGGGTGTTGCTACACTGTCTTATGCCCCGTTCATGTGGCTGAGTTTTGTATGTATCATCGTAACGATCTTCACTTCTTACATGGGTTGGTTTGTTGATAAGTGCGAACCAACAGCAGAAGCAGTTGAAGAAGCTGAAGGCGAATTAAAGCAGCAAACCGCTTAACTTCGCAGAGATAGGAAGAACCTCCCTTTCGAATTCAATACTAAAAAAGAGCGCTTTAAAGCGCTCTTTTTTTATTTCCAAAACAAATCGTTAGCTTTGTTTGACTGGCGTTTTCACGGCTGCACGCTTCCCAAACCAATAGCCCAAGCCAAGCGGTGCAAAGAATATAACGGCAATGAACAGAATAAAGTAGATGATGGTACTTTTGACAAGTTCAATCAGCTTAGTCATTGCGAGATTCACAACCTCTTGCGACACTCGATCCATATCTTGAGCAAACTTCTCGCGCTCATGGGTAATGATCTGTGCGATTTCTTGGCGCTCTCTGGCAACCATCAGCTCTATAGCTTGGCGTTCTTCACCCAACTGAGATAAACGCGCCTCCGTCCTTTGATCGATATCGTCAACCAAAGGTTGTAACTCCAGCGCCATTTGCTCTGCCAAATAACGCATGTACTCAGGGTTGTTATCGATAAAATCCCTCACCGAATCAGCGGTAACTTGCAAACTATTGAGCGCCGCATTGACTTTTTCGATACTGGCAAAGCTATTCAAGGCCAACAACTGCGCTTTCCACGTCATAATTTTTGGTGTCTGTTCTGATACCAGACCTAGACGATCAGAGATATCCCCGAGTGCTTCTGGCATCGTGCCTAGCGTTGTAACGGCTTCCTCTTCGCTAATTTGGTTTGCATCTAACCACCTACGGTAAGCCGGAGTCCTAATCATGCTTAAATCAGCGAAGGGATGCTGCTTGGCGAACTCTGCAACAAACGTTTGTGTCTTGATGTATGCTTCTTTCTTCAATAAAGATTGAGCCAGTTTATCTACCTCTTTCGCTAAATAAACGGAAACTAACTTGGCCTCATCGGACGCAAAGAGCTCATTACCAGAAGCGGTAGTAAAAAACTGTTCCATTTGTAGCGTGAAAGTCCATGTATCAATCAGTGCAGCCATTGGGGACACTTGGTATGCAGAAGCTTGGATGCCTTCTTCAGCATTTATCTTCCAAAGTAAAATATAAGATTGATGAACTTCATCATGAGGCTCATATTGTTCGTGTAGTGCGTCTGCTGCTTGCTCAACCTGAGCAAAAAACTGCTGCGCATACTCACGAGTCAAAAGACGCATATTGAGCTCTTGTTTGGTAAGAGGGACGGTTTGACTCTCGATCTTGACTTCGAGCAGGGAGCACCCTGAAAGCATCATAACCAGCCCTATCAACATCATTGAAGACATTCGGCGAACGGACATGAAAACACCTTTAACAAATTGTATAGAACAGGAATAAAGCGAACTAAGTCATATAGTTCGAGCCTTTATTACCTCAACTCTTATGACATTAAGTCAGAGCAATATCAATCTGTTAGCGCTTCTGTTATCTTTTCACTATTGAGAACATTATTAGCAAAAAGTATGGTTTGTTTTAGGACATCATCTAAACATGCCAACTTCTCTTCCGGCACTTTTTGCCCTTGTTTAATCAACAGTTCAATATCACCCGAAATACAGTGCAATGGCATTGCACCTAAACTCCCTGAGACCCCTTTAAGACTGTGTGCGGCTCTTTGCGCTTGCTCTTTATCCTCTTCTAACAGCTGATACATTTTAGTGCCATCGCCAGAGTGGTCCTGAATAAAGACCTCCAGTAACATCCGCACAGCGCCCTCGTCACCAGACAGAGAATCTAACATTTTATTGATATCTATGTACGGCTCACGTTCCACTACTTCCACTTGTGATGAATTCACCTCATTACAACTTTTTTCGTTCATTTGGACGTTTTGAAAATTTTCTGACTGAGCTGAGGGAACAGTGTTAGCTCCATTTTCATCATCGCCAACTTGCTCTGACTTTTTATCATCGGTTCTGGGTAGTGGTATCGGTTGAATCGTTTTTGGGGAGAAGGCTCCCAATGAAATGAGGAAAAGGAGCAAACCACTGATTACAGACAGCCAAACAATAAAAGTCATTAGCTTCTGTTCCAACTTATCATTTATCGAAGTTAACTGGTTCGGGAAATCTGGATTAAGCAGTTGATTAGATAAATAACTGCCCTGTGCCTGAGCAGATAGTGCGCTTGAGGTTTGAGCAAGCTGGCGCTGAAGAGCACTTCGCTCTTCGGGAGAGAGTGCCTCTGATTCAATAAAAAGTCGGTCTAAGTCACGGTAAGTATCGCTATTCGTTGCAGAGTCACTAAAGACAGACTCAAAAACAAGCGCACCTAAGCGATAGTACATTGCCTGAATTTGCTCAGAGTTTTCTGTTCGAGCACGGCTGCTTCGTAACTGTTCAGCTAACGAAACCAATTCACTGTCACTTCTTACAAAAGCTCGAGCACTTTCTAAAAATCGGTCGGTCGTATAAAGCAATTGAGTGATGTCTGGTGTGATTTTCCCTTCAGAAAACTCACTTTCAAGCTGTAAGCGAACTGCATAAGCCAACTGAAGTTTCAGTGAAATTTGGTCGACGTGTTTAACACGGTAAGGCAGATCGAAGTTAAAAAAGTGCCTGACTTCTTCAACTTTACTTCCTAACTCATTTACAGTCGAAATCGTTTGAATCGTTTGTTTGGCTTGCAGCCAAATGCCAAGTGCTAAAACACACCACAAAACGAACCAGAACCAAACAAACCGCCGTATTCCTTCTTTTAGCTTCAGCAACACTTGCCCCTCGCATATCTCCATTAATTACAAGCATATACTATGGATGTTTCTTATTCACATAAAAAAAGAGAGCCGTTTGCTCTCTTTATTTTACGATATGATTTTAATTGCGACTTAACTGATCTTTTAGATTTGGAGGCGTCCCTTTAATCGTTAAGGTATCCGTCTCTGGATCATAAAAAATACGCTCGCCAAGTAAGAGACTATCGAAGCTAATATTCAAACCACCACCAGCTCCAACAAATTTAGTCAGTTTGCGAACCGTCGCACGATCACCTGGGAAAGACTCTTCAAGTTCGTACCCTTGCTCTTTGGTGAAATCCATAAAGCTCGTGCCATCTTGGCTTTGAGGAAGCTCTCCGGAAAGTTCTGAGATTTGAACTTCATCACCGGATTTAATTTGCTCATTGCAGTAGTCGTAAACTTGTTTCTTGTACTCGTTCACTTCTTGCTTTTCTAGCTTCGAGTCAGCACAAAAATCATCCACCGCCTGCATCAACACTAAGTTTTGTTGTTTAGTATCTAAGCCAATATCCGCTTGCAGAAAATCTAGGAAGAAGTCCGCCACTTTACGGCCAACGCGTCCTTTAATGTATTGCAGATAACGATTGGATTCCTTGTCGGTCTCGTAGCTCGACAGGTCGATGCGTGCGGCAATATCCATTTTGGTGATATCTAAGTAATCTGTCGCACTGATGTCCAAACCTTCGGTCACTTTTAAACTTTGATTCATTGGTAAGATACCGATGAACAAGTAGTCCGTTGCTAAACTCTGATACTCAGCGAAAACCAAGATACCTTCATCCGCAAATGGGTACTTAATCAACTCTTCTTTCAAGCGATTTGCACTAATTTGTGAGAAGTCGTAAAAATCTCGCTCTCCTTTGCGCATTTCTTGAAGCCAAAATTGAAATTCGCTGTCTGACTGGAAAGCGCCAAAACCTTTACCAGCTTTAGAATGGAATACTCGGTGAAGCTCAGCGACTAAGTTTTCTGTAGATGCATCGTTCTCTAATGATGCCGGACGAAAGTTTACAACCAGCTCGTCCTGATCGTTTTTGCACAGTTGATGCAGAATAACGTTTGAAAGATGAAGACTCATAGTGATTTTATCTTGCTACAAGGTTTTAGTTGATGGGCATTGTAGGTTATCATAAGCCGCTTTTACTATCATTATTAGAGTCTTTATGCCGATTACATCTAAATATACTGACGAGCAAGTAGAAAAAATTCTTGCTGAAGTAGCAACAGTTCTTGAAAAACATGCTGCTTCTCCTGAGTTGACGCTAATGATTGCCGGAAATATCGCAACCAATGTCTTAAATCAACGTGTTGCTGCTTCACAACGCAAAGCGATTGCTGAAAAATTTGCTCAGGCGCTGATGTCTTCTTTAGAAACACCAAAAACACACTAATCACGGACAATAGAACACATACATGGTAGACAGCGGAAACTCATACGGCGAACGTGTATCTCGACTAGTTGGTTGGGGTCACTGGTTTGCATTCTTCAATATCGTTGCATCGATGTTGATAGGCACACGCTACATTGTTCAGTCTCCTTGGCCCGAGACGTTACTTGGTCAGTTTTATCTGGCGGTTTCTTGGGTTGGTCACTTTGGCTTTCTAGTTTTCGCACTTTACTTGCTTGTTCTATTCCCGTTGACGTTTATCCTGCCATCGCGGAAATTGTTCCGTTTGGTGGCAGTGATTTTCGCAACCGTTGGGCAAACCATATTATTAATTGATACCCAAGCGTATCAGTCGATCAATTTGCACTTAACTCCCGTTGTCTGGGAGTTACTATTCAGCGAAGACAAAAGTGCACTCAGCACTGACCTACAACATTTATTTGTTGTGATGCCGCTGATCTTCCTTATTCAACTCGCACTATCCGAATGGGTATGGCGAAAACAGCGCAAACTATCTCATAAGCACGTAGGACGCCCTCTCGCGGCCGTCTTTTTCCTCAGCTTTATGACCAGCCATTTGGTTTACATTTGGGCAGATGCGTATTTTTACAACCCAATTACTAGCCAGCGTTCAAACTTCCCGTTGTCTTACCCGATGACAGCGAAGAGTTTTATGGAAAAACATGGTCTACTTGACCGTGAGGAATACCTAAAACGTTTAGCAGAAAACGAAGGCAACGTAGAGTTAGTCAACTACCCTCTTGAAAAGCTTGAGTTTAACCGCCGAGTTAATAAGCTCAATGTGTTGATGATAAGCATAAACAATTTACGAGCGGATGCGCTGAACCAAGAAGAGATGCCTAACCTCTATGAGTTTGCTGAAAACAATCAGAACTTCCGTAATCATTACAGCTCAAGTAATGATACATACGGGGCCTTTGGTTTGTTCTATGGCTTACCGACCAGTTATGCATCAAGCATCAAGGCGCAAGGTGCTTCCCCAGTATTGCTCGATGTACTGAAAGATCAGGGCTACAACTTTGGTTTATTCAGTGGCAGTGGGTTTGAAGATGATCTCTACTCAGAAATTATTTTCCGCGACTTGAACTTAGCGGAAGACCTAGATGGCACGCAAGCTCATACCGATAAACAATCTATCGCAAACTGGAATACATGGTTAGCAGAGAAAGCAAGTCAGCCATGGTTTAGTTACATCGAAGTCACCACCGTTGATAATTTTGAATCGATTCCTTCAAATAATGACGAAGAAATGCCCGCAAGTGAGCGATTCAAAAAAGCTTATGAATATGCAGTGAAGTCGGCGGATAGAACTATCGCCGGTATTATTGATGAACTAGAAACGACGGGACAACTGACAAACACCATCGTAATCATCACTTCTAATCACGGTAGTGAATTTAACGAAACCAATACGAACAGCTGGGGAGCAAACAGCAACTACAGCCGTTATCAATTACAAGTTCCGATGGTGATCCATTGGCCTGGAATGCTAGCTGGCGAATTTAATCACAGCACAAGTCACTTGGACCTCTCGGTTACACTGTTGCAAGATATGCTCGGCGTATCTTCCAACCCATATGATTACAGTAGTGGTCGCAACCTATTCGATGAAAGTCGTCGTCGCTGGATCTTGGCGGGCGATACTCGCGAGCTTGCCTTAATTACTAGCTCACAAACCACAGTGATCGATAAGTTTGGCAACTACAAGCTGTATGACAAAAACTACAAACGACTTCGAGATGATGCACCGAAGTTGCCAGTTTTGATGCAAGGTTTAACTGAGTTACAGCGTTTTTATTCTAAAAACGATTAGTACCTAGCAATCCATATACTATTCAAACTCCCCTTTTTGGGGAGTTTTTGTTTATTTAAACAACACAAACCACAAATTTGCGCAGTAAACATCCAATCAGTTCAACTAGGGGTTTACAACATTTTCAAAGCCTTATATTATGCGCCTCAACAACGGAGAGATGGCTGAGTGGTTGAAAGCACCGGTCTTGAAAACCGGCATACGTTAATAGCGTATCTAGGGTTCAAATCCCTATCTCTCCGCCACTTTTAGAAAAAGCCCGCTAAGAAATTAGCGGGCTTTTTCGCATCTCCAGACTTAAAAAGATTCGTACAAATCACTTATCACTTCTCGAACGCAACTAAGCACTCCGCCACACTCAGAAAGAACCCACAAAAAATTAATGCCCTTTTCGTTCGTTCCAGTGTTGAATCAATTTGATATATACGTCTAGTTGTATCTACTCATCAATAAAGACTTCTTTAGCGGCATTGATAAGCTGCAAATGGATTGGGACGAGGTCAGCATGATTCGTTCGATATCCACCTCCAACGACAGCTGCGACAGGGATACCTCGAGATTTCACTGTTTGCATTAAAAATCTATCACGTTCTAAAATCCCTTGCGTCGACACATCAAAATATCCAAGCTCATCGTCTTGATGTATATCGACACCAGCATCGTAGATAACCAAATCAGGGCGATGAAGATTAAGTGCCATATCGACCACTTCTTTAAACGCCATTAAAAAATCCTCATCACCTGTTCCTCGCACCAAAGGCACATCGAGGTCAGACTGAGGCTTCCTCGCTGGGAAGTTTTTATCACAGTGGAAAGAAAGCGTGATGATATCTGGCTCATCGTCACATAAAGTTGCTGTTCCATCCCCATGGTGAACATCACTATCAATGATCAATACTTTATCGACATGCTCGACTTCGAGCGCTTGCCTGGCCGCGATCACTAAGTCATTAAATAAACAAAAACCACTGCCAAACTCTTTGTGTGCGTGGTGATACCCACCACTCAAATGAATGGCCACACCGTACTCAAGTGCCTTTTTTGCGGTCAGAGCCGTGCCCGCTGCTGAAGTTAGCGTTCTGGTAATGAGAGACTCACTCCAAGGAAAACCTATTCGGCGCATCTTCGCAGCTGGCATGTTTCCACTAACAAGTAACTCGACGTATTCCTCGTCATGAACACGTTTTACTTCCCCAACAGTTAATGCTTCGGGCTGGAAAAACTGCGCGTGCTCTTTCCAGTTATCTTTCTCTATATGCACCAATACCGATTCATAGAGGTACTGGTATTTCATAATTGGGTAACGATGCCCCTCTGGCAACTCAAGTTGAGAATAAATCGGGTGGTAGATAAATGGCAGCATGAGAAATTCTTAATAACAATGGTAACGAAATAGTATCAACTTCAAGGGTTGAATAAAATGCAATTTAATTGATAATGATTTTCAATATCAATTAAATTTAATATACATATGAATTCTACTTTCTTTGCTATTCTCGGCGCACTGTTTGGCTCTCTTTGTGCTCTGTCCCTATTTTCATCTCTTGTTGTTGGTGCGTGGTGGTTGGTTGATTTTATGGTGCTTAGCTAACACAATGACTTTCAACTGAAATCAAAAAAACATAGGTGTTTGTATGAGTCAAACCGTCTTTATTACCGGAGCAAATCGCGGCATTGGCCTTAGCTTAACTGAGCTGTACCTGAAGCAAGGCCACCAAGTACATGCTACTAGCCGTTCCTTAGAGAACAGTTCAGAACTACAAACTCTAGCCTCACAATTCAGCAATCTGGTTTTGCACGAACTGGATGTCACTCACTACGAACAAGTCGCTAAGCTTGCCGATAAACTCCCTGCCATCGACTTACTCATCAATAATGCAGGATATTACGGCCCCAAGGGATATGGCTTTGGAAACACTGACGTAGAAGCATGGCGTAAAGTCTTCGAAGTAAACACCATTGCTCCGTTAAAACTGGTTGAGTACTGTTACCCTCGCTTACAACAAGGCAAGATGAAAAAGATTGCTTGTATCTCATCAAAAGTCGGCAGTATGACCGAAAATACGTCCGGCGGCGGCTATATTTATCGCTCATCGAAAGCGGCGCTTAACTCGGTTGTGAAAAGCTTGAGTAATGATTTAACACCTGAAGGATTTACCGTTTTAGCGCTTCACCCTGGTTGGGTAAAAACGGCGATGGGCGGGCCAAATGCTTTGATAGATACGCAAACCTCCGCGCTAGGCCTAGCGAACGTGATAGAACTGAGCACACCGCAGCTTTCAGGTCGATTTATTAACTACGATGGTACTGAGTTACCTTGGTAGCAGCATTAAGACACAACCATCACTAAACCAAATACCATCAAAGCCAGGCTTCATAATCGTGACTTGGTTGGCAAACATAATGTTCATCAGTGATCCACCAGCATAATTCGCGCAATCTAACTTGAATTTATCTACATCCAATCCAGACTTAGGAAAAAGTAGAACAAATAAGGAGAAAGCACGATGGCAGCAGATAGGGATTTGGTTAATTTTAGCGAAGAGCACGAACTAAATTACTGCTTGAGAAGTGCTGGTAAACGCCAAACTCAAGCGAATCGAGATACATTAGTTGACTTGGGCAACCAGGTGAAAGAGGTACTGGACAAACGCGTGTTAACTCAAGGTGAAGTAAGAGGCGCGATCCAAAACCACGGTGATCTGTTCGAGTAATCTATTTTCAAGCATGCGCGGAGTTTAATTACGCCGCGCTTGTCCTATGCCTGCTTACCTTTGGTTGCACGAGATTTAGTCGCGCCACCGTTCTTTGAATAACTGCGCTTTTTACGTTTAAACGCAGGACGTTCCACCTTGGGTAGATGACGTAATGAATCAGGGATAGGCCCTGCTTTTACTTGTGCCATCAAGCTATCAATGCGTTGTTCCAGTGCTTGCATGAACGGCTGATATGCTTGATTTCTCTCTGCCATACCTTGTAACTGGTGCTCCCAATGAGCCGTCATATCAGGGTATGTTGAATCTTCTGGCAAGGCATGAATGAGACCTCTTCCCGCAGGAGAACTGAGAATTGACTTACCTTGACGCGTAAGCAGTTGGCGTTTGAACAGCGTGTCCAAAATACCAGCGCGAGTCGCTTCCGTGCCTAGCCCATCAGTGTCACGAAGGATTTTTTTCAGTTCTTTATCCGCAACGTAACGGGCGATCCCGGTCATCGCTTGCAACAACGATGCCTCGGTAAAATGCTTTGGTGGCTCGGTTTTTCGGTCTTTTATTTCCCCTTCACGACAAGTTAACACGGTGCCTTCGGGTAGCGGTGGCACGGCATCAATACCTTCATCTTCCTTGTCAGTTTTGCCCATTAGCGCTTTCCAACCCGGCGAAACTAACTGACGACCTTTCGCGACAAACGTACCACCAGCGATATCGAAAACCAATTTCGCTTCTGCGTAAACCGCCGCCGGATAGAACTGCATGAGGTACTGGCGCGCAATCAATTGATACACTTTCATCTCATTGCCGGAAAGCGCATTCACATTAGCTTGCTTCGGTGTAGGGATAATCGCATGGTGCGCATCCACTTTTTTATCGTTCCAGGCTTTGGACTTTAATGTTAAGTCTGCTCCCTGAACGGCAACTTGCAACTCTTTTGCGTTATTCGCAATAGCAGTTGTCACCATCCCTGCTTGTGAGTAGTGTTCCATTGGTAAATAGCGACAATCTGAACGCGGGTAAGTGATCAGCTTGTGCTTTTCATACAATGCCTGACAAGTATCTAGTACTTGTTGCGCACTCATACCATAGCGCTTCGCGGCATCGATCTGTAAAGCAGATAACGAATAGGGTAATGGTGCTGATTGCTTGGTTTGCTTTTGTTCCGACTCTGTCACTTTTGCGGGTTGATTTGCAATACGGTTTGCAACATTTTCCACCAACTTACGGTTTAATACTCGACCTTCTTCGTCCTGCCAAGGCTTGCATGCCTCACTTGGCTTCCAACGAGCACGAATATCAAAAGTACCATTGGCATCTTGATATGGGATCAGAGCATGTAGGGTAAAATAGTCCTTCGGGACAAAGTTTTCGATTTCTTCATCACGACGCACCACTAAGCCAAGAACTGGCGTTTGCACTCGCCCTACCGAGAGAACACCTTGATACCCTGCTTTTTGACCAAGCAAGGTATAAGCACGAGACATGTTCATACCATACAGCCAATCAGCCCGAGAGCGGGCCAATGCTGAAACTGAAAGTGGGATAAACTCGCGATTACTGCGCATAGAACTGAGAGCACGTTTAACCGCAGGTAAGTTTAAGTCGGAAATCAACAAACGCTGTGTAGATTCCTTCTTGGTTTTAGATAACTTGCAATAGTCGAGAACTTCATCAACTAACAGCTGACCCTCTCGATCTGGGTCTCCTGCATGAATGACTTCGTTAGCTTCTTTGAGCAATTTACGAATCACTGTTAATTGCTTACTTGCACTTTTCCTCGGTCTGAGCTGCCATTGCTGCGGAACAATTGGTAAATCTGCCATATTCCACTTTTTATAACGCTCATCGTAAGCGTCGGGTTCGACTTGTTCGAGTAAGTGGCCGATACACCAAGTAACGATATCCCCGTTCCCACAGCGGATGAATCCTTGATCTTTCTTTTGAGGGTTTGGCAGTGCAGCGGCAATCGCACGGCCTAAACTTGGTTTTTCAGCAATAAACAGACGAGACATAACGTTTTGGAAATAAATATAATTAGGGCCACATTATCGAATGTAGCCCTAATAAATCAAGAAAAACTGTATAAATAAACAGTCAATTTATTTAAGTTTTCAGTTATAGAAATTCAACAAACTGAGAAAGGTCACGCTCAGGAACTTTCATCGGTGTACAACCAGGCGTGCCTAAGTACAAGAAACCAACAATCTCATCGTCACCTTCTAAACCAAATGCTTGATGAACTTCTGGATGGAACATCCACTTACCTGAGCGCCAAAATCCTTGAAAGCCTTGTGCTACGGCTGCCATTTGCATCGCTTGTACAGCGCATCCCGCAGATAAGTGTTGCTCTAGTGCTGGTACTTTCTCATGTTCTGTTACTTTAGCAATCACCGTGATCACCATTGGTGCGCGAAATGGGGCATTCTTTACCTTTTCGACCACCGCTTCATCACTATTTTCAGCTTCTGCCGCTTTTACCAAGATATCTGACAGTTTTTTCAAACCATCGCCCTGTGCGATAACGAAACGCCAAGGGGTTAATCCCGCATGGTCAGGCGCACGAAGGCCAGCACGAATGATGTTCTCAAGTGCTTTACCTTCTGGTGCAGGCGCGGATAACTTCGCGATAGATCGGCGATTGAGCAAAAGATCGAGAGCGTCCATGAAAGAATCCTTATTGAATATCGTTGTTATTTTGTTTACGCCACTTTAGCACAATCTGCTCCTGCGAATAACAACCGGTTTTCTGTGGGCTTGATAACGTGCTTCACTTAACATCAATCTGGGTTTAATGTTAATTTATTCGCGAAATGAATAAGTTGAACATAGGCAGGTTGATGAACAAGGACAAACAAAACAGCATTTACGAAAAGATCGTTAATGACGAAGATGTCCGTGCCTGTAAGGCGATTCCTGAATCAGCTTGTCATCAAGTTCCCGGCAACTTTCTTAAAATCATTCTCGCTCAGTTTTTAACGAAGGTCGGCGATGCGTTAATCAACCCTAAAGTCACGTTGCCGTGGATACTACAAAGTATTGGGGCACCGGTTTACTTAATTGGTTGGCTGGTTCCTATTCGTGAGTCAGGATCCCTTATCCCACAACTTAGCATCGCGCACTACATCCGACGCATCCCAGTAAGAAAATGGGTCTGGGTAATTGGCAGCATCTTGCAGGCTCTTTCCATATTTGCAATCGGAGTGGTCGCATTAACTCTGACAGGAGCTGCTGCGGGTTATGGTGTAATTGCATGTCTTGTGATCTTCAGCCTCTCACGCGGTTTAAATTCCGTCGCATCAAAAGATGTATTGGGCAAAACCATCCCTAAAAACCAACGAGGTCAAGTCAACGGCTGGTCTTCAAGCGCTGCTGGCCTTGTTACGTTGCTTTTCGCTAGCCTTCTGGCACTAGCCTGGCTATGGGACGTAGAGCCGACGGAGCACTTTTACAGTCTAAGTTTAGGCTTAGCGGGCGCCATATGGCTTATTGCGGCATTAGTTTATGCACAAATTAATGAGTATGCAGGTGAGGTAGACGGTGGTCGAAATGGCGTCCTTGAGGCATTTAAACAACTCGCGTTACTTAAAACAGACGTGACCTTTCGTCGATTCGTTATCACGCGGACACTATTTTTATGTTCTGCGCTGAGTGCACCGTACTACGTTGTGCTGGCACAGCAATCTCTCGGTGGACAACTCTGGGTGCTAGCTCTCTTTATGTTTGCGAGTGGCTTGGCCTCCTTTGTGTCAGGTCCTTTCTGGGGAAGAATGTCCGATCGCTCTAGCCGCAGTGTGATGGTCATCGGCGCAACGATGAGCGCGCTACTTGGCGTTGTTTTATTTGTTTACGATACGTGGGTCACCGCTAGCCAAAGCTTCCTATTCGTGATTCCTCTGCTCTACTTTTGTGTGTGTATTGCCCACGACGGAATACGAGTCGGACGAAAAACCTACTTAGTTGATATCGCAGAAGGTGACAAGCGGACAAGCTATGTAGCCGTGAGTAACACGGTGGTTGGGATAATGCTGCTTCTAATGAGCTCTCTTGGTGTTATGTCGAACTTCTTGAGCCTTTCAGCTGTGGTGTTAGTGTTCTCTTTTATTACTTTTTCTGGCGTGGTAATGGCCAAACAACTGCCAGATATCAGTGACTAGTTCTATACAAAAAAGCTGCGCTCAAAGCGCAGCTTTTATGGTAAACACACATTAAAAGGCTAGAGTTTTACCGCCAATTTAACACCTTGACGAATCGCACGCACAGCATCAAGTTCACCCGCATGGTCAGCTCCGCCAATGATATGAATCTTCTCTCCGAGTTCAGACCATTTATCTTCAAACGGACGTACAGACTCTTGCCCAGCACAAATGATAACTTTGTCTGCATTAAGTACCTGCGCGCTTCCGTCTACATGAATGTGCAAACCTTGATCATCAATTTTATCGTAAGACACACCACCGACTAAATGTACGCCCCGTTTTTCAAGGGTACGTTTATGGATCCAACCTGTCGTTTTACCCGGACCTTTACCTACACGACCTTTACGACGCTGAAGTACCCAGACTTCTTTATCGCTAACCGCATCAGGGTAAGGGTATAAACCACCCGGCTGAGACATCTCCTTGTCGATTCCCCATTCATGCAACCAGTCATCCAACGTTTGTCCAACTGGCTCTGTGAGCATGGTCGCGACATCTACGCCAATGCCACCAGCACCAACGATAGCCACTTTCTCACCGACTGGCGTTTTGTCTCGAATGAGAGTTTGATAGTCGACGACTTTCTCTGGGTTATCAATTCCATCAATATTGACTTTACGTGGCTCAACACCCGATGCCATCACTATCTCATCGTATTCTGTGAGTAAGTCATAGTTCGCTTCCGTCGATAAGTGCAGATTCACGCCTGTTTCATCAATACGGTTAGCGAAATATCGTATCGTCTCTCGAAACTCTTCCTTACCAGGGATCTGCATCGCAAGACGGAACTGACCACCGATGCGGTCGTTCTTTTCGAACAGATCAACCTTATGGCCACGTTCAGCCAGTGTGGTCGCACAAGCCAAGCCCGCAGGTCCAGCACCAACAACTGCAATGTTTTTCTTTTTAAAGGCTGGTTCAACAACAATTTCGGTTTCATAGCACGCTAGAGGGTTCACTAAGCAACTGGCGCGCTTACCTTTAAACACGTTATCTAGACACGCCTGATTACAACCAATACACGTATTAATAAACTGCGCTTTTTCCTGTTCGGCTTTAGCAACAAAGTAAGGATCGGCCAAGAATGGGCGCGCCATCGAAACCATGTCGGCATGACCTGAAGATAAAATACGTTCTGCTTCATCTGGCGTATTTATACGGTTGCAAGTGATAATAGGAACCGAAACGTGAGGTTTAACTTTTTCCGTAACCCATGTAAACGCACCGCGTGGTACTTGAGTCGCAATTGTCGGAATTCGAGCCTCATGCCAACCGATACCCGTATTAATAATCGTGACGCCAGCCTCTTCAAGTGCTTTCGCCAATTCGATAACGTCTTCAAAAGTGCTGCCCTGCTCGACAAGATCCAGCATAGAAAGACGGAAGATGATGATGAACTTGTCACCTACCGCCTTGCGTACCGCTTTAACAATTTCTAGCGGAAAACGCATACGTTTTTTATAGCTGCCACCCCATTCGTCGTAACGCATATTAGTACGTTTACATAAGAATTGGTTTATCAAGTAACCTTCCGAGCCCATTAACTCGACGCCATCATAACCAGCAAGCTGTGCTAACTCCGCACTATTAGCAAACGCGTCGATGGTTTTCTTTATCTGGCGGTCGCTCATTTCACTCGGAGCAAACTTTGCAATTGGCGCTTTAATGCCAGATGCACTTTGCGAGAATGGATGCATTGCATAACGCCCAGCATGGAGAATTTGCAACGCAATTTTACCACCGTGCTTGTGCACCGCTTCTGTCACAACTTTATGGGCTTTAGCATGTTTTGGCTTGCTGAATTCAGCACTCAACGGGTGTAAACGACCGCGTAAGTTAGGAGAAAAACCTCCGGTTACAATCAGTCCGACACCGCCTTTCGCGCGTTCTTCATAAAAAGCCGCGAGCTTCTGTAATCCTTCTTTGTGCTCTTCTAAGCCAGTGTGCATTGATCCCATCAGAACTCGGTTTCGTAATTGTGTGAAACCGAGGTCCAGTGGCTTTAATAGGTTTGGGTACATGGCAGACATCACTTAACATCCATTGTTATTATCATGGTCTGACCAGATTAAGCCTGCTCAACCAAAAAATCAAACAAGCGTTTACATTTTTGTAACACCGATCAATCTCGTGTGAAAATATGCCAATTGTTGAGTGGTCGTGATAAGCTAAAAAAATGTTATCTTTTGAGATCTTAGAGATAAGAACCCATACTTTGTTAGACTCGGCGTAACTATCTCGTTATGGAGACAAGATGAAAAAACTCTTCAAATTTATTGGTTTGATATTTAAAGGGATATGGAAAAGTATCACTTTCATCAGACTCGCACTGGCAAACCTAATTTTCTTGCTGATGATTGCCGTTTTCTACTTTGCCTTTACTTATACCGGAGACGGTCAACCTGTCGTCGAAAAAGAATCGGCATTGGTGATGAACCTTTCAGGCCCAATTGTCGAACAAAGACGTTATGTAAACCCAATGGACTCTTTTGCTGGTTCCCTTTTGGGTAATGAGCTACCGAAAGAAAACGTCCTTTTCGATATCGTTGATACTATTCGCTACGCGAAAGACGATCCTAAAGTGTCTGGATTAGTGCTAGCACTGCGAGACATGCCAGAAACAAATCTCACGAAACTACGTTACATCGCGAAAGCGTTGAACGAATTTAAAGCATCAGGCAAACCCGTTTACGCCGTAGGTGATTTCTACAACCAAAGCCAATATTACTTGGCAAGTTACGCCGATAAAGTTTATCTGGCACCTGATGGTGGTGTATTGATTAAAGGTTACAGCGCTTACTCAATGTACTACAAAACGTTACTTGAAAAGCTTGACGTTTCTACTCATGTTTTTCGCGTAGGTACTTATAAATCCGCTATCGAACCTTTTATTCGTGATGACATGTCCGATGCGGCGAAAGAGTCAGCAACACGTTGGGTTACTCAATTATGGAGTGCTTTTGTTGATGACGTAACAACAAACCGAAACATTGATGCGAAAGTGCTTAATCCAACCATGGATGAGCTGATTAACGAGATGAAGTCTGTAAATGGCGATATTGCTCAGCTCGCAGTCAAATTGGGGCTAGTGGATGAACTCGCGACACGCCAAGACATTCGCACTCTATTTGCAAAACAGTTTGGTAGCGACGGCAAAGACAGCTACAACGCGATTGGTTACTACGACTACCTTGCAACGATTCGTCCTGATTACACACTACCTCAACACGACATCGCCGTTGTTCTAGCCAGTGGCGCGATTATGGACGGTCAACAACCTCGCGGAACTGTTGGTGGTGACACGGTCGCAAGCTTGCTGCGTCAAGCACGCAATGATGAAAAAGTGAAAGCGGTCGTGTTACGAGTAGATAGTCCAGGAGGCAGTGCCTTTGCTTCTGAAGTGATTCGTAACGAAGTAGAAGCTCTGAAGCAAGCAGGTAAGCCGGTTGTTGTATCCATGTCGAGTTTGGCCGCTTCTGGTGGTTATTGGATTTCAATGAGCGCAGACAAAATCGTTGCTCAGCCAACAACCCTGACGGGCTCCATTGGTATATTTAGTGTCATCACCACGTTTGAAAAAGGCTTTAGCAAGTTAGGTATTAATACTGATGGCGTTGGCACATCGCCGTTCTCAGGTGACGGTATTACCACTGGCCTTTCTGAGGGCGCGTCTCAAGTGTTCCAGTTAGGTATCGAGCACGGTTACAAGCGCTTTATTTCTCTAGTTGGCGAGAATCGCGATATGTCTCTAGAGGAAGTTGACAAAGTTGCTCAAGGTCGAGTTTGGACTGGCCAAGATGCACTATCCTTTGGTCTTGTCGATCAAATGGGTGACTTTGATGATGCTGTAGAGCTAGCGGCGAAACTAGCGAACGTGACCGATTATGGCATTTACTGGGTAGAAGAGCCTCTTTCACCTACTGAACTATTTCTACAAGAGTTTATGAAACAGGTGAAAGTCTCTCTAGGTATTGATGCAACAAGCTTGCTACCAAAAAGTCTTCAACCCGTAGCTCAACAATTCGAACAAGACGCAAGCTTGCTCCAAAGCTTCAACGATCCTAAAGGTCAATACGCATTTTGTTTGAACTGCCAAGTGCAGTAGTTTTTCCATCAATATTACAAAGGGCACTTCTACTTGAAGTGCCCTTTTTATTAGGCTTTGCATCTCCTCAGATGACTTTCTGATGCTGTGCGTATAGCCTCGCATCTCAAGGTTATTTAGGTATATAATCCCCGCCTCTGTTCCCCTACACGAAAGAAAAAACGATGACTAGAAAACACATCTACATCGCTTACACCGGTGGTACCATCGGAATGCAAAAATCCGACCACGGCTATGTGCCTGTTGCTGGCTTTATGGAAAAGCAATTAGCAAGCATGCCCGAATTCCATCGTCCTGAAATGCCGGATTACACCATCCACGAATACGACCCTCTGATTGACTCATCAGATATGACACCTGCTGACTGGCAGCAGATTGCGAATGATATTCGTGACAACTATGACAAATACGATGGTTTCGTTATCCTACATGGTACTGACACCATGGCGTACACAGCGTCCGCATTGTCTTTCATGCTTGAAAACCTTGGTAAGCCAGTGATTGTAACGGGTTCACAAATCCCTCTCGCAGAGCTGCGTTCTGACGGCCAAGCAAACCTATTAAACGCGCTACATATTGCGGCAAACTACCCGATCAACGAAGTAACTTTGTTCTTCAATAATCAATTGATGCGTGGTAACCGCAGTACAAAATCTCATGCAGACGGTTTTAATGCCTTTACTTCACCAAACCTTCCTCCACTATTGGAAGCTGGGATCAATATTCAAGTTAGCAACAGCGTAACCGTTGGTGCACAACCAGAAGGTGAGTTTAAGGTTCACAACATCACGCCACAACCAATCGGTGTGATCACCATGTACCCTGGTATTTCACACGAAGTTATCCGCAACACGCTTCGTCAGCCCGTGAATGCGATGATTCTTCTGACTTTTGGTGTCGGTAATGCTCCTCAGAACCCTGAGCTGCTTGGTCACCTGAAAGAAGCCTCTGAGCGCGGCGTTATTGTCGTAAACCTAACTCAGTGTTTGGCAGGTAAAGTGAATATGGGCGGATATGCCACAGGTTGTGCTCTCGCAGACTCTGGTGTTATCAGTGGCTTTGACATGACGCCCGAAGCGGCGCTGGCAAAACTACACTACCTTCTAAGCCAAAACCTTTCTTACGAAGAAGTAAAAGAGAGAATGCAACAAGTACTGCGTGGTGAAATGAGCCTGTAAGTTCAAGCTTTCTACGATCTAAAAAGCCCAATACAATTTGGGCTTTTTTCTTTCAAAATCAAAATAATAAAATTTTGAGAAATAAGGCGTAAGGATTAATCAATGTTCGGATTGACACGAACAATATCGCTCTCTTCTCCGCTGAATTGTTTTTTAAGCTCTTGTTTTGATTTAAAACTGATTTCACCACCGGCTGCAACCGTCATATGCTGCGCATCAGTATTATGTTTTGATTGATACAACATCACAGCTTGCATACACGAATCTCGCTGCTCTTTAGAAAGTGTTGTACCCTCAGGCCATCTTCCCGTTTCTACTGCATAGACTAAGCGATCATAAACTTCTGGAGTCATCGCTTGTAATAGTTGTTCTGCGTCCATAGTGTACCTTCTTATTACATTCTATTTACAGAACATAACGGGTTAAGAAACTGAGTCAAGAATACGAAAATGAATTGGTGTAACGGATCACAAGCAAAGCCATGAAAAGAACAAACTGGTTACTTCTCAGCCTCGCATGTTTTGCGCTATCGGGCTGTTTTGAAGGTAACGTGACAACCGAAGAGTTGTGCCAAAAAACACCAGAGCTGCGTTGCGAGCAGCTCAATATGGATGACGGCCAATGTCGAATTCCAAGAACAAATTTGGTTTGGCATCGGTTTGAGCAATTGAAAAACCCATCAGAGGCCAACCAAATCATCGAATACGGTCTGGTCGCTGAATATAGGAAATGCTTAGAACTCGCCTCCCAGATCACCCCTATTGATCAAAGTGCTCTCAAAAGACAACGCTTTAATGCATTGGTACACAGTATTGATGAGCTAGAGCGCATCGTAAACGAGTTGAAAGGCTCAGAAGACCCGGCTACTTTGTATTTCTTATGGTCTCAAACGGGAGATACTCAAGCTCGGCGCGCATTTTTACAAATGGAAGGGTCTCCCCAATTAAATAATGCTGAGATGCAATATGCATTAGCCACTTTTTATACCAACCGAGATACCAAGAAAACCCTGGAGCTTCTTAATAACGCGTTGTCTTTATCTGATGAAGACAACATCAATCCGGTCATTCTCAAGTCAATGGCAAGTATTCATCAGGGGCTTGGAGACAAAGAGCAAGCGTATCTATGGGCAATGGTCGCGAAGAGATTCGACGTACCGCTTGCTGATGAAAAGCAGCTCCAACGTATGTTCAATTTCAGTCATCCAGAGCGATATAAGCAGTTGGATGAATTAGCCGAATCGGTGGCGAAAGCCATAGAGAAAGGTATCTATTCCCCAGCAATGATACCCAGTGAGATATAAACGAAAAACTCCCGCAATGAGCGGGAGTTTTTATTTAAGTCGAGCGACACTCAGATCACTGTTGAGCATGAATCATCCTGAAAGGATAAAACAATCTCGAGCACAATTTTGTCGTTATTATTCTGATTTGTTGAAAATTAACGACACAGAATTAACACAAAAACGCTCTCCTGTGGTCTGTGGGCCATCTTCAAAAACGTGCCCTAGATGGCTATCACACGTTGCACAACGAATCTCTGTACGTACCATTCCGTGACTTAGATCTTCTAAATAACGCACCGCTTGATCGTTGATAGGCGCATCAAAACTTGGCCATCCGCAGCCAGAGTCATACTTGTTATCAGAGACAAAGAGAGGGGCATTACAACAAGTACAAGCATAAACACCAGTTTCCTTATTATGCAGTAGCTTACCGCTGAAAGGAGGCTCTGTACCTTGCTCTCGGCAAACACGGAACTCTTCATCAGACAGTTGCTCACGCCACTGTTCATCTGACTTCGTCACTTTTTTCCCGCTTTGTTCCACGACTTTCGGCTCCTTATTTACTGTTCTTGGTATTGACTTTTTTAGCAAAAAACTTGCTTCTCTTAACAGTTGTAGCACATACTTTCTCACCAGGACACCATGCGTAATTAATTTGATAAGAGCACTTATCTCACCAGTTATATTACGCCAACTGGGCTACAGAAGAATCAGTTAAAAGTTTAAAAAACGTACATTTGCAAAGAATTGTTAAAAAAAGCGTCGCTTTTTTTTGACTTTAAACAAGTTAAGTCCGATTATCACTTGCAGATGTTTACTGGATTCTGTAATTTTACTACCAGTTATCTTTAATCAGAAATTAAGTTGTGGAGCAACTATAATGACTATCAAAGTAGGTATTAACGGTTTTGGCCGTATCGGTCGTTTCGTATTCCGTGCAGCGCAAGAGCGCAACGACATCGAAGTAGTAGGTATTAACGACCTTATCGATGTAGATTACATGGCATACATGCTTAAGTATGACTCAACTCACGGCCGTTTCAACGGTACTGTTGAAGTTGAAGGCGGTAACCTAATCGTTAACGGTAAAACTGTACGTGTTACTGCAGAGCGCAACCCTGAAGACCTAAAATGGGACGAAATCGGTGTTGACGTTGTAGCTGAAGCAACTGGTCTTTTCCTAACTGACGAGACTGCACGTAAGCACATCACTGCTGGCGCGAAAAAAGTTGTACTAACTGGTCCTTCTAAAGACGCTACTCCAATGTTCGTTAACGGCGTAAACTTCGACACTTACGCTGGTCAAGACATCGTTTCTAACGCTTCTTGTACTACTAACTGTCTAGCGCCTATCGCTAAAGTTCTTAACGACAAGTTCGGTATCGAATCTGGTCTTATGACTACAGTTCACGCAACTACAGCAACTCAAAAAACTGTAGATGGTCCTTCTGCTAAAGACTGGCGCGGTGGTCGTGGTGCTTCTCAAAACATCATCCCATCTTCAACTGGTGCTGCTAAAGCTGTAGGCGTTGTACTTCCAGAAGTAAACGGCAAACTAACTGGTATGGCTTTCCGCGTACCAACTGCTAACGTTTCTGTAGTTGACCTAACTGTTAACCTAGTTAACGGTGCTTCTTACGAAGACATCTGTAAAGCGATGAAAGAAGCTTCTGAAGGCGAACTAAAAGGCGTTCTAGGCTACACTGAAGATGCAGTTGTATCTCAAGACTTCATCGGCGAAGTTTGCACTTCAGTATTCGATGCTAAAGCTGGTATCGCGCTAACTGACAAATTCGTTAAGGTTGTATCTTGGTACGACAACGAAATCGGTTACTCAAACAAAGTTCTAGACCTAATCGCTCACATCTCTAAGTAATTAGAAAGTTAGCAATCAGCGAATAACTTCGTTAAAGAAAAGGCGGCTCTAGGGTCGCCTTTTTTGTATCTGGAATTTGAGAGAATGCAGGCTCGATGTTGCATTTAATGTGAGAAGCGCGTCTAAAAGCTCTCCCCAGCGATAGGAAACTATACATGGATTTAAAAACTCTCCCAGCCCTAACGGTGCTATCTGATAACGTCACTATCGTTGAAGTTGATCAGATAAAAATCATCCGAGTGATTCATGACAAAGCAACGGCAGGCATCTCGCTACACGGTGGTCATGTCGTGTCGTTCACGCCTGAAGGTCAAGAAGATCTGATCTGGATGAGCGAAAAAGCTGTCTTCGATGGTAAAGCTGCTCTTCGCGGTGGTATTCCGATTTGTTGGCCTTGGTTTGGGCGTATTGCTGCTCCAGCTCACGGCTTTGCCCGCACCGCAGAATGGGAGTTGGTTGAACATCGTGAGAACCATAACGGTGTGATTGTTGAACTTGCTCTGTTCCCGACAGAAGAAATCCACGATATTTGGCCCCATATGTTTGACGCTCGTTTGGTGATTGAAGTGGGCGATGAGCTAAAAGTGACGCTCAAAGTCATGAACATCGATGACGAGGCTTGGACCTTCTCTGGCGCATTACATACTTACCTAAACGTTGGAGACATTAAGCAAGCACAAACGACAGGCATGGGTGCCGAGTACATTGATAGCTTGAAAGCTGATGCGGTATGCCAAGGTGGTAATGTTCTACAACTAACTGACACCATTGATCGCGTTTACACGCAACCAGAAGCGAAAATTTTGGTAAAAGACCCGGTATTGGATCGTACGCTAAGCGTACACAACCAAGGCCACAACTCAGCAGTATTATGGAACCCTTGGGCAGAAGGTGCGCAAAGCATGGGTGACATGGCTGACGATGGCTATCAAACCATGTTGTGTGTGGAGTCTGCTGTTCATGCACCAAGTATTGAGCAAGGTCAAACGCTCCAACCAGGTGAGACACATGAACTTGTCACTGTCATTTCAGCGCAGTAAGAATCACCATATAAAGGCCGGGGATACCCGGCTTTTTTGTAATAAAAGCTCTGCTTAGATGGTCCTATCTTTACTAACTTATTGGTTACTGGTCACTTTTGACGGTTTCATTAATAAATATCAAAAAAATTGATCATATAAACCGATAGCATACCGATACAAAACTCATAAATAATAAAAATATCAGGAATTAGTCTATGTTAGAGAGATACCGAAATCAAAGTGTCGGATTCCAGTTGAAACTGGTGATCACTTTGTGTCTATTCATTGCTTTCAGCAGTATTGCAGCGCTTGTTTACCGCAACGCTTCCGATGTTCTATTGGAAAGCACACTGAAAGAACACCAATCTAAAGTAGAATCAATGGCAAAAACCATTGCTGGCCAATTCGATGCTTACCTGCACACCGCTAAAGTCCTCGAATCTACTTTTCGCAATGGCTACCTTGCCGGTGTCTATGTCGAAAATTACACGGTTGACTTCATGGGACATGAAGTACCAAACAT
This sequence comes from Vibrio sp. YT-16, assembly GCF_033337405.1. Lineage (NCBI taxonomy): Bacteria > Pseudomonadati > Pseudomonadota > Gammaproteobacteria > Vibrionales > Vibrionaceae > Vibrio > Vibrio sp. YT-16. The sequence goes on from NZ_JAWOQQ010000001.1 coordinate 304,619, forward strand.
CACTCAATACAGTGAAAGCTTAATTAATGACACCAAGTTGGTCGACAGTTTCACACGTGATACCGGCGCTATAGCAACGCTATTCGCACCATTGGGTGACGACTTTATTCGGGTGTCCACCTCCCTAAAAGATCCACAAGGTCAGCGAGCGGTCGGAACCACGCTAGGCATCAACCATCCTGGTTATCAGCAACTTAAAGCAGGACAACCGTATTACGCTCAAATTAAATTGTATGGCGAGCGCTACATTACCTACTATGCCCCAATCAAAGATGCGACAGGAAAGGTAGCAGGCCTATCGTTTATTGGCTTACCAGTAGACCAAGCGACACAAACCTTATTCGATGCACTCGAAGAGATAAAATGGGGCGACACTGGTTACACCATTATCGTTGATAACGACGAAAACAATCTTGGTAAATACCTACTTCATCCAGCAAAAAGCGGCTCAGATTCGTCAATACTAGAAGTCGCCGACTACAATGGTCACAAGCCTTTTGGTCAGATTTTCGAACAATCTAGTGGATTAATTCGCTACCCTTTCGAGTACCAAGGTAACGTAGGCGAAAAGTATCTTGTCTACACAGAGGTTCCAGGTTGGAACTGGAAACTGCTAGGTGGTACGTTTATCAAAGAAGTGACAAAAGGTAGCGACACGCTTCTCACACTCATTGCCATCATTTCTTCGGTAGCGGCAATCATTACTTTTGTTGTACTGACACTTTTCTTGAATCGCAGCTTACAACCTCTCACGACTCTAAACTCATACATGACTCGCTTAGCCGGCGGCGAAGTCAGCTTGAGCATCCCAGCGTCTCGTAAAGCATCAAAGAATGAAATTACGAACCTGAGCTCGGGTGTCGCCAGTATGGCAAGTCAGCTCAATGAACTTGTTGGTAAGATCCGTTCAACAAGCGACTTAGTGGAGAGCAACTCTACCAGCGTTGCCAACGATGCACATAGCAATTTGACCCAAGCCGACCGACAACAACAAGAAGTCGAGCAAGTTGTGACAGCGATTGAAGAAATGGCCTCTTCCGCTCAATCTGTCGCACAACAAGTCGAAAGCATTGCGGAAAACGTACGCTCAGCAAATACCGATAGCCAGTCTGGTCTCGCGATTGTTGAAGGCGTATGTATCGACGTTACTCAACTTAACGATCAATTGGATCAATCAGCAACGGCTATCGAGCAAGTAAATCGCGATAGCGAGAGTATTCAAACCGTCACTAAAATGATTGATGAAATTGCTGAGCAAACCAATTTACTTGCCTTGAATGCCGCCATTGAAGCAGCACGAGCAGGTGAGCAAGGCCGTGGCTTCGCAGTTGTAGCAGATGAAGTGCGCACACTTGCGCACCGAACCCAAAGCTCAGTTCAAGATGTCGTGGAAATTATCGAGAAACTAAAAGGGTCGACTCATAATGCAGTTAATATGATGACAGACAGCCAACGCAGTGCAAACCAGGTCTTGGACAAAGCACAAGACGCGGGCACAGCATTAGAAGCCATCGCAGTACAAGTGCAGTCGATAGCCTCTCAAGCCGACGCCATTGCAGCGACTTCAGAAGAACAAGCTCAAGTTTCACAAGAAATTGCAGCAAATGCCCATTCTATCAGTGAACTTAACCGAGAAAGCCGCAACACGAGCGCAAAAACCTCGCAAAGTGCCATTGAACTTCAACAACAAGCACGAAACTTGAAAGAGCAAGTCGACTTCTTCCACTAATACTTAATAAGAGCCGACCCAGTCGGCTCTTTTTGTTTCACTTGAGACCATGCTTTTTGATAGAATTTGCCGCCCTACTTTCTGTTCGAGATCGTCATGAACTATCAATGCCCTCTATGCCACCAAGCTCTAGCGTTAAATGAAAAAACGTTTAAGTGCGAAAACAATCATCAGTTTGACTTAGCAAAAGAAGGCTACGTTAACTTGATGCCAGCGCACCACAAACGTTCTAAAGATCCTGGTGACAACAAAGAGATGATGCAAGCTCGTCGTCGATTCCTTGAAGGAGATTACTACAACCCAATGCGCCAAGAAGTGGCGCAGCTGTGTGCAACATACACTGAGGGGAGCACCCATCAATTATTAGATATTGGTTGTGGTGAAGGTTACTACACAGATCAAGTACAAAAGACGATAGAAACACAAGCAAACCATGCCACGATTTATGGCTTAGACATTTCCAAAGTTGCCATTCGTTACGCGGCGAAGCGTTACACGCACTGCAACTTTAGTGTGGCTTCTAGTCACCGACTTCCCTTCGCAAATGAATCCTTAGATGCCATTTTGCGCATTTATGCCCCGTGTAAAGCTGAGGAGCTGCAGCGCGTTGTAAAAAACGACGGCGTTGTTGTCACGGTTACTCCTGCTAGCCGCCACTTATACCAACTGCGTGAGCGCATTTATCAAGAAGTTCGTCTTCACAATGAAGAACCAGAACATATTGAAGGGTTTGAATTAGAGCACCAGCAGCATCTTAACTATGTTATGGACTTGAAAAACGGAGCCGCAATCGATTTATTGCAAATGACGCCATTCGCATGGAAAGCAACCGATGCTCTTCGTGAAGAGTTGAAATCCGCTACACTTTTCCAATGTGAGGCTGATTTTATGTTGCGTGTATATCGCAAAAAAACACTCAATTAATAAGTCAAAAAAAACAACAAACGCAAATAGTTATCATTTATATTGATTCATTGCTCAGCCTCCATTAATATCATCCGGACATTTTTGGAGGCTTTTCAATGCGCTTTTCTACTTTGAGCTTGCTCTTTGCAGGCTTACTTACTGGTTGCTCTTCATATACGCACACCGACTCTCACGCAACCTCAGCGGAAGTCACTAGTTTTTACGACTACCAACTATACACCCCTTCTGGCGAGCACATCGCTCTAAGCAAACTGCCAATTGAGCTGCAACAAGCAGATGTCATTCTTATTGGTGAATGGCACACACACGCCGGCGTTCATCGCTTTCAAACCGATATGCTCAAACAACTTACGTCCTACGACCGCTCACTCGCGTTATCTATGGAACAATTTACCCGCGACAAACAACCTGTTGTTGACGCTTACCTACGTGGGGAGATCGGCGAACAGTACTTAATGAAACAAGCCAACGCTTGGCCCAATTATGAAAGCGACTATCGCCCTCTCGTGGAGTTTGCTAAGCAGAAAAATCTCCCGGTCATTGCAGCAAATGCACCAAAGAGCATTGTCCGATGCATTGGTCGACAAGGGCTAGATTACATTAACAAGCTCGATGATGATCAGCGGATGTTCATTGCACAAGCCATCAACACTGGTAGTAGTCCGTACAAAGAAAAGTTCATGGCATCCATGCATCACGGTAAGCCAGAGCAGACGGAAAAACAGTTTGCAGCTCAAGTTACTTGGGATGAAACTATGGCGGAATCTATCGTTAGCTACCTAGACGACAACCCAGGCGCTCAGGTTGTCCATGTTGCAGGCAAGTTTCACACCGAGCAAGGGTTGGGTACGGCAGCATCAATCTTAAGCCGCAACCCGAGCTTAAAAGTGGTTGTAATTAGCCCAACAGATAACGTGCTTTCTGATAATACTGACTATCAGTTAGAGGTTCTCGCACCACCAGTACGGTATGTACAAGATGCTCACCGCATGGCGGCATATCAACATCTAACTAAACGCAATAACGATCTTCAATGTAAGTAGCTGCTCTTCAATTTAAGTTACTACCTTGCCGTTGCGTTGCATCATCACACCGCTCCGAGTTCATCGAGTGACAAGGGGCTGCTTCCTGCTGGTCTATTTTTTGCTAATGATCACCAATAGAAACTAGAAGCGGCAAAAGCAGACCTGTTTTTATCCAAATAGCTTCAGAAATAAACTTTGCCGCCGATAAAAATATAACTGCTTTTTACCCGCACTCAGTGACCGAGTGTCGATGTTCCAAGGAGTATTCGATGAATCCAGTAGGAAGCACTTCTGTTAATAGCTATGCCAAACAATCTGTCGCCTCTAAACAAGCAAGTATTGCACAAGAAGAAACTAGTGCTTCGCCTCTGAAAGTCGAACACAATAAGGTGACGCTTTCGACCGAGGGCAAAGCGCTACTTGCCGCTCTGCAACAAATCGAGCACGACAGCAAGAAAATAGAAGCAGAAGATAAATCTGTTGGTGAAAAGGTCGAATCTTTCACGCATGGTGCGCTTGGCATGGATCACCCTGATAAAATCGAGAAAGAAGAGGATGGCTCATATTCTGCGGGTCAATACCTGTCTGCGGCACTTACCGTTGGTGGCATCATATTGGCATTAGTCTGATAACCAGTCTGATAATCGTCACGACAACAAATCCTATTTGAACCAAACACTTACTGCAGCCCATAATTTAATAAGCCAAAGAACGATATGATGCAAACGTAAGTGAATTCGACCGCTCTTGTGGCCCGATAATACATGCTCGTTTATTGCTCCCTAAACTAGGTTTCTTGTGAAGGCACTGAATGGATAACTTTAGTCCATGCTTTCAACTCCTAAGCGTAATCCAAGCCCACGTTTGTGGGCTTTCTTCTTTCCAAACTAACGAACGTTAGAGAGCGACTCATTTTTTCTGCAAAACCAAACAAAAATGACAATTTGGTTAAACTTTTATTACCGACACAAAACCTTCATAAATCATTGCTTTAATGCCTGCGCTTTCAATAAACAAGGAAAATATAATGAAGCGCTTAGTATCTCCAATCGTTACGGCAGTGGCTGCATCTACCCTCTCTTTCAATGCACTCTCAGCTGAAATCAAAAACGTCATTTTGATGATCGGCGACGGCATGGGTCCTCAACAAGTTGGTTTACTCGAGACCTACGCAAAACACGCACCTAACTCGGTTTACAAAGGCGAAAGCACAGCGTTATACAAACTCGCTCAAGAAGGTGTGATTGGATCATCACTGACCAATCCAGAAGACGCAATTGTCGTCGACTCTGCGTGCTCAGCTACGATGCTAGCGACAGGAATCCCTACCGCTTCTGAAGTCATTGGCATTGATAGCCAAGGCAACCATGTCGAAACTATTTTAGAAAAAGCCAAAAGTAAAGGTAAAGCAACTGGGCTCGTCTCTGATACGCGTATGACCCACGCAACGCCAGCAGCATTTGCCGCTCATCAACCACATCGCTCCCTAGAAAACAGTATTGCGGCGGATATGCTCGAAACAGGCGTAGACGTGATGATGTCTGGTGGACTTCGTCATTGGATTCCAAAGTCGACAAACGACAAGGGAGAGACATACGAGCAGCTTGAAAAGCTCACTGAAGGAAATGTCTACCTAAAATCGAAACGCAAAGACGAACGCAACTTGCTTACTGAGGCGCAAGACCAAGGTTACAACCTGGCTTTCAGCCGCGATATGCTCACACAAGCTAAAGGTGACAAATTACTTGGACTTTTTGCTTACTCGGGCATGAACGATGGTATTGCCTACAGTCAAAGCAAAAACGATCCAAAACGCACGCAGCCATCGCTGAAAGAAATGACCACCAAAGCAATCGACATTCTTTCAAAAGACAAAGACGGTTTTTTCTTGATGGTTGAAGGCGGCCAAATTGACTGGGCTGGCCACAGTAACGATGCAGGTACGATGCTGCATGAAATGCTTAAATTCGATGAAGCGGTAAACTCAGTTTATGAGTGGGCAAAAGGCCGTGATGACACCCTGATCATTGTTACTGCTGACCACGAAACCGGCTCTTTTGGCTTTAGCTACTCATCAGCAAACTTGCCTAAACCACAAAAACGCGACGGCGAAGCATTCAAAAATCAGGATTACGCGCCAAACTTCAACTTTGGTCAGTTCGAGATCCTCGATGGTTTATACAACCAAAAGAAAAGTTACTACGGCATGATCAGTGAATTCCAAGCGCTTGATAAGAAAGAGCAAACTCCAGAGAAGTTTGCGGAAGTCGTGAACGCAAATAGCGATTTTTCTATTACGCCTGAGCAAGCAGAACGCGTATTAGCAAGTAAACCAAATCCATACCGACTCGCTGGACACAAATACTTAAGCGAAGAGAACGTACCGACAATCAATGACTTTGATGCTTTCTTTCCTTACAACGACCGTGGCAACTTGCTAGCGCGTGAGCATGCAACAAAGCAAAACACAGTATGGGGGACGGGTACTCATACGCATACTCCTGTCAACGTATTTGCTTGGGGACCTGCAGAAACTATCCTTCCAGTATCAAAAATCATGCACCACTCGCAACTAGGCGAGTACTTGAAGCAACAAATTAAATAATCAACTTGCACTTACTTCACAACTCGTGATGTTTCAACGCTCTCGCAAGGGAGCGTTTTTTTATGCATGAAAACAGTTGACGTTTTAAATCGTACACCACAATAATTATGGGTCTTTAATTATATGAATAAAGAAAATGTGCGAAATCTTTGCTAAGCAACCCCAAGACAACTATCAGTTCATCACCCGCTCTATCCGTATTGATGGTCACGCGACCAGTGTAAAACTTGAAGCGAGCTTTTGGACAATTCTTGAGGAAATCGCTAGTGCTCAAAACATGACGGTTCCTAAATTCATAAGCACTGTTTATCAAGAAGCACTCGAATACAATGGTGAAGTGAACAACTTTGCCTCCTTACTTCGATGCGCTTGCCTCACTTACGCCCGCCAACCTCAAGAGACCACTCGTCAAGCACTTGCGCAACTTAACAGTTAATAGCAACCAACCGACCAATAACCATCCTAGGCTATGCATCCGTATTATAAACCCTTGAGCATCTTCTAATTTGTCGTACTAGAGTACTACCCAGACTCCTTTTGAAATCGCTAACCTGTGCGGACTATCAAGGAGTACCTATGACAAAAATGATTCACACCATGATCCGAGTAAGTGATCTGGACCGCTCTCTACAATTTTACTGTGACATACTTGAACTAGAAGTCGCTGATCAATACATCTTTGATGGCTTTTCTCTAACCTATCTAGCCAACCAAGAAACTGGCTTTGAATTGGAACTGACGCACAATCACGACCAAAGTGAGCCCTACACTCACGGCTCAGGTTACGGCCACCTTGCCGTCAGCGTGGAGGACATTGAACAAGCCCACAAACGCATTAAATCTCTCGGCATTGAAACTGGTGACATCAAAGCCTTTGACCATCAACAAAAGCATTTAGCAACGTTCTTTTTTGTAACCGACCCTGATGGTTACAAAATTGAGTTCCTGCAACGCCAAGGGCGTTACCTATAACAAAAAGAGTAAACATTATGATTCACTTGACGGCTACCTTTCATGCACAACCGGGAAAAGAACAAGAGTTGAAAGAGGTACTTACCCGAGCGCTTGAACCTACTCGCAATGAAGAAGGTTGTGTTCGTTATCAATTGTTCCAAGATAAAGACAATGCATGCCACTTCGTTTTTCAGGAGCAATTTAAAGACCAACAAGCATTTGAGCTTCATGGTAAAACAGAACACTTTGCTCTTTTGATTAGCCAGATCGACAACTTGTTAGAATGCGAGCCGAAACTGGTGTTCTTTAACGAACTGTAACTATAGCGCTAACCGAAGATCAAAAAAGGCACTCTATCTAGAGTGCCTTTCACTAGTTGGGATCTGTGATTAAGCGTCTTGCTTCTCCACCATATGCAAATGCACATCTTGTTGTGGGAAAGGAATCGAAATACCTTCTCGGTCGAAGCGTAGTTTCACTTCTTTAGTCACATCCCAGTATACATCCCAGTAATCATCCGTTTTTACCCAAGGGCGCACAATAAAATCTACAGAAGACGTATTTAATGTATGAACTTTGATCATTGGCTCTGGAGTGCGAAGTACCGACGGGTGAGAGGTAATGATATCAGACAATACTGACTCCGCTTTTAAGAGGTCATCCGCATAGCCAATGCCAAACACCATATCCACGCGGCGAATGCGTTCATGCGTGACGTTCTTAATAACATCTCCCCAGATTTTGCTGTTAGGAACAATAATAATTTGGTTATCAAACGTACGGATTGTGGTGTTCACCAAACTCATATGGCTTACCTTGCCATCCACACCGCCAGCATACACAAAATCACCAACATCAAATGGGCGATAAATAAGCAGCATCATACCCGCCGCGAAGTTGGATAACGTGTCTTGCAACGCGAAACCAATAATCACACCAGCAATACCGAAACCGGTTAGGATTGGCGCTAGGTTCAAACCAAGCTGAGATAAGCCCACCATGATACCGATCACCCACACGAATTTGCCGGACATCGAGATAAAGAAGTCCTGCATCAAGTGGGAAAGTTTTAAGTTTTTCGATGCAACTGCTTTACGGACGACTTTGCGAGTTAACTTAGCCAGTCCGCGAGCGATCAATAAAATCAGCGCAAAAACAAACAACTGGAAGATATGCTGCGGTGCATTCTCGGCAAACCAATCCAGTGCCGAGTTGGACCAGTGACTCAGTATTGACCACACAACTTTGGTATTCAGTAAATCATGGGTGATATTACCCGTCACTTCAAAAATTTGGCGTTTGTATTCAGACGTTTCTAAACCGACTTTATCACCAATTGAAATCAGGTTGCGTAAGCTTTCTGTCGCAATATTTAGCCTTTGTTTAGTAATGAGCTGACTAAGTTGCAACGACGCTTTTTCCGACTCTGGGCTAGACGAAAGTTGGGAGCCAATGATCTCACTTTGCTGACTCAAGTACTCAATTGAAGCAGACAGTAAGCGCATACGTTTATCAATTTTATCTTTTAGTTCCGCTTCTGCGCGCTCGTTTTGGGCCCCTAGCTCCTTCAACCAAGCGAGATTTTGCCAGCTCGAATCGAAGCTAACATCAAGATAACGCTGTAGCTCTCGATAATCATTAACAAGAGCAAGCTTCTCTTCATCCTTAGCCTTATTTAAATCCTCGACAACTTTCTTTATTTTTTCCGATAGATAGTTCGTCGCGTCCTCAGAGTATTGTTCTTGTTTTTTAACTAGCAAGATCAGCTTGTCGCGAGAGATAGTTTCACGTTCAATCGCTGACGCTAACTGGCTTCTTAATTCTTCATTCTTTTGGAATAGTTGCAGTTGAAGGGCATCACGCTCGTCGCCACTCGCTTGCGAGAGGCTTTGGGATAAATCCACAATCTCTCGGTTCAAGTTGTCAATCGAGATTTCGGCAGCAGAAGGCTCTTGGATATCGTCAGTAGCAGTCGCATGAACAGCCATTGGGGAGAACATAATGACGGCAAGTGCGAATAATGTCACCCAAGATGTCAGGCGCAGTTTCTGGGGGAAATGAAACGTCATGTTTACCTCATAGGAAACAATCCTGATCAAAACAATCAGGAATAGAAGTGTAAAGCGTTGAAATCATACTCCTAAGTTTACAACACTAAATAATAAACTGAGCAGCATTTCGTTAGCGAGACGTCAAAGTTGGGAGCCCCAATAGCAAACAAGCCTTTCATTTAATCAATGAAAGGCTTGTTTGTATTCGACTAAGGACGGTTGGGATGATTTAAAATATGGTCTTCCCAATCCACCACATCAATCTCGTAAACGACTTTGTTACGGACACTTTCCCCTGCCGCATGCATTGCGGACTTAGAGCCTGTAATCAGCGGATGCCATTCTGGTAAAGGCTGCTTTTCAGCCAACAGACGGTAAGCGCACGTGTGTGGCAGCCAAGTAAAATCGTCGATGTCTTCTCGGGTCAGCTTGGTGCACTCTTCACCCGAAGTGAAACGGTTTGGGTAATCCTTACATGAACACGTTTTACTGTTCAGCCAGCTACAAGCCACATTGGTATAGTAGATTTCATCGGTATCTTCATCCATAAGCTTATGCAAACAACATTTGCCACAACCATCACAGAGAGATTCCCATTCCTCTTCTGTCATCTGCTCTAACGATTTACTTTGCCAAAATGGAGTGCTCATACTTCAGGTCTCACCAAGGGAATTTAGGGGGCGATTTATACTCTTCTCAACGCAAAAGTTCAAGTTTTGAGAAGATCTTGCATCCTTCCCACATAACGGTGGAGATATTCAACTACTTTCGTTTTACTGTTCTATCCTTAAACAAGTTTCCATTACTCAATTGATCAAGAAGGCATTAAGGAGTTTTCATGGGTATTATTTCTTGGATTATTTTGGGCTTAATCGCCGGCGCACTTGCTAAATGGCTCATGCCAGGAAAAGATGGGGGCGGTTGGATTGCAACAATGTTACTTGGTATTGCAGGGGCATTTGTAGGTGGCTTCCTTGGCGGCATTCTCGGTTTCGGCGGAGCAACTGGCGTCAACATTGGTAGTATCATTACCGCAACACTAGGCGCATTTATTCTGTTGTTTGTTTATAACCGTTTCTTAAAATAATCACGATGATTTAAAAGCAAAAAACCAAAAAGGGAGCGTAATGTTAAGCGCGCCCTTTTATTTTTTTCTTTCTTCACTCTTCCAATCCACGTCAAAATGACCATAATTGCCCCCTTAATTTTTAAGAGGTTTACATTATGGATTGTCGATTAGGATGTGGAGCGTGCTGTATTGCGCCAAGTATCTCTTCACCAATACCTGGAATGCCCAAGGGCAAACCTGCAGGTGTTCGTTGTGTGCAACTCAACGACGACAATTTGTGCAAGCTATTTGGTAAGCCTGAACGCCCTAAAGTCTGTCACGATTTTAAACCGTGTCCGATTGTATGCGGCAAGACCAATCAAGAAGCACTCGACAACATCACTGAATTAGAACAATTGACGTAACGCGACTCTAGACCACACGTTTAAAGTTAGTACCTCGGTTGTTTCTCTCCGAGGCAGTAATCAAAGCAAACTCAAGATTTAGCACTCCCCCCCTCAGCCTTTTATCTCACCCTTGAGAACTCTTGCCACATAGCGTTCCATTTGCGGTTTTTGCGCGATCTCCCTCACAATTTATTGACAATTCTCGACTATGTTCAGCGGGTCATTTAATTAAAGATCAGGAAAGAACATGAATAAGTATTTGGCTGAGGCTTTTGGCACGTTCTGGCTAGTGTTAGGCGGCTGTGGTAGCGCGGTGTTGGCTGCGAGTTTCCCTGAAGTGGGTATTGGTCTGTTGGGCGTTTCTTTGGCATTCGGTTTAACCGTTCTGACGATGGCATTTGCTATCGGTCATATTTCAGGTTGTCACTTGAACCCTGCAGTGACAGTTGGCCTTTGGACTGGCGGTCGTTTTGAGACAAAAGACGTTGCTCCCTACATCATCTCACAGGTGATCGGCGGGCTTATCGCAGGTGGCGTGCTTTACGTTATTGCATCTGGACAAGCAGGATTCGATGTTGTGGGTTCTGGCTTTGCCGCCAATGGTTATGGTGAACACTCTCCAGGCCAATACTCGATGATCGCTGCACTTGTGACTGAAGTTGTCATGACGATGATGTTCCTGATTGTCATTATGGGTGCAACAGACAAACGTGCGCCACAAGGCTTTGCACCTATCGCAATTGGCCTGTGTTTGACTCTCATTCACCTGATCAGCATTCCTGTCACCAATACGTCAGTAAACCCTGCTCGTAGCACGGCAGTCGCAGTATATGTGGGTGACTGGGCGGTTTCTCAGCTATGGCTGTTCTGGATTGCTCCTATTGTGGGTGGCGTGTTTGGTGCGGTTATCTACAAAAATCTTCTTGGTAAAGAATCGAACGATTAATCGTTCCTAACTCCCAAAATCAAAAAAGCCGCTGAATTCAGCGGCTTTTGTCTTTTCCTAATCCCCTAACTGTGAATAAGGATACACTGGATATGGTGCGACTAGTGCACCACCTGTGTATATAGCTGCAGGTAACATTCCCGAAAAACTGTATACTTGGAACAAGTGGTTATGTATCGTTCCAGCCTCTATCCATAAACCCGTTACCTGGTCATATCCATGGAAACCGAATAACCTAGATACATCGGAGTTAAAGTAGTCATGGACTTTAGATACCTTATTTATAAATCTGCCAATTAACCCATTTTCTAGATATCGATGGTTCCCCGAAGCCTCGGATGCCATACCAGCCTCAGTGAACCACTCCGTACGAATCGGCTTTTTTTCCCATACAGGTGTTGAGCCACGAGTACCATCAGTCAGTAGCTCACCATCAACATTGTACTTACAGACTGAGCCCGAGTTAGCAACTTCACAAGACCTAATCTTATAGCGATCTGTAACATTTTTCATGTATTCAAAGCTAAGCACAACAACTTGTGATAATGCGGCAAATTTTGCACCTTTTTCACATGAACCACCCGCGATCTCACCTGTAGCACAACCACCAGCAGCTGCGACACTTACTTTCGTGGCTGCATGTGCAAATCCTCTCGTTGGCTTAAAGCTATTGTAACCTCCGATAGCGCCTGTAATTGCACCAATCGCAGCCCCTTTGCCAACTCCGTTCCAGCTTTCACTAATGATCCCACCGGTTACAGCCCCACCAGTGGCGCCACCAAGTGCACCGGCAGCAATGGCATTAGTAAGAGACCCTGCAGAGAAGAAACTTGCACCAGCATCGGCTAGCAACACACTGTACGTACCACCACTGGCGACAGTGACGACGATCCCCACAACGATACCGACAATTTCTCTCGAGTAACGAGAGGTGAACTCTCGTACGTCGTTCCATTGACGTTTAAGTTCTTTTTTAATTCTCTTAAAGAAATGGCCAGAAGGATCGTTGTATTTAAGAGGATTATTGAGAACGTAACTGTATCGATTGAATGATTGACTATTATCAGGAGCTTGTATGTAAACGTCAGCGCTGATAAATCGTGCTAATGTTGCATCATATAAACGACCGTTCATATGGATTAAGTCAACTTCATTAAGCATCTCATGCCCTGTAAATGCACGATTCAACAATACAGGTTGAGGCAACAACACATTGTCAGCTTTCCAAGTAAACGCTCTCTCTTTGCCCCAAGGGTCATATAACTTACGGTCAACAATATTCCCCCACATATCACTTACCATATCAACCGATTTAAGCGCATCTGTATGGCTATAACGAATTTGGCGATCTACAGATGCATAGCTTCCTTGTCCATCAGTCTTCAATGAGTTCACATTTACAGCGACCAGACCATTCCCAGCATAAATGTACTGAGTTTGTTGAATGTCCCCGGATGCTAGCTCTTTTAACTCGTAGGACTTACCGAGGTACCAAGTTCTGCTTCCATCGCTACTGCGCTTGCTGACTCGCTGATTCGACTCATCATATTTAAAGTCAACCCAGCCTTGTTCTTGCTGAATACGTGAAGGCTTGTTGAAGCCTGTCCACTCAATTGTTCTCCCTCCGCCAGATAGCATATTTCCGTTTTCATCGTAGCGATATGTATTATCCCCAGCTTGAGTTACCGCATGCTTGTGTAACGGATCTGCGTAGATATAATGACCAACGTCAGACTTATATTTGATATTGCCATTCGCAGCATAAGACATGGAATACTTTTTGTTAAATAACGGATTCTCAGCATGTGCTGCACCAATACCAGACAAATGGTAGTCTGTTAGTCGGTCTTGATCGTCGTAGTAGAAATTTTCTTGTATATCATTAACAAGATCTCGGCGACTCTGCACATTATCCATTCTGTCGTAGGTGTAATGAACGCCACGCAGCAGCTTGGAACCTTGCCTAGTGTATATATTGAGTAGTTGACCATTACTCTCATGATAATCGAAACTATTAACTAAGCCATTTCCTAAAACCTCTGATGTAATTCGACCTTCGGCGTCCATATCGTTGAGCTTCCAGTACGAAATCCGTCCAGCAGCTGGGTTATCATCTTTGAGGGAACGTAGTGCATCTGACTCACTTTCAGATTCCACAGCTAGGTTATTGTACTTCTGTGAAACAAGCTTGACTTGCTTAACTAGTTTTACTAGTTGTTCTGCAGCTAAAAGATAGCTATTTACACGTAACTCCGTTGTATCTTGCACATATTCAAGCCTATCCACTTCTTTTGAGAGTGAATTGAGTTCATCAAACATTTGACGCATTCTTTGATCATATAGCGGATCGTCCCTTTCCAAATCAAATGTCGCTAAACTTATACTTCCGCCATCAGAATAGTTGCCGTAGTACGCAGTTTGGTTTTGATTGATCAACCCTGCTTCAAAAGCAGCCCATTCATCAAGGCTTACCTCTCTTAATAAGTTACCTTCAATCTTAAGATGGAAGTTAGGTTGCTGAACTACAGGTATCAAACCATTTCCAGAGACCACCACTGTCCTTGAGGAAACTTTGAAATAACGCTCGCCATATTCATTTGTGTACATATGCAATGGTCTAGTATGTAGCTCCGCCCTCATTTGGCGCGCAAATGCCTCATTTTCAGCCACTCCGTCAAATGAGATAAGCTGATCTTTAAGCTTCTGATACTCTTCCTTGCGTCGCTTGTAGAAGAATTGCTGCTCTTGTAAATCTTTTACTTTAACTAAATAATCTTTCGCTTTATTTAGGGCTTCATTGATTAGAGGCTCAATCACGTTGCGATATTCAGCTGCAGTGTAATTAACTTGAGCTTGAGAAATATCTCCCCAGACTTCCGTATTAATACCCGTTAAAGCATCTCGGGTGTAGTTTAGAGTAAACTTGTTAGGTCTATGTTCTCGAATTAGTTGCCCGTTAGAGTCATACTCTAAATCTCGTGCGAATGTGTGCTCTGGAGTAATCGTCTCTTCGCGTCTCAGTAAACCCAGACCGTTGTAGAAGTAGTTCTTAACCAGTTCTCCATCTACAGTTGCTTTTAGTAGCCCTCCTAACCAGACGCGTCCATCCACTTTGTCGTAAAACCATGCCTTTGTGGTGATGTGTGTTACTTCTTTCTCACTTTGCTTAACTTTGGATTCTACTTTCTCAGCGACTTTGCGACCTAAGTTGTCGTAAGCAAAATGAGTACTTTGACCTTTAGCATCAGTTTGATTAACGAGTTGACCAAAACCGTCGTATTCATAAGTCCACAAACCTAGATCTGGATCATCTACTAAAGATTTATTGCCTTGAATATTGTACTCGGTACGAACTGTTTCTCCTTCTGACGCAATAGCAGATTTCAACATTCCATTGGCATAGAAGTCGTAGATAACTTTGCCACCATTCGGCTCCTGTTTCTCAATCTCCCAACCTAATACGTTGGTAAAAGTTTTAGAAACTCGACCTTTGGCGTCCGTTTTGGTTACTGTGAAAGGACCGTAAGAATAAGAAATCCAGCTGTCTTCTTTACCGGCAGGACCAGGTTCTTTTATCGAAATGACTCTTCCTAATTTGTCGTACTGAGTGACAATATACTGAGGAATATCACCTTGGTAATAAGGTTTTGAAGCAGAGACTAAATTGCCAAATGCATCATAGCCAGAATCAACGAAAACCCACTTACCATTTACCGATAAAGAGGCTCTTCTCACTTCTCTTTCTAAAAAGTCAAAAAAGCTGATCTTCTTGCCTGAGCTTTTCGATTGATTGATAACACAGTAACTCGCATTGTTAACATTGAATAAGCAACGACTGTCTCCCGCAGGAAAGCGACTGATCTCAGATTTTACAGAAGTGTTTACAACAGACACCTCGGCTTCTCTACCAAAACCATCGAGTTTTGTCGAAGTAGAAAGACCATTTTCATCAACTTTTACAATAAGTCCCGAGAATAGATCGACAGTTTGAGACGAGACGTGTCCAGCAGGGTTTGTCACCTCGGTTACAACACTATTCCCGACGTATGAATGTTTAAAGGAAGTAGAGCGAGTTTCTAATCTCCCCCCGTTAGTCGCAGTAACGCTTTCTTTAGTAACAATACCGTATCCATCTCGCTCTTTAATAGTAACCATGGAATATGGCGTATTTGGTAGCGTCGTGTGCTCACGCAACAAACCGGTTTCATGGTCATATTTGAAAGTAGCCTCCTGAGAGATCCTGCTACCATCGCTGTGAATGTAAGTTGTTTTAGTCGAATCGAGCAACCCGATTAACCAAGAATCTACCTTATTTACATACGCGTTTTGGGTAATTTCAACAAACGTGTCACTATAACCGGTGACCGGATTAAGTCCGGTTGTTGTCGTTGTAATTTTACCAACATTAAGAAATGTATCGACATCACTCTGCTCTACGGTAACTGTACTAAGAAGTTCACCACTTTCAGAGTATTGGTAGTCCTTTCGTTCTGAGGTATAAAATGCAAAGGTGTTACCGACTGTTGGAGTTTCAACCCATTCGACGATTTCATCGTATTCTGTAGCTGTGATCGCCTTCACGAATCGAGCTTGGGCAGATAATGCAGATAGCTCGCGATTCAAATCATCCGATACTGGCGTCATGAACCACACTGGTATTTGATCTTCTAGTACCGTTGTTCGCTCCTCAACCAAAGAAAACTCTGTGGCAGGAATCATGATTGGCATCAGTGTTGAACCGCCAACAGGAACAAATTTGTCAGCGCTTGATGCGTATTTTTGATCTTTGTATTCGATAAGCTTATAACCCTTCAAATGCTTATCTGCTGCAGAAGACAGCTGTTGGAAACTTTTAACGATTTTCGTAGCACTAAACTCTTTTTTTAGCGTCTTAAATTCAAATTCAGATTTGGAACTTTTACTAAGCTCTCTAAAGTTCCAAAAGTCATCCGATCTACAATCACCGCAACCATTTAACCACTTCTGTCCATTAGCAAAATAGTCGGTTTGCTTTTTCAATGTGCCTGAGTAAGGAAATTCTGTATTAAATTGAAACTCTTGGTTGAGAGTGTTTTTTTCATTAACAAAGCTTCGTTGTCGAATCCATTCGAAACCATTGTGTTTTAGACCATCTTTAGAGCGCTTTGCAGGACCATATTGGAATAAGTAGTTATTTTTTCCATGTCCGTTGTCGGTCTCAAGACGATAAGCTACAGGGAAAGAGCCTGGTAAGTTAAAAAGACCAGAATCATCAGAATTAAAAGAGTCAGAAGGCGTGTGATTACCGTATGGGCCAAACCATACTGAAGAAATATGTCCTAGACCATTTGTCACTTTTTCAAGCAATAATGGAGAATGGTTGCTCTGAGCAGTGGTTTGACATTCTAGACGGTTAGATCTCTTCTTACAGAGCTCAAACTTACCATCTTGGTTCAAATCAATGAATGAGTTAAAACCAGTCCCCCAATTATCAACATCAAATTCATATTGGTACTTATAAGCGTTGACACATTGGACCTTGTTACCGACACCACGGCAGAAATCTATAACACCATCCTGATCCAAATCGAGCCACCAACGTTTATCTACGCTCCCGAGCTCCCCTGTCCAATCATCACTTTTAACAAACTCTATATCGTCTTCGAATTTATGCAACGAACCAAGAGAGCCAAGAGAACAAGTTAGATTAACTGTTTTGCTAGCATCGTTATCTGTCACGCGACAAAAGTCGATGGCATTATCGCCATTCACATCAACCCACCAACGGGAATCTGGCTGACCTACAGAACTAATTGGAAAACTAATATTTTTTTGAACTAGATATTTACCCGAAAAAGACGTGCACTTAATCGTTTGCCCTTCGACAAAACAAAGTTCACTACCACCATCGCCATTTATATCGGTCCAATAAGTGTCTTTAATTTGCCCCCATTCTATGCCACGAACGTGTACTGAATCAGACCACTCGCCATCTTCTTTGGGTTCACTGCATAAAAGTTCATCACCTATACGACGACAGTACTCTGGTACGCCATTACCATCCATGTCCCTCCACCAACGGAAGTCCTTCATCCCGGAGTTCAACACAATCCAAGAAAGTTGTGTCGTTGTATTATTTGAATGAAAAGCATCACAAAGTAATTTGCCGTCATCTATACGACAAAACTCTGTTTTACTATCACCATTTATATCTAACCACCAATGGCTATGAGCGTCTCCCCACTTACTTATATTGTAGGTGCGAGCGACACTAGATTGAGACACATCCATGTGGCAAGTAAATCCATGGGCATCAGTCTTACAGAAGTCACCTACGCTATTCCCATCAATATCAACCCACCAACTTCTATTAGCATTTCCCCAATCACTAGGGATAGTGTTTTTTCCCCAATGACCTAAGTCAATATTAGCGATTTTCTCATCAAAGAATATCTGACCTTTCATTGGGATTTTATGTTCCTTCCAATCAAATTGAGTGGCTGGTAAACAATCATCATTCGCATCGCAATATGTAATACTATCAATAAAGGAGGAACCAAGACCTTCGATTACCTCCTTATAACCCAGTCGGTAATAATTTTTTATTTTATTGTTTATACTTATATCAATTCTTGTCAGGTTTGATTCATACCTATGGATATTTCCGTCTATCTTATAATGTTTTGTAGGAACACCACTATTGATAGTAAGATAATTAAAGATAACACTGAAAGAATCGTAATGTATCGATGATATCTGGCCTAAATTATCATAGTTATAAGAGATACTCGCTGAACTTGGGTTGCTTTTATAGGAGCTCAACAACCAACTCTTCGAAAGGTTATTATAATGATATTCTTCAACAGCACCGCTTTTATCATGCTTAATGAAGTAACTTGATGCTGCATTTGAATCACCATTCAGAATAATTTTTGACTGGTTATCTACGTGTAAACGGTATTCAGAGCCATCTTTGCCAGTTACACCTTTTTCACCAATTAAACGCGTGCCATTTAAGCAAAAATTATCAGTTAAACTATAAGTCACTGAGCTTACTTGCCCTTCAATCGCTTGATGGTCACCACACCTTTTTATGGCAGACAGGCCGCTAAGTGAGAATCCGCCCCCTAGTTCAGACCTTACGGGTCCAGAGCTGGAGTAGCTTAGCGCTAGATCAGGAGCTATACCCCCTTTCCCAGCAGGTAGTGTTAACGGTATTTGATAATATGCGACACCCTTGTCGATCGATAGCTCTCCGGGCAAAGTACCGATCGTTTGTGCTATTGCAGGAATAGACAACCCCGCAAAGATTACACCTAGCCAATTTTTCATTTAACTGCCTTTCAATTAGATAGTTCTGATATTTGATTTTCTAAATTAGTAATTCTTTTATTTATATTTTCGGACTGTTCTTCTGAATCACCTTCCAAAATCCGACTCTTTAACAATTCAGTTCTCAGCATTTTTATAGAGTTATCATACTTTGAAAAACTAGTTACATTCAAAGTATCCATCTTCTTATTTTCCTTTAGATTTTCATCATTATTCTTATATGAAAAGTTGAAACTAAAAACGTAGCCAACAGCCGCAATAATTATGACCAACAAAAATGCACACAAGGATAACTTGGTTTTAACAGGCATGTATATGACACTAAATTGACAAAACCAGGCAATATAATAAAAAAAAACAAACTTCATATATCAAAAGCAAAAATGCGTGATGGACATCACAAACAAATTAATATCTTAATATTTAAGTTTATTAATAATATTCAGTGAATATTATAGCTAAAATCTAATATCAACATGGCTAGAAAGATGAAAAAAAAACTAATTGGCATACTCACTATTCTATTATCGTTTAGCTCACTTGCTGAAACTAATGCAGGCTCAGGGCAGAAGTGGTATGGACCATTCACGATTGATAAGGTAGCTCGTTACTGGGATGGTGGGCACAAGATGTCAGTTCATGTTAATGAAACACCAGAGACTCCCTGTGAAGTGTCGAATAGCGAGAAGAAGTTTACTTATCTACCAGACAGCCAACCGACCGCTATGGACTTATTCTCAGCTGTAGCAACTGCTCAAGCTCAAAACAAAAAGGTTATGCTTCTTATTGATAAAAGTTGTCATAATGTTTTGGGGCTGAACGTTCATGGTGTAGAAATACTAAGCAACTAACTTACCCAAAACTCCCAAGATCAAAAAAGCCGCTGAATTCAGCGGCTTTTTATTAAATTCTGTGTCGACCTAATAGCGAATGTGACAACGTCGTGCCATCAACAAGCTCTAGCTCCCCACCGACAGGCACACCATGCGCGATGCGGCTGGCATCAACTTGGTGCTCTTTACATAGCTCTGCGATGTAGTGGGCAGTGGCTTCACCTTCAACTGTTGGGTTTGTCGCCAAAATCACTTCGGTAATATCACCGCGACGTAAGCGGTAATCAAGGACATCTAATCCAATATCACTTGGACCAATACCATCTAATGGCGACAAATGCCCCATAAGAACAAAATACCGACCAGAATATTGGCCTGTTGCTTCAACGGCTGCGATGTCTGCCGGGCTTTCTACCACACAAATTTGACCATTTTCTTGGCGTTTTGGGTTGGTACAAATGTGACAGACTTCTTCTTCGGTGAAGGTTCGACACTCAGTACAATGACCTATTTCTGTCATTGCCTGACTCAGCGCATCTGCAAGCTGCAAACCGCCTTTTCTATCGCGCTGTAACAAATGAAAGGCCATACGCTGCGCTGACTTGGGGCCAACCCCAGGTAGACAACGTAAGGCCTCCATCAATTGCTCCAGCATATGACTGGTACGCATTAAAAGTCCGCTTAATTAAATATCAGCAGATTAGAATGGCATTTTCATGCCTGGTGGTAGTTGCATACCGCCAGTTACAGAAGCCATTTTCTCTTTTTGAGTTTCTTCAACACGACGGGCTGCATCGTTGAACGCCGCAGCGATCAGATCTTCAAGCATTTCTTTGTCGTCTTCCATCAAACTTTCATCGATGTCAACACGACGTACGCTGTGACTACCAGTGATAGTAACTTTAACTAGGCCAGCACCAGACTCGCCAGTTACTTCCATATTCGCGATTTCTTCTTGAAGCTTTTGCATGCGATCTTGCATTTGCTGGGCTTGCTTCATTAGGTTGCCCATACCGCCTTTACCAAACATGTTTATCTCTCTGGTTTAATGAGGTGTTGCATCAATTAATGGGGTTATACCTTTGGGTTTTCAACCCCATTCCATTCGATTATTAGATAGGGCGCACACTATCTTTATCAAGCTCTGCAGCAAAACGACGTTCAATAAATTGAACATTTGGATCGTTTTCTAAACTGTTCAGCGCTTGCTGTAATTTCTCTTGGTAGAGCCTATCTCTCAGTTCAAGTGGTGTTTCTCCACTCTCCCCTATTTCGATGCTCATGTGGCACTCTTCACCCAACACGGTATTAAGTGCTTTAAGCAATTCGGCTTGAGCTCTATCAGTATTCAAATGAGCTTGGCTGCTTCTCAATAGTAACGAAACGGTTGTTCCTTCCTTACTATAATGAGAGTTTAGCGCAAGTTGCTCTACCAGCTTAGGGATCTCCATTAAGCTGATTAGCTTCGCCCATTCATTATGTTCTAATGACTCATCGATGAGCTTTTGTGCCATTTCAGGCGTTTTCTCATGCTCAAGTGCCTGCTTGAGCTGCGTAGGTGTCAGTTTTGTATTTACTTTTGTCTCAACAGGCTTGCTTGGACGCCAGCGATACGCTTCCTCAACTTGTGGCTCCGTCGACTTCGGAGCTGAGTTTGGCGACACCTGCGCGGAATTGCCATGCAATTGCGCTACTCGGTCGATAACCGATTCTGGTTGTGCAGATGCCGCTTTAGGCTTTTTTGAGCCACCATTTTGAGGAGTGTTCTGTTGTAGGCCTTGACGCTGAGAACGTAATTGGTGACGTAAACCGCTTAGACCACCGCGCGCTGGTGTTGAAACGCTCTCTTGCATTTGTTGAGGTGGCGTTTCATGCTGCGGCGCTGGGTTTTCACTCATCGGCGGCGCCATATCATACTGTGGTGGAACCGTCTCATATCCACTCGCTTGATACTCAGGTTGCGAACTCGATGAAGGTTGAGGCGCCACTTGTGGTGTGCTTTGTGCTGGACTCGGCTGCTGAGCTCGAGGAGCAGCGGCTGTCTGAGCTGGCGCAGCCTTTGGTTGACTGGTACTTTGAGCCGGAGATGACGCTGGCTCGCAGTTACTAGAAACAACATTTGCCCCACTGTTATTTGATGGGCGGAACGCCATCATACGCAGCACAATCATTTCCAGACCGACTCGCCCATTTGGCGAGAGAGTCAAATCTTCACGACCTTTCAATGCAATTTGGTAGTAAAGCTGAACGTCTTGCGGACTTAGTGCTTTACTCAACAACTCGATTTTTTCTGCATCTGGCTGCGCTCGGTCTAGCGACGCTGGCAGCGCTTGATACATCGCAATTCGATGAAGCTGTGTTGCGACTTGCTGCAACAAACCATCCCACTCAACACCATTTGCTGCTAATTGCTGGATTTTATCCATGGCTTGTTGAGGTTGCTTGCTACTGATTGACTCTAGTAAGTGAATCGCTTGGTCGGTATCAATCGTCCCCAACATGTGGCTGACAATATCGGTTTGCACCGCACCGTTACCTAAAGCAATTGCTTGATCGGTCAAGCTAAGAGCATCACGCATACTGCCATCTGCAGCATGTGAAATCATACCCAGTGCTTTTGGTTCTGCCGATACTTGCTCTTGACCCAAAATGTAGTCAAGTTGCTGATGAATATCATCAACGCTGATCGGTTTGAGATGGAACTGTAGACAACGCGACAATATAGTAACAGGCAGCTTTTGTGGATCGGTTGTCGCGAGTAAGAACTTCACATACTCTGGCGGCTCTTCCAGGGTTTTCAACAACGCATTGAAAGAGTGACGCGATAGCATGTGCACCTCATCGATGAGGTACACTTTAAAACGTCCACGAGCAGGTTTGTATTGAACGTTGTCTAACAGTTCGCGAGTGTCTTCAACTTTAGTACGTGATGCCGCGTCGATT
Organism: Vibrio sp. YT-16; assembly: GCF_033337405.1. NCBI lineage: Bacteria > Pseudomonadati > Pseudomonadota > Gammaproteobacteria > Vibrionales > Vibrionaceae > Vibrio > Vibrio sp. YT-16. The sequence goes on from NZ_JAWOQQ010000001.1 coordinate 327,398, forward strand.
TCAAGAAGATCGACAAAGCGACCTTCATCAATTTCACGACAAGTATCGCACTTACCACAAGGTGTCGCGGTAATACCGGTTTCGCAGTTCAAGCCTTTGGCAAACAACCTACCGATACTCGTTTTACCCACACCACGAGTCCCGCTGAACAGATAAGCATGGTGTAAACGGTTTTGCGCCAGTGCATTTTCCAACGCCGTCAGGACATGTTTTTGTCCGACAACTTGGTCAAACTGATTAGGACGCCATTTTCGCGCTAAAGCTAAATAACTCATTGAATGTATTAATGTCCTTCAAAATCGCAAATGCTGTACACGTTTAGACCTAGTGCTTCTAAACGTTTATCACCACCGATTTCTGGTAGGTTGATAACGAACGCAGCGTGCTCAACTTCACCACCCAGTTGGCGAATCAGCTTAGTCGTCGCTTCAATAGTACCGCCCGTTGCCAATAAATCGTCGACAACCAGTACTTTGTCGCCTTCAACGATGGCATCTGTATGGATTTCTAGTGTATCAACGCCGTATTCAAGCTCATAAGATTGAGCAACAGTAGGGCGTGGTAGCTTGCCTGGTTTACGCACTGGTACAAAACCAACACCTAGCTCAAGCGCTAAAGGCGCGCCAAATAGAAAGCCACGAGCTTCCGTACCCACAACCTTGGTAAAGCCCATATCTTTGTAACGTTCAACAAGTAAGTTGATCGTCGCTTGGTATGCTTTCGCGTCTTCAAGAAGGCTCGTCACATCACGAAATAGAATGCCTGGCTTTGGGTAGTCTTGGATGCTTTTGATGCTAGATTTGATCAGTGAAATTGTTTCTGTAGTCATAATACCGATTTACTTAGATTGGCTCATCGCCCTCTCTAATCGCAGTATCACGAGGGCAACGAACAATAGGTTTTCACCACTATGTGCTTATTTTCGTAAAAGTCACAGGCGCTGAAAATACAAACGCCCACTCGAAGAGCGGGCACACTATTCTCTACAATCTTAGTGATTTTCTTCTCGGTCAGCAACCAACTCAATCACAGGCAGACGCATAAACCAGCTGAGTAAAACGATTAGCATCACTAAAAGACCAATTTTTACCCAAACGAGGGGGACAACAACGATTGAAACCATGAAACTAAGCGCAATAAAAATCGCACCACGCTTTTTTACTTTTGAAGTAACAGCCCGATGCTTATGCCAATTGTCGAGAATGGGTCCAAACGTTTTGTGGTTATGTAACCATTGATGAAATGCGGGGCTACCACGCATAAAACATGCGCTAGCAAGCAAAATAAAAGGTGTGGTGGGTAAAAGTGGAAGGGCTATGCCGGCTATGCCGAGCACAATACAGAGTCCACCAACAGTATTGAAAAAGTAACGCTTAATACGAATGGTGAACTCCGGTACAAAATAGCTAGATTAAAAGCCTGCGTAACCATTCATTACACGAAGCCAGGTTAGCGTTGCAGGAAGTGTTGGGATCAAAAGAACTGCAATAAAACCTAAAAAGTAAAAAATATTATAAGGCTCTTTAAAATCTTTGTCTGCCATGATGTGTCTTCTCACTAGTTGACTTTGCTTCTCCCAAGGCACAGCGTTAAATTATCGTTGCACAAATGGGTCATTATTGTTTTAAGAGCTGACTATACATTAAACAGCCAAATCTAAACACCAGTAAAAAGTAAGGTTATTGAACTAAACGTATGTTGTTTTGGTGGTTCTAAAAAGATAATAAGCAGCGTAAGGACGCTGCTTATTGGTTTGCAAGTCATAATTATACTAGTCGGGATTTCCGGGTAATACTTAAACTAAAACTTGAAGAACCTAAACACCCGATAGACAACTGTCCTGCAACACTTAGCGGTAAATCGCGGGTGATGAAGTTTTTCATACTTCCTCCCCCTAAACGGTTACCTGCTGCGATGTGTTGATTCGTATTTCCGTCAGACCAATGGCTATCTAAACCCGCAGGCAATATAGAGACCGAGGATGAAGCGAGGTCGGCGACACCAAACACAGCATTGACTGCACCCGCACACTCCGAACACTCAATTCCTTTTTCAATGATCCCTACCATGTCCTTGAGATCAGCACTGAAACTTTTCAAGTTACGGAGATAATCGTCAAACAATGCCCTAACGAGCAATGTCGTCGCAACTCCATCATTAGCTTGGGAAGCAGAATCAACGAGATAAAACGCAAATTGACCATTCATTAACCAACGATAATCGAAAACCAAGGGCATCACATCCGTCGATTGCAATAAACGGTACGAGCAGCGCCAATCTCCCTGAGCAGCATCCTTCTCTGGCAATAGAGCTTGCAGTAAATCTCTTGCCGCGCTCGGATTCTGTTGTAAATATTCCAGATGCCAATACAGCTCTTGTTCATCTGGGATTTCACCACCATCATCAACCCTGAACCACTGACTTGAAAAGTCACGTTGTTCTGAGAAGTGGCTATCGGTATCTTCTAGCGTACTCTCTATCGCCTGAGATAGGTGCTCATAATTACCTATCGGTTTAGGAAGAAAATCTTTAATACCAAACCGCAACGCTTTCGCGACATCGGACATTTCATCCGTGCCTGATACCACGATAAGCGGCATATATGGGTATTCGAGACTAACTTCTTCGACGAACTCGATACCATCTAAGACCGGCATCGATAAATCACACAAGATAAGATCGGGTTGGCATTCCCTGAGTTGTTGAAGCGCTTCTAGGCCGTTTTCTGCTTCTACTACTTTAAAACCCTGACTTTCTAAATAGGCATTGGTTACTTTGCGAAATATTGGATCATCGTCCACCAACATTATTAGTTTTTGATTAATCACTTCCTGTGCCGAGACCATTGCCGTTTGACTGTGAGTCTTAAACATACCTTTATCCCTCACAAAGCTCAGTCAAAAAAACAGATTTATTATTAAGTCATTATTTTTGTTGTGTTTACTTCCAGCAAAACGTGTCACAGCAAGACCTGAGGCCGCTTCGCCTTGTTATAAAACTTAGCTCGGAAACTGCATTAATACAAATATTACGGCGTATAACAGTATTTACTCAAACAGGGTTGCTGTGTTCAAATGATGCAACATGTTGACTTAAAGCAAGCTTTGATCACAAAGTTAATTATAAATTAACCGTAATCGGTAATTTAATGTGTCTGGAAATATGAAATTAGATGACTTAAACCTGTTTCGACTGGTTGTCGAAAATGGGAGCTACACCGCAACTTCGCGAAAAACCATGATCCCGGTTGCGACCATCACCCGACGCATTCAAGCGCTAGAAGACTCTGTCAATCTTCGACTATTGAACCGTCATGCTCGCAAACTTTCGCTCACTGAAGCAGGGGAACGTTTTTACCATGAGTGCTCTCCTTTACTACAAAGGCTAACAACCGCAGCAGAGGAAATCACTGACGACTGCCGAGGAGCATCCGGCAAGATTAAGATATCCGCGCCTTACAACTTAACTAAACGAATGATGATGCCGATGTTCAACAGCTTTATGAAGCAGTACCCGGACATCAACATTGAGCTAACGACAGAGAATAATGCGGACAAGCTTGACCCTACTGAATGGGATGTAATTTTTCGAGTGGGACCTCAACGCGACTCTAGCCTCATCGCGCGTAAGATTGGCGAAGTGAAGGATATTCTCGTTGCAAGCCCTGATTATCTAACCTCGAATCCTGCGCCACATCATGCAGAAGAGCTCTCTAACCATTCATTGCTAAAAGGGTACCCGCTTATTAAGTGGACCTTGATTAATAGCAAAGGCGAGTCTGTGGTGAATGTTGATCGTGGTCGTTTTCAAGCAAACGCGCTCAATGTGGTGCGCAGCGCTTGTTCCGAAGGTTTAGGCATCACCCTAATGCCAGATGTCATGATCAAAGAGTACATCGAGAGCGGCGATTTGGTACGCGTACTGCCAGATTGGAGTGCAAACCCGCGCGACATTTATATGCTTTACAACCACAAAGATCACCTGCCAGAGAAAGTTCGCCTCTTTATTGACTTTGTGATCGCTTATAACATTCACTAATTAAGTAGCGAAAACAAAAAACCAGAGCCGAAGCTCTGGTTTTTTTACGACTTAAGAAAACGCACCCTATGCGCCTTCGTTATGAAGCTCTAGGTTTGCTAAATCCTGTTGGATTTCAAGTTGTGTTTTCGCATCATCGTTACGAAGACCATCTAAAAAATCTAGGTATTGTTGGTCAATATCACCCGTTACGTATTCCCCGTTAAACACGGATGTATCGAACTGAGTAATGTCTTGGTTTCCAAGACCGACTGCCTCTACCAAATCTTCTAGACGTTGATAAATAAGCGCATCGGCACCAATCTGCTTACAAATTGTATCGTTGTCACGGCCATGGGCAATAAGCTCTGTAGCACTTGGCATATCAATGCCATATACGTTCGGGAAACGAACTTCAGGGGCCGCTGAGACCATGTACACTTTCTTGGCACCAGAATCACGAGCCATCTCAATAATCTGCTCTGACGTTGTACCACGAACAATAGAGTCATCCACCAGCAACACGTTCTTACCTTTGAATTCCGAACGAATAGCATTCAACTTGCGACGTACTGATTTCTTACGTTGTTGCTGGCCAGGCATGATAAACGTACGTCCAACATAACGGTTTTTCACGAAACCTTGGCGATAAGGGATATCGATCGCTTGAGCGATTTGCAGTGCAATGTCGCAAGACGTTTCAGGGATAGGAATGACAACATCGATATCAAGGTTTGCGTAATCTTCACGAATACGTTCGCCCAGCTTTTTACCCATTTCAACGCGAGCGCTGTATACCGAAATTTTATCGATGAACGAATCCGGACGAGCAAAGTATACGAACTCGAAAATACAAGGGTTAAGCTTAGGATTATCTGCACACTGCTTCGTGTAAAGCTCACCGTCAAACGTTGCGTAAATCGCTTCACCAGGTGCAACATCACGGACGAAATCAAAACCGACCGCATCCAATGCCACCGATTCAGACGCAACCATGTACTCTGCTCTGCCGTTAACTTCACGCTTACCTAAACACAGCGGGCGAATACCGTGTGGGTCACGAAATGCAATCATACCATGACCAATGATCATGGCGGTCACAGCATAAGCACCGCGAATTGTGCGATGAACATTGGTGACTGCGCGGAATACGTCTTCGGTCGTGACATTTCCTTTTACTGAGTCAATTTCGTGCGCCAGTACATTTAGTAATACTTCAGAGTCTGAAGTGGTATTGATATGACGGCGATCTTTTTCAAACAGCTTCTGACGAACTTCGTTAGCGTTAGTCAAGTTACCGTTGTGGGCAAGTGTAATACCGAAAGGAGAGTTTACGTAGAAAGGTTGAGCTTCTGAAGCACTTGAACTGCCTGCTGTAGGGTAACGAACATGACCAATTCCGACCTCGCCTTGCAGGCGCTGCATGTGTCTTGCTTCAAATACATCCTTGACTAAACCGTTCGCCTTACGCAGACGAAAACGATTGCTTTCTATGGTACAAATACCAGCGGCATCTTGGCCACGATGCTGTAACACCGTTAACGCGTCATAAATAGACTGGTTTACAGGCGTTGTGCCCACGATTCCAACAATACCACACATGTCCTAATCCTCGATTTGCGACAGTAGCTGGCACTACTAGATAGTGCCAGACAGAAAACTTGATGTTGCTTGTAAATGCTCGAAGAATGGGGCGATGATACGGCTGAACTCAGGGATCAACTGTGAATCTTTCCACCAATCCGAGCTTGGGAATGCAGTAAACGCATCCATAAAAAACAGCACCGCAGAAACAATTAAGACTCCGCGTAGACCACCAAATACAATCCCGAGAATTCGGTCCGTACCTGATAGCCCTGTTTTTTGTACCAGTTGACCAATGACGTAATTCACCACTGCACCAACTACCAAGGTTGCGACAAATAACGCCGCAATCGCCGCTCCGTTACGAAACATATCATCTTCGATGTTGGTGAAGTACACCGCCAATTTGGCATAGTAATTACTGGAGATAAAAAACGCTCCGAACCAAATCACCAAAGACAAAGCTTCTTTAGCAAAACCGCGAACTAAACTGATCAGAGCTGAAAATCCGATCACACCTAAAATGATAAAATCTATCCAATTCATCTTTTCTTCATCTTAAGTTGGCGCGCATTTTAACAGAAAAAATGCTGACGCAAACGTTTTCTTATGGATTTAATGGCTTAAATTTAAGCAATTGACCTTTTGAACCTGTAATTTTTTGTAATTCTTGAACTTGTCGTTCAAGTTTACTTTTTGACACATCAGGGCCAACAATCACTCTCGTAAACTCGTTTTCTTTCTTTGTGTGAGCTTGATAACCACGCTTTTGCAAATCCGCGACAAGCGCGACAGCATTTTCGTGATTCTTAAGTGCCATCAACTGAATGATCCAAGCTGAATCTTCATATTGATTTTTCTCTTGAACAGGACGAGTGACGACCTCAACTTGCTCTGGTTGTTTGATGACCTCAGGTTTAGATGTTGGCGCTGGCTCGGGCTCAGAAACGGCTACTTGAGCATCCTCACGTTCTTGCACTACAGCTTCAACCGGAGAATCCGGTAACGTAATGTCGTCTTCCACTGGCTCTAATATTTCGAAGTTTTCCACATCACTATCAAGTTCTGGTTTGATAGGAATACTGGCAAATTCTTCTTTGTAGTGCAGTTTCTTACCATCTAGCACATCGGGAAGAACAATGACTCCGACTGCGACTAGAATGATGGTGCCGACTAAACGACTTTGGAATTTACTTGCCATCAAAATACCTTTACTTATTTATTATTTGATTGCCAATGTTCCAATACCTCTCCGACGGTATGGAATGAGCCAACCACCAGAATAACGTCTCCTGTCTTTGCGTGGCTTCTCGCACTCTCGAAGGCGTCAACAGGGTTTTCAAAATGAACTTGCCCATCAGGTAAGTATTGGCACAATTCATCAGCGGTCGCCGCTCTCGGTCCAGTAAGCGACGCTGGATACCATTGTGTTGCAACTGGAGTTAGAGCTTCAATGGTTGCTTTAATGTCCTTGTCATGCAGCATTGCAACCACAATATGGATATTCTTACCCAGATATTGTTGCTTCACTCTCTCTACCAAATACTCAGCAGAGTGCGGGTTATGAGCGACATCAAGGACTATTTCAGGTTCGTGATGCAGTACCTGCATACGCCCCGCCAAACGAGCATTATTCAAGCCATTGACAATATTTATGTCAGTGATTTGCAATTCCGAAGCCCCTAGTGCCATCAGTGCAGTGGCTGCATTTTGTAATGGTAGCGATGGGATTGGTAAATCCTCTAACTCAAATGCCCCACTGCTCCATTTCCAACCATTATCAGTTAGTTGGTAATCGTACTGAATACCTACTTGGAAGAACTCAGAACCAATATCGTCAGCATGAGCCGCCACGGTCGCTGGTGGCGTCGGTTGACCACAAATTGCTGGCTTCCCTGAACGGTAAATGCCCGCTTTTTCAAAACCAATAACATTGATGTCATCACCAAGCCAATCCACATGATCGATCGCTAAGCTCGTAATAACAGAAACATCATGGTCAACAACGTTAGTGGCGTCTAGACGGCCGCCAAGTCCTACTTCAAGTAAGACAACGTCAACTTTCTCTACTTGGAAAATACGTAGCGCAGCAAGCGTACCGAATTCAAAGAGGCTAAGGCTAACATCACCACGCTGCTTTTCTACATAATCGAATGCTTCACAGTGCTTGGCATCTACAACGTCAACGCCATTAATGCGTACACGCTCGTTGTAACGAATCAGGTGCGGAGAACTATAAACACCGACTGAATAGCCAGCATCAAGTAAAATGGCTTCCATTAACGCACACGTTGAGCCTTTGCCATTGGTTCCGGCAACGGTGATTACGGTTGGAGCTGGTTTGGTAAGATTGGCTTTGTTTGCTACCGCTTGGACACGGTCTAAGCCTAGATCAATTGCTGAGGAATGAATATTTGCTAAATAATCAAGCCACATCTCTAATGAAGATGTGGCTTGAGGAATTGGGTTTTGGGTCATCTAACTTTAACCATTAAATTCTTTGGTTTTTATGTTAGTTGATACTTTACCCTTTTTCGTCCGCTTCTGGTACAGAATATGGCTCTTCATTTGGAGATTCGTTAACCGAAACCACCAAAGGAGACTTGTGGTTAGTCATCTTAGCGATAAGACCACCCACACGCTGACGCATTTCACGACGGTCAACGATCATATCAATAGCACCGTGATCAAGTAGGAACTCACTACGCTGGAAACCTTCAGGAAGATCTTCACGCACTGTTTGCTCGATTACACGACGACCAGCAAAGCCAATGAGGGCCTTAGGTTCACCGATGTTGATATCACCTAACATAGCCAAACTTGCTGATACACCACCCATTGTAGGGTCAGTTAGAACAGAAATAAACGGCAGACCTTTTTCTGATAAACGCTCAAGCGCAGCACTGGTTTTTGCCATTTGCATAAGAGACATTAAAGCCTCTTGCATACGAGCACCACCACTTGCTGAGAAACAAACAAGCGCACAGTTATTTTCAATGGCTGCATCCACTGCTTTCACAAAGCGAGCACCAACGACTGAACCCATTGAACCACCCATAAAGGAGAATTCAAACGCACACGCCACAAGCGGCAGACCAAGCAATTCACCCTGCATCACAACTAGCGCATCTTTCTCACCGCTATTTTTTTGTGCAGCAGAGATACGCTCTTTGTATCGCTTAGAATCTTTAAATTTCAGTTTATCCTGTGGCTCAAGTTCGGAACCTAATTCAACTCGATTACCTTCATCTAAAAATGTTTCCAAACGACGACGCGCTTTCATACGCATGTGATGGTTACACTTTGGACAAACTTCTAAGTTACGCTCTAGTTCAGCATGGTATAAAACCTGTTCACAAGAGGTACATTTAGTCCACACACCTTCTGGGATAGAAGCTTTGCGTGAACTTACTAGATTGCTTTTCTCTAAAATCTTTTCAAGCCAACTCATGGAAGACCTTTTCTCTCAACTCTTCCGCTTCATTGCGAAAGATATAAATTCGACATAATACCGACGGATTAAACCATATCTTGCAGCTACTGTAGATAAAAAACTGGTTGTACCTATTTTTGATATCGTAAATAGCGTATGTTTTCCGTTCACATTCAATATAAACACTACCGATATTTTGAAATAAGTTTGTAAAATTAGTTCAAATTATCTGGTAAAAACAGTGGACCGATCGGCACTTCAGGTAACCCAAACTCTTCTGGGTAGTCTACATCTACCAGGTACAGACCTTCCGCTTTCGCTGTCGCACCCGCTACTTTGCGATCTTTGGCGTCTAATAACCACTTGATCCATTCAGGACTCTCTTCGCCACGTCCAACTTTTATCAAGCTACCCGTGATATTACGAACCATATGATGCACGAACGCATTGGCTTTAATATCAATAACCACATAGTTTCCATGGCGCGTAACGTTCAGATGCATCAAGTTTCGAAATGGACTGCGAGACTGACAATGCGCCGCGCGAAACGACGTAAAATCATTTTCGCCGAGTAGGAACTGCCCTGCTTCATGCATTTTTTTCTCGTCGAGCTCACCATGATAGTGACTAACCCCCGAGTTTAAGATGCCTGGACGTAAAGCATGATTGAAAATAATGTAACGATAACGGCGCGCTGTCGCTGAGAATCTTGCATGGAAATCATCTGAAACTTCTTGAGCCCAACGAACCGCTATATCGCTCGGCATGTTCGCGTTTGCGCCCATGGTCCAAGCTACCATTTTTCGAGTAACGTTGGTATCAAAGTGCACAACTTGTCCCGTGCCATGCACGCCTGCGTCTGTCCGACCAGCACACTGAACTTCAACTGGGTGATTAGCGACGACGGACAATGCTTTCTCTAGCTCTTCTTGGACACTTTTCACTTCTCTTTGGCGCTGCCAACCAAAGTAGTTTGTACCGTTGTACTCGATACCTAATGCGATTCTCATCTTAACCTTCGAACTCTAAAATGGGGCGGGAAGTATATACTCAAGTCACCTCAAGTTGCCAGTTTCACCAAGGGTGACATAAAGGTAGCATCCTACTAACGGGACACAAAAAGGGTAGCAAACGCTACCCTTTTGTTTCGGTTTATCGGCCATTAATGGCGTCAATCAGGCTTTTTGCTTCGCGGCGAATATCATCCTCACCGTAAACAATCGCCTCTTCTAGTAGTTTAATCGCCCCTTGAGAATCGTTCATCTCGAGATAGATTTTAGCCAAATCCAGTTTCCCAGCCGCTTCAGCATTGCTATCTACGTCAATATCGCCGATCTCACCGATAACATCTGGAAACTCGTTCAATCCGACATCGAGCTTAAGGTCTTCTTCTTCGAACTCACCACCTTCTCTGTCGACCTGAGCCATCAATTCATCAATCGTCATAAATTGATTTTTCTTCGGGTCGAAGTCATCCAAGTCGCTTTGCTCTGCCCAGTTTTCTTGCGCGATCTCTGGCTGACTTAGTGCATCACTCGAATTCCAAACATCACGCTGGTCCTCAGGCACTTCTTCAGTAGAACTTACGTTATCAGCAGCGGGTTTAAAGCCATCCCAATCATCTCCAACATCAAGCATGGTTTCAAAATCCATACCTGCACTTGCGATGGTGTCACTGTCTAGTTTACCTTCAAATACTTCTGAGTTTGCGTCTTCCGCAAGAAGGTTAGCCATTGATGATTCATCATCCAAATTACTGAGCGGCTCACCCTCTGTCGCTGTTGGCTGCACTTCTGGGTCAGTATCAAAGCCGTTTTGCTGCGCAAATACTTCAAACAAAGCATCATGATCGTTATCGGCTTGAATAGCTGGTCTCGATGTCTCTGCTTCAACCTTAGGGCTCTCTGGCGCATCCTCGTTCATTGACGCGAGAACATCTTCCTCATTGAACTCTGGAAGATCTTGGTCGTCAAAACTTAACTCTTCATCCTCACCGGAGATTGGTTCTATATCTGCAGTCTCAGAGCTCGGTAATTCTGGCTCTTCTTCCATCGACGCCAAGGCATCTTCTTCGCTGAACTCTGGCAAATCGAGCTCATCAAAATTGAACTCTTCTTCGGACTCAGC
>NZ_JAWOQQ010000001.1:338658-745591 GCF_033337405.1 Vibrio sp. YT-16
TGGCAAGTCGGCTTCAACCTGTTCTGGCTCAACGGACTCGGACGTTTCTAACGCAGGTTCGCCAGCCATAGACGCCAGTGCATCTTCTTCACTGAACTCTGGCAAATCGAGCTCATCAAAATTGAACTCTTCTTCGGACTCAGCTGGCAAGTCGGCTTCAACCTGTTCTGGCTCAACGGACTCGGACGTTTCTAACGCAGGTTCGCCAGCCATAGACGCCAATGCGTCGTCTTCACTAAACTCAGGAAGATCCAGCTCGTCAAAATTGAACTCTTCTTCGGACTCAGCTGACAAGTCGGCTTCAACTTGTTCTGGCTCAACGGACTCGGACGTTTCTAACGCAGGTTCGCCAGCCATAGATGCTAGAGCATCTTCTTCACTGAATTCTGGCAAATCTAGCTCATCAAAATTGAATTCTTCTTCTGAATCGTTGGTCGACTCAGTTTCCGGCTCCAATTCAGGCTCATCCAGTAGCCAATCTTCTTCTTGTGGAACACCGAATTCATTTTCTATTGTATTTGGTGTCGGCGTGAAGGCTGGAATGTCTTCCTCTTGCTCAACGTGAGGCTGTACCTCAGCATCGGACTCCACGGATGGTTCTTGTGTTGAATCAGTATCGGTAGCCTCTTGCTGTAGTGATGAAGCTTCCTCTATCTCCGCTTGTGTTTTTTCAACTTGCTGCGGTAAATCGTCTTCACTATCAAATAGAGCGTCAAGTTCAGCAGAAAAATCCGCTTTTTCTTGTTCTGTTGGCAGAAGCTCTTCACTGTCTGACTCAAATAGGTCGTCTAGCTCGCTCATTAAAGGATCATTCTCTGGTGAGAGGTCCTCTAAATCACCAAGAAATTCATCGCTGCTAAATGGCTCTGAAGTAGCTTCTGGCTCGGTTAATGGTTGATCTTCTACAGCTTGTTGCGTGTCTGGCTGGCTTTCACTTAATAAAGCGTCGATGTCCAACCCAGACTCAATGTCCTGATCTTCATGAGTTTGTTCTGACTCAACTACGGGAGATGGCTTTTCGTCGGCGTCTGATTCACCAAAACCAAGTGATTTCAGTAACTCTTCCTCTTCCGATTTATTCTGCTCTGGGCTCTCGTCCTCTCGAATCAGATCATCAAACGGATCTAAATCAGCTTCAGTCTCTTCATCAAGTTCAGAGGTAACATCATCAATGAGTTCATCCAGTAAGTCTGTGCTATCTGCGTCTAACTCTTCGATCGAGTCATCACCTTCAAAACCAGAGATTGCTTCTAGCTCGTTTAGTGGATCAAACTCGTCTGTGTCATCTTCATCAAAATCAATGAGTTCATCGAGTAGCTCTGTACTGTTTTCATCTAGAACAGGACCTTCATTGGCGTCAGCTTCTCGAACTTCCGATTCACTAGCCGGTTGTTCATACTGGGCCAATAGCTTATCGATATCGTCGTCAGATGCCTCTCCTACACTAAAGTCATCATCCGAAACGGGCTGTTTTAACTCAGGCTCATCAGTATCTAAATCGAAGTCATCGTTGCCAAGTTCAGCAAACAAGTCATCAAGCATATCCTGGTCGACAGTGTCACTTGGTAACTCTTCTGACGGCTCATCGGCTGCAAGTAACTCGGCAAATGCATCGTCTGAAAGCGAGTCTGATTTCTCATTCGTATCATCCGAAAGATCGAAGCCAGACTCATCGTCATCGAGCACTTCTAGTTCTGGAGCAACCTCATCTAAGGCTCGCTCCATTTCTTCTAAACCAAGCGCCTTTTCTTCGCCGTTGACTTGGATACCATTGTTCGATGACTCAAACTCATCCAGACCAACATCTAGGTCACCGTCATCGCCAATATCTGCAAATGGGTCATCGTCCCCTTCCAGATTGAAATCAAGCTCTTCATCATCGAGGTTAGCAAAGACGTCTTCTTCTAAATCTGACTTCTCTTCTTGTAAAGACTGTGTGTTGATATCTTCATCTGCAAACAATTCATCATCAAGCGTGAGCTCTTCATCCAGCTCATCCGCCGCCGCTAAACCGATTGGCGCCACAAGAGGATCAACGTTTTGCTGTTCCTGTGCAGCCACTTCTTCCTCTTTCCCTTTAGAGCGTCGACCAAGAAGCATAACAACTAGCAACGCAATCAAAGCACCAGGAATTAATGCCGCAAGACCAACAAGCCAACCATTAGACAAAATTTTGTCCATGGTGCTTGGTTGCATGCGTTGTTGTTCAGCAAGGCGCTGGCGCTCTTCTGCAAGCAGTTTCTCGACTTCTGAGCGAATGCGTTCTTCGTCATTCAACTCGCTTTTCAAAGTTTCGACTTCGCTTTGCACTTCTGACAGCATCAATCGAAGACGATGGTTCTTCTCTTCTAATGACTCTAATTCACTTTGTGAGCCTTGAAGTTTGTCCTTTAGCGCACTGACCTGCTTTTCACCCTGCGGAGAGGTGGTTACTGGTGGCGCAGGGATGACGGGTATTGTTTTCGGAGTTGGTTTTGGCTCCGTTGCTGCCACTGTCTCTGGCTTAGTCGCAGGCTTGGGTTCTACTTTAATTTGTGGCTTTGGTTGCTCGGTGACTCGTTGTGCTGGCGTCGCTCTATTTGTCGGCTTCGGCTGTTTTAACTTAGCTTCATGCGCCTTCATAATCGCAACAGCTTGCGCTGTGGTCGCGCTTTGCACTTGCTCTAGAGAAGGTACTCGTAGCCGACTCCCTGGGATCAATTCATGAATGTTTTGGTTCTCAAACGCTTGAGGGTTAATTCGGTAAATAGCAAGAAGCGTTTGTTGAACGGTAACACCGCGTGAAGGTCGTAATTCTGAAGCGATCGACCATAGTGTTTGATTTTCACCAGTCGGACCAAAGAAACGTGACGGTTGAGTATTCGCAGGAGGAGCAGGTAATGCTCGCTCAATATCTTCAGCATAGCTCGGAGATGATTGCACTTCACCAGACGGTCCAACAAGACGAATTCCTTCGGCTTGAACCACTGATGATGTCTGAGTCGCGCTCATCAACACAAGGGCTGCTAACAAACGCTTATAATTTTGACGCATAGAAGGCTCAGTTTTGTGCTAAATACAATTTGAAATGGTGATCGGTTAAATATATCGGATATCGCATGCAAAACTATAGCGTTGAGAATAAAAAATGTGTGGCTCTCGCCATATTCGTACTAATCTCACACTATTTTGTTTCGTTCGTACAAAAAAGCCTCGCACTGTGCGAGGCTTTGAAATGAACTGTAAACGACTTAGTAGTAATCGCGGATCAGAACTTCTGCGATTTGCACCGCGTTAGTTGCCGCACCTTTACGCACGTTATCAGCAACAACCCACAGATTTACGCCACGATGATGGCTGATATCGTTACGGATACGGCCAACCATTACATGGTCTTTACCGCCCGCATCGCGAACTTGTGTAGGGAAGTCTTCACCGTGGAACACTTCGATACCGTCAGTTTGCTCAAGCAAGTTAACGACTTCTTGTGCATCGATAGGTGAACGAGTCTCAATGTGAAGTGCTTCTGCGTGACCGTAAAATACAGGAACACGTACACACGTTGGATTAACTGTGATTGATGGATCGTTAAAGATCTTCTGTGTTTCCCACACCATTTTCATTTCTTCTTTGGTGTAGCCGTTTTCCATCATCTGATCGATTTGTGGAATACAGTTAAACGCGATCTGTTGAGAGAATTGCTTCTTGTCTGCGGGCAGACCGTTTAGCAGCTTCGCCGTTTGACCTGCTAGCTCATCGATACCCGCTTTGCCTGCACCAGACACCGATTGGTAAGTTGATACGTTAATACGCTCAATGCCCACCGCATCGTGAATTGGTTTTAGTGCCACCAGCATTTGGATGGTTGAACAGTTCGGGTTCGCGATGATGTTACGGTTACGAAACTCTGCAATCGCTTCTGGGTTTACTTCTGGCACAACAAGAGGAATGTCGTACTCGTAACGGAAGTGTGATGTATTGTCGATAACAATCACGCCTTCATCAGCGGCAATTGGTGCCCACTTGGCTGATAGCTCACCACCAGCAGAAAACAGTGCGATATGCGCTTGAGACCAATCGAACTCTTCTACGTTTTGAACGCGTACCGTTTTACCATTGAAGCGATAAGTCTTGCCTTCGCTGCGCTCACTCGCGAGTAGGAAGATTTCGCCTACTGGGAATTTGCGCTCTTGAAGCACATCCAAAATTGTTTCACCGACCGCACCGGTCGCACCTAAAATGGCAACATTATATTGCTGGCTCATTGACTTACCTCAATCTGAAAACCTAGTTCTGCTAATGGAGCAAGGTTACATGTTTTGTTACCCACTAGCGTGACAGCGCTGTATTCACGGCGATCCCAGTAGTTTTTACGCATCAGGTCAAAAGCGCCTGGCTTACTGATTTCACGGCGGAAAAGAGCGTCATCTCTACGCACATCATAGATTAACTGCGTGATGTTATGCAGTGTTGCTTCGTCCCAAGCTCTGTCCAATACCATAGTAGGAACAGGCGCGGTTGGCAGTAAATCGCTGGCATGCGCACGTAATTCGTTATTTAAGAACTCACAGTAGCTGTTGAAAATCATCGTTGTACCGCGAGCTTTCCCTTCCAAGCCGTAGCCTGCAACGTGAGGGGTTGCGAATGCTAGCAGAGGCAGAAGCTCCATATCAACCTCTGGTTCAAATTCAAATACGTCGAGTGCCGCTGTAAAGCCATCATTTTTCAAAAGACGTTGCTTCAAAGCAGCGTTGTCAACGATGGGACCTCGAGCCGCGTTAATCAAAATTTGATCGCTGCGGAGACCATTTAATACCTTCTCATCAATCAAATAATGCGTTGGGTATGGGCCATCTTTGGTGATTGGCGTATGTAGTGTAATGATGTCTGAGCTTTCAATCAGTTCTGTCAACGGAGTAAAGCTACGAGGATCACCAGCCTCTTGTTTGAATGGGTCATTGATGAGAACTTTAATACCCATGCCTTTCAAACATTTCTCTAGGTAGCTACCTACTTGGCCTGCACCAATAATACCTACCGTCTTGTCAAATACCGAGAAACCTTGTTGCTGAGCGAGCACCATCATCACGCTGAACGCGTATTCCGCCACACCCACTTTGTTACACCCTGGCGCCGCAGTGAAGAAAATGCCTTTCTCTTTTAAGAGTGCTTGGTCAACATGATCCATGCCTGCCGTGGCCGTACCAACAAACTTCAGCTTGTTTGCTTTGCTGATCAGGTCAGCATTCACTTTGGTGACTGAGCGAATCATTAGGGCATCAACATCCACTAAATCATCGGCGGTCAGTGTACGACCTGGTTTTAGAATTACGTTACCGAGTTGGCTAAATAGCTCTTCAGCATACGGCATATTTTCATCAACAATAATTTTCATAGCGCCAGCGTTCTAACATCCATTTGTATGAGTTCGTTTATTCGCAAGATGCGAAACTAAAGCGATTGTGCCCTTTTCCCGAAAAATCTCAAGATATAACACCAATAAACCTCAAGGAGGTAACTCCTATAGAATCGATTGACGGGAAGCCTAGAGAAAAGCAGAAACAGAGAAAAGAAAAAGCCCGGCTAAATAGCCGGGCAAAGTTCCAGAACAAAAGGATCCTATCCCGCTCTCCATGGGATAGAGTCTGCGTCTGTTCGATCAGTGTGACTGATCAAGCTCTGGAAACTGGATTGTTGGCGTTTACAGTACTCTCGCAAAGCGCCAACAAATTCAGTTAACCTTGGTACTTTTTAATAACCAAAGTTGCGTTTGTGCCGCCAAAGCCAAAGCTGTTTGACATTACGGTCGTTAGCTCTGCATCACGTGCTTCTGTCACGATGTCCAGACCTTGTGCTGCTTCGTCCAAGTTTGAAATATTGATGCTTGGAGCAATGAAGTTTTTGTCTAGCATAAGTGTTGAGTAAATTGCTTCGTGCACGCCCGCTGCGCCGAGTGCGTGGCCAGTCATTGCTTTTGTTGCAGAGATTGCAGGGCTGTTCTCACCAAACAATTGTTGGATAGCACCAAGCTCTTTCACGTCACCAACTGGTGTCGATGTGCCGTGCGTGTTGATGTAATCCACACCATCAACGTCTTGCATCGCCATCTTCATACAACGAATTGCGCCTTCACCTGATGGCGCTACCATGTCGTAGCCATCTGATGTCGCACCGTAACCTACGATTTCACCGTAGATTTTCGCACCACGTGCCAGTGCGTGCTCTAGTTCTTCAATAACCAACATGCCGCCGCCGCCCGAGATAACAAAACCGTCACGGTCTGCATCGTATGTACGAGATGCTTTGTCTGGCGTGTCATTGTATTTGGTTGACAGTGCGCCCATCGCATCAAACATCATAGTTTGAGACCAATCTAGCTCTTCGCCGCCACCAGCAAAAACAATATCTTGTTTGCCTAGTTGAATAAGCTCCATAGCATGGCCGATACAGTGTGCAGATGTTGCACATGCAGAGCTCATTGAGTAGTTCACGCCACGAATCTTAAATGGCGTAGCAAGACAAGCAGAAACAGTAGAAGACATAGTACGAGGAACCATGTAAGGACCAACTCGCTTTACGCCTTTGGCGCGCATCGTGTCTGTCGCTACCGTTTGATTGTATGCAGAAGCACCGCCAGAACCTGCAACGATACCGGTACGATCGTTTGAAACCTGCTCTTCTGTAAGACCAGCGTCTGCGATTGCCTGCTCCATTGATAGGTATGCATAAGCAGCCGCATCACCCATAAAGCGCATCTGCTTACGGTCGATGTGTTCCGCCGGGTTGATTTTTAGGTCACCCCATACTTGCGAACGAAGACCGTGTTCTTTGAACTGCTCAGATGCAGTGATGCCAGATTTGCCCGCTTTAAGAGACGCTAGAACTTCTTCGACGTTGTTACCGATACTTGAAACAATACCCATACCGGTGATTACGACTCGTTTCATTATGACATTCCTATAATTCAAAAATCCGCTAGATGATAACTAAGATAGTCAACAAAAGTGGTCAGCTTTCCCATAAATTCGTACAATCGCCCCATTCTTACCGCGCCAAATCACAAATTTGCACCATTATGACTTCAATAAAAAACGCAGAACTTGGTTGGAACGAAGCTGGTACTCCGGTTTCAGACCAATTTGATGATGTTTACTTCTCTAACGTAAACGGTCTTGAAGAGACACGCTACGTTTTCTTAAAACAAAATCATCTCCCAGAAAGATGGCAGGAATTTGACCAAAGACGTTTTGTCATTGGTGAAACAGGATTTGGCACGGGATTAAACTTCTTAGCAGTATGCCAGTGGTTCAGTGAGTTTCGTCGTCAGCATCCGGACGCAACATTGAAAGAGCTGCATTTTATTAGCTTTGAAAAATACCCATTAAGCAAAGCCGATTTAAAGAAGGCGCATGAAGCTTGGCCTGAGCTAGCTGAGTACGCGGAAAAGTTACAAAAGCACTATCCTGCCGCTGTGCCGGAGTGTCATCGCATTGTTTTAGAAGACGGTGCAATCACACTCGACCTTTGGTTTGGTGACATTAAAGACTGCATGCCGCAAGTCCCATACAACGAACAAGGTTTGATTGATGCTTGGTTCTTAGATGGATTCGCGCCAAGCAAAAACCCAGAGATGTGGAACCAAGGCCTGTTCAACAACATGGCAAAGCTAGCCAAGCAAGATTGTACAGTTGCCACGTTTACCGCAGCAGGCTTTGTACGTCGTGGTTTGAACGAAGCTGGCTTTACAATGAAAAAGGTGAAAGGTTTCGGCACTAAACGAGAAATGATCGCCGGCTCTATGGAGCAACGTGAAAAGCAGTCGAACCATCTCCCTTGGTTCAATCGCACAGCATCTAGCAATCTTGATTCGATTGCCATCATTGGTGGTGGTATAGCCAGCGCGGCGTTAGCGAAAACGTTAGTTCGTCGTGGCCAAAACGTCACCCTTTACTGTAAAGACAAACAACCAGCCAAAGGAGCTTCAGGCAATCGACAAGGAGCCGTTTATCCGCTGCTTAATGGCCCGCACACGGGTGTTTCACGAGTGTTTGCTCCTGCATTTTTGTTCGCACGTCAGTTTGTTGAACAAGCAGCACAAGAGATCGATTTTGATCATGACTGGTGTGGCGTAACTCAGTTGATGTGGGATGACAAATCCACAGACAAACTGGAGAAAATGCTTGCGGGTAACTTCACTCCAGAGCTCATTCAAAAGCTGTCCGCCGAGGAAACTGCGAACACTATCGGGTTACCTATTGATATGGCGTCTGTGCACTACCCAATGGGAGGGTGGCTGTGCCCTGCCGAGTTAACTCGCGGGTTAATTAATCAATTGGAGAAGACGTCGTTACTCTCAACGAAGTTTGAACATCTTGTTGAGGCATTAGATTGGGATGAAAAGCGTCAGCTCTGGCTACTAACGGCGAGTGGTCAAACATTTGAGCACTCAACGGTTGTAATTGCGAACGGCCATGAGTTCCAGACATTGAGTCAAACCGCTTCCCTACCAATGGGACAAGTGAAAGGACAAGTCAGTCATGCGCCAGCAACCGAAACGCTGAGTCAGCTGAAAACGGTGTTGTGTTACGACGGTTACATGACACCTGTTAACCCAAGTAATCAACACTTGTGTATCGGTGCAAGCTACGACCGCAGTCACCTTGACTACGAATTTGATGAAAACGCCCAAAAAGATAATGCGGAAAAGCTAGTGAAATGTGTACCGAATCAAACATGGGCAAAAGAGGTAGATATCACTGGTAATCAATCTCGCCAAGGTATTCGTTGTGTTAGCCGAGATCACTTACCATTTGTCGGAAATGTGGGTGACTTTGAGACGATCAAAACGCAATACGCCAACTTACAAAATCAAAAAGAAGAAGAGGTAGAAACCATTCATCAGTACCCTAACCTATTCTGCTTCTTAGGTTTAGGATCTCGTGGACTGAGCTCTGCACCATTATTAGCTGAAGTGTTGGCCTCCCAGATCTGTGGGGACCCGCTGCCATTACCGGTTGATGTATTGACCGAACTTCACCCAAGTCGAATGTGGGTTCGTAAACTAAGAAAAGGCAAAGCCATTACCGAGCTGTAAGAGTATTCTCTGTTTTGATTCCCGACACAGATACGTGTCGGGAATCGCTAACTCATTAAGTCGCTCGTACTGAGATTACTTCAGCAGTGCAACTGCCTGTTTCACTTGCTCTGCCACTTCTGGGTTTACAACCTTACCCGATTCCACGTCAAAATTTTCGTAGAAGCTCGGCACAGATAACGATGCCTTTACATCCGCGCCAAAAAATTGTGCAGAACCGGTCGCCGCCGCAAGAACACTTTGCGCACCACTGGGACCTGGGGAAGTTGCTAAATAAACGACAGGTTTGTTTTGAAATACATTACGCTCAATGCGCGTCGCCCAATCGAACAAGTTTTTATAGGCCGCTGGGTACGAACCGTTGTGCTCTGCGAAGGAGACAACGAGAGCGTCAGCCTCCGCCAAGTCACGTAAAAACGCGACAGCCCCTTCAGCTTGACCTATTTCTTTCTCTTTGTCCTCGCTAAACATTGGCGCTTGATAATCGTTTAAGTCTAGAACATTCACTTGAGCGCCTTCGACTTGATTTGCTGCGTATGTAGCAAGTAGTTTGTTGATTGAGGTAGAGCTGGTAGATGCACCAAATGCGACAATTTTCATGGTTGTAATCCTTTGTTCACGTTTTATGCTGATCAGAATAAAAGTTGAACAGTTTCGCTACAACCACAAAAATTTTATGGAGAGGTTCGAATTTTTCGAAGTAGTAAATGACTAGGATTAAATAAAGGGAGAACGCTGCTTAGGGACTAAGCCTGAGCCTGGAGCTCCTGCCACAAATCACTGACAATCACGCGATCGGCCGGGCTTAACTCGGTACGCGCATTTTCTAAGCTGCTCTCAATGCGTGACTTCAGCTCAGTAATATCGCTAATCCCTTCTTCTTCACAAGACGCCGCGGATAAAGAGATGTGACCACGTAAATAACCACCAGCAAACAATTCATCGTCAGATGCTGTTTCAATTCGAGCATCAATCAGTTCCAGTAGTTTTTCTTCAAATTCAATAATCATGGTGTATCTCTGAGGTTATTAGTGGTTATTTAACGCAAAAGTCCGACGCTTCCAGTGGCTTAGTTTGATAAAATGCGCGCAGGGCATCAGAAAGCATTTTCACTCGCAAAGGCAAGCCAACGTCCAAAATACCTAGCACTTCTTTATGCACTTTTTTCATAAAGCCGAGCCTATCTGGTTCAAAATCGCCGTGTAGATTGTCACAACTCACCGTAAAAGGGAAGCCAGCGCTTTGTGCCAGAATCCATTCATAAGCTTGAGGTCGCACTTCAACTTTCTCAAACTCCGCTTGAACTTCTGCTGTTCGCCCATCGGGTTCATACCAATAACCAAAATCTTCCAGCAAACGACGCTCTGGACCAGCCACACACCAATGCGAGATCTCGTGTAAAGCAGAGGCGTAAAAACCCCGAGCAAAAATAATCCGATGATGAGGGTGTTCATCATCAGCAGGAAGATAAATAGGCTCATCACCACCTAACTCTAATTTCGTATTAAATTGTTCTAAAAAGGTGTCATTAAAAATGGTGATTAAGTCTTGGTATTCGTGGGTCATCGTCGAGTTTGTACTTCAGTTTGACATGCGCTGCATATTGTCGCTGTTTTTAGCTATGAGGTAAAGGCAACCCCACATTTTTGGTTATTAGTTGAATTTATCTGAACATCGCTTTCTCCATACAATTTCTCATTCGTCAGCGTACTTATTTACCACTACACTCTCGCCTTATTTTGATGCCGTTCAAACCGCTATTTTTAAGCCGTTTGATTACAAGCATGTTGCTGGTTTTAATCACTTTTTAAGAGAGATAGAACCGTTTGTAAGTGTTGTTACTTCGCCTACGCTGATTCTCGTAGAACGTAGTGACTTTTTACGTTGAGTGTTTCCCTATGTTGCTAAGTGTGTTGTATATCATTGGTATCACGGCTGAAGCCATGACAGGTGCGTTAAGTGCTGGTAGAAGAAAGATGGACTGGTTTGGTGTTATGTTGGTGGCCAGCGCAACGGCCATTGGTGGTGGCACCGTACGTGACATTCTATTAGGCCACTACCCTCTTGGTTGGGTAAAAAACCCAGAGTTCCTTGCAATTACGTGTGTTGCAGGTGTGCTAACAACAGGTTTAGCGAAATGGGTGATTAAGCTAAAAGGCCTGTTCATTCGCCTTGATGCGTTAGGTCTAATCGTATTCAGCATCATCGGAACAAAAATTGCGATGGGCATGGGCTTGCACCCTGGTATTTGTATGGTTTCAGCGTTAGTAACGGGTGTATTCGGTGGGCTACTTCGCGACTTAATCTGTCGCCAAACACCATTGGTACTGCATGAAGAGCTTTACGCTTCTGTCGCTCTTATCGCATCAGGAATGTACTTAGCGCTATTAGAATTCAATGTTCCCGAAGTCACTGCCACTATTATTACACTGGTTACTGGTTACATGTTGCGTATGGCTGCGGTACGCTTTAAGTGGCGTCTGCCTTCTTTCCATTTGGAAACCGAAGGCTCGATTCATTAAGCAAAAACTACTTAAACAAAAAAGGTTGCCTGATAAAATTGTGCCACCCGCGATTCAGTGAGTGGCATAATTTTATATTCAGTCATCCTGAACAGCGACGAAGGAGCATGATTCAGGATCTATTATCCGAGCACTCTGTTGTCAGAGATGTTTCTTTCTCTTTTCATCGTGCTGAAATTAGATTCCTAGTCTCGCTATAGCTCGCTGGAATGACACAAAGCTCTTAAATCTTCGGTGTTTCAGTTGTTACGCCATGGTTTTGACCACGGTGGCGTAGTAAATGATCCATCACCACAATTGCCAGCATCGCTTCTGCGATAGGCACAGCACGAATACCCACACATGGGTCATGACGACCTTTGGTGATCAACTGAGTTGGTTCACCTTCTTTTGTGATGGTCTCACCCGGCACAGTGATACTTGATGTTGGCTTAAGCGCAATGTTTGCGACAATGTCTTGACCAGTCGAGATACCACCAAGAATGCCACCCGCATGATTACTACCAAAACCTTCAGGAGCAAGCGTATCACGGTGCTGACTGCCTTTTTGGTTTACCACCTCGAAACCGTCTCCGATTTCTACGCCTTTCACCGCGTTGATGCTCATTAGTGCGTGCGCGATGTCTGCATCCAGACGGTCAAATACGGGTTCCCCGAGACCAACAGGCACGTTAGTTGCCACAACCTGGATTTTTGCGCCAATAGAGTCGCCTTCTTTTTTCAGGTCACGGATAAGTTGGTCAAATGCTTCTACTTTGTCAGCATCAGGGCAGAAGAATGCATTGTTCTCGATTTCGCTCCAATCTACCTTGTCGATAGATACATCACCCATTTGTGACAAGTAAGCACGAATCTCAACACCAAACTCATCTTTTAAGTATTTCTTCGCGATTGCACCAGCCGCCACACGCATTGCGGTTTCACGAGCTGAAGAACGGCCGCCACCGCGATAGTCGCGGATGCCGTATTTTTGGTGGTAAGTGTAATCAGCATGACCCGGTCTGAACTTATCTTTGATGTCAGAGTAGTCTTTTGAGCGCTGATCGGTGTTTTCAATTAGCAAACCGATCGATGTGCCCGTGGTTTTGCCTTCAAAAACGCCAGAAAGAATTTTAACTTCATCCGGTTCACGACGTTGTGTGGTGTAACGTGATGTGCCTGGACGACGGCGGTCGAGATCGATTTGTAGATCTGCTTCTGTAATTTCCAACCCCGGAGGACATCCGTCTACGATACATCCCAGTGCGATACCGTGACTTTCCCCGAATGTCGTCACTCGGAAATGTTGTCCGATACTGTTTCCTGCCATTACTTCCTCAAGTTTTTATCGCCACGCTCTCTCAAAACAGAGCATAGCTGCTTTCCAATTCTTCGTGGATTCATAGTGGCTTTATTACGTTTTGATGTAAAGAGTTAATATCGGCGAGGTATGCATAAAAAAAACACCGAGCATAAAGCTCGGTGTTTTGATGTTTAGTGCAAGACTCTATTAGTCTTTGTACAGTTTAAACTCTTCTGCACACTCAACCAGCTGGTCACGCGTTAGCATAAATACGCCATGACCGCCGTTCTCGAACTCAATCCAAGTAAATGGAATCTCTGGGTACTGTTCCATCATATGAATCATTGAGTTTCCGACTTCACAAATAAGAATGCCGTTATCTGTTAGATAATCTGGCGCGTTAGCTAGAATACGACGCACAAGTTTTAGACCATCCGTACCCGCAGCTAAACCAAGCTCAGGCTCATGCGTGAACTCATCTGGCAGGCTGTTCATGTCTTCTTCATCCACATATGGTGGGTTAGACACGATTAGATTGTATTTCTCTTTTGGAAGATCACGGAACAAATCAGAGCGAATTGGGAACACTTGCTGCTCCATACCGTGATCTTGTACGTTTTGCTCAGCCACTTGTAGAGCATCTGTAGAGATGTCGATCGCATCCACTTCTGCTTCAGGGAAAGCGTGCGCACAAGCAATCGCGATACAACCAGAACCCGTACATAGGTCCATGATGCGCGTAGGCTCTTCCACCAACCAAGGTTGGAATTCCGCTTGAATCAATTCGCCGATAGGAGAGCGTGGCACAAGTACACGCTCATCAACGAAGAACTCAAGACCGCAGAACCATGCTTTGTTTGTTAGGTATGCTGTTGGCGTACGCTCGTTGATGCGTTTTACTACGCGCTCAACAATACGCAGACGCTCGCTTGTCGTTAGGCGAGAGTTCAATACGTGCGGAGGCACATCAATCGGCAAGTATAAGGTTGGCAGGATAAGCTGAACAGCTTCATCCCACGCATTATCAGTACCATGACCGTAAAACAGGTTCGCTGCATTAAAGCGGCTTACCGTCCAACGAATCATATCTTGAAGGGTATGCAGTTCCGATACCGCTTCTTCTACAAAAATCTTATCCAAAATTGCCTCCGAAAAGCGCTACAATACTGCCAATAAAGTTTATTAATGAAATTGTTTACCTAATGAGCAAAAAAGACACCGAGAACGATGACGATTTCGCCTTGTTTCAGGAAGCAGTACAGGGCGTAAAAAAGTTGCGACAGGATACCATAATCCAGCAACCAAAAAAAAATACTAAGCAAAAAGAAATCAAGCGCTCCAACCGTGAAGCGAGTGACTCTGAATTTTACTTTTCAGACGAGTTTGTCCCTCTATTAAACGATGAAGGTCCAACTCGTTATGCACGTGACGACGTCTCCACTTATGAAGTCAAACGTCTACGTCGTGGCGTGTATGTACCGGACGTGTTCCTCGATATGCACGGCATGACACAGCAAGAAGCAAAACGCGAGCTTGGTGCGATGATAGCCTATTGCATCAAAAACGAGATTCATTGTGCGTGTGTGCAACATGGTATTGGGAAACACATCCTGAAACAGAAAGCCCCACTTTGGTTAGCACAGCATCCTGACGTTATGGCTTTTCACCAAGCGCCACTAGAATTTGGTGGTGATGGTGCGTTGTTAGTGTTGCTTTCAATTCCTGAAAAGTAACAAGCTTGCTGTATACACGACGAAACGAAAAGGCAGGGATCTCCTGCCTTTCTTATTCTGTCTCTAATTTGCAAACGCTTATTTTGGTTTAGACACTTATGGCGTAATATGCCAAAGCACTTCACCATTTTGTGTTTGTAAATCATATTCAATGCACACTAGCCCTGATGTAGGAAACATCGGTGGTGTCATGTCTTTTACAAACTCTGAAGTCAGATAACCGACCAAAGGCAAATGAGATACGAACAAAAGCGAGTCCAATTGTTCGACTTCGATTAATGCACTTGCGAAATCGAAGACATGCTCGGACTGGCCATAAGGTGTAATATCTTCACAAGTTTCAATGCTTTTTGCAGAGAAATACGCACTGATCTCTTGCCAAGTTTGTTGAGCTCTAATGTACGGACTCACCAACACTTTATCGAATTGCGCAAAACCCTGTTCTTTACAGGCTCTCGCAACCGCTTCTGATTCGACTCTGCCTCTTGGGGTCAATTGTCGTGCTGCGTCTGAATCTGCAAAATGCTCGGCTTCACCGTGACGCATGATGAATATTTTCATGTTATTTCCTAGGGATAGCTAACGCTACCAAAAGGTTGACTGCTATCTTTATTAGATAGACGGGGCTAACTTTAACAATGACGAAACAAAAATACTGATATAATTATCTGTTCATTATACCAATTCGCTTGTTAAAGATAGCGACTTTCTTAACAATCTATTAAAAGAATGTACTCAGTTCATCACACTATTTAACTGTGCAATGAGTTCAGAGCATTCACTCAAACAGTTCTTCCCCATACGCAAACGCGATGGGCCTGTGCAGAAGTCTACGAATAACAAAAATACGGCAAGCAGTATTTGTCGAAACGCAAACTTTGCGCCCCCCGCGAGGGGAGCCTAAATTACTGTAATGCGAAATCTGGAGACGCATCGTGCATCTAAGTCCTAACGATTCAAATCAATACCGCTACATTACCTTGAGCAATGAACTGCGTGTACTGCTGATTCATTCCGATACAGCTCAACAGTCGGCAGCTGCTCTGGCAGTGAACGTTGGACACTTCGACGACCCAAACGATCGCCAAGGTCTGGCACACTATTTAGAACACATGCTTTTTTTGGGTACGGAAAAATACCCTAAAGTGGGCGAGTTTCAAAGCTATATTAGCCAACACGGTGGAACAAACAACGCTTGGACTGGTACAGAGCACACTTGTTTCTTTTTCAATATTGCTCCAAATGCCTTTGAAAGTGCCTTAGATCGATTTAGCCAATTCTTTACCGCACCTTTGTTTAACGAAGAAGCATTAGACAAAGAGCGACAGGCTGTCGACTCCGAATACAAGCTCAAACTCAATGATGATTCTCGTCGCCTGTATCAAGTTAACAAAGAAGTCATCAATCCAGAGCACCCGTTTTCAAAATTCTCTGTCGGAAACTTAGATACTCTTGGCGACCGAGATGGTAAATCCATCCGCGACGAAATTGTGGAGTTTCACCACTCTCAGTATTCCGCCGATTTGATGACACTGACTCTATTTGGGCCACAGTCGCTCGATGAACAGCAAGCTTGGGTAGAAACCATGTTTGCCGACATCCCAAATCACCACCTTCGTGGAAAATCGATTGATGTACCGATAGGCACTGAGGAAAGCACGGGCATTTTGGTTCAAGTCGAGCCGCTCAAAGAGTTCCGTAAACTGATTCTCACATTCCCCATGCCGGGAATGGATGCGCATTATAGCGTGAAGCCACTCTCCTACTTTGCTCACCTGTTGGGTTATGAAGGAGAAGGCAGTTTGATGCTTCAACTCAAAGAAAAAGGCTGGATTACCTCTCTCTCAGCGGGCGGCGGCGCGAGTGGCAGTAACTACCGAGACTTTACCGTAAGCTGCACCCTGACGCCAAACGGCTTAGATCATGTTGATGATATCGTTCAAGCGGTTTTTCAATACCTCTCGATGATCAAACAAGACGGGTTAGATGAATGGCGCTATCTCGAAAAACAAGCGGTATTAGAATCGGCTTTCCGCTTCCAAGAGCCATCGCGCCCAATGGATCTCGTCAGCCATCTGGTGATCAACATGCAGCACTATCAACCGGAAGACACGGTTTATGGTGACTACAAAATGGCGGGCTACGATGAGGAGTTACAGCGTTCATTGCTGCGATACTTAACCATCGATAATGTACGCGTCACTTTGATTGCTAAAGGCCTGGAATACAACCGTACTGCCGAATGGTACTTTACCCCGTACTCCGTCACACCTTTTAGTGAAGACCAACGTCGTTTCTATCAACAAATCGACCCAAGCTGGCAATTCGTCTTACCGGAAAAGAACCCTTATATTTGCTACGACCTCGACCCCATGCCACTCGAAAATGGTGATTCACTGCCAGAGTTGATTGAGGATCTCGAAGGGTTTCGGCTGTGGCATTTGCAAGATGACGAATTTCGCGTGCCTAAAGGTGTCGTTTATGTCGCTATCGACAGCTCTCATGCCGTTGCATCACCAAAGAACATCGTCAAAACGCGCTTATGTGTAGAGATGTTCCTCGATTCGCTAGCAAAAGAAACCTATCAAGCAGAAATCGCAGGGATGGGTTACAACATGTACGCTCACCAAGGTGGCGTGACCTTAACCCTCTCTGGGTTCAGTCAAAAGCTGCCTCAGTTGCTGGAAATGATTCTGCACCGTTTTGCTTCTCGAGATTTCAGCCCTGCTCGCTTTGAAACCATCAAACAACAACTGTTACGAAACTGGAGAAATGCTTCACAAGATCGCCCTATTTCGCAGCTGTTTAACGCACTTACTGGGTTACTTCAACCCAATAACCCGCCTTTCGCAACCTTAGTCGAAGCGCTAGAAGAAATCGAAGTCGATGAACTCTCGGTATTCGTAGAATCCATTCTTGCAGAACTGCACGTTGAAATGTTTGTTTACGGAGACTGGCAACGCCAGCAAGCCCATGACATGGCTACGACCTTGAAGGATGCTCTAAGAGTTAACGAGCAACGTTATGAAGAGGCACTTCGTCCGCTCATTATGCTAGGTAAAAATGGCAGTTTTCAACGTGAGGTGCATTGTAATCAGCAAGATTCAGCAGTCGTTATTTACCACCAGTGCGAGGATATTGAGCCTCGCAGTATCGCGCTATACTCATTGGCCAATCACCTTATGTCGGCAACGTTTTTCCACGAAATCCGTACCAAGCAGCAATTAGGTTACATGGTAGGCACTGGCAATATGCCGCTAAATCGTCACCCTGGTATTGTACTGTATGTGCAGTCACCTAATGCAGCACCTGCCGAGCTGGTTACCTCAATCGATGAGTTTTTAAATGCCTTTTATATGGTGCTGTTAGAGTTAAACGATTACCAATGGCACAGTAGTAAGCGCGGCTTGTGGAACCAAATAGCAACGCCGGACACCACACTTCGAGGACGGGCTCAACGTCTTTGGGTTGCGATAGGAAATAAGGACACTGAGTTTAACCAACGTGACAAGGTACTGGCGGAGTTGAAGAAGCTGACGCGCGCAGACATGATTCGCTTCGTTGTGAACGAATTGAAACCTCGTACTGCAAATCGTTTGATCATGCACTCTCAAGGTCAAGCGCATTCGGAGGCTCCGCGCATCCATCTAGGACAAGAAATAGGATCGATTGAAGAGTTCCAACTTCGGCCAAAAGATTGCGGCTTGGGGTGATCTAGTTGCGCAGAAATAAAATTGTCGATTACTAGAATGAACCTACAAACCCATGAGGTTGTCGGTCTCATAGATTGAATCGGCACCATAATTGGCAGAAAATTGAAATTGCGCCATTGCGGCTTATGCTCTAATTACCAAACTAAAAATAACTTAATGAGGTAATCATGAAAAAAGCACTTTTACTCGTGGCTCTTATACTGCCATTGGCATCTGCTCACGCTGAAATCTCAGTCAAAGGCGATGGTTTCGAACTAAGTGACGACTGTGTGCGCCTTAGTGGAGACAATGTATCCATCAAATCAGATGATTGCTCTTCAAAGCAGTGGAATGATAAAGACAAAAAAGGTAATAGCAGCATTCATGGGGACGACAACCCTGGTAAAGGCCACAATAAAGATAAGAAAGACAAGAAGAAGTAACCATTTCTTCTTTATGAAAAAGGCTTGCCACTGGCAAGCCTTTTTCTCTACCGAAGCAACGTTTAATAGAACGTTGTCCCTTCACCAGCTCGAGTAAGCAAACCATCACATGGCGCGTAACGATCGCCATATTTCGATGCAAACTCATTCATTTTCTCTACGAGCTCCTTAATACCAAATTGGTCCATGTAACGGAACGGGCCACCCAAGAACGGTGGGAAACCAATACCAAATATCGCGCCAATATCACCGTCACGTGGCGAGCGAATGATGCCATCATCCAAACAACGTACCGCTTCATTCAGCATTGGCAGCACACAGCGCAACGCAATATCGTTATCGCTTAGCTTAGATTCAGGGTCGAGCTTAAGCAGTTTGTAAACCGATTTGTCGACATCTTTCTTCTTGCCCTTGTAAGTGTAAAACCCCTTACCACTCTTGCGTCCTTTACGTCCATCATTTAACAAGATATCAAACACATCCGGCCCTTTGAATCGGTCACCTAACTCATTAACCAGGATCGGCATAATTTTCGCGCCAATGTCGACACCAACTTCATCCAACAAGGTAATCGGGCCAACAGGGAAACCAAAATCAAGCAACGCCGTATCAATCTTTTCGATCGGTTCGTTAGCCAACAAAATATGCGCCGCTTCGTTCATGTATGGAGCAAGAATGCGGTTCACGTAAAAGCCCGCTTTGTCTTTCACTACGATCGGGGTTTTACCTTGCTTCTTAGCAAGTGCAACAACTGTTGAAACGGTTTCATCTGACGTCGTTTCATGCGGAATCACTTCCACCAACGGCATTTTTTCTACCGGGCTGAAGTAATGCAAACCCACTACGTTTTCTGGACGCTCCGCTTTTTCTGCAATTTTGTGGATAGGCAACGAAGAAGTATTGGTCGCAAAGATAGTTTCTGTCTTAGCGTTCGCTTCAATGTCCGCCACCATTTTTTGCTTAAGATCTAGGTCTTCAAAAACGGCTTCAATTACGACATCAATATGATTAAAACTGGTAAAGTCGACACCACCAGACAGTTGCAGCATTTTCGCTTGCAGGTCGGCCTTGGATAGAATGCGACGTTTGCGCTGTTTCTCAAATAACTTGTAGTTGTAGTTGAGCGCGTTTAAAACGCCATCGTTGCTAACGTCTTTGATGCGAACAGGTACTTTTGCTTTTGCAACAGACACATGGCTGATTCCGGCGCCCATCAGACCACCACCAAGCACACCAACTTTATGAACTGGTGCTGGTTTCGCATCCGTGCCATTTTCTTTCTTCATTTCTGTTGTGGCAAAGAAGATCGAACGGAGCGCTTTTGACTCTGAGCTCATCACAAGCTCACCGAAGCGCTTCGCTTCAAGTTCTTGACCTTTAGCGAAGCCTTTCTCTAAGCCATGTTGAATAACTTCTAGAATTGCAACCGTTGCTGGATAGTTACCACGGGTTTTTTGATTCGTTTTCTTCGCAGCTTGCTCAAATACAAACTTGCGCCCTAGCCCGCTACCAGACATCACCTTTTCTTTCGTCGATAGCTTTTTCGTACCCTTGTTTTTACCTTTGTCGATAAACTGTTTTGCTACGTCGAGCAAAATGGTGTCCGGCACACAGGCGTCCACAACGCCCAGTTTTTTAGCTTTCTTCGCACGAAGTTGTTTACCCGTCAGGATCAAGTCCAACGATGGTAACAGGCCAATCAAACGTGGCAGACGCTGAGTACCACCAGAACCTGGCAATAAACCAAGTTGTACTTCTGGCAGACCTAAACGCGTTTTGTCAGAATCCGTACAAACACGATAATCACATGCAAGAGCCAGTTCTAAACCACCGCCCAAACATGGGCCATGAATAGCCGCAACGACAGGATAAGGTAAGTCCGATAGCTGCTGGAATAAATCCTGACCTTGCCTTGCTAAGGCTTCCGCTTCACTTGCTGTGGTGCATGCTTCTAGCATTCGAACATCAGCACCCGCAACAAAATTGTCCGGTTTTAGGGAGTGGATGATCATCCCTTTAATACCACTGGAGTCTTTTAGCTGAGCAAAAATTTCTTTCATTTCGTCAGCAAAAGCCGCCTGCAGCGTATTCATTTTTTCATTAGGAACATCGATGGCTAACCAAGCAATATTTTGCTCATCAACCTTTAGACTAAATGCTTTTTGCTCGCTCATTACTCAACCTCCAGAATCATTGCCGCACCAAGACCACCAGCAGCACATGCGGTATTCAATGCAATACCACCGCCACGGCGTTTTAGCTCTCGTAGGGTTTGCGTCATCATACGCGCACCAGTCGCAGCAAATGGGTGACCATAAGCAATTGATCCGCCAAGCACGTTGAACTTATCCATATCAATTTCACCAATCGCTTTTGAGCGACCAAGGTTTTCTTGAGCAAACTTATCGGAAGCAAACATCTTCACATTCGCCAATGCTTGAGCAGCAAAGGCCTCGTGCATGTCGATCAACGTCAGGTCTGACAGTTCCAAGCCTGTATTTTCAAGCACTTTCGCTGTGGCATAAGTCGGCCCCATCAGCATGTCCTTTTCCACGCCGATAGCAGAGAATGCATAACCTCGGATGTAACCAAGAATCTCCATTCCGAGCTCTTTCGCTTTACCTTCTCGCATCAACATCACTGCCGCACCACCATCAGTCAATGGCGTACTGTTCGCAGCCGTAACACTGCCATACTGACGATCAAACGCAGGTCGCAATTTCGCGTATCCCTCAACCGTTGAGTCATGACGGATATTGTTGTCTTCCGAAATCCACTTTTTGTATGGTTCAGGGAAAGCCGTCATCACTTCATCTTGGATTTTTCCTTCTTTCCAAGCTTGAGAAGCCAGCGTATGAGAACGATGTGCAAGCGCATCCTGTTCTGCGCGAGAAATACCATGTGTTTTAGCCATTTGCTCTGCAGTTTGTCCCATGGATAAACCCGTAGAGTACTCTGCTACTGCTGGTGGCACTGGCATCAGGTCTTTAAAGCTCAAGTTTTTGAGGATACTAAGCTTCTGACCCATTGTTTTTGTCTTACTAAGAGCAAGCAGATTAGCGGCCAATTTCTTTGATACGCCAATAGGCAGGACGGAAGAAGAGTCTGCACCGCCAGCAATACCAATATCGATGGTTCCCGCCATGATGCTTTCTGCGACATTAACCGCCGCTTGAAAACTCGTTGCACACGCTCGAGTCACACTGTAAGCATCAGTATGGATGTTCATACCGGTGCCTAACACGATTTCTCGTGCGATGTTTGGCGCTTCAGGCATTTGTACTACTTGTCCAAATACCACTTGTTCGATTAGCTTCGGATCAATATCTGTTCGAGCAAGCATTTCGCTTACTACCATTTTCCCTAAATCGACCGCTGGCACTTGGCTAAATTCCGTGCTTTGACGAGCAAAGGGAGTTCGAAGCCCCGCGACAATAGCGACACGCTCACCATTGCGTGTTTTTACTTCCTGCTTGCCCATTGTTTCTCCTTAAATACAAGAGGTCTGACCTGAGGCATTGTAATGAATTTGTTAAATTTATCAAACGTGCGTTTAAATAAACGTGAAGCAAGTAGTTCAATTACTCTACTTCTTTGATTCTTATGCGATTACTAATGGTTAACTATAGAGAGTTAAAACGGTAAGAGGTATACGGAAAGTAAAATCGAAGCAAAAAAAAACCACACATAACTGTGTGGTCGGAATATCTATAAAACAATTAACTTACGCCAATTGAAAAGTAATCAGTTTCCTGATTAGGAGAAAGTAAAGTCAGCCTTCAAAAGGAAGTGTCATCTTGCTCAACATGTTAGTCGCAATGACTAACGAGATGACAAGGTGTACTATAACCCCTTCACTGCTTGATATTTTGAAATAGATCAATTTTATAGTGATTTTACGAGTTTTAAGCTCACCTAGAGCGATTATTGATTCAAAACAATTCAAGAATCCACCATCAGAAGTCCCTTTTAATGCTCCATCGAGTGAACTTATCCAAGCCATTGATTACTAATGATGATATTGTTAACAATATATATCAATTCGTGTTCGATGATATCTGACATTTGCGTATACACTTTTAGGTAACCACATGGCTTATTGTGTCAAAGGGGTTGCATGACAAATCCTGCAACCAAAACCGCTAGGCGATGAAGCAAGTAAAGTCATGCTCAGAACAAATAAGAAACTCACAGAGCGAGGATGGAGGCTCCTGTGGCCATATTAAAAATGTTTGGAAAGAAAAATTCCAACAGTCCGGTCAACTCTGATATGGACAAGCAAAGAAAATACGAAGCGCTCGTCCGAGGGTATCATCGTGACTTGTACCGCTACGCATATTGGTTGTGCAAAGATAAAGCGGTCGCGGAAGATCTAGTTCAGGAAACCTGTCTTAGAGCTTGGAAGTCACTCGATAGCCTCCAGGACGAAAAAGCTGCCAAGTCTTGGCTCATCACAATATTGAGACGAGAAAACGCGCGCCGCTTCGAACGTAAACAATTTGATTTAGTTGATATCGATGATTACGGCAATGATGCTAAAGTCAGCGATGAACCACATCATCAGCAAGAATGGCTGCAGGCACAGATCATGAAGCTCGATGTTGAATACCGTGAGCCTTTATTTCTCCAAGTTGTTGGTGGTTTCAGTGGAGAAGAAATTGGTGACATTCTTGATTTAAATAAAAACACAGTGATGACTCGACTATTTCGCGCTCGTAATCAACTTAAAGAGATGTTGGATTCTCAAGATACCAAGAGAGGACAAAAGAATGGATGATTTAGAATTTCGTCGTCGTATTTTGTCGGATCCAAAACAAAAGGATGAAGAGATTCTGCAAGCTTTAGCTGGTAGCGACGCCAACAATAAGTTTGTTGATGACGTTTTGGATCTCGATGTAAAAATTAAACAAGCCATGAATGTGGATGTACCCGAAGATCTCGCAGATAAGATTTTATTTAGCCAGACGTCGAGTGCACTTGATGAAGAGAAGGTCGTAAGACCAAACTTTGTCCGCAAAGCAATGGCACTTGCCGCTTCTATTGCGTTCACCGCAGGGTTATTAGTTGGCCAAGTAAACTGGGGAAATGTTTTGGTGTCTCCAGCACAAGCCAGTTTAGCGGATACCGCGATGAAACACGTTATTCATGAAGAACCGTTTGTTCGTCATCTTGATGAGGATGTACCGAGCTCGCAAATTAATGCGAAAATGTCGCCATTTCATTACCAGTTTAGTGAAAACTTTCCATATCACGTTTACTACCTAAACCACTGCGGTTTTGGCGAATCCAATGCGGTGCATATGGTGTTCCAAGGTCCAAAAGGTAAAGTAACGTTATTTATTACTGGTATTCCAAGCGAACAAAGTACCGACTTTAGTAAGGATGGCATGACCGGAATCGTTCAGCCCGTCGGGAGTTCAAGCCTGATTTTAGTCGGGGAAGAAGGTGAAAATATTGATGCGCTCGCTACGACTCTTGCATCAATGATTAAGCCGATGTAACAACTTCGACGATTTCCAGCCTTCAAAAGGTTAAATGCCGCTAAATGATCTTATTTAGCGGCATTTTTGTATAAATAGAACACAAAACATTCACCACCCCTATCGCATTTAGAGCTTAAACTCTAAATTATGCATTTTAAGTGCAATTTCCCGTCTTTTAGACATCATTTCTGCAATTTTTATTCAATTTTATCCAATGGTCGGATTTGTCCAAGCAACTATTGATACTACTATCTGCGCCACTGAGCAAAAGCTCAATTTATCGTCCAAAGAGACGAATCTAATAAGGAAAAACAAATGACTCAGAACACGCGTCTGTTTAAAAAGACTCTCCTAGCAGTAACGGTAGCTTTTGCCTCAGGTCAATCGATGGCAGCGGGTTTCCAAATCAACGCTCAATCAGCAACTGGCATCGGCCGTGCATTTGCTGGTGATGCGGTAATCGCAGATAATGCAGCAGTAATGGCTCGTAACCCAGCAGCAATGGCTCTGTTTGATAAAATGGAACTGTCGCTAGGTTTCGAAAGCATTACTTCAATGATTGAAGTGAAAGATGCGAAATATAACGTTAATACTCCTTTGGGCTCCAATACTGTAAGTGTTGCTGATACTGATGATGTGGGTGATACGTCAATAGCTCCAAACATTCACCTAATCGTTCCAGTAAATGACAAGTTTGCATGGGGCGTAAACGCATACTCTAATTTCGGCACTAAAACTGAATTTTCAGATAACTACACTGCAACAGAGTACGGTGGTCTTACGGACGTAAAAAGCTTCAACTTTGGATTGGCGGGTTCTTACCGTTTAAACGAACAATGGAGCTTTGGTGCTGGTTTAGATTTAATCTACGGCCAAGGCACAATGAAGCGTACAACTAGCTCTTCAGTCCCAAGGGTTGGCGGTCAAAAAATTCTGGACGTAGATAAAGCTGATGGTTGGGCTGTTGGTTTTAACGTAGGTACTGTGTACGAACTAGATGAAAACAACCGTTTTGGTCTAGCGTATCGTTACAGCCCTGAATTTACGGCGAAAGACGACAAAGGTCAGGAAATCACGCTACCTCTACCAGATATGGCCGAGTTTTCCGGTTTCCACAAAATCCAAGACACTAAATTTGCTGTACACTACAGCATCCAATACATCGGCTGGAAAGATTTCGACCAAATTGATTTTGAGAACCTAAATCAGGGTTTACTTAAAGGTGGTTACTCGAAAGACTATCAATGGCAAGATGGCTGGCACTACGCAATTGGTGGTACTTACTACCTAAACAACAACTGGACACTTCGTGCTGGTTACATGTACGACACAAGCGCTCAAGATAAAGTAACGTCTATCTCGGTACCAGACTCGGATCGCCAGTGGTTCTCCACAGGTTTCTCTTACCATATTGATAATAGCTCAAACATCGATTTTGGCTTCACGTACTTGTTAGGTGAAGATGTAAAAGTTAATGAGAATACTCAATTAGCTCCTGGTCTTTCTACCGGTGTAACAGCAACAACTCATGCTGATGCAATTCTATTCGGCTTACAATACAGCCGTAGCTTCTAAACGCTTCGCTGTTAGTTAGTAGAAAAATACTTTATATAAAAGGCTGGATTTCCAGCCTTTTTTCATATCTGCGATTTATTGCCCACTCAATTTGAGTGAACACGTGTATCTAAATCTCACAATTAGGACGCACAGCTGTTCGCTGAATTCCGTTTACAAGCCTTTCACAGTTAGATTATTAAACCGCACAAATAACATTTGAAAGGATAATATTCCAAATGACCACTTACGCTGGATTTTCATTTCTAAAGTAAAAACTCTACCTTTAAACTTTCGTCCCACGTTATAAACAAATCAGCGAACATTCGAATGAAAACCAACAAGACTCTTCTATCAACAGCAGTGGCATTAAGCCTACTTGGCACAACGGGCATGGCTAACGCAGCAGGTTTCCAACTTGCTGAATATTCTGCAACAGGCCTAGGTCGAGCATATGCTGGTGAAGCTGCAATGGCTGACAACGCAAGTGCACAATGGCGTAACCCAGCAATGCTAACTTATTTGGAAGGCACTCAAGTGTCCGTTGGTGCAATCTATGTGAACCCAAATATTGATATTGAAGGTGATGTAAACTTCCACGGTAGCACTTCTTCTGCATCTTCAGATGACTTCGCACATGATGCAATCATTCCAAACTTCTACCTATCACACCAATATAATGAGAAATTCGCGATTGGTTTGGCATTTGGCACCAACTACGGCATGGAAACCGATTTAGGTAAAGGCTTTGGTGCCTCGCACTTCGGCAATGAAGCAAGCGTAACGACAATGGAAGCGAACTTGAACGCAGCTTACAAAGTCAATGAATCAATCAGCGTTGGTGGTGGTATCCGTTACATCATCGGCGAAGGCAGCTTTGGCGCAGCAGCTCCTAAGAATAACGTTGTAGGGTTAAATCCTGAAACTAATCAACCAATCAGTGTTCCTCAAGGTACCGCTCTAAAATACATGGAAGGTGACGATACCGCTTGGGGCTGGCAAGTTGGTACAGCATGGCAGATCAATGAAAATAACCGTATCGGCTTCGCGTACAAATCTGAAGTTGAACTAAAGCTTGAAGGCCATGCTGAAGGTCTTGGTTTTGGCTTCGGTACTTCTGAACGCGACAGCGGCTACATGTATCTAAACCTGCCTGCAACGGCTGAGTTGGCAAGCTTCCACCAAGTAACAGACCAACTTGCATTACACGCAAGCGTTAACTGGACGGATTGGAGCTCTTTCGAGAAATTGGAAGCACGTCTAGATACTGCTGGCACGCATATGGTTAAAGTAGAAAACTGGGAAGACAACTATCGCTTTGCTGTTGGTGCCACTTACCAGCTTGATCCTAAGCTAGCGCTACGCACTGGTATTGCATACGATACTTCAGCGGTAAGCGACAAAAACCGTACGATCACTATTCCAGAAACTGACCGCACTTGGCTAAGTATTGGCGCAACGTACGATTGGACGAAAGACTTCAGCCTAGACGCTGGCTTCACCTATATTTTTGCGAAAGACGCACCAATCGTTGAGTCTCGTGGTTACAAGTCAGACGACACTGCAGAACAAGTCGGCGGCCAATTTGTAGGCGAAACTACGGGTAATGTTTGGCTAATCGGTGTTCAAGCAAACTACCGTTTCTAACCAAGCTGCAAAATACAAAAAAGGCTTAGCATCAGCTAAGCCTTTTTTCATTTCTCTATTGTGAAGAACAACGCTTAAAAGTCTTCTAGATATTCATCTAAATACTCTTCTTCTTCGATGTTAACTTCTTCTACCGTTTCAACTTCTGCTTTAAAGTTTTGACGCTGGATATAAACATCGCGAGTTAGAATATATGGATCCGGCGACGAGTCTAGCTGCGCTTCTTGCGGTACTAATAAAGCACGCTTCTCCATTCCTTCAAACGCCCACTTACCCAAACTCGCCCAGAAGTTGAGATAAGAGAGGGGTAAATACGTACTATCTACGGTATCTGTCACTTCACGTAAGGTATACGGACCATAACCTGGAACCATGAAGTAAGGACCATTTCCAACACCATAGTGGCCTACTGCATCACTGAACGCTTTCTCGTCGTACTTCGTAATACCCGCGGCACTTGCAATATCGAATAAACCGAAAATACCGAACGTCGAGTTAATCCAAAAACGGTTAAAGTGGTCCACGGCTTTCGTACCATTACCCATGATTAAGTTATTAACCATGCTTGCTGGCTCATCTAAGTTCGATAAGAAGTTAGCGATACCAGAACGAATAGGAACTGGCGTGTATTCTACATACGCAAGTGATACAGGACGAACCAAATACGGATCTAAATATTCGTAGTTGAGTTCCCACATGGTTCGGTTAAAGCCTTCCAACGGGTCATACACATCAGAAGTCGTTTGATTTGTTTCTTGTCCTGTTACTGCTTCATCAGGCGCACTTGAACAGCCAACCAGTCCAACGGCTAACAGCAACAAGAAGGTAGATTTACCCTTGTTATACATTTTATTTTCCATAACGACTATTAATGTACCTAAGTCACCCCGATTAACCATTGTACGTATGTTGAGCAGGATACATAGTAAAGATGACTCAGATATGGGAATAAATAAAGGCCAGCAATCGCTGGCCTTCGGTATTCTACTCGATCGTTTAGAGTCATACCACTAAAGGCAACTGACTCTACCTCGTTGTCATGTTTCAGAGACAGATGTTAACAATTAATACTGCTGATCAATGGTCACTTCTACTGGTGCGCCAAATTCAACGACGTCACTTTCTCCGTGCCAATCTTGATCACGCGTTGCTACGTTACCGTCAGAATCTACACGCACACGGACGATTAGCTTATCGAGTGTAGATAACTTTTGCCCTTGCATCATGGCATTGCCATCATCTAATACGACTGTGCGAGGGAAAGTACCTAGCGGATAACGAGCAGCAGCCACAGGCATTGGGGAGCCATCTGAACGATGTACTGACACAATCAGAACTGCGTTTGGATCCAACTGAGCATTTGGTGCCACATTAATTGTCACAGCTACACTCTTATCCGGTGAAACCGCTTCGCCCATTTGCTTACGAGCACTCTCAATACTGCGTGACAACATCTCGTAGCGGCTATCTTCTGGACCAATCATTTGCTGCATGATTCCCCAGTACTTGATGGCTGCCGGGAAGTCTTGACGCTCAAACGCATCGAACGCTAACAAAGAAAACACACGCAGATCGACATAGTCTTGCTGCATCAGCTTGCCGAGTAATGAGCGAGCCGTCGCTTGATCCATT
Organism: Vibrio sp. YT-16; assembly: GCF_033337405.1. Lineage (NCBI taxonomy): Bacteria > Pseudomonadati > Pseudomonadota > Gammaproteobacteria > Vibrionales > Vibrionaceae > Vibrio > Vibrio sp. YT-16. The sequence goes on from NZ_JAWOQQ010000001.1 coordinate 367,720, forward strand.
TCCTCTTGAGACAGCATCAGAGCTTGTGCATAACCCAACATCACATCTGGGTCTTTTGGCTCTAGGCGGTACGATTTTTCCATCGCATCGATAGCTGTGGTGACATCACGATTTGCTAACGCAATACGACCTAGCAGTAACCAACCTGTCGAGTCTTCCGGCTGGTAATGTAAGCGAGTTCGAAGGGCAAGGGTCAAATCCGCCATTTCATCGTCACTCAGCGGCTCAGAAGAAGCCGACATCAGCTTTTTCGATAACTCAGGTAGATTTGCAGACACTTCTTGCCATTGAACAATATCATCTGACGCGCCAAATTTATAATACAAACCATAGCTCAGCACCACTGTCAGAATTACCGATGGAACTAAAACCGCGATTGGAGAAACCTTGGTTTCTTTTTGCGCTTTATCACCAGGGATATCGTCAAGCAGTGATTGCTTTAGATCAGAAATCAGTTCGTCTTCACTTTCAACAAGACCTTCGTCAGTTTCTTCTGCAAGCTCAGATAGTCGGTCTTTATAAAATGCCTTGTTGAGCTCATCGCGTAACACATCATCATTGTTCGCTTTTTGTTTAAGCAGCGGCAAAGCCACCAGCGCACAAGCAATAAGCGTGAGAGCAACGGTGGAAATCCAAAATAGTGTCATTACTTCTTATCTCCGTTGTTCTCTTCTTCAAGCAATGCTTTTAAACGAGCTTCTTTTTGCTCATCCCATTGCTCGTCACTGCTCGCTTTTGCCTTAACTTTAGATTTACGGCTACGCAGTACAATCAAACCAAAACCACCCATTACTACAGCGAGTGGCCCTAGCCACAAAATCGCAGTCGCGACCGTAAATGGTGGGTTGTAAGTCACGAAGTTACCGTAACGGGCGATCATGTAATCAACAATCTCATCTTTGGACTTACCTTCTTTGGTCATTTCATACACCTTATGGCGTAAGTCCTGAGCAAGTTCAGCGTTAGAATCCGAGATCGTGTTGTTCTGACATTTAGGGCAACGGAGCGTATGGCTTAACTCTTTGAACTGCTGTTCTTGTTCCAAATTATCAAACTCGTACACTTCAATGGCCGCATGAGCAGCAAGAGATAATGTCATCGCAGCAAAAACGGCAAGAATTAGCTTTCTCATTGCTTCGCCTCCTCAACCAATTTGTTGTAAAGCGGCTCCAGTGTTTCTGACCAATTACGTGGGTTTACATCCCCTACATGGCGATAGCGAATCACACCATTTGCATCAATAATGAATGTTTCTGGAGCACCATAAACGCCAAGGTCAAGGCCAAGCATACCACTGCCATCAAATAGGCTGATCAAGTACGGGTTGCCGAGATCATTCAGCCAACCTATTGCTTTATTACGATCATCTTTGTAATTCATACCGATGATCTTAACGCCCTTACCCGCCAATTCGTTTAGGTATTTATGCTCTGCATAACACGTTGGGCACCACGTTGCCCAAACGTTCAAGAGCAACGGTTCACCTTTAAAAATTGATTGGTCGTACTGTTTTCCAGGCTCAGCCAGGTCTTCTAAATGAAACTCAGGAACTGGCTTGCCAACCAAAACCGACTCCAATTTAGTTGGATCATCGCCCTCTTGGTTACGCATTAATTGGGTTGCGAAAATGCCCGCTAGAATCATGAAAGCGACAAGCGGAATAAATAAGATTTTCTTATTCATGTTATGCCTCCTGCTCTTTTGACTTCGCGTTTTTCTTCGGCGATTTACGGAAGCGGTAGCGTTTATCAGAAATCGCTAGTGCGCCGCCTAATGCCATAATCAAAGAGCCAGCCCAAATCCATCGAACGAACGGTTTATAGTAAATACGAACAGCCCAAGATCGGTTGTCGTCTAAACGTTCACCCATTGCAATGTATAAGTCGCGGCTAATACCACGGTCAATGGCTGCTTCAGTCATCATAGACTTAGCCGTACGGTAGAAGCGCTTCTCTGCGTGAAGCGTATTCACGTATTTGCCATCGTGTGTGATCTCAAAGTCTGCGATGTAGCCATCGTAGTTTGGACCATCTTTATCACGCAAGCCTGAGAAGTAGAAATCATAGCCTTGAATTTGGAAGTGTTCGCCAGGTGCTAAACGTACATCACGCTCGATGCTGTAGTTCTGTACCATCGCAATACCGATAACAGATACCGCCAGACCAACATGACCCAACATCATTGCCCAGTGGCTACGTTGCAGCTTGCGAACACCTTCACTAAAGCTATGACGGTGCGTTGCACGCTTGTACAGTTCAAAGCCATGCATCGCAATAATCCAAATCGCCATCACCCAACCAATGTAAGCCATGGTTGAGAAGAAATCGGCAAACAGGTACACGCATAGCGCGGCCAAGGTGAAAGCAAGCACACCTGAAACGAGCATTGGTTTCACAAGTTTAGATAAATTGTCTCGCTTCCAGCGAATAAGAGGACCAATACCAAGCAGAAAAGCAAATGGCATCATTAACCACGCAAATAGCATGTCAAAGAATGGCGCACCGATAGAGACCGACCCCAAACCAAGCTGCTTGTGTACGAGCGGCAACAGTGTCCCCACTAACACCACAACAAGAGCGGCGATAAGTAATACGTTGTTGGCTAAGAGCGCATTTTCACGTGAGACTAAGTCGAAGTTACCTCGTACACGCACTGCTGCCCCTTTTACGGCAAACAGCAATAAAGAGCCGCCGATAACGAAAACGAGGAAGCCTAGAATAAACATACCGCGCGACGGGTCAGACGCGAACGCGTGCACCGATACTAAAATACCGGAACGGACTAAGAAGGTGCCCAACAAACTCAACGAAAATGCAGAGATTGCCAATAGTACCGTCCACGCTTTAAATGTGCCGCGTTTTTCTGTCACGGCAAGAGAGTGCATTAATGCGGTACCCGCTAACCAAGGCATGAATGATGCGTTTTCTACTGGGTCCCAGAACCACCAGCCACCCCAGCCAAGTTCGTAGTAAGCCCACCAAGAACCTAGTGCGATACCAAGTGTTAAGAATACCCATGCTGCGGTTGTCCAAGGACGAGACCAACGAGCCCAAGCCGTATCAAGGCGTCCGGTCATTAGGGATGCGATAGCAAAAGAGAATGCAACCGAGAAACCAACATAGCCCATGTAAAGCATTGGCGGGTGAACAATCAAACCAGGGTCTTGAAGCAGAGGGTTCAAGTCACGTCCGTCAACCGGGAAGAACGGTAACGTACGTAAGAATGGGTTTGAAGTTAGGATGATAAACAGTAGGAAACCCACTGAGATCATGCCCATAACAGCAAGTACACGTGCAACCGACTCTTGCGGCATACCACGACTAAACGTCGCTACAGCGACAGTCCAAGCAGCTTGGATTAAAACCCATAGCAACAGTGAACCTTCGTGCGCACCCCATACTGCGGTTAAACGGTAGTACCACGGAAGCTGACTATTCGAGTTGCTCGCTACATACTGTAACGTGAAGTCGTTGGTATAAAATCCCCAACATAAAATGGCGAAAGAGAACAACAGCATCAGGAACATAGACCAAGATAGCGGTCGCGCTGTGTTCATTAGCATGGTGTTATTGTTCGATGCTCCCCACAATGGCAATACGCTCAACAGCACAGCCATTGCAAGCGAAAGAATGAGAGCAAAGTGACCGATTTCAGCAATCATTGGCCGCTTCCTTGTTTCTGTTCGGTGCTGTATTGAAGCGGTTCATGCGTTTTCTTCATCGCTTCTGCAATTTCTGGTGGCATGTATTCTTCATCGTGCTTCGCTAGGACCTCAAATGCCTCAACTGTCGTGGCATCTTTCAGTACACCTTGAGCAACAATACCCTGCCCTTCACGGAACAAGTCAGGAAGAATACCGTCATAGGTAATCGTCACTTTCGGACCGACATCGTGCAGGTCAAAACTCACTTTCAAAGAATTAGGATCTCGACGAACTGAGCCCACAACCACCATTCCACCGATACGCAGACGCTGGCCTACTTCTGGCTTGGTGCCATCTGGCTTACCATTAACCAATTCCGTTGGAGTGTAGAAAAGGTCCATATTTTGGTTAAGCGCATAAAGTATCAAACCAATGGTGGCACTAATACCGATAAAGATCGCTAGTACAATACCTAGCCTCTTTTTACGTCTCGGGTTCATAAGGTGTTCTCCATGTTCTTCGCTGCGTCGATACGAGCTTGACGGTCAATTTTTGCTTTCACTTCTTTCAATAATGCATCACCGCGGCGAAGGCTAGTGATCAGAAGAATCAGCATGGATAAGAAAGTAATACCAAACGCACTCCATACGTATGATGCGTAGCCACCCATGGCAAAAAAGTCGCTCAGAGATTCAAAATGCATAATCAGTTACCTCACTGAGTTTGTTCTGTTGCGAGTTTGCGCACCCAAGGGCGGTGACTTTCTTTACTGATGATTTCGTTACGAAAACGGACCATCGTCACGGCACCAAAGAAGAACGCAAAGCCAAAGATGTTCAGCAATAACGGCCAAAGCATGTCGGATGAAATAGAAGGTTGTTCAAATTTCGTGATCGTCGCACCTTGATGAAGCGTGTTCCACCATTCCACGGAAAAGTGAATGATAGGTAGGTTTACTACGCCTACGATCGCTAAAATACCAGCAGCTTTTGCGGCGGTTTTTTGATCGTCAAACGCATGGTAAAGCGCAATCACACCAAGGTAGAGAAATAGAAGAATCAATTCAGATGTAAGACGGGCATCCCATACCCACCAAGTGCCCCACATAGGCTTGCCCCAAACAGCACCTGTAAGTAGAGCAATAAAAGTAAATACTGCACCAATCGGAGCCATCGCAAGTGCCGCCATATCAGATAGGCGAACTTGCCATACTAGGCCAATAAATGCAGCGATCGCCATCGACATATAAACGCCCATAGACCAAATAGCTGATGGGACATGAATGTAGATGATTCGGAAACTGTCACCTTGTTGGTAATCTGAAGGCGCAAATGCAAGCCCCCAAACCGTACCAACCGATAAGCATACGAGGGCCAATACAGAAAACCAAGGCAGAAACTTACCACTCAAACGATAAGCTGCTTCTGGCTTGGCATAAGGATGTAGCCATTTCCACATGTTTTGTTCTCACTCTTACTTCTGGGACACTGTCTAAAGGGTTGAGACCGTAGCAGTGCTTTAATAATAATTCTTTGATCAAGCGCCGCTTCACTGGCACTTTATTGAGTTAGTTAACACTAACTCGCAATGCGGCACTAATGGCAAAAGGCGTTAATGTCATCGCCCCCATTAGCATCGCACCTAAAATCGCTAGTTGACCGTTATACGCCATACCGAGTGCGGCGGCATCAATTGCCGATGTTGCGAAAATCAAAATTGGGATGTAGAGCGGAAGAATAAGCAAACTCAAAAGAACGCCACCCTTTTGCAACCCAACAGTCAACGCCACACCAATGGCGCCAATAAAACTTAGTGTTGGTGTACCGATCATCAAGGTTAATACAACCGATAGCCAAGTATTGAAGTCGAGCGAAAGTAAAACCGCCAATAATGGGCTAATTAAAATCAGAGGTAACCCTGTTAACAACCAATGTGCTATGACCTTTGAAACCACTACAAGTTGCAATGGAATCGGCATTAGCATCATTTGTTCTAGTGCACCGTCTTGAAAATCATCACGAAATAGACGCTCTAATGATAATAAGGCGGACAGCAATGCGGCAACCCAAACGATGCCCGCTGCAATACGTGCTAACAAATTAGGTTCAGGTCCAATACTCAGAGGAAAGAGAGTAATGACAATAATAAAGAACCACAGCGGGTTCAGAATGTCTGCCTGACGGCGAAATGCGATTAGGAGCTCACGACGAATGATGGTGCTCATCGAGGAAATCATATCAGTCACCCAGCTTTATTTTTCTAAGTTTCGGGCTGTCCGCAAACATATCTTGATGCGTCGTCAACACAACAATACCGCCATTATCAGCATGACTTGCGAACAAAGATTCAAGCACCTTGACGCCTTGCTTATCAATGGCAGTCAACGGCTCATCTAAAATCCATAAGATTTGCTTACTGAGCCATAACCTTGCCAATGCGACTCGTCGTTGCTGACCTGCGGAAAGTTGTGCTACAGGCACATCTTCTCGGCCAGCTAATCCTACTTGAGTCAAAGCGATGAAGATTTCTTCGTCTGAAGAGCGATTATTTTGAATAGATTGATAAAAACGTAAGTTTTCTAATGCGGTAAGCTCTCGTTTCACTCCTGTTTGATGTCCTAAGAAAAGCAGATCTTGATGGAAAACATCACGAGATTTTTCAACCTCTTCGCCTTTCCATTTAATGACACCTTCTTCTCTATCACCTAACCCTGTCACAATCCGTAGCAATGTAGTTTTACCAGTACCATTACGCCCTTCGATCTGGACCAATTCACCAGGCTTAATTTCAAACTGCAGGTTTTCAAACAGAACCCTTTCATCACGGATTGCTGTCAGGTTAGACACTTCTAACATAGAGCTTCAACTAAAAAATGAACGAGCCGCTATATTAGCACAGCTTAGTTATGACAAAACAGGATAAGAGGGCTAGGTTACATGTAAGTTCATGTATTTTTGTTAATTAATCATCACACTTTAATAAAATTAACTATAAGTAGTTATAAGCGCTCATTTTGAATTTGAGAGGCCAGAGCTAAGAGCAAGATCGACTGAAGGTTATCTAGGGGTGTATTTAAGAAGAGCATTAGCGGCTAAAAACAAAAAAGAGGCGTAATAACGCCTCTTTTTTATCGCTTGATAACCTTTAGCGTCGACGACGTCCACGCGCTGGATATTCTGCGTCATCTGATGGCTGACCACTTAATGGTGGAATCTTCTCTTTCCCTGCCAGTTTCTTCTGCAGTGAAAGCATCAACTCAGCTTCGGCTTTTGGTAGTTCGCACTCTTCAATCAGCTCGTTGATATCAGCGCCAAGCTGTACCATTTTAGAAGCGCGACTGTACAAGCGACCATCAGTATCAGCGTGTTCGAGTTCGCGAATTCTCTCGTTTAAGTGCTGAATAATGTCTTGTTGCTCCGTCACTTTTTGTCCAAGACCAACGACAACCGAGCGCACTTCGAGTAACTGCTTACTCAACTTTTGCACTTCTTTATCTGCGTGTCGAGATTGAGCTCGTTGTTGGTCTAACTGCTTTTGTAACCCCGAGCGAATCCGCAGTTGCAAAACAACCAATACTAACACGATAAAAGCGACGCCACCCGCAAGGAATGGAGCAGATAAAAGAGTCTCTTCAGCCATCATCATTCAGCCATTAAAGGTGAGCCATCTCGTCCCACTCGTCATCTGTTAGCAGCTTGTTCAAATCCACAAGGATAAGAAGCTTGCCGTCACGGTTGCTCACACCCTGGATGAACTTCGCACTCTCGTCGGTACCAACTGAAGGCGTCGTATCAATTTCAGAAGAACGCAGATAAACGACTTCTGCCACGCTATCTACTAAGATACCGATCACTTGACGCTCAGACTCGATCACAATAATACGAGTGTTGTCGGTGACTTCGCCTTCCATCAGGCCAAAACGTGAACGTGTATCGATAACAGTAACTACATTACCGCGTAGGTTGATGATACCAAGTACATAATCTGGTGCACCTGGAACAGGGGCAATTTCAGTATAACGAAGTACTTCACGAACTTGCATTACGTTGATGCCGTACGTTTCTTCTTCTAGCTGGAACGTCACCCACTGAAGAACTTCGTCATTCGATGCATCTTTCTTCACTTCTACTTCAAAAGCTTGAGACATAGTTAATCCTCGTTAATGTCGTTCCCGACTTAAATCTAATTCAGTGATTTGACATCTAAACCGGCGTTTAGCATGTCAATGAGCGCCTGGACATGAATTAAGGCACACATTTTTTCTTTTACCATGCCCGCTAGCCAAGGGCGTTTACCCGCCTGCTCACGCCAGCGAACCTTGTCGATATTAAGCGTTTCAGTCCCCATTAATTGGTTACTGGCCAACCCCCACATGCTCTCACCAAGCATGACGACATATTGGTAGTTATCTTTATAGCTATCATCACGAAGCTTATCTGCCATCACCCATTTCGCGGTATCGACGACATCAAACTGCTGCTCGCGATTTGTTTGTAGCCCCAAATACCAGGCGGGTTTTCCTATCAAATGGTTAAGCTCGCTAATGCGATGAATACCACCTAACTCATCAAGAGGTACAGCAAACGTGACACCATTCACATCAAAGTAAAGAACTTGGAAGTCCTCACTTCGCTTCGTGCTTTCCCAGACCGTTGGTATATCGGAATCTGCTTGTGTTTCGAGTTCAGTATCGACGTTCGATTCTATATTGATACTTTGTTCGATCACTGCGTGAGGTTCATCCACCTCTGGTTGCGCTTCCTCAAAAACTGGCTCATCAATCACCCAGTCCTGTATTTCCTCAACACCCTGAAGCTCAGGCACCTCACTAAAGGTTTGTACCTCAGGCTCAGCCGCTTTTATCTCTGCTGCAATATCAATCGTATTTTGTTCAAGAATACTATCAATATCCAACTCAGCCACTGGGTTGCTTGCTTCAAGCTGACTTAATAGCCTTTGAACATCTTCCAGGTTTGGAGCTTCCAACTCTGGCGGATATGTTTCTTGAAACTGGTACGTTTCTGGCTCCGAGTATTGTAGCTGTAATTCTGGCTCTGGCTCTGGCTCTGGCTCTGGCTCTGGCTCTGGCTCTGGCTCTGGCTCTGGCTCTGGCTCTGGCTCTGGCTCTGCAGATGATACCTCTTGAGCCAACAGGTCAAGGTCTTCCTCAAGAGTCGTTATTTCAGTTTCATCATCCAGTAATGCATTAAAGTAGTCATCAAGTGCTTGTTCACTGGACAGCACATCATTACTGCTCATCGAACGCCAACCTCTCCAGATAAATCAGTAGCTGTTTATAGGCAAACACACCACGACTACCAGAAGCAAAATGCGACGCTGGCAAGTGCTTTAAACTGGCATCGCGGAACTTGGTATCAATAGGCACCGCTGAGGTCCACACTTGATTTGGGTAATCTTTTTTCAGTTGCATCAATGTCTGCAATGACGCTTTCGTGCGCTTATCGTACATGGTTGGGACGATAGTCACTTTGAAACCGCCCGGGCGAGATTTTTGCATAATGGTTAGCGTACGCATCATGCGCTCCAGACCTTTCATTGCCAAAAACTCTGTTTGAACAGGAATCAAAATTCGGTCACTGGCTGCCAACGCGTTCACCATCATCACGCCAAGGATTGGCGGACAATCAATCAACACATAGTCATAGTCTTGTGAGACAGTTTGCAGCGCCCGTTTTAAGATTAATCCCATACCACTGCGATTACCCATTACGCGATCAAGCGTGGCAAGGGACATATGCGCGGGAATGATATCCATTCCTTCCAGCTCTGTTTCTAAAATCAACGGCTTAACCGTCTCACGAGAAAACGTCTTCAACTGGAATAAATCAAATAGGCTCGAAGTTACTGCATCAGGATCATAACCGAGATAAGTAGTCAGTGAGGCGTGAGGATCAGTATCAACCATCAATACTCGATGGCCTTTCTGGCTCAATAAGCCCGCCAATGTCACTGTTGAGGTGGTTTTACCCACGCCTCCTTTCTGGTTAGCTACACTCCAAACAATCATGATGAATCCTAAGCTAGGCCAACTTCCACCAACATGCGTTCAGCAATGCGGTCAAGCGGTAAATCTTCTGAAGAAATGCCTGCTTTAGCAACCGCTTGGGGCATGCCATAAACAACACAACTTTCTTCATCTTGTGCCCAAATTGTTGAGCCTGCAGACTTCAACATGCGAGCGCCCTCACGACCGTCTGCACCCATGCCTGTCAACACTAAAGAGAGCACTTTGTCGCCATATACTTTTGCGGCAGAACCAAAAGTCACATCCACACATGGTTTGTAGTTCATGCGGTCGCCGCCATCAATAATGCGAAGACGAGCAGCGCCCGCTCGTCCATCCACCATCATTTGTTTCCCACCTGGTGCAAGGTATGCCACACCGGGCTGTAACACATCGCCATCTTGTGCTTCTTTCACTTGAATCTTACACAAGGTGTTCAAACGACTGGCAAACGCAGCAGTAAACGTTGCTGGCATGTGTTGAATCAATACAATCGGATGCGGATAGTTCATCGGCAAACGCGTCAGAATTTTTTGTAGAGCAACGGGGCCACCTGTTGATGTGCCAATTGCCGTCAGTTGATACTTCTTACCAGAAGCACGGTACTTTGTCGCAGCAGGTCGAGTTGGTGTTGGAGTCACAAGTGAAGCCGTTCTTGAACCTAATGATCGAGTAGTCGTGCTGGTACTCGCTGTTGGGCGAGCGATAGGTCGACGCATGAAAGCGCGCTTCGAGGCAATCTGAATCACACGCTGTTGAAGTAATGACACCGCTTCTTCACGGTTACGCGCAATGTCCTCAAACTTTTTCGGTAAGAAGTCCAATGCGCCCGCATCTAGCGCATCAAGCGTAGCTTTCGCCCCGTCGTGGGTCAGGGACGAAAACATTAGAATTGGCGTTGGAGCAGCGGCCATTATTTCACGTACAGCTGTAATGCCATCCATCACTGGCATTTCAATATCCATCGTGATGACGTCAGGTTTGAGAGATTTGGCTTTCTCAACCGCCTCTCTACCATTTACCGCAACGTCAATCACTTCTAGGCGCGATTCTGAGTTGATGATTTCGCTCACGCGACGTCGGAAAAAACTCGAATCATCAACGACTAGTACTTTAATCGCCATCTTATTCCTTTTAATAACGTCAGCTTTGCTTAAAGGCGTGAAGCCGCAGCGTATCGCTTAAGTAAATCAGGCACATCTAGAATTAATGCAATGTGGCCATCGCTAGTAATTGTCGCACCAGCCATACCTGGAGTGCCCTGTAATAGATTATCGAGTGGCTTAATAACCACTTCTTCTTGACCAATAAGCGTATCCACAACAAAACCAACGCGTTGGTTACCAATCTGTACAATCACCACGTGACCGTGACCAGTACGCTCTTGGACGTTTTGCGATTTGGATGCTAACCAGTTTTGTAAGTAAAATAGCGGGATAGATTTCTCACGTACAATGATCGTCAGCTGACCATCTACCACGTTTGTACGGCTAAGATCTAAGTGGAAAATTTCACTCACCGAAGCCAGTGGTAGAGCAAACGGATGACCGCCAACACCAACCATCAGAGTCGGTAAAATCGCTAACGTTAGTGGTACTTTGATCGTAATCTTAGTGCCCTTGCCTAGCTCAGAATCGATATCGATTGAACCGTTTAAGGTATTGATCGCCGTCTTAACCACGTCCATACCCACACCACGACCAGAGATGTCAGAAATTTTATCTTTACTTGAGAAACCAGGTGCGAAGATAAGGTTGAAGCACTCTTTATCTGTTAAACGTGCCGCCGCATCTTCATCCATCATGCCACGCTTCACCGCGATGCCACGCAGTTTGTTCGGGTCCATACCGCCACCATCATCTACGATGGATAGTTCAATATGGTCCCCTTCTTGCGATGCTGACAAAATCACTTTACCTGTGCGTGATTTGCCGGCCTTCGCGCGTGCGTCTGGCATTTCAATACCGTGATCAACCGAGTTACGTACCAAGTGAATCAACGGATCGGCCAATGCTTCTACAAGGTTCTTATCGAGATCGGTTTCTTCACCGCGCATTTCTAGCACGATGTCTTTATTTAGGTTACGAGCCAAGTCACGGACAACGCGCGGGAAACGGCCAAACACTTTCTTAATTGGCTGCATACGCGTTTTCATTACTGCGCCTTGTAGATCCGCAGTTACCACATCAAGGTTAGCGACCGCTTTGGACATCTCTTCGTTGTCGCTATTCAAACCAAGGCTTAATAGGCGGTTTCGAACCAATACGAGCTCACCCACCATGTTCATGATGGTATCAAGCGTCGAGGTATCAACACGAACGGTTGCTTCAGCCTGAGGTTTTTTAACCGCTGGTGCTTTAGCTTCTTCTTTTACGGCGACTGGTTTAGATTCTGGCTTTGGTGCTGGCGCTGTTTGAACGGGTGCTGGCTTAGCAACAGGCTCAGGTTTCGCAGGGCTTTGCTCTACGTTTGCTGAAGCAGGCTTCGTTGCCATATCCAATTCTTCTAGCGTTGGACCTTTACCTGAACCATGTAGCTCATCGAGTAACTTTTCGAACTCTTCGTCCGTCATTAAGTCACTGTCTTGATTTGATGAAGATGACACTGGAGCGGAAGGCTCTGCCGCTTTAGGTGGCTCTACTGGTACGGATGCAGATGCAGCAGCCTCTGCCGTAGAAGGGCTTTTTCCTACACCGTGCAGTTCATCGAGTAAACGTTCAAACTCATCATCAGTGATATCACCACTTTCAACTGATGGCGCACTCGATTGAGGCGGTTCAGATGGCGTTGTAGATGTCGCAGACATTGAGGCGCCTGGCGCTGAACCTTTACCATGAAGCTCATCAAGTAGCTTTTCGAATTCGTCTTGGGTAATTTCATCAACAGAGCCGACACTTGATGGTGCTGACGGCGCAGCAGGTTCTTCGATGATAGGCTCGGGAATAATAGGCTCTGGAGTAGCCACTGGTTCTTCAACTACGGTTGCCGCTACTTCATCTTCTGACTCAGGTTTGCATAGACGATGAAGTTCTTCAAGAAGCTCAGGGTCCGCAGCTTCTAACGGCTCACGATCTTGAACAGCCTGGAACTGGGTATTAACCGTATCCAAGGCTTTTAGCATCGTATCCATTAAGTTTTGCGTTACCGTGCGTTGACCGTTTCGTAAAACGTCGAACACGTTCTCCGCACCATGACAAGTATCGACTAGCTCTGCCAATGAAAGGAAGCCGGCACCGCCTTTTACGGTATGAAACCCGCGGAAAATAGCATTAAGTAAGTCTTTGTCTTCTGGGTTATTTTCCAATTCAACCAACTGCTCAGAAAGCAGCTCGAGAATTTCCCCAGCCTCAATGAGAAAGTCCTGAAGAATATCTTCGTCTAAATCGTAGCTCATACGTTACCTTTAAAATCCAAGACTGGACAACAAGTCATCGACTTCGTCCTGCGATGAAACCGCATCTTCTCTCAGTTCTGGATGAAGAATCGGGCCTTCGGCTTCGCTTGTTTGTGTATTCTTTTTATCTGCCGGTTCTGACAAAACTTGAATATGTTCTTCAAGTTTATTTCCAGAGAATACGGTTAGGATTTCCACTAAGCGGCCTTCAACTTCATTAACCAACGTAATTACGCGGCGAATGATTTGGCCAGTTAGGTCTTGGAAGTCTTGCGCCATGAGAATTTCGGTCAATTGGCCGCGCAATTCAGTGCTGTCACCTTCGACTTGCACTAATAGCCCGTCGATTCGGTGACACAGTGCTTTAAATTCGCTTAATTCTATGCGCCCGTGCATGAGTTCATTCCATTGAGGACGAACTTTTAGAAGGCAATCATGCAGGTTGTCAGCGATAGGAAGGCAGCAGTCGACCGCATCCATTGTTTTGTTGGCTGCAAGCTCTGTCTTCTCGATCACATAATTGAGACGATCCCTAGCATTAGGGATTTCGTCTTTCGCAATTTCGGTCATGCGCTGATCGAGACTGAACTGCTTGAGTGATTCGTGAAGGTCTCGAGTTAACGCTCCAATTTCTTGCAGCATTGGGTTATCGGCACCTTCGTAGATCGAGGCAACAAGCATATTGGCTTGGTCTTGTTCCCCGTTTTCTAGCATTTGAACGAGTGACTTCGCCTGCTCTAGTGAGATCATTCTGAATAGACCCTTTTACGTTTAGTTCTTCTTATCACTTTGAAAACGCTAAACGAGTCATTTAATAGGTATTTAATAATTGGTATGAATGACTCGAATAACAAAGAGAAAGAGAGAGTTATAAACGCTCGAAAATTTTATCTAATTTTTCTTTTAATGTTGCAGCAGTAAATGGCTTAACAATGTAGCCGTTTACACCTGCTTGAGCAGCTTCAATGATCTGCTCACGCTTCGCTTCAGCCGTGATCATTAGAACTGGCAGATGCTTAAGTTCTGCATCCGCGCGGATGTGTTTAAGCAAATCGATGCCTTGCATACCTGGCATGTTCCAGTCAGTTACAACAAAATCGAAGTCACCTTTTTTCAGCATTGGTAATGCGGTTAAACCATCGTCCGCTTCTTGAGTGTTATTGAAACCCAAGTCACGAAGCAGGTTTTTAACAATACGGCGCATTGTTGAGAAATCATCAACAATAAGGATCTTCATGTTTTTATTCAAAATTGCCTCCACTGAATCGTAAAATCAGTGTTTTTAGTCATTTTGTGTCCACGCACTGAGCTTGGTACGTAAACGTTGCATCGCTTGACTCAGTATTTGACTTACGCGAGATTCGCTTACGCCTAACACATCGCCAATTTCTTTCAAATTGAGTTCTTCATCATAATAAAGCGAAAGAACCAAAGCTTCACGCTCTGGAAGCTGTTTTATTGATTCAACCAGTGCTTTTCGAAATGATTCATCAACTACCCCTTTGAATGGGTTGCTGTCATCGGTTTCATCCGCCGGTGAAATCACATCATCAGAAACGCCTAAATCTTCAATACCGACTAATTTTGAGCAGTTGATATCGGTAAGAGCACTATGATATTGATCCAGTGTCATACCGAGATGCGTGGCTACTTCAGAATCAGTAGGATCTCGATTTAATTCGCCTTCCAGCTCCGCAATCGCTTGGTTAATCTCTCGATTATTTTTATGAACAGAACGCGGTACCCAATCGCCTTTACGCATGTCATCTAACATTGCGCCACGAATACGGATACCTGCATAAGTTTCAAAGCTCGCACCTTTAGAACCATCATAATTCTGCTGAGCTTCGATAAGACCGATCATGCCGGCCTGAATTAAATCCTCTACCTGAACACTCGGCGGTAAACGGCCTAGTAGGTGGTGGGCAATGCGCTTAACCAACACTGAATAACGTTCAATGAACGCCTGCTGGCTATTAAATTTGCCATGTTGGTCATAGGTTATCGCTTTATTCACCAAAAGGGTCCTCTGCGAATTCGGTACGATTTAGCAACCTTTCCACAAAAAATTCCAAGTGTCCACTTGGTGTTTTCGGTAGTGGCCACGTCAACGCTTTGTTTGCTAGTGAGCTGATAGCTAAAGCGGCAGGCGAGCGTGGGAACGCATCAACGACAATTTTTTGTCTTTTTACAGCCTGTCGTACTTTATCATCTAATGGAATACATGCTACGAGTTCAAGGCTAACATTCAAGAATCGCTCTGTGACTAGTGTCAACTTTGCAAACAATTCTCGCCCTTCACGGTAGCTTCTGACCATATTTGCTACAACTTTAAAGCGTTGAACTTGGTGTTCTTTACTCAACAGCTTGATTAATGCATAGGCATCTGTGATTGACGTCGGTTCATCACACACAACTACAACCACATCTTGAGCTGCTCGCGAAAAACTGATTACCATGTCAGAGATACCAGCAGCGGTATCAATCAGCAGGACATCCATTTCGTCTTCAAGACTACCAAATGCTCGGATGAGTCCGGCATGCTGAGCGTGAGAAAGCTCTGTCATGCTCTGTGTGCCAGAAGTTGCAGGAATTATCTTTATACCATAAGGCCCTTCGACAATCGCATCTTTTAGCTCACATTCACCCGCTAAGACATGTCCTAGATTACGTTTTGCACGAATTCCGAGCATCACGTCCACATTGGCCAGACCTAAATCAGCGTCGAGAACCATCACCTTCTTGCCTTGGCGAGCCATACAAATCGCCAGACCCAGTGTTACGTTTGATTTCCCCACACCACCTTTGCCGCCAGTAACAGCAATCACTTTGGTCAACGATGGTTGTGTTAAGCGACGGAGGCCGCTTGCTTGATCGTGTATCATATTCTCAGTCATAGTAGTCCGCCGCCTTAGAGTCCTTCACTGTCACTGTTCCAAAAGTGAGGTTCGTTCTCTGTCGACTTCTCTAACAGTTCATTTGCTTTCGCAAGCATATATTTTGGTTGCGCTATCACAATGTCTTCTGGTACGCGCTGACCATTAGCGATGTAAGCTACTGGCATTGCGTTTTGAATCACTACACTGATGAATTCGCCTAGGCTTAATGACTCATCAAGCTTCGTCATAATACAACCCGAAAGTGGTATACGTCGGAAGTGATCCAGCGTTTCTTGTAGAACACGACGTTGTGCGGTAGCCGGCAAAACAAGGTAGCTGTGAATCACTTCCCCGCTCTCTTGCATTAGAGTGTCGAGCTGCTCGGAAAGCCTCACATCTCGCTGCCCCATCCCTGCCGTATCGACCAAAATCAGTCTTCTGTTTCTTAGCTGATATATAACATCGGCTAACTCGTTAGAATCTTTAGCAACTCTTACGGGACAACCCATAATTCTTCCGTAAATTGAGAGTTGCTCATGTGCACCTATGCGATATGTATCTGTTGTCACAAGGGCCACATTGTCGGCACCGTATTCCATGGCTGCGCGTGCTGCGAGTTTCGCTACGGTTGTTGTTTTCCCAACCCCCGTCGGACCCAACAATGCGACTACGCCACCACGTTTTAAAATGTCCTGTTTAGGAATATTGATTTGATCCGCCACCAGCGACAATAACGCTTTCCACGCTCGCGCTGGCTTTGTATCTTCCGGGATGTAACAGGCCATCTGGTCTGCTAACTCCGGAGAAACGCCCATTCGCTCTAAGCGCTTAATCAGCATCGCTCTTAGAGGCTCACGGCGTTCTACTTCTTGCCACATCAGGCCAGAAACTTGGTGCTCCAACAGACGACGAATTGACGTCATCTCTTCGCGCATGCTTTCTAGCTCATCGGCCGATTCGTCACGCTCATCACTTGGGCGACGTCGGTCATAGCGCGTCGGGTCCAGCTTGGGCGTCGGACGTTCAAATCGATTGTCCTGTGCGATTAGCTTCGCCAAAGGTGAATCTGGTTGATATGGCGCTGGCTTTTCTTGGTTGTAGCCGTCGCGATGCTTATTTTGGCGTTGCAGCAAAGCAGAGAGCGAATCTTCATTTTCCGCTACGTGGTCGTCAGTATCTGCTGCACCACCGCTATATTGCTTAAGCATATTAGCGAATCGCTGCGTCATTGAGCCTGTTTTTTCATTGTTACTGTTATTACTGTTCAGGCTAATTTTATCTTCATCTAAATGACGATCTTGGTAACGATCAGCAGAAGACGATGACATTTGACGATGTTCGTTATAGCGATTCGATTGAGAAGCACCGCGATTTTGCTGTGACGCTGCGCTTGCTTGAGGCGGATTAGATTCACTATCTATCGCCGCAACAATCGCTACTCCACCAGCCACTTTCTTGTTTGACATGATCACCGCTTCCGCGCCTAACTCCTCTTTCACTTGGAGCAGTGCCGTTCTCATGTCTTTGGCAAAAAATCGCTTTATTTTCAAACTATGAATCCATTAATGATGCGTGAGATCAGTTACCCACGGCTTGCACAATTCTGATCTGTTTTTCATCCGGGATTTCTTGGTAAGACAGTACCCGGAGATTAGGTATTGTGTTCTTCACAAATTTCGCCAACGTCGAGCGTAATACACCAGAAGTAAGCAGAACGGCAGGTTCGCCTTTCAGTTCTTGTTCCTGTGTCGCTTGGCTTAGTGAAGACTGCAATCGCTCAGCGAGTCCCGGTTCAATCCCCGCGGATTCGCCTCCTGATGCTTGCATAGTTTGATGCAATATTTGTTCCAGTTCAGGTATCAAAGTAATCACTGGTAACTCAGGCTCTATACCATTGATTTCTTGAACAATTAGACGTTTAAGACTAATTCGAACTGCTGCCGTCAATATGTCAGCTTCTTGACTCTTACTTGAGTACTCAGCCAAAGTTTGAACAATCGTGCGAATATCGCGGATTGGAATGGCCTCGTTTAACAAGTTTTGTAGGACTTTCACCACCACACCTAATGGTAATTGGTCAGGAACAAAGTTCTCGACCAACTTAGGCGCGCTGCGTCCCAACATTTCTAATAAATTCTCTACTTCTTCATGGCCAATTAGCTGTGACGCGTTGTTGGTCAATAGCTGGCTCAGATGCGTCGCTAATACCGTTGATGAATCAACAACCGTATAACCCAGAGCCTGCGCGTGCTCACGCTGATCTTCTCGGATCCATACGGCTTCCAGTCCAAAAGCAGGGTCAATGGTTGGTTCACCATCAATCATGCCATACACCTGACCTGGGTTAATCGCTAGCTCTTGATCCGGACGGATCTCTGCTTCGCCCACCGCAACCCCCATCAATGTAATTCGGTAACTGTTTGGGGTCAGCTCAAGATTGTCACGAATATGAACCGCTGGAATTAGGAACCCAAAATCTTGCGATAACTTTTTACGCACGCCTTTTACGCGCTCTAACAGTTCCCCACCTTGGTCTCTGTCCACCAAAGGGATTAAGCGATAACCGACTTCCAAGCCAATAATATCGACTGGCTGGACGTCATCCCAAGACAGTTCGCGCTGTGAGGAAGGTTCTGTACCTTCGTCTGCTGTTGCTGGTAAAGCGGGCTCTTTCGCTTTCTGCTTCTGCCGTTTGTCGATGAAATATGCCGCTGCACCGGCCGCGACTGCCAGGCTCAAAAACGCAAAGTGTGGCATGCCCGGTACGATGCCCATCACACCAAGAATAGCCGCAGTAATCATCAGCGCTTTTGGGTTGTCGAACATCTGGAAGACCAGTTGTTCCCCCATGTCTTCATCGGTGTTTTGGCGCGTCACCATCATTGCCGCTGCAATCGACAGCAATAGCGATGGGATTTGTGCGACCAAACCATCACCGATTGTCAGTAAGGTATAGATTTCAATCGCTTCACCGAAACCCAATCCATACTGCGCCATACCGATCGACAGACCGCCGACGATGTTGATAAACAGAATCAAAATACCGGCAATCGCGTCACCTTTTACGAACTTCGAGGCACCATCCATCGAGCCATAGAAATCCGCTTCTTTGGTCACTTCAAAACGACGAACTCTTGCCTGCTCTTGGTCTATCAATCCGGCATTCAAGTCGGCATCAATCGCCATTTGCTTACCCGGCAACGCATCAAGCGTAAAGCGAGCACTTACCTCAGAGATACGACCCGCACCTTTGGTCACCACCATAAAGTTGATGATCATTAAGATGAGGAAAACCACTAGGCCGACCGCGTAGTTACCACCAATAACGACGTTACCGAACGCCTCAATTACGTTACCTGCCGCATTACCGCCTTCATGACCATGCAGTAAGACGACACGAGTCGAGGCAACGTTCAAAGCCAAGCGGAGCAACGTGGCGATCAGCAATACCGTTGGAAAAGCAGCGAAGTCCAAAGGGCGACGTGTGTAAACGGTCACTAACAACACCACCATCGACAGCGCGATGTTAAAGGTGAAGAACATATCCAGCAAAAATGCTGGAATCGGCAGTACCACCATCGCTAGGGTGGCCAAAACCATCACCGGAGCACCAATAGCTGGCATTTCACGTTGAGGTATTCGTGGCAATTTATCTGCAAACGGCAGGCTTAACTTCATACTGCGAGAGATCTCAATCGATTGAAGCGTCACGTAAGCTCTTACTATTAATACGCGACCGCTTTAGCCTAAAAGTTTAGGTAGGGTTGATAATTAAAGCGTTTTAAGCAATCTATGTACCATAATTAGCGCCAAAATAATGACTAAACACTCAAATAGAGCTTAGATTTTGATCAAACGAGCTTTTTTAAGGCTTTACCGCTTTTCGTATCAATGACGGTGCTCGGGCGGGATTGGCAAATCATAATCTTGAATTTTCGGGCGCTGTCCACCTCGTTTTCGGTATTGCTTCAATTGGAATACAAATGCCAAAACCTGAGCGACGGCAGTAAATAACCCATCGGGGATCTCTTGCTCGAGCTCTGTCGTGTGGTACAACGCACGAGCCAAAGGTGGTGCGGGCACAATCGTAATGTCATGTTCGCGGGCGACTTCTCGAATCTTCATCGCCATGTGGTCAGTACCTTTAGCGATCACGACTGGCGCACGGTCTGTCTTCTGTTTATAACGAAGCGCTACCGAGAAGTGCTCTGGGTTAGTAACAATAACATCAGCTTGAGGAACGTCCGCCATCATTCGACGTTGAGCCGCTTCCCTTTGCAACATACGAATACGGCCTTTCACTTCCGGCTTACCTTCAGTCTCTTTGTATTCGTCTTTGACTTCTTGCTTGGTCATTTTTAACTGATCGGCGTGCTGCCAAATTTGAAATGGAATATCGATGGCAACCACAATCAATAGCGAGCAACTGATCAGCAAAATAAAGTTCAGCAAAATATCTAAAGCATGGAAGATGTTTTGCGGATACACATCCATGCTCAATTGAATCAGATCGGCCTGTGATGCTTGGATCAAATAGATGGCGACACCAGTGACCAGAACCACTTTAAGGATTGATTTGATCAACTCTACCCAGCTTTGCATTCCAACCATTCGCTTTAAGCCGCTAAGCGGATTCATTTTCGACAGCTTGGGCATGGCCGCTTGGGCAGAAAAACTGATTCCTCCCACACCTGCTGCTCCAATCATGGCGGCGGTAAACAATGTCGCTAACACCAAAAATAGTGGGAACAACAAATCACTCATCGCGCCCAAAGCGATATCAAACAGTTTTGCAGTATCGAAAATCTCTTCTCGTTGAAGATCAAATAAACGGCTCATGATGGAAAACAATGAACGTGCTAACGCCTCGCCAAACCACATCAATGAAATGGCGCCAACGATCAGCACAGATGCTGATGCAAGCTCTTTAGATCGAGCGACCTGCCCCTTTTCTCTGGCTTGTTGTAACCGTCGGGGCGTGGCTTCTTCGGTGCGTTCCTGACCGTCTGATTCTGCCAAATCTTAGCACTCCAAGCGAATAAGCCGACAAATCTGCGCCTCACCCACTGTCCAGAACATTTCATAATGACTGTATAGACCAGCCAGTATGTACCAACAAAGTAATAGACCCACCATCAAAGCAAAAGCAAAACCAAGCGAGAAGATATTCAGCTGTGGTGCGGCACGGGTCATTACACCAAACGACAAGTTAATGGTCAGTAGTGCAATAATGCCGGATAGAGACATACTCAATGCAGTTTGGAACATAATACCAAGCCAGCCTGCCATTTCACGGAAATCAACCGCGTTGAGCGAGCCGGAGCCAATCGGCAAAGTTTTAAAACTGAACACCACCAATTGCAGCATTTTTAAGTGTCCATCGGTGGCAAGGAAAAACATTGTCGTTAAGAACATGAATAACTGACCAAGCAATGGCGTGTTCTGACCATTTGCGGGATCGACCATAGAAGCAAAGCCCAAACTTGATTGCATACCCAATATTTGACCCAGCAGGACAAAGGTTTGAATCATAAATTGAGTAACCATACCCATCGCTATGCCGATGATCATTTGCTCGGCAATGGTCATGAAGCCACGAAACGAGAGTAGCTCAATGTCTTGAGGTACGGCGGGGATAGCTGGCATGACAGCGAAAGTGATGGCTAAACCGAGGTAAAGGCGGATTCTTGGCGAAACAAATCGGGCCCCGGTTACTGTCATCACCATCAACATGGATGAGATACGAACATAGGGCCAGAAGTAGTTTGCGATCCAATCTAAGACAACGCTAGTGGGGTACTCCATAGGCGCCTCTAATAAAGCACCTGAGGTAAGCGTTCAATCAAGCCATAGAAATATTCCATCAACATTTGCGTCATCCAATGCCCAAACAGCATCAGGGCCAAAAGCGTGACAATCAAACGCGGTAAGAAGCTCAATGTTTGTTCGTTGATGGATGTCGCAGCTTGAAAAATCGCAACTACAAGGCCGATCAGCAAGCTTGGGATGATAATAGCGCAGACCATGATAAGCACCATCCAAAGTGCTTCACGGAAAAGCTCGACAAACATTTCTGGTGTCATGTCTTATCCTCTATCTGCGCTTATCTAAAGGGCAAAGCTGCCCGCAAGTGTCGAGAGTATCAAGTTCCAACCATCGACCAATACGAACAACATCAACTTGAACGGCAACGAAACAATCATTGGTGACAACATCATCATACCCATTGCCATCAGTACCGAAGCGACTACAAGGTCAATAATCAAAAACGGCAAGAAGAGCATAAAGCCAATTTGGAATGCAGTTTTTAGCTCTGAGGTGATAAAAGCCGGAATCAACACCGCCATCGACACATCTTCTGGATTCTCGACTTGCTCTCCTGACATGGTTACGAACGTCTCCAAATCTTTGATTCGGGTCTGCTTAAGCATAAATGCTTTCATTGGCGCTTGTGCAGCATCAAACGCTTCTCGCGCCGTAACTTGCTCGTTCAAATAAGGCTGAACAGCTTTGTCGTTGATTTCGTTCAGGACAGGAGACATAACAAAAAAGGTCAAAAACAGCGCAATACCAATAATGACCTGATTAGAAGGCGTTTGTTGCAAACCCATTGCCTGACGCAATATCGACATCACCACCACAATTCGAGTGAACGAGGTCATCAGAATCACCATGGCAGGCAAGAAGCCAAGCATGGTCATTAACGCTAAAATTTGTAGTGTAACCGAGTAGTCTTCACTGCCATCAGGGTTCGTGGTCATGGTGAATGCTGGAATACCACCGCCACTAGAAACGGACATAGCACGGCTAGCACCAGTATCACTTTGCATAGCCTGAACTGTAACACCACTTCCATCGGCTAAGTTATCTGGCAGCGCTGACTCCTCTGCTTCAGCAAAGGTAAATGAAGAAAACAGCACGCCGACAAAAAGTAACGACGTACTCAGGAGCAAACGAATTGGATTACCCTTTGTCATGTTTTTTGATCAGCTGGCTAAATTGAGTCGCAAAAGCATTGGTCGCCAACTCTTCCTCTTTCAGTGGCTTATCTAACTTGGCTAAAGTTTGGATCGATTGGCTAGTAATCCCAACCAAAAACTGTTCTTCACCCACTTGAACTACTGCGATTCTTTCTTTTGTACCCACTGGCAACTGACTCACTATACGCAAGCCCTTTTGTTGTCCCATCGCTGGCACTTGCATACGTTTCAGCAACCAAGCCAGCAAAAGAATCACGCCGATTACAAGCACAAGCGAGCCAAGTGTCGTCGCAAGATCCAGATTATTTGGTGCGGCAGCGAATGCATAAGGAGCACTTAGCATTAAGCTCAGTGCTCCAGTGATTTGCTTCAATCGCATTTTGATTGAACGACTCATCTTAACGCAGCTTCTTAATTCGTTCAGTTTGGCTGATCACATCCGTCAAACGGATACCAAACTTATCGTTGACGACCACGACTTCGCCGTGAGCAATCAAAGTACCGTTAACCAATACGTCGAGCGACTCACCGGCTAGACGATCCAACTCAACAACCGAACCTTGGTTAAGCTGCAACAGGTTCCGAATGCTAATTTGAGAACGACCGACTTCCATCGAAATCGTCACCGGGATATCCATAATAGTGTCGAGTTTACGACGCTCATCTTCGCTAATTGGGCTTGAAGTGTCTTTTAGCTCTTCCAGTGGCGCAGCCAATACTTCATCTACGTCTACAGAAGGGGCAGACGGGTCTTCGCCAAGAGCGGCTGCCCATTCGTCTGCTAGCTTTTGATCGTCACTTGGTTCCATTTTTCTATCCTGTGTTACGCCTAACTCATGCCATAGCATGTCTGTTTAATAAGGTATCTTAATGGTCTATATCGTCTTCACTCTCAAGCTCGGACATGATGTCTTTACCTAAGAAAGCTAAATCTGTTTTGACGACATGTGGGCGCTCAATTTCCTCAGAAATTTGCACCGCTAATTTGTCTTCCGAACGACCCATTTTTACGCGATAGGTCGGTAGGTCTTCTACAAACATCGTCGCATGTTCTGGCATTTCAATCGGGATGATATCGCCCGGTTGCAGCTCCATGAGATCACGCAAAGAAATGTCTTTTTCGAGCAAGTTCACGCGGAAGTTAACCGGACAATCCATGATCTCTTCACGTAGTGCTGAGCTCCAGCGAACGTCCGTTTCCATCTTGTCGGACTGAACACCTGCATCCAATAGTTCACGGATAGGCTCAACCATGGAGTAAGGCATAACGACATGAAAATCGCCGCCACCGCCGTCAACTTCTATATGGAAGGAACTCACGACAATCACTTCTGTCGGGCTGACAATGTTTGCCATACTTGGGTTTACTTCAGAGTCGAGATATTCGAACTCTACCCCCATCACTGGCGACCACGCTTCTTTATAATCTTCAAATACAATTTTCAGTAACAACTGAATGATGCGGCGTTCCGTTGGGGTAAATTCGCGGCCTTCGATTTTGGCGTGGAATCGACCATCACCGCCAAAGAAGTTTTCTACCAGAATAAAGACTAAACGAGCCTCCATGGTGATCAACGCAGTGCCTTTTAACGGACGAAAACGCACCATGTTCAAACTGGTTGGCACGTACAATGTGTTCTGGTATTCACCAAACTTCATCATCTGCACGCCATTGATCGACACCTCTGCCGTTTTACGCAGCATATTAAACAGACTAATACGCATGTGCCGTGCAAAGCGCTCGTTGATAAGTTCGAGCGTCGGCATTCGACCACGTACGATTCTGTCTTGCGACGAGAAATCAAAATTGACGGCCCCCTCAGTGTCGTTTTCTATCGGTTCATCGACGTCATCAACATCGTCAACCCCATGCAATAGCGCATCAATTTCGTCTTGGCTTAATAGATCGGTCACGTTTTACCTATTGAATAACAAAATCTGTAAACAGTACTTTTTCAATCACTGGCTTACCGACCGCAGCATTCAGCGCTGCTTTGATATCTTCGGAAGCACGATCGCGCAATTCCACTCGTCCTGTAGGAGAGCGCAATTGATCAACCGTCGCGGAAGCAAACGTTGATAGCATAGAGCTTTCAATCAGTGGCGAATGATACCGCGCCAACTCTTCATTTTCTGCACCGCGAACCATTAACTGCGCTTTAATTTGAACCAACCTATCGCGGCTATCCCCAGTAACGTTAAATACAAATGCCTGAGGAAGATTCACATACGCGATGGGCGCAGCATCCGATGCCTTCACTTGAGCCTGTTGAGACGATTCAGCCTGAGCAGGTTCATCAGAGCCCATTAGAAAAAATGCCGCTGCCCCGCCACCAAGTAGTAATACTACAACAGCGATGATGATGATAAGTAACTTGCTTTTTCCTTTCGGCGCATCGGCCCCTTGTAACTGTTCTTCTGCCATTCTTGTCTCTTATTGTTCTTTTGAGTTACCAAGACGTTTTAGTGAGTTGCTGGGTAACCGTATGCCATTGCCGTTAAACGGCCTTTTATGCGTAAAAACTAATTCCATCACGCTTTGAAGCGACATTCAAATCCAGATTGACATCAGATTCAAAACCCTCTTCGGACTGTCCAGAAAAACCGCCACTTTGCGCGCTTTGACCATGTTGTTCAGCAGTATACCTACCTTGCTGTTGCCCGCTGTTTTGTTGCTGGACGGAAGAATCAGCCAGCTGCATACCTTGTTGCGCTAGCATTTCTCTCAAACGAGGGAGCGTCTGTTCAATAATGTCACGAGCTTGCGGGTTGTTCACTGTAAAATGTACATTGGCAACGTCATTATTCATGGTCATACGAATTTGCATACGACCTAACTCTGGTGGATCAAGACGAATATCGAGATTTTTCAGATTCTTCGACATCATCATTTGCACTTTTTCCGCAACTTGCTCGTTGGCTAGCTCTTTAGTTAGTTGCAACGGAAGCTGAGCTTGTTGTGCAGCATCAATACGCGCTTGTTGCTGCACATTAATTCCTTGCTGGCCTGCCATAGCCTGAAGCTGTCCAGCGAAGCCATGTTGGAGGTCCGGCTTATCTTGTTTATCCGCAGTCGCCTTTAGCGCACCAGTCGCCAATGCTGCGTTCATTACTTTCTGGCTAATCTCTCCGTCTTTCACACCTTGAAGCGACGTCGGCACTTGCGCGGCTATCAACATATCGGGCGTTGGAGATAATGCGACTTTTTCTCCACTATGAGCAGTTTGTGGCTGGGGTACTTGAGCCGCTGTATGCTGGATTTGTTGAGACACTGCCATAGGTCCAGCCTGGCGAGTTAAATTATGTTGTACTTGTTGCTCTGCGAGAATCTGTTTAATGTCATTAGGGAGCGCAACAAATTGGGCAAGGTCTTGCTCAGGAATATCCGCCGTGATCCTTCCTTGTTTCAACCCTTCAATGATCTGAGCTTCTTGCTGAGTCAGTGGTTTTCCTTGCGCCAACTTAGTATCTATAACTTCAAGTTCATCCAAGGAGACTCGTGGAAGCGCGTCGATGTTGGAACCATCAACGTCTGTTAACAACGGCGACAGATCATTAGCTACTTCACCACTGACTGCGCTCTTAGCCGTCGGATGGCTGGCTTGTTTCGCTAGCTCTTGCCAAGCAGCAAACTCAGACGAGAGTTTGTCGACATCGATAGGTTGACCATTCTTATCTAAAATTGGCTCTAAGTCTTGCCCTGGGATCAGCTGTGCTTGTTCAAGAGAATGAACTGATGGCGTTTCATTCAAAGCCAGCTCATCAAGGTTTGTCGAAACGGTTGCTTGCTCGTGGAACGAATGCACTAAATTCGCGCTCTGAGGCAAAACTTTGCCACTATTGATGGATGCATTACTCGCATTCAGGGTTTGATTCGCTTGTTCAATTCGGCCAAGAAGCTGTTGTCCTTCGCCCATAGTGCTTTTTACGTCCATTGTATTTGATGGGTTGCTCGTATCGATTGATGTTGATTTCACTTTTTCAATAGCTTCAACATCATTCTCCAAAGGTGTGCTGTTACCCGCCTTTTGTAAACTTGCTTCTTCACTTAAGGTTGCATTCGGTTTGTTTGCTGATATTTCATCAAAACCATGGGTCTCGTCACTGACGGATTCTTGGCTTTCTTGCGCCAACAATTCGTCCGAGACGTTAGCAGAAGAAGTACTGCCTACATCCGCTCTTTCTTTTTCTTCAACCACTGTCGATTCTGTTGCTACTTTTTCGGGCTTTTGTTTACCAGCAAACGCATCGGTTAACGTTTCTAAAAATCCCTTGCTCTCAGTGCTCTCTGCGGACGCTTTAGCGGACACATCAGAAACTGGCGTCTTGGTAGTCGCAGATACATGGGACAAATTCACACTCATTTAGAAACTCTCGTTCTCGTGGCTCTGAGCGTATCGCTGACAGACAGCAATACTGGCGGCAAACAAAGGTCAAAAAGACCCGACACTGACAGCTAAAATGCAAAAATCACACCACAATATTGAGCCAATTCTCGGTAAGCTAATAGATGGCATGTTTATGGAACAAACATCAACAGTACTATCCGAGAACCTGGTTCCTAACATGATGTACAGCTACTTGATTGACTTTGAAAAACGATAAGCGTAAACAGACATTTGACTTAACAATTAAGGAATCACTTTGAAGATCACAGAATTACGCCAATATAGAATCAGAGCAGGCAAAACAGAACAGTGGCTAAGTTGGATGAAGGAAGAACTGTTGCCCTATCAACGCTCACAAGGCATGCGTGTACTGAATACTTACGTCCACACTGGTGATGATGGACATGACTATTTTGTTTGGCTTAGAGAGTTCGACAATGAACAAGCACGCCAGGCTCTCTACGAAAAAACATACAACGAGTGGTGGGTTCGCGAGATTCGACCGAAGGTATTTGAGCTAATTGAACAAGACTCAATCAAAGTTACCTTACTTGAATCGGTAGAGATGTAGTCAACTGCAACACCGTAATGCAATATCGAACCGATAACGTTTAGAAACGATGTGGTTTTCGACTATAAAGTAAGGTGGAAAACTCGTCCATTTGCTTTTGTTCGCGCTTAGCTTCAGCAAGTTGTTTCTCTTTTTCGCGTTTATCTATCATCCACTCATAGGATTTGCGTTCTTTACGCACGGTTAACCAATATTCTTTACAGTTTTCAACCTGCTCTTTGAAATGACTTTCTGCTTGCTTTTGCTTAGATAAAGTTTCATCTAGCTGGGTAAGGAATCGATTTAAGTGTCCATATTGACTTGCCGTTAGGCCCGCCTGACCACGGTCGACGAGTTGCTGGCAATAATCAAGCCGATACTTTTCAATTTGTTCAACCTGACGGTAATAATCTTCGAGTTCAGAACGCGCTTTGTTCAGTGCAAGCACAGCTTGGTCTTCACGATCCTTAGTTTGCTCAAGTAGAAACTCCATCGCATTATTCATGCGCTATCACCCACCCAAAATGTTTCTAAGCATATTGACGCACATATCATATGACACTGATTCTTTCATGCTCTGCTGCAAGTATTCGTCTAACTTCGGTTTCAAAGTAAATGCGCCATCAATAGCAGGATCGGTACCCGGTTTGTACGCTCCAATCGAGACCAAATCTTGATTCTTGCGACAAATAGACAAGACCTGTCGCACCGCTTTTGACATCAGAACGTGCTCTTCGGTCGTGATTTGCGGCATAACACGGCTCACCGACTTCTCGACATCAATCGCCGGATAATGGCCTGCATCCGCCATTTCACGAGAAAGTACAATATGGCCATCAAGAATAGCTCGCGATGCGTCCGCTATCGGATCTTGCAAATCATCCCCTTCGGTCAACACGGTAAAGAACGCCGTAATCGAGCCTTGCTCGGCACTTCCATTACCCGCTCGCTCAACCAGCGCTGGCAGCTTGGCAAATACAGAAGGCGGGTAACCTTTCGTCGCTGGCGGCTCACCAACAGAAAGTGCGATTTCACGCTGTGCTTGTGCAAAACGAGTCAACGAGTCCATCAATAGCAGAACATCTAACCCTTGGTCTCGGAAGTATTCAGCAATCGTTAATGCCGTTTGGCACCCCTTTAAGCGCATTAGAGGTGAAGCATCGGCAGGCGCCGCGACCACCACTGAGCGGCGACGACCGTCCTCACCCAAGATCTCTTCGATGAACTCTTTAACTTCACGTCCACGCTCACCTATCAGGCCGACGACCACAACCTGTGCGGTGGTGCCTCGCGTCATCATGCCAAGCGTGACCGATTTACCCACACCAGAACCTGCAAACAGACCGATACGCTGACCTTTACCAACCGTCAACAAACCATTGATGGCTTTTAGGCCAACATCGAGCGGTTCAGAAATTGGCTTTCGAGCTAACGGGTTGATCGGCTCGGCATTAAAAGAGGCACGGTGATCGGTATATAAAGGACCAAGTCCATCAAGTGGATTCCCAACCCCGTCTATAACGCGCCCAAGTAATTCCATGCCAACAGGTAAACCAGCGTCACTGGTTAAAGGGGTGACTCTCGCGCCAGGTAAAATGCCCGTAATTTGTTCGCTTGGCATTAAAAATAGGTTGTCACCTGAAAAGCCGACAACCTCGGCTTCCATCTGACCTGACATGGTTTCCACTAAGCATAAACTGCCAATTGGTGCGCGACAGCCGGTTGCTTCCAACGTTAACCCAACCACACGCACCAGTTTGCCAGAGGCGACAGGGCGCGTCGTAAGGCCTTCAACTTTGTAGCTTTTTAAGCGGTCAGCGAGTGCTTGCATGGATTACTCACCCTCTTGATGACGGTTTGCGCCACAAAAGCTGTGCAATACGCTTTTGACGCGTTCTTCCATGCGATAATTAATGCTTGATTCACCGGCTTCAATCTGGACGTCACCTCGATTGAGCGATGGCTCAGCAACTAACGTCCAGTTGCGACAATTAAGGTCTTCTTCACCATAAGCTGAACGAATAATCGCGACATCTTCTGGATTCAGGTGCAAGGTAATAGGGTGGCCTGATATTGGTAGCGCTTCGACCGACTGCTTCACCGTATCTAAAATAATTTGAGGGTTGGTTTGTACTTCAACGTGCACCACTTCTTTAACTAAACAGAGCACCATATCCACCAGCTGCTTTTCAACCTGAGCATTCATCAACTCCAAAGGTTGAGCAAACTGATTGGCCAAGTTCATAAAGGTTTCAACTTGCTGCTGAATGTATTCTTGCCCTGCAGTCACCCCTTCAGCTTTTCCGAGCTCAAGACCTTCAGCATGGCCGGCTTGCAACCCTTCTTCTTTACCTTTGTCGTAACCTTGCTTAAAGCCAGCTTCCTGACCTTGATGTAAGCCTTCTTGATAAGCACCTTGCTTAATCAGTTCAATTTGTTCTTCGGTTAGCGCAAGTGGCTGCTCTTCTTCAGGCTCATCAAAATTCGGCACCCACCCCGGGTCATAGTTGAACGCGGTTTGTTTTGCTTGTTTGGCTTTAGGCTCGCCATAATCAGGCAGCCCCCAACGTTGAGGTTCGATCATCGAATCATCTTCATCAGGACGGATAAATCCACGTTTTCTATCGCCAGCCATGGGTTACCTATTGTGTGTTCGATTAAGAAGTGAGGGTGCTCCGCAATAGGATAATTGCGAAGCAATAGAAATTATAAGAATTCGTCAGCACCGCCAGACAACATGAGCTCACCAGCATCCGCCATTCGACGGGCAATTGCTAAGATTTCTTTCTGAGCGGCTTCTACATCTGCCACTCGTACTGGCGGCATCGCTTCTATATCATCACGCATCATATCAGCAGCACGTTTAGACATGTTCTTGAAGACTTTCTCACGTAACGAGTCATCTGCACCTTTGAGTGCTTTTTGCAACACGTCTTGTGGTACGTCACGCAGCAACTTCTGAATACCTTGGTCGTCCACTTCGACTAAGTTTTCGAAGACAAACATTAGGTCTTGGATTTGCGTCGCCATGTCTTCGTCCTGATCGCGAATTTGTTCCATTAACAAACCTTCGACGTTGTTGTCTAGGTAGTTCATGATCTCCGCTGCTGCTTTCAGGCCGCCAATTTTGGCTGCTTGTGCACCCGCTTGACCCGCGAACTGTTTCTCCATGATTTCGTTCAGCTCTGCCAATGCTGATGGCTGAACTTCTTCAAGGTTGGCAATACGCATCATCAGATCCAAACGCACGCGCTCAGGGAACTGAGACAAAATCTCTGCAGATTGGTCTGCTTCTAAATAAGACAGTACGATAGTTTGAATCTGTGGGTGTTCATTGACAATAATGCTCGCCACTTGGCGTGGGTCCATCCATTTCAAAGAATCCAAGCCTTTTGAGCCCGTACCAAGTAGGATCTGGTCAACTAAGTTGTTGGCTTTGTCTTCACCAAGAGCGGCAACCAGTGCATTACGCATAAAGTCTTCGCTGCCCATACCAATGTTGGTGTATTTCTGGATATCCTCCAAAAACGCACGATGAACAGCAGATACCTTGTCTTGGCTGAGATCCTTCGCGCGAGCCATCGCACTACCAACACGCTGAACCTGTTTTGGTTCTAGGTGACGGATAATGCCAGCTGCATCTTGTTCATTAAGGCTCAGTAGCAAAATTGCCGCTTTTTCTTCGCCAGTAATGGTTGAAACATCCAGCTCTACTGGCATTCCCGCGGCGTTGTCATCTTGAGGTACGATATCGTTAGCCATTGTCATTCATCCAGTTTTTCACTACTTGAGCAGCCAGTTCAGGTTCATTCGCAACCAGAGCGCGAACCGCTTTCAATACATCTTCATCTTTATGAAGGTTTGGCAAATCAATACTTGAGCCAAACTCGAACAGTTCGCTGCTTTCGATGTCACTGCCAATCAAGCTAGTTTCACCATCCGCACCAATCGGCAAGCCGTCTGGTCCGTACATTTCGTCTTCATCATCGCTGGTAGGGTTAAGCAATTTCTTCATTGCTGGGCGAACCAGAACCAACACAACCACAATAATCACTAATGCACTTGCGAACCAACGAACCCAATCACTGAAGTTAGGGTGCTCCCAAATTGGTGGTTCTTCTAGCTGCTCAGCCTCTGGCTCAGCAAACTTTACACTCAATACATTCAGTAAATCGCCACGACCTTGATCAAAGCCGACGGTACCAATTAATACTTGGCGAATGGCATTGATTTCAGATTCGGACATTGGGGTATAAGTCACTTCACCCGTATCAGGGTTAACTTGACGACGGTCTTTAATCGCAACAGAAACGGTCTGACGAGCCACCGTCCCGGTCTGCTTTCGCTCGTGGCTGATGGTGGTATCTAGCTCAAAGTTACGCGTGGACTCTTTACGAACTGAACCCTGCCCCATGACAGAACCATCTTTCATTTGAGCCACATCTTGCGGAATTGAGGCATCCGCTGGAGGCTGATTACTCAACGCACCCGGAATACCCGCTACCATGTTACCGTTATTGTAATCTTCGAGTGCGTACTCACTGCGGGTCGCAGGGGTGTTTGGATCAAAGCGTTTGCGGGTTTGTTCAACCGCACTGAAGTCCATTTGGATATCAACCTGCGCCGTATAGTTGCCATAACCTAAAATGGGTAATAGTACGGAATCAATTTTTTCGCGCAGCGCTTGCTCTTGGCTGCGTTCTAATTCTTGTTCTTTGCGTCGCGCCGCAGAAGCAGGATCTTGGGAGCCTGAGCTGAGTAAGCGGCCATGCTGATCTGTGACGGTAATTCGAGAAGTTTTCATTCCCGGCACGGCACTCGCTACCATGTCGACAATAGAATCCACTTCTTGCTGCTTAAGGTTAGTGCCTGTCGACAATGTCAAAAATACCGACGCAGACGCTTCTTGGTTATGACGCACAAACACGCTGTGCTTTGGCAGTGCCAATAACACTCGTGCTTTGCGAACTTGCTTCATTTCTTCAATTGCTTGAGCCAATTGGCGCTCTCGACTGAGTTTGAGACGCTCTTGCTCGAGACGTTGTGAAACACCAAAACCCATGTCTTGCAGCAAAATATCATCGCCCGCTTCTGTAGCTTGGTTAACGCCGGAACGAACCATGCCAAGTTTGATCGAGTTGTACTCACTCGATTCAACAGAAACAGTATTGCCATCAAGCTTATAATTGATTTTCTGCTGGTCCAGATAATCCAGAACGGGGATCAATTCTTCGGTCTCATACGCACCAAGTGGGCGCATCTCCGGTTCTTTGACCCAAAAGAACAGCATCACGATCAATGCAACACAGATGGATATCGACAGCACAAGCACAACCTGACGAAGTAAATCGAGGTCGCCCACTGCCATATCGAATTTTGACGCACTACGCTCCTCTAGATCTGGATTTTGACTCTCCACATCCACATCGGAACTTGCTACCAGTGCACCATCTGAGCCGCCTTCAGTGACGGTTAAATCTGTAGACTTGTCTGCCACACTTATTACCTAAATTACACTGGCATGTTCATGAGGTCTTTATATGCCTCAACGAGTTTATTGCGAATTTGAACCGTCGCATCAAAAGCGACACTAGACTTGTTACGAGCGATCATAACGTCAGAAAGGGATACATCGGCATCACCACGATCAAAACGGGTTTGTAAATCACCAGATGCTTTTTGAAGTGTGTTCACGTTATTGATGGCTTTAGTTAGGAGATCGTTAAAATCTGCTCCAACTTTCGCCCCACTTGCAGTAGGAGCCGTATTGGTTGCTTCTACCATCATGGCGCGCATTTCTGCCTGAATACCATCAATTTTCATTAGCACCTCTAAGCCAAAAGATTGACTATTAACAAAACTGATTATTGACACAGCAATTAACGTGCCATAAGACATTAGTAATCAATTTACTTACACTTTTTGTCTTATGGCCGTTGTCTGTGTTAATTCGGGATATCTATACCAGCATCACGCATTTTGGCAAGCTTATAGCGCAAGGTTCGAGGGCTTATACCCAGTTTCTCCGCCATTTCTTTGCGTCGACCATTACACTCAACCAAAGTCTCCAAAATAATGGCGTATTCTTGATCGCGCAGCTCGCTGCCTAAGCCTTCTCCACCAGTTACTGGACGGCTGACATTCTCAGCTTGCGCAACTGGCTTAACATTAGGCACGACCATATCTGCATTTTGCACCACGTGTTGCAAGCTATTGGCATCTTGCCAATCTACGCCCTCAAGCAAAATGTGCTCTGCATCGATGTCGCCATTTTCACTTAATATCAGCGCTCGTTGAACCACGTTATCCAATTCACGAACATTACCCGGCCAAGGGTATTGCAATAGTTTTTCTAACGCAACGGTCGAGAATTGAGGCACTGGCATGCCCATTTTACTGCAATGACGCTCAGCAAGATGCTTGGCAAGCGGTGCAATATCGCCTTTACGTTCTTTAAGTGCAGGCCACGCAATTGGGAATACATTCAGGCGGTAATATAAGTCCTCTCTGAAGTTTCCTTCTGACACGTATTGCTTAAGATCACGGTTACTCGTCGCTAACACACGAACATCTAACTTGATGCTTTTGCGACTGCCTAGGCGCTCTACTTCTCGTTCTTGCAAAACACGCAACAACTTCGCTTGCAGGTTCAAGTCCATTTCGCTGATTTCATCAAGTAAGATTGTGCCACCTTGTGCTTGTTCGAACTTTCCTGGGCATGCCTGAACAGCACCAGTAAATGCGCCCTTTTCATAGCCAAACAGTGTTGCTTCGAGCATATTGTCAGGAATCGCGGCACAGTTAATTGCGACAAAAGGACCATTTTTACGATTTGACGCGTTGTGAATATAGCGCGACATCACTTCTTTACCTGAGCCACTAGGACCTAGCACCATAACATTCGCATCTGTACGTGCCACTTTATCGGCCAACGCGAGTAAACGTAGACTTTTCTCATCAGCAACGATAGCGTCACCGTTGTCATCACTTTTTATCGGTGCATAACGACTGACCATATTTAGCAACACTTCTGGTGCAAATGGTTTCGCCATGTAGTCAATCGCGCCATCTTTCATTGCAGACACGGCATCTTCGATATTGGCGTACGCCGTCATTAGCAATACTGGTAAGTTAGGCCAATTCTGCTTGATGCTTTTGAGCAGAGCTAAGCCACCCATCCCCGCCATTTGCACATCAGAAACAACGATATCAACCGTATTCGATTTCAGCTTTAACAGTGCATCTTCAGCACAGTCCGCTTCCAACCACTCATACCCTGCCAGAGCCAGAGTATCGACTAGGGCTTCACGAAGACCTTCATCGTCTTCTACGATCAGCACTTTGCTTTGCGCCATTATGATTCTCCAGAAATTGTTATTACCAAAAGCCGCTTATTGCGCTTCTGTTTGCACTCGCTCTAGCGGAATGCACATGGTGAAGCAGGCTCCATCACCCTGCTCTGAAATAAGTTCCAATCGACCGTCATGGGCACGGCAAACCATTTGAACAACTGCCAACCCTAATCCAGTTCCTTGAGAACGTGTGGTAAAAAATGGCTCCATGATTTTGGCTTGCAGTTCTTCGGGCACTCCCGGTCCGCTGTCTTGCACAGAAATGCGTAACTCACCATTTACCGGGCGGAAAAAAATATCGACTTGCGATTCTTTACCAGACATTTGAATCGCATTCATGACCAGATTACTCAATGCGGATGCAATGGCGTTCGCATTGCCTAGTAGCTCAGTTTGTTCTTCTTCCACTTCTAGGCAGTAATCAATACTGTTGTTTTTTAGCGCGGTTTCGACCATCGGCTGGTATTCCGCTACCAACTGGGCAATCGTGAATGGCTTAATGACTTTATTATCACCACCTTTAGCAAAAAGCAGCATATCATTAACCTGCTTTTCCAAATCGTGCAGTCGATCCATTAATTTGGTTTGGAAGCGATCTTTTGTCGCTGGAGGAAGATTTGGCGCTCCCAAATTGGATGCATATAACATAGCGCTCGACAGCGGCGTTCTTACTTGGTGAGCAAGCGACGCAACCATACGTCCTAACGACGACAAGCGCTGTAAATCACTGACACGAGCTTGAAGTAAACGGGTTTCGGTTAAATCGGTAATCAGGATCAATTGACCTGTTGTGGACGCCGAGATGGCGAGTCGAACTTTACGGCCATTACGTAATGAAACTTCATGGCCATCATCTTCACGTGGGTCAAACACCGCCTGGATAACGTTGAACCATTTTTCGTTAACCAGTGGAATCTCAAGAATTCGGTGCGCTTCTGGATTTGCTTCACGCACTACTCCGTACGTATCGAGCAAAATCACTCCAGCAGGCATCACATCGAGCACCTGTTTGTAGCGCTCAACCTGATTCTCTACGGAATCTAAATGGGATTGATTGGTGTTGTTATCCATTACTGCCTGTCGAAATATCGCCGCTAAAACTAAAATAGCTTGGTAAGCAATTAGCGTACCAAGCTATTTTTTATATTTATCAGGACGTTAAGCTATCGACAATAAGTTGACACTCAGAGATAACGGTTTTGGATGCCAGAAAAACGATGTTAACTAGCACAAGTGATAATTCAGATATCGTCTTAAAACTTCACTTTACCTAGCGCTGTAAGTTGTACTTACGCATTTTTTCCACCAGCGTAGTACGTCGCATACCCAGCATGTCGGCCGCTCTTGCTACAACGCCACCCTGCGCTTCTAATGCTTGGCTGATCATATTAACTTCTAAATCAGCCAGCAGCTCTTTCAAATTAACCCCTTCCGGTGGCAGCGCTTGCGGGGCGTTCATGCTGTGATCAAGGTCGTCTTGATCTTCAAAGCTAAAATCTTCAGAGAAGATATCTTGGAATACATCACGCTCTTGCTCTTCCACCGAAACAAATGGATTGCTCTCTGGTTGGAACTCTGGGATGTCACTGTAGCGATATTTGGTTGGTAGATGGTTTACATCCACTAAGCTATTTGGATACAGAATAATCATTCGCTCAACAAGATTAGCCAACTCGCGTACGTTGCCCGGCCAGTTATGCTCCATCAGTGAGTTGATTGCACGAGGTGTAAAACAGATAGGTTGTCCGCCCTCCGCCTCTAAACGTGTCATCAGTTCTTGCAGCAGCAATGGTATATCTTGTTTGCGCTCTTTCAGCGCTGGCATCTCAATTGGAAACACGTTCAGACGATAGAACAAGTCTTCTCGGAACGTACCTTCTTCAATCATATTTTCTAGATTACGGTGTGTCGCCGCCACAACTCGAACATTTACCTTGATGGTACTATTGCCACCTACACGTTCAAAGCAGCGTTCTTGCAATACACGAAGCAACTTTACTTGCATCGACATTGGCATATCGCCAATCTCATCAAGAAAGATAGTGCCACCATCTGCGAGCTCAAATCGACCTTTACGGGCAGTTAACGCACCAGTAAACGCGCCTTTTTCGTGACCAAATAATTCGCTTTCTAGGAGCTCAGGCGGTATTGCACCACAGTTAATAGGTACAAATGCGCCATCGCGGTATGAAGAGTGATAGTGGATGTTACGCGCAACAACTTCTTTACCCGTACCGGACTCACCTAAGATCAACACGTTTGCTTCCGTGTTTGATACTTGCTCAATCAGGTGTCGAACTTCTTGAATACCTCTACTTTGACCAACTAAGCTGCGAAAAAGCGTGTTTTTGCGTGCACTAGCAACAACATTCACTCCTTTTCGCCCCAGAAAATCTTTGCAGTGGCGTAACGCTTCACTAAGCTGTGGGTAATTAAGCGGCAGCTCTAGTTCACCAACAAAATTTGGAAGATCATCAACAGGCAAAGGAAAACGGCCCATGACTAGAAGAGGGATGTGGTAAGCGCTGTTTAAATGAGAGATAACCGTACTCGCCGCTTGACCTGCTGGAATATTACCAACAATACAGCACGACCATACGCTAGACCAATCAACATCGCTGAGCTGATCAGAACTGACCGCTTCGCAATTTTCTCCAACAAATTCCAATATATTGCTTAAATTTAAACGACTTGATGCGTCATCATCAATTACAAGCAGCTTTGCCAAACCATGCATAAGTAAGAATGATTGCCTTTATTTTAGGTGCGTTGCGGCCAAACCTTGATTTGCGCAATTGGGTGCTAAAGAAGGCAGAACCACCACACTCAATTTACGATAGACAAAATAGGAAAATCAGCAACAAAAAAGCCATTAGGGCTACTAATGGCTTCTATTTTATTTGAATATAAAAATAAGGCAACCAAGCAATGGAGAGGTGTGAGCTTGATAGAAACTTTGCTACACAACTCGTTGCGCAATTGACAAATATATTCGTCTAGTATCTTAACGCATTGTTTTGACTATTAAATACCAACTTCAGCAGCGGTAAGATTATGAAACTCTGTTGGGATTTGGTCCCAAGCGGACTTGATCTCACGGATAATGTCGATAACGTCGTCGATCAGCTGAGGCTCATTTTGATGGTTAGCAGCAGAAATTTGCGTGATCATAAACTCATACAGTGAATCTAAGTTTGAAGCAATATCACCACCGTCATCCATAGATAGACAGCTGCGTAGCGCGATAATGATGTCTAACGCTTTACCCAAGCGCTCACCTTTTGCTGGAATATTGCCTGCTTGCATGGCTGCTTTACCTTGAATAAGGCGCTCAATCGCACCAGCCATAAGCATTTGAATGACTTTGTGCGGAGAAGCCGCGCTAAGCTGGCTGTCGACTGATACCTTTTTGTATGCTTGCAAAGAACCGCGCATAGTAATCCTCTTTTAAATAAATTTTTTGTACTGCTGAAGTGAACGCTGGCCATAACGAAACTTATGGAGCTCTTTTCCGACCTTTGACGTTTCCGATTGCATCAGCTCGACAATTCTTTTGGTACGAGTTAGCAACGCTTGCCACTCTGCATCCTGCTTAACCAAAGGATTTTGATGAATAATTGGTAACAGGTTTTGCAATAACCGTTCCCTGATATCGACCAAGCGAAGAATTTCTTCAGCATTAAAATCAATTTTTTCTAATTCTTGCGTAATTAGTTGATCTATATCACTAATTTCCATGAGTTCTTTTTGCATTTATTAACCCAACGCACTCATCAAAGCGCCTAACTGGCCTTGCATTTTACCGGTTGCATCTTGCATCGCGGTAAACTTCGCATGAGTACGCTTCTCTAGGCTTTCCATGCGGCGATCTAATGCCGCTTGATCGTCACTCAAACGGTAGTTTTGTTCTGTGAGACTTTTTTCTCGAGTACGAATACTGCCTGTAATACCTGTGATACCGTGAATCGCATCTTCTACTCGTTTAGCAAAACCTGTGTTGCCACCGAAGAACTTTTCTAACTCGTTGAAGTTATTGTTCAACTGGCGATCTAGCATGTCATAGTTGATTTCTAGGGTGCCTTGACGTGTGGTCGTAATGCCAAATTCTGTTAAGGACTTTAGGTTTTCAGGCGCCTTATCGATTCGAGTAGAAAAGACCGATTTTAATCGTGAATCTGCACTGCGTACGGTGCTGTCACCTGACAACGGCCCTTTTTGACCAGTTACCGGATCCACACTCGCCAACGCTTGGGAGGTTTGATAAAACGAGTTATACGCTGCCACAAAGTTTTCGATATCGTTGCGTACACTTTGACGGTCGTACTCGACACCAATTTCAGCAGGCGGTTTATTCGGTTCTGATTTGCCTTTTAGCGTTAAATCAACACCTTCGATCGCATCTTCAATCACATTGTTGTGGCTAGATAGCTTTGCCACTCCATCAAGCAGAACTTCTGAATCTTGCCCTGCTTGTACTTCTGTCATCCCAAGGTATTCTTCAAAAGCAGATTGTGCCTTTGCGATTTTCGCTTCTGCTTCATCAATTTTTTCCAGACGCTCACGTTCTTGAGGATCAAGTTTAGCGCGATGAATTTGCTTAGCTTGCGCTTCGGAAAGTTCACCACGTGCCACTTTTTCGTCTAACGCTTGCTTTTCACTCGCAATTTTTTGCTCGATTTCCGCTTTTTCTTGCTCAAGAAGCTGCTTAGCCTCTTTCGTCGTAACGTAAGAATCGGTTAGGGTGCCCGATGCGGCATTATTCCAGCCTGGTACATCTGGTGCCTTCTCTATTGCCTTTTCGTCGAGTTCGAGCTCTGGTTCTTCATAAGAGTCCAACAAAGTACCTGACGCAGTTTCTGTCCACCCTGGAATTCTTTCTTCAGGGCGTAAACTCGCGCGTCGGTTGGCTTCATCAATGGCTTCTTGACCAGCTTTGGCTGCTTCTGCCCCCGCCGCAGAGATTGGCGCTTGCGATGCATCATCTTGTACATCGTCTGCCGCTTTTTGCTCTTCTGGAGGTAGAGGATTGCCGTTTGCATCTAGCTCTTCTGCTGGTTGTTCCGGAAATTTAAGAGGACCTAAGACATCTTCCGCCGCTGAACGAGCTTCTTCAAGCGCGTTGACGCGGTCTTCAAGTGTTTGGTATTCGAAATATTTAAGAGGGTTGCCTTTTTCGGCCTCCACACTGACTCTGATTTGATGATCCTTACCAGAGAGGTTAGAAGCAAGGATAAGGCGTGGACCTTCGACGTCGTTAATAAGAGATGCACGAACGCCAGGGTTATCTTTAGCGCCATTGATGCCGCGTACGACATCGATGAGCTTAGATCGGGAACGAACATCGATATTAAAACGCTCATCACCAAGCGAAATCTGCAGCTTACCAGGGCCAAATTTTGCGTCTTCTGGCAATACGTCAGAAGCGACTTTATGGCTCTGAGCAAGCTGCAACACATCGATAGCATATTTGCCAGCGATAGCATCTGTGGTTGCCGTGGCAGATACGATATTGTCATTGGTCGTTTCGACAGTGCGAACGGCAAATGCTTTCTCCTGACGAAAGTTCGCCATGAGATTTTTCATCGTATCCAATGATTCTCTGAGTCGTCCGTAAGCACTGATACTGGCATTAATTGTCGTGCGTTCGTTGTCGATGCGTTGCTGCTTTGGTACGCGTTCGGCATCCACAATTTTGCTGACCATGGAATTAATATCCATGCCGCCAGACATCCCCAAAGGGCCTAAACTCATCAAATCACCTCTAAAAACGACTTACACTTTTTCAGTCAACAACCCGCTGTTGGCTGTGTGCTCAGCTAGGCGACGCAATACCACTAGCATTTCTTCATCAGGAATTTGACGAATCACGTCACCGGTATTGGCTTCATAAATCGTCACCACATCTCGTCCGGATTCTTCATCCACTCGAAATGCGACTCCTTTGTTTATGGACGTTACAAATTCATTCATTTGTGCGACCAATTTTTCACGTTCTTCTTTGTTCAGTTCTTGACGGCTTTCAGCCATCTCGATCGCAGCTTGAACAGAGAAGTCGTATTCGGTGTTTTTCGCTTTTTGCGGCGAAATCTCACCATTTGAATTTGCTGGGCTAGACGTGCCTATATCATTGCCATTTTTATTAGCAAACTTTGTGCCATTTGGCGTGCCGTAAGGCTGGATGTTCGATGCGTAGGAGGATATATCCATTACAATCTCCCTTCCACCTTATGGGCTAACGATAGAATCTATCGCTTTGGTGCCCCAGCACTAAGGTGTTGACCTCAGGCTGGGTTTACCACTTAGCCCAACAAGCTTAGCGCTGCAGATGGAGACTGCTTCGCTTGAGCCAGGATTGAAGTACTTGCTTGCTGAAGAATTTGCGACTTAGTCATCGCAGTGGTTTCCTTCGCGTAATCAGTATCTTTAATACGGCTTTTAGACGCGTTAACGTTCTCGTTAATGTTGTCTAGGTTGCTGATTGCGTGGTTGAAGCGGTTTTGGAAAGCACCGAGTGAAGCTCGTTGGCTGTCTACGGACTTAAGAGCGCCGTCGATAACCGCTACTGCTTCTTGAGAGCCAGCTACTGTGGTTACGTCGATGTCTTTCACTGTTACGTCTTTCGGACCACCAAAGCCGATCTCATCTGCTAGGTTGCCAGAAAACTCAACATCACCTTCAACTTTTTGAGAAGAAGCAAATACTTGTAGTTTGCCATCTTCGCCAACAGAGGCTTTTACATCATCGTTTTGACCGTTGATGTATGTCGCTAGCTGTTCAATATCATCGCCTTGCTTAGCGCTGATTGATAGCTCTTTCTCTTCACCCTGCTTGTTGGTGTAGCTCATTTTGAACTCTGTTTTCTCACCAACAGTCCAAGATGCGTCTTTACCCTCTTCTGCTGCGTAGCTCTTACCACCCATTGCTGAAGTGTCTGAGCGTAGGTTACCCATAGAAAGCATCACTGCTTCACCTGAGTCCGCCCCGATTTGGAAAGACTGAGTACCGTAAGTACCGTTTAGAAGCTTGTTACCACCGAAAGAGGTAGTTTCAGCAATACGGTTTAGCTCGTCGTTTAGCGCTGTTACTTCTTCTTGGATCGCTACACGTTCTGCTTTTGAGTTAGAGCCGTTCGCCGATTGAAGCGAAAGATCACGCATACGTTGTAGGATGTTGGTAGATTCATTCATTGCACCTTCAGCAACCTGTGCAATAGAAATACCGTCGTTTGCGTTTTTCACTGCCATGTCTAGGCCACGGCTTTGTGCATTCAAGCGGTTTGAAATCTGTAGACCTGCAGCATCGTCTTTCGCGCTATTGATTTTATAACCCGAAGACAAACGCTCCATTGATTTTTGTTGACCGTCAGCTGCCTGGTTTAGGTAACGCTGTGCAGTCATCGCAGAAACGTTAGTATTAACGTTAATCGCCATAATTGATCTCCTTAAGGCTTTAGTGAATGTACCGTCGTGTCTCTCACCTCACTTAGGTACATCTCATTTCTCTCAGTCCCTTTAACGGCGACCGATGAATATCCTTTAGAAGAAATTTTCAATTTTTTGCGATTATTTTCTTTGGCTTACTGAAATGTGATGAAGCTCTAATGTCGTGATTCGCAGAAATCCTGGGGGCCCCAAAGACAGAAAAAAACCCAGCCGAAGCTGGGTTTACTCGCTCATCTCTCACCACGAGCCAATGAGGTTCTCGTCTTAGGTTTGAAATTAACCTAGCAGACTTAGCGCTGAGTTTGGCGCTTGTTTCGCTTGCGCAAGGATTGAGCTTGACGCTTGCGATAGAATTTGTGATTTGGTCATTGCCGTCGTTTCTTTCGCGAAATCTGTATCTTTGATACGGCTCTTCGACGCATTCACGTTCTCGTTAATGTTGTCCAAGTTGCTGATTGCGTGGTTGAAACGGTTCTGGAAAGCACCTAGCTCTGCGCGGTGGCTGTCTACATATTTCAGTGCCGCATCGATGATGGCAACAGATTCTTGTGCGCCACCAACTGAGGTTACGTCGATAGTATCTACCGTTACCTTTTTGCCTTCGCCCAAGCCTAGTTCACCAGATAGACCACCTGAAAACTCGACCTCGCCCTCAACTTTGTTGTTGCCAGCGAAGATTTGCAGTTTACCGTCTTGGTCTACTGACGCTTTCACTAGGTCAGTTTGGCCGTTAATGTAAGTCGCAAGCTCTTCAATATCATCACCCGCTTTTGCGCTGATGTTGATTTCTTGCTCTTGGCCGTAGCTGTCCGTTAGGTTGATTTTTAGGTCGTTCTTACCTTCAGCAACGTTCCAGTCTTTACCTTTACCACTTTCAGCTTGGTAGCTCACACCGCCCATCATTTTGTTGTCTGAGCGCATGTCTTTTAGCTCAAGCATCACTGCTTCACCGTTATCCGCACCGATTTGGAACGATTTCGCACCGTGTGTGCCGTTTAGTAGCTTGTTACCACCGAAAGAAGTGGTTTCTGCGATGCGGTTTAGTTCGTCGTTTAGCGCGGTCACTTCTTCTTGAATCGCAACACGTTCTGCTTTCGAGTTTGAACCGTTTGCTGATTGCAGAGACAAGTCACGCATACGTTGAAGAATATTAGTGGTCTCATTCATTGCACCTTCAGCAGTTTGTGCAATCGAGATACCGTCGTTCGCGTTGCGAACCGCTACATCCAAACCACGGCTTTGTACGTTCAAACGGTTCGAGATTTGTAGACCCGCAGCGTCATCTTTTGCGCTGTTGATTTTAAAACCTGAAGACAAACGCTCCATAGAAGTTTGTTGAGCTGAGTTTGCGTTGTTTAGGTAACGCTGAGCGGTCATCGCTGATACGTTAGTGTTTACATTCACTGCCATGGTGATTTCTCCAATTGATTTTCCGGTGTAGCGGTTTCCGACGTCTCGGAAAACCAAGTAGTTCTCTCAAAGTTACTTTTATTAACGGCGCATGCCCTGTTTTCTTTAGAGAAAATTTTGGATTTTTTGAAAATAATTCGTTTGGAGGGGTAATCGTGACAAAGCGGATAAAAAAGCAAAAAAACTTTCATTTTTCGCTAAAGCTTCTTTTCGAATTGTCGATACAGGCAGGTTTTACGTTAAATTCGGGCAAGGCCGTTCATCAGCCAAGCAAGGTCAATGCTAGGTTTGGCGCTTGTTTTGCTTGCGCCAGAATAGAGGTACTGACCTGTTGTAAAATCTGTTGCTTCACCATTTGCGTAGTTTCTTTGGCATAGTCAGTGTCTTGGATACGACTGTTGGAAGCGGCTAAGTTTTCGTGGATGTTATCGAGATTATTGATCGCGTGATTAAAGCGGTTTTGATACGCGCCTAACTCCGCACGACTGCCATCTACCGTTTTCAAAGCATCATCTAAAATGCCGACCGCCATCTGAGCGCCACCGACCGTGCTAATATCAATACTATCTACCGTTCTATTTACGGTGACATACTTGCCAAGTTCTAACTCATCAGCCAGGCCACCACTGAAGGTTGGTCCAGGGTATTTTATGGCGTCCTTGTGGGACATGAGTAACTGCAGTTGCCCCTCTTCATTAACAGACGCTTTCACTTTATCG
The DNA here is from genome assembly GCF_033337405.1 of Vibrio sp. YT-16. Taxonomy (NCBI): domain Bacteria; kingdom Pseudomonadati; phylum Pseudomonadota; class Gammaproteobacteria; order Vibrionales; family Vibrionaceae; genus Vibrio; species Vibrio sp. YT-16. Next base: position 412,502 of record NZ_JAWOQQ010000001.1, read on the forward strand.
GTCTGCCCGTTAATGTAAGTCGCGAGTTCTTCTATATCGTCGCCAGCTTTAGCTTCAATACGGATCTCCTGCTCTTCAAAATTGTTATCACGGTAGCTGATAACAATTTCATTATTTCCGTTTTGAACCGTCCAATCTGAACTGACTCTTTGATATGAGCTCATTGAAAAGCTACCTAAAGATTCCGGCTGCATGGTCCGCAGGCCAATTTGTACCGCTTCACCAGCCGTTGCACCGATTTGAAAAGACGATGTACCGAATGTGCCGTTCAGCAATTTACGTCCACCAAAAGATGTGGTTTCTGCAATACGACTTAACTCATCATTTAAAGCAGAGACTTCTTCTTGCAGTGCAGTGCGCTCCGCTTTGCTGTTTGAACCATTGGCTGACTGTAGCGACAAATCACGCATACGTTGCATGATATTGGTCACCTCATTCATCGCGCCTTCCGCAGTTTGCATGATGGAAATGCCGTCATTCGCGTTGCGAACCGCAACATCTAAACCACGCATTTGTGATTGCAAGCGGTTGGAAATTTGCAGACCCGCAGCGTCATCCTTTGCGCTATTAATACGCTTCCCTGAAGACAAACGCTCCATGGATTGATTCAGCATATCCGTTGCACTGGTCAAGTGACGCTGTGCGACAAGTGCTGCAACATTGGTATTAACGGTGATCGCCACGAATAAAGAGTCCTAAAATTAAGGCTTTGAGTACTTATCGACCAAGTAACAGAAAAGTTTAGTGTTTTTTGAAAAGAGATTGGAATAGAAATCGAAAACAAAAGCCCTCCATTGGAGGGCTTAAGAAATAAAGTCTGAGAACTTACTTGATGGCTAGCTCTGCGAGCATTTCTTGCGAAGGAGCGAAAAAGTACGCACCTGTTACCGCTGTTGTGAAACGAAGCATTTGGTCTGTTTTACCATCTGTTACGCCGTACATACTTTCTAGCATCACTTTAATGTTATGAAGTGTATTGCAGTAAGAGATGAACAACAGACCGTGAGCTCCGGTCACCGTCCCGTATGGTAAGCTGTGGCGAACAATCTTCAAACCTTTACCTTCTTCTTTGATATCAACCCGACCAACGTGCGACGCAGCAGGAACATCTTCTAGCTCGATAGAGTCTGGTTTGGTACGACCAATCACTTTTTCTTGCGCTTTGACATTCAATCGATTCCAAGCGGCAAGGTTATGTTCAAAGCGCTGAGCCATAACATAACTGCCTCCAGCAAATGGGCCCTCTTTTACTAGAGCCACATCAGCGCGAGCCTCCCCTTTCGGGTTTTCTGTGCCATCAATGAAGTCTGTCATATCACGAGCATCAAGGTAACGGTACCCATATGTTTCGTCCACAATGGTGACATCTTGTGCCGTCTCTTCTAGGAACTTACGCAACACGTAAAAATGCAAGTCGTGACGAGTCGAGTGACAGTGAATAAGCACATCTACGTCTGTTGCAGGAGCAACGATGTCACCTTCGCCAAGTTGAGTAAAATCAATAAGCTCTTCTGGCGCGTCTACATTAAGGTGTTCCCAAAACGATTTTGTGAATGCGATAGAAAGCGTCAGCGCAGCACCTGGCTGGGTAATGTTTAACTCTTCCACCAACTTTGGCAGTGCTTTCAGTTTTTCTAATACGTTTTCACGGTTTTGGTTCACTTTGAGTTGAGTGTACAGTGCAAATGGCCCGGCTTCTGGCACGATCGCCGTTTGAGCTTGTGACATTGAGGTTTCCTCTATTACTTTGCCCCAGAGTGGGAAGTTATTGTTTTTAATTCTTTGAATGCTGCTGTTCATCGTGCGCCAATTGTGGCACATGAAAACAGTCTTTTACCCATATTCCATTTAGAAGATAGATCATAAACCAAGCTAATAAGGTAATGGTAAGGGCGTTTGCCCAATTAAACACTCCATGTTCTAGGTACACATGATACATGGTCTGAGCAAGTTGAATACCGCACAAGATCAAAGTGATCTCGCGACCATAGCGAGTAATTCTGTTTACCCATCCTCTGTCGGGATGACGAAGCCCCATTAACCACATAAGAAGCAAACTTGGAATGCCCATCGCCAAACCTAAATACAACGTACTTGAATCTGGGTAAACAATAGCGAGTAGCTTGCTGCCACTATCACGACTTACACCAGCCATGGCAAACACCATCCATGAACGCACAAGAAACATCCATCCCACCCATAAAATGATCGGCGCCTTTAAAAATCCATGAGCGTCATATTGGTCAAACGAATAGCGCACAACATCTTCTTCTTTATGTGATAAAAACGTCACTTTAACCTATCGTTTCAGAGTTGCAAGCCAACAAAGATGAGAACTGAAGTTCATTTCAGCACCTTACACAGGTAAACTAAACAAAGATTTACAGCGACGTTGATGAGAAACATGAAAAAAAGAACTCCTGCCACCCCTGTGCCTTCTCAAGAAACACAAGCCGAAGCGATGAGAATTGCTAAATCCACGCAAAAGCCCGGCCAAACCAAAGAGCAAACCAAGCTCATCGCTCAAGGTATCGAAAAAGGCATCGCGCAATATAAGAAACAACAAAAAGAGCGCAACCGCCAAGCCGATAAAGCGAAGAAAAAACAGCAACGTGAAAAACAACGTCAGCATGAAGAGATTATCGAACAAGACAATATCACCGACGATGCGCCAAACCATTCATCAAGCAAACTGCCTTGGACACTACTTGTCCTGAGCTGGATTGGCTTTGCTGCTTACATAGTATTGGGGAAATAGCTAATGAAACGCCTGTTACTTGGACTTTTTGTCGTGCTTCTAACGGGTTGCACGATGCCTTCTCACCTTACTCATGCTCAAAGTCAAGATGTTCATATTCGCATTGACGCGCAATTCGACCCTGAGCGATGCGAATACAAAGGCGAAGTCACCGGAAGTGAAGGCCATTGGTATAACTACATTTTCATGACTAATGACGCGATGATGCAAGGCGCGATGAACGATTTAAAAAACAATGCAGCGGCTATCGATGCGGACACCGTTTTTATGGTTTCCCCACAAGATTTTATCACTTCATTTAGCGTGCTGGGTTCCGCCTACCGCTGCAATGGATGAGGCCTGAATATGAAAAAAGCCAGCAATTGCTGGCTTATGCACGAAATCCAAGACTGTTAGCGATATCTCTCTCCCGCTCTAGAACCCATTGGCTATCAAAAGGCCCCCAATCTGAAAGTTGATAATAGCCGTCATTATGACGTCGGCCATCTTGAACGAATATGAGTTCAATGCCGATCCCAGGTAACGCCTTGAGTACATCTTGAATAGTACGACGAGGCCACCCCGTTTTTTCGATCAACTTTGGCACATTCGGCCTTTCTAGGTTTTCCACCAACAAGGCCAAATATAGCCGCCTTGCAAAAACAGGACTCAATTCCATTGACACCTCCTAAAATTGTGCTGATTCATTATTTCGTTTTTGCTCAGCGAGGTGTTGCGTTTGATCAATAACTCGACTTTTCCATTTGATTTAGACGAATTTTTATTCGATTTATAGCGCATTCATCGTAAATAAGTTATGTGACATTAGTTATCTCAATCTATCTGAAAATATTTTCCACCGCATTTTGTCAGTTTGATTGCTTCTTGATAGGATGCTTTAACAGCCCAAATCACTTAAGTGCGTCTTAACCGCGCCAGTGAAAAATAGAACAAAGAAAAAGGAAACACTATGTCGATTACCATGTTTGGTATTCCCAACTGCGATACGATCAAAAAAGCCAAGAAATGGTTAGAAGCCGAGGATATTGCTTACGACTTCCATGACTACCGTAAGCAAGGCATTGATGCAGAAATGGTAAGTGAATTTTGTCGCGCTTTAGGTTGGGAACAGGTGCTCAATAAACGTGGCACAACCTACCGCCAATTAGCGCAAGAGCAGAGAGACACACTTAACGAGGAAAACGCCATCGCTCTTTTGGTAGAAAACCCTGCGATGATTAAACGCCCAATTTTAAAAGTAAATGATCAACTTCATATCGGTTTTAAAGCTGATCAATACGCTAGCATTTTCAACTCTTAAATAAAGGAATACTCAAGGATGACAGACAGTCCAGTATTGGCACTTGCTAAAGATCTGATCAGTAGACAGTCCGTAACGCCGGAAGACGCAGGTTGTCAGGATTTGATGATCGAGCGCTTAAAAGCACTCGGGTTTGAAATTGAAGTGATGGTATTTGAAGACACCACGAACTTCTGGGCTCGACGTGGTTCAGAAGCGCCGCTATTTGCGTTTGCTGGCCACACCGATGTGGTACCAGCTGGCAAATTGGAACACTGGAATACACATCCGTTTGAACCGACCATTATTGATGGTTACTTGCATGGCCGCGGCGCAGCTGACATGAAAGGGTCACTAGCTGCTATGGTCGTTGCTGTCGAACGCTTCATTGAAGAAAACCCAGACCACAAAGGCTCAATTGGCTTTTTGATTACGTCAGATGAAGAAGGGCCATTTATCAATGGTACCGTTCGCGTTGTAGAAACGTTGATGGAACGTGGTGAGAACATCGATATGTGTATTGTTGGTGAACCATCCAGCACCGACGTGGTTGGCGATGTAGTGAAAAATGGACGCCGTGGATCCATCACTGGTGATTTAACGGTAAAAGGAACACAAGGCCACGTGGCCTACCCTCACCTAGCCAGCAATCCAGTGCATGAGTCTCTACTCGCGATTCATGAACTCGCGACGACAGAATGGGACAAAGGGAATGATTACTTCCCACCGACCAGTTTCCAGATCCCGAATGTATCGGCTGGCACTGGTGCGTCTAACGTTATTCCTGGCGAGTTCCATGTTCAGTTCAACCTACGTTTTAGTACTGAGCTTAACAATGACGCAATTGTTCAGCGTGTTACCGAAACATTGGACAAGCATGAGCTGGACTACGACCTAAAATGGACATTCAACGGTGACCCATTCCTGACCGATACGGGCGCACTGCTAGACGCGGTTGTAGCTGCAGTGGCCGAAGTCAATGATACGAAGCCAGCGCTACTTACAACTGGCGGTACGTCTGATGGTCGTTTTATTGCTCGAATGGGAGGTCAAGTCGTAGAGTTAGGTCCTGTTAACGCTACGATTCATAAAGTGAACGAGTGTGTGAAAGTCGACGATCTTGAAAAGTTGACGGACATGTACGAAAACACGTTGAAACACCTATTGGCGAAATAATCAGCGAGAACACAATGACACCAGAGCAACTCACCGGAATCACTGATTCTCATCTTCAATCCACACTAGTGGGGCAAAAAGCGTTTCTACTCCACCCTGAAGTGGCTGACGATCTGCTAAAGATGATTGAAGCGGCAACAGAAGCAGGTTTCAAAATGGAAATCGCCAGTGGTTTTCGTGACTTTAATCGCCAAAAAGCCATCTGGAACGGGAAGTTTTCTGGTGAGTTGCCAATTCTCGACATCAACTCCCGCCCTTTGAATAAAGCAGAGTTAAATGACGAAGAGAAATTGATGGCCATTTTGCGCTGGTCGGCATTGCCCGGAGGAAGTCGTCATCATTGGGGTTGTGATTTTGATGTCTATGCGCGCAATTTATTGCCTGCTGACACCAAACTCAAGTTGGAACCTTGGGAGTATCTTGAAGGCCACCAGCAGGCGTTCTACCAATGGTTAAAAGCCAACCTTGGTCGGTTCGGTTTCTTCTTTCCTTATCAGCATGATTTAGGTGGCGTTTCGATTGAGCCTTGGCACATTAGTCACCGCGCTGTCGGGCAGCAATGCCTCGAGCAGTTGACGCTTGATGTACTCAGAAGCCAGTTGATTAAACAAAATCAGACCGACAACATTGCAGGGATTGACGTCATACTGAATAATTTGGATAACGTCGTTGCCAAATTTATTCACAATATCACGCCGCCGGAGGCTCTATGATAGAAATACTAACCAATCCTTGGGTCATTATTATTGTAGTGTTGAGCGTGGTCATTGGTAATATTGCCGCACTCAAATATACCGCAAAAATGAAGTTTGGTCAGATGGATAAAAGCCGTAAGAACGATTTAGATAAGCTGAACACATTGGATAAACAGCGCTACGCTGAAGAAGATAAAAACAAAAACGAGCCTCGTTAGTTACTCACCAGCTTCATCTCGACACATTTAATCTAAACATCAAAAAAGGGACCACTAGGTCCCTTTTCTATCATTAAGTAAACACGCCGCGTTAAGCTCGCTTTGTTTACTGCTTCACTGTTGCAGCCAATACAGGCGCTAGTGATTTCAAAAACTCTTCTTCTACTGGCTTGCCAGAGGAGTCGGTGATATTGATAGACGTACGGTTGCCTAAATCACCAAGTAAGAATGTGTACTTACCAGCGGCTAACTCCACTGGTTTAACGCCGATATCGTTCCAGAATTCATCATCCGGAGACGCATATTTCGCAGTGATTGTGCCCTGAGACTGGCTACGCTCTTCAATCTTAAAGCCCATCTTAGGTAGAATATTAGGCAGACGCTGCCAAAGCATGTTGTATTGCGCACGCGCGATAATCACTGGAAGTCCGCTGCGGTCTTTACCCATTGTGATTGGGATCTGTTTAACCAACTCTTGCGCTTTACGCTGTGCTTCTTCACGCACTTCTTGATCGTAGCGAGCGGTGACCAAGTTCGTCATGAACACATTGTAGCGCTCACGGTTGGTCGCCGTTACTTCTTTCACTTGATTGCCTTCACGCCAGTCAATAAGGCTCACCTTAAAGCCGTGTCGACCATTTGCTTCAGCGCGTACGATTTCATATCGGCTGCCAATTTCTAGCTCTTCATCTGGCGAATCCCAAGTCACCCATCCTGTCTCGATGCGAGAGTCTGTTTGGCTTTCAACTGGAATCTCGTTGGCCGCGACCATGTTTTGCACCGTTTGCCAAACTTTATCTAGTTCATCTTTACGAAGTAGCCAAAGTGTCACTTCACCATCACTACTGCGGTCTAGACGTGCACCGGGAATAAGCTCTAGGACTTGTTGAGGTGGACGAATGTCGACATCTTTACCGACACCACCAGCGTAGTTACCCTGAGGGATCTCGTAGTTAGGGTAAAACTGAGGCTGTGCACCCTGTGGGACATTCCACTCACCCAAATTGGGGGAGTTCAAATACTCGAAGTCATCTTTTGCTTGACGACGTTGATTGGCACCACCTGAACAGGCAGTCAATACGAATACAGCTAATGAACTTAACACTAACTGGCTTGAAAGCTTCATCTATACTCCTAAAACACCGAGGGCGCTTTGGCCCCCAGTATGAACTTCAATCCTAGTAACTCAATCTTAATAGCTCAATCTTAATAAATATGGGCGTCTGTTAGCGCCTGCTCGACGATCGGCTGCGATTTTTCAGAAAGCGTAGTTAAAGGAAGACGCAAACCACCTTCTTCAATCAAACCAAGCTTTTGCGCTGCCCATTTTACTGGGATAGGGCTTGCTTCGATGAAAAGGTTTTTGTGTAGAGTCATCAAGCGTTGGTTAATCGCTTCTGCTTCTTCGTACTTACCTTCACTTGCCAAATGGAACATGTCTGCCATGTCTTTAGCTGCAATATTGTTCGTTACCGAGATAACACCATTGCCGCCAAGTTTCACAAAATCCAGCCCTGTCGCATCATCGCCACTTAGTAAGATAAAATCTTCGCCACAAAGTTCACGATGAATTGCAATTCGTTCCAAATCGCCCGTTGCATCTTTTAGAGCCACGATATTATCAAGCTTTGACAAGCGTGCCACTGTTTCTGGCTGCATATCAACAGCAGTACGGCCTGGTACGTTGTACAAAATTAGAGGCACATCACTCGCTTCGGCAATTGCCTTGTAATGTAAAAACAAACCCTCTTGAGTTGGTTTGTTGTAATACGGTGTCACACTCAGGAAGCCAGCAATACCAGAATCAGCCAGTAATTTGCTAAATGTTACTGCCTCATGGGTAGCATTTGCACCCGTGCCAGCAATCACAGGGATGCGACCGTCGGCAAACTCAACAGTTTTATTAACGACCTTTACATGCTCTTCAATGGTCAGTGTCGCTGACTCACCTGTTGTGCCTACTGCCACAATACCGTCTGTACCCGCTTCAACGTGGTACTCTACTAGCTTTTGCAGACCGTCAAAGTCTACTTCGCCATCTGCTTTGAATGGCGTAATCAGCGCTACGATACTTCCTGAAAACATGTTTATCTCCCTCATTTAACTCTTTCTGCATGGTACTGTAATGCGATTGAAAAACACAAGAGCGTAAACTCGCTTACAAAGTACAAATGAATGAATAATTATCAGTTGTTAGAGGTCTAGCAACTTAATTGCTCTATTTGGTTTGATTAACGGCAATATTGATAATCGTGTTGGGCTTTCGAGTGACTTTAGAATCTATCAGTGATTTGGAAAATACTGAAGAGCACAAGCAAGGAAAATATACTCTTTGGTCTTGTTAGCCAAGTCAGATCTAAGTGAATAAAACGGCCAGACAATAGGCAAGCACATCATGCAAACGTTTTGTTTATCCTATAGCCTGCATTTACTGTTTATTTCCCACCACTCCCCTCAAGCTCCGACTGCTTTTTTATGGACTAAAAAAGAACTGGCTCGATATTTCTTCGCAATATCTGTGCTAACATCTCTCTATTGAAGAAAGGACAAGAAGCTCATTTATGAAGCAACATCTGGTACTTACAGCAGTTGGAACGGACCGTCCAGGCATTTGTAACCAAGTCGTACAGCTCGTTACTCAAGCTGGTTGTAACATAGTCGATAGCCGTATCGCTATCTTTGGCAGCGAATTTACGCTGATCATGCTCCTGACTGGGAACGCCAGCAGCGTGACTCGAGTTGAAACGCAATTGCCCCTGCTTGGCCAAGAACATGACCTTATTACGATCATGAAACGCACAGCGGCGCACGAACTGCTCGATAACAGCTACACCATGGAAGTGTTTATTGAGTCTGAAGACCGCCCTGGGTTAACTGAAAAATTTACTAAGTTCTTCGCTGATCAGCAGATTGGTTTAGACTCTCTTAGCGCGCAAACCATCAGCAAGTCGAAAATTCAACTCGATTCTGACCAGTTTCACATTGCGATTACTGCATCTGTAAGCGCGGATTTTAATTTGATGCAGTTACAAGAAGACTTCGATGAACTTTGTAAGTCGCTCAACGTACAAGGTTCTCTGAATTTCATTAAAAACACACTATAAAGTAAAGGAAATCAAAATGAATACGCTGACAGCAGGCTCGCCAGCGCCAGCCTTCTCTTTGCTCGACCAAGACGGAAATACCGTTTCTCTTGAAGACTTTAAAGGCAAGAAAGTACTTTTCTACTTTTACCCTAAGGCGATGACGCCGGGTTGTACTACACAAGCAAAAGGCCTTCGTGACATCAAAGCTGAACTCGATGCACATAACGTGGTGGTACTCGGCGTAAGCATCGACCCTGTAAAGCGCCTAGGCAAGTTCATCGAGCGCGATGATTTAAACTTCACTCTGCTTTCTGATGAAGACCATGCCGTTGCTGACCAGTTCGGCGTTTGGGGCGAAAAGAAATTCACCCTTGAAAAAAATCTATGACAAATAACCTTGGGTATTATCTATGACATACTGACTCTCGGTTAAACTGTCTTCTTGGTCACAATGGTCGTAGTACTTAAATCTTAAATAAAGCGGGACTGTTCTAACAACGTTCAACATCACTAATTGTTCACTTCTCGGCAATATAAAACCTTCCTTTTTTCAACTCATAATCAATCGCTGTATATTACATATTACACGATGAGCGCAAAGTTTGAGTTTGAGCACGTTACAGGTTTCAATTCTTTGATATCTTGAGGCTGGGTTTTTCGCCACCTAGACTTGGCTCACTGGTCAAGGCGAACATATTTTATCTTCCTTAGTCTAATTGGGTGTTTTGCGTGAGAGCCACATCGCAAACGGTGAACGCCCACTCGGATATGAGGTAATAGAATATGTACACGCAGAAGCTTCCTATCTTCCCATCCCAGTTAACTGACTTTAAAGTTAAAGCTAAGCAATTCTCATCAATCATTGAGGATATAACTGGGTGTAAACGAATTTCATCATTCAATCGCAACGATTGGCTGGCAGTAGCCATTGGGTACAAGGGCCACAGCGATCTCGTTCAAACATCAAAGCAGCGAACTCTCACAGACAGAAGCTCTCAACTAGTTATTTTTTCGAAAAGTCACTACTTTTCTTCGAAAATTAAATCTACTTTTGCCTCACAATTATCTGCTACTCAAGCAGAAATAGAACTTGCTGTGACAAAAATGGGGCAGATAGAACGTAAGGAACTCTTGTTATCAGGCCGATTAGCTGAGCGAGCCGCTCTCCTTCTCAATCAAATAAAAAATGACAATCCGGATTCTATTTTTCCATTCGACTCAGCTTCAAAAGCAAATGCTGCTCCAATAAGCGCGTCTTACGCAATCAGATCATTTAAGAATCTACCTAAGGGGCTCTGTCAAAGCATAACTGCACAAAATGCAAGAACCACTGACATATATTATTGTCAGCGAGGGTCTGCAGAAAACCTCTCAATGTCAGGTTTATTATGCCATAACTGCGTGAACACGGTGAAGCACTCGGTAACCTAAAGTCAAAGCCCTATAGGCACAGACAAGGCGAGTAAGAACTTCTAAAGAACTCCCATTTTATCGCACGTAAAGCATTCTAGATTCACGCTCTGAGGCACACTGAGCATTAGCTGGCAGGTGTTTATGTATATAGAACACAAAAGTGACAATCAAGGCCCTGAAAATGATTTTTGGTTGCTAGAAATAGCAGTTGATACCCTTGCTAAACTAAAAATCACGGAGATTATAAAAAATGATTCTGGGGAAGTGGTCTTGACGCCACAGTTGTCCCCATCCAACCTACAGTCACGCCTAAAGAAAACCAATATCATCATTGCACCTGATGGGGTTGTTGTTTACCCACAATCTCTTTACTTAGTATCTAAATTGCGTGGTAAAGGTGTGGTCAAAGACACTGACTCAATGGCAAAAGGTTTGCTAGCTTTTACTCGTTATTTAGATTCGACTAACCGCTCTCAAGTTGATGAAAATGGTAACGAAATACCACCTGAATATCTAACTTATAAAACCCTATCAAAGTATGAAGAAGAAGGTGCGCCTTGGCGATTTGCTGAACACCTTTTAGCAAACTGCCGAGCCAAAGGGGAAGCTACTGGTGACGAAGCATACTCGCTTAGCTCTGCAAGAAGTTATATGGGCGCTGTTATTGGTTTTTATAAGTGGATGCAAAAAAACGGCTACCTCAAAAATGATGACGAACATGTTCTGACACACTTCAGCAAGGTTGAGGTTTACGAAGGTGCGCCCGATCAGCACGACATGCTTACCCATACCAAGCCTACCCAAAAGCGAGTGTATGAAATATCAAACATCATGAAGATGTTCCCAAAAAACGATCAAACGCCTACTTATCAAAAGTTGAAGCCTATGTCGCTCAATCACAAAGAACTTTTCTCTCAACACCTTGATGCGTTGCCTAAGGCCATTTCCCTAATGCTGAGGTTGTGTGAAGAGTCAGGGCTTAGGATTGATGAAGTCACCCATTTTCCTGCTCGTAATATTGGTGACAAGGATTGCAGTGAGCTAGACGTTGTGCCAGTACACATTACACATACCAAAGGCAGTAAGCACCGCACGATTGAAATCCCTATTGCGCTGTATGAAGAACTAGAGCAATTCAAAGAAAGCAATCAGAGACAAAAGAGCCTAACTCGCCGAAAAGCGCTGATCGACTCTAAACAAGAACAGGACACCACTGATTACCTCTTTGTCTCCAACAAAGGGCGGCCATACACAGAAAATACTTTGGAAGTGTACTTTAGCGTACTGAGAAAGTGCATACGATCAAAAGAGCCTAGATGGTACTACCGAATCCATGATCTGCGTTCAACCTTTGCCACACATTGGCTTTGGAATGAGTCTCAGGAACGACAGGTTGACTATGAGTACTTAATGGACGAGTTAGCCTTGTTAATGGGGCATTCAAACACAGCCACGACGGAAAAGTACATCAAGTTCATAAATAAATTTGATGAGCAGTTAAGGGTAGCAGAGAGCAAAAATAACAAGATCAACAAAGGATTGTAGTATGGCAAAAAGCCCACTAGCTAAGAACTCAAAGACGGTTAAACACGTCAGAAACAATAAGAATATTATCCCGTTTAACTTCCTAATTCCATACAAAAACATGAAGCAAAGTAAGGTAACAGAGTTTGATATTTCTCACTTGTTGCACTTAAGAGCAGATAAAAACAACTGCAAAATTGAAAGTCGCACACCTTATTTAAAAAACTTTTGTCAAAAAGCACAAAAGTACGTTGATAACAATAAGTCAGCATCGTCAGTAACAAAGGCTTATGAAAACTTAAAGCCCTTCATTGTCTTTTGTGATTCAGTGAACGTTAACCCATTCTCCGAGGAAGGATATTTAAAATATGCGGGGAATGATGGTGAGCTACGACATCGCATTAAAATGTATACCCCGTCAAAAAAATTATGGGAAAGACACCACGGAGATGAACTTGGTATTAAGGAACCAACAGCTGCTAGTTCCCTTACACAACTTCGCATTGCACTTAGTTGGTGTGGCTTACCCGCTGATTCATGGGCAAGGCATCATAGGGGATTTTCTCGTTGGCCTACCCCCAAAAAAGGCTACTCTGAAACCGAAGAAGAACTCCTTGTCACTCGTTTGAGCGAGGTATTTTTCACATTAGCACCACAGCTTATTGCAGCCAAAAAGGAGAACTTAGCACTACCAGAAAAGTTATTTGTTGTTATTAATTTAGGTAGATATCAAGAAGTAATTTCGGTCCAAACTTCTCTAAAAAGCCAAACACTCGGGCAAAGTAAGAACGGTACATCAGTAAACCACAGTGCTGCATTTAACCTAGCAATGGGGGCAGCTTATCACCTAATGTGTTTTTTCACCTCATTGAACGACAGCAATATTAGAGCCATCGCCCACCCAATTACAATTCATACTGATGAACGTGATAAAAGCATAAAGGTAGTTAAGGTATCGAGTTTTAAAGCGCGATCAAATAAAGAAGTAGACGCAGTTCTAACCAATGAGAGTTACGAGACATTTGATGTCGAAAAGCGTGATGGAGTGAAGTTTATTAAAACTCTGGAGAAACTTTCAGAACTGTACGGTAGTGGTAAGGAAGGTACAGAGTTGATATTCACTCTCAATAATAAGGGTAATATAAACGACAAATTCAATTTGGTAAGATTAAACAAACATCTAATGGTGATGTTAAACCTTCTCTCCCCCACCCGAGCATCCATTCTTCCTTGGCTAAAAGAACTGTTTTATAGCTATAAAAACCAACGAGTCATCGAGCTTAGTAAAGAAGTAAATGATATTGGTAGAAGCGTGGTACGCAAAGTTATTCGGCCGTGCAGTAAAACTGGAGCATTTCGAGGCGCAACCAATACCGCCTACTGTATTTTATCGTGTTACACAGACTTACCCCTCAAGGGCATATTACTGCCGCTGACTTATTCGGATAAAGACGCTGAGGGCAACATCATAATTTCGTTCAAATATCGGAATGGAGACAGCAATTACTTCTCTATTCCTGCCACTGACAAACCGTTAGTCCAAGATATTGAACAATACGCCACTAAGTTAGCAGATAAGCAATGCTCAAAAAAGCATGAACGATTATTATTCAAAAGAGGTGGAGCAAATCATACCCCTCAGGACTGGGAAGGGATAAGCCCGATCTCATCCAGCCAAATGTTAACGTGGTCAATTGAACCAAATAACTACTTTATTTCACTTCAGTCAAGCCGCTGGCGAGAAATGACCAGTAACCAAGTGTACTCCGTGAGTGGCGCTGGCGGCGTTCAAAACCTCCTGCAAAACCTCCTTCAAACCATTGAGAAACACTATGCCAATGGCGACCCAAGGCTTAACAAAATCATCGTCTCACAATCTCTACAAGTGATGGAACTATTGGATGAAGAGACGGGGTTAGAGCAAGCAAAAGAGATAGTTGCAGCCAAACTTGGCATCACAATGCTGACGCATGATGAATGGAAAAAGAAGCAAGAGGAAGAAAGGGCAAAAACCAATCCCAATGGCATTCATTGCAATGGGAAACAAATCATTGCAGGTGGAAAAAACACCCAGCGTGAAACCAATAACGCCATCAAGCTACAGCTACCTTGTGCTGAGTACGACATGTGCCATAAATGCCAATCAGCCAAAGCCGTCAATGAGACTCAACACATCTATAAACTTATCTCTTTCATTGATGTACTAAGGGAGGCAGTAAACCTGTACCCTAACGCGCAAGAGGAAGTCCATGAAAGAATCGCCGCTTTTGAGTTTACCCTCGATGGTGCCAGCAAGAATGTGTACGACGGTGCAATGGCATTATTTAACAAAAACGGGCGTCACCCTCGGGTATCTATGGAGCACGCCATTTTAGCCCTACAACATTGATTGGGAGCCAATCATGATAAAGCTACCTAAGTACAATATTGACCAACAAGATGCCCTGTTAAGCGCGCAAAATCATGTTGGAGGCTACACAAACTACCTGAAGGATGTGTTAGAGCCTGCCATTAAATTGGGAGAGTGGGATAACTTTGAAGCGCTAGATATTGGTTTTAGCGTCACAGGAGAATCATTGGGTAAGGTGGGTGACAACGATGCTTGGAGAAAGCTTCAACTCTTTTTTGAACCTAACGCTACCAAAATTAATACATTAAACTTTGAGATAGATGAAAAAGTAATCGAGAGAAATCTGAGAAACCAATTAAAAGCACTCGCTTTAAAAATGATATGGCTATCACCTAAAAATTATTCATTTCAGTCTATTTATAATACCATCGTCGCCTTAAAAAAGCTTGTTCCCCCACTACTCGATGAAGGGGAAAACTGCTTAGGTTCCGTAGACTTTGAGCGGCTAGAAACATGGGTAATTACAGATTTTACTGACATAGATTTTGAACGGGAGAGCATCTATACCGCACTTAATAAATTGTACACCGAGGCAGAAGGCTTGCCTTTTGAAGTGCCATTAACTAAACGATTGACTCCCTCCATTTTTGGGTTAACTTTTAGAGAGGCTGAACAATACACCGTTATCCCTCAACGCCTATATTATATGGGGCTACAAAAGTCAGAAGCATTGGTAAATGAGCTATACCCTATTCGTGACAAACTTAGTCAGCTATCTTGTTATATTTCGACTTACTTTGATAAAGTTTATGAAGGTTATGCTAAATACCTTTTAAGTGATGAATCAAAAACTAAAAAAGGTAAAATCCATTGGCTTTTAGGCAAGACTAATACCCTTAATAAAGAAAGAACCATTGCCTTTCAAGAAGCCTTTTTAGTATTAAACTCCCCATCCGAAGCAAAAACCCTTAAGTTACTAAAAAGGTATAAGCCAGAAGTCAAAAGTAATTATATTGACCAGTTTCACCCAAATAACGAATTGAGTATTGGAACAAGGAAAATCACACATATTAAAGAAGCTCAGTCACTATTTAGACATCTTAACGGTGGTTGTTGTTGGACTTTAATGTCTCGCACAGGTATGCGCTCTGATGAACTCTATCATATTCATACAGCTAACGGATGCACAACGGAGATCATATCAAAGCAAACAATTCACATTATTCATGCTGATCTATCGAAAACTATTAGAGGTTCTCAGTCAAAGCAGGATGAGTTTGTTACAACAGAAGTCGGTAAAAAAGCTTACGAGATACTACAAGCTTTACATACACCACTTAGAGAGCACAGCCCTGAAAGCTATGCGTTTTTCCACAAAACAAAAGGGGGCTGTAGTGCTATGGGGGCAAAAGATCCCAGTAGGCATGCTAAAGCTTGGTTTGAAAACGAATTGAGTGAAGAGCTTGCACTTACCAATGGCGATTTAATTGATTTGAAGGTCTCCGATCCTAACCTTTCGTTTAATGTGGGGGATGACTATAACTTCTCAGGACATCAGCTCCGCCGCTCGTTTGCCTACTACCTGATCGGCTTCGAGCTTTGTGCGTTCCCCCAACTCAAGCAGCAGTTCAGCCATGTATCGATGGCGATGACACGCCATTACGCTAAGAACGCCAGTAAATTCCAGAAAATAAGAAAGAAAAAGGAGAACTTGGCTCACGCCATTGATGAAGAAAGGATTGATCAAAAAGCGCAGGTGTACCTCAACATCTACAAGAAGCTCGCTAACAAAGAACGTGTCGCTGGCGGCAAGGGCAAAGAGTTTGCCAAAAACATGATGAAGGCTAAGCGTAACCTGTTTAAAGATAAGGTCGATGACGACATGCTCTCGCTCAACTACTGGAAAAAGCAAATCCGAGATCAAAAGCGCCACATTCATGCAGTAGCCCCTGGAATTTACTGCACGTCGACAGGCTGTAGTCTGCGCACACAGGTAAATCTTCTTGAATGTGTTGACTGTAAGAATGACTACATTGTTGATGCTGTTTTTGCGGAGTCTAAACGTAAGGAGGCTGAAATCAATATGCTATGGGATATTGTACATGATGAATTAACGCCTCAAACGGCATCAGAAGCGTATATAAAAATTACGGCTGCGGAGCGCATTATGAAAGACTTAGGCATCAACTTTGAGCCTGTTGAGCTCCCACAACAAGCTAAAGATCTTTTAATTCTTTACGAGGTAACTCAATAATGACAAAGGCGACCAAACACAAATTACTGGAAGCCCTAGAGCGACTATTAGAAGGCAAGCCTGAAAATCGTGAACTGAGGAAAAAAGCTCGTGAAGGTAAGCTAAAAATTAACAATAGTACCGTTGAGAAGGAAGCCGGCCTCTCGGTTGGCTCACTGCGCAGGCATGAAGACGTTCGAGTCATGATCAAGACTAAACTTCTTGAAGCTCGGGGGGCACAAGACGGCTCTAGCCAAACACCTATTGATGTATTACAAGCTGATATTAAACAACTAAAGCAAGACAAGACTCAAGCGAATAAAAAGAAAAAAGAGTATTACGACGAAGCTCAAAGCCATAAGGAGGCATTAGCTGTTCAAGCTGCCACTCATATCAAAATAGTTCAAGACCTAATGGAAATGCTTCCTGCTTCAGAGCGAGAAAAAGCTATAGATAAGGTGGTTAATGCCAGACCAGATAATATCGTTGAAGGTAATTTTAGAAAGTAACTGAGCCTCGTTTAAAGTTACTACTAGACAGCACTAGCAAGCATAGATAAAACTAGACATAAAAAGAAAGCTCGATTTAGAGTAAAGTTAAAGAAAGTAAGGATAACCCATGGCTATCGAAGCAGGACAAACCGCTCCAGATTTCACATTAAACGATCAAAACAACAACCCAGTAACCCTCTCTGAACTGAAAGGAAAAAAAGTACTACTCTATTTCTACCCACGCGCTTCAACGCCTGGGTGTACAGTCCAAGCTCAAGGACTTCGTGATACTAAAACTGAACTAGATGCTCACAATGTTGTTGTGCTTGGTATTAGCCCTGACACCCCAAAAAAGCTGACGAACTTTATCAACAAGCAAGAGCTTAACTTCACTCTACTAGCTGATGAAGAACACGAAGTTTGTGAGAAGTACAGTGTATGGCAACTCAAGAAGTTCATGGGCCGTGAGAATATGGGCGTTGTAAGAACAAGTTTCTTGATTGACGAGTCAGGCAACCTCGAACATGTATTCAACAAGTTCAAGACCAAAGATCACCATGAAGTTGTATTGGAATATCTAAACAGCAAGTAGCCAATTCAAGCTCTAACCGGCACATTCTAGTAGGGGCTACCAAGCCCCTACTCAAACAAATACTTCTAAAACCCAACAAACGTGCCACTGATAGCGGCAGGCGATCCAAGCAACCCATCTGCATCACTTATGGTGTCGTACTGAGTTGAGTTCGACCAGATTACGCATTTTTTTCACAGCCAGTTCTTGAACACCATCCACAATGTACTCATCTAAGGTGAACTCAATAAACTCTATTTGAACAGGGGTAAACTCGCCCGAAATATGCACTTGGTCTATCTGAAGCGACGAGTTCTGTAATTGTATGTGTTTCCCTAGCATAAGTGACAGAACGTCGCTAATGTTCAAAAATTCACATTACTCAATTTTTGTAAGCGCTCCCCGCACAGTGAATAGCTAACAAATTGTTACCCAAGAGTGTGCTGTGCATTAATGGCAAACCTTTCTTGATTCCTTCTACGAGCTAAAAAACGTATCACGCAGGTTGCGTGACGCAACTTGCGTGATGAGTTTGCTCTTATTTTTGGAAAGGAACAAGTAATAACTAAGTAAAGATATCGTTACAATCAATCAGGTTTATATTGTCTTTTTCTCTATTGGGCGCGTCCTCTAGACTAAAGCGCCTCCAACGCTTTAGGTGCTAACAGGTTCCTGGACAAGCAAAATTGATACAAATTGGTTGAAGGGAGATTGCATCCTGCATTTTCTACATGCGATACCAAAATTTATGCATACTTTTGGTATATATACTAAATTCAACGTTACTTTTGGTATTTGCGCTCAAATACACGACCAGAAAAGTGTGAAATACCAAAACTAGAGTTAAATTTTGGTATTGGTTTTAAATAGTAATACTTTAGGGAACACCTTAATTAAAATGTATGTACGCTAGACGTGTTGCTTCTTGGCGCTGATAATTAACACCATAAAAATTGATTCAAATATGTATTTTGACGTTAGACCACAAGGAGCACCTCAATGCGTGACCCTAAACGAATAGAAACTACGCTTTCACTTTTGAAGGAACTTTGGAGCAACAATACTGACCTTCGGTTCAATCAGTTGATATATAACCTTCAACGAGAGTTTTCACTCGAGAACGATGGTAAAGGGCAAATCACGGAAATATCGCAAGAGGGTATTCAGCATGTTGGTTATGATCTGTTTTACATAGAAGATGACATTTTCATTCAATTTCTAGAGAGGAAGCTAACGCAATAATAGCGCTAGTTTTTGGCTAGATAACAAAACACCTTTGAAGGCTGTGAAAGAATTATTAGTGATTGCTATTCAGCGTGAACTGCCTTACTAAATGCAACGCACATCTGTTGTATAACATTACGGCGGACTTTCTTGATCTTGGGGGCACGATGCTCACTGACAATAACTCGACTCATCAAGCGAGTAACTGCTTCACGACGCTGTTGGTCGGAAAGGCGAATTTTTTTAGTTTCTTGTTTCATGTCATATATCTTAGATGGCGAGCCGCGGATTTCATCCGATGACGATGATAAGTAAATATAGCTTTGACATTGTGACGTGTCTACACTCATCTAAACAGGTTCAATAGGAAGCGTCTCCATTAGTTTAAAGTCCGTGATATACCATTTTTTGTCAAAGCTCATCTACATCACTTAAGTTTAGGTTCGGCAATTGGATTTTTTGCTAATTCAGCGTGAAAGTTATTGATGCAGTAGTACATGCATCGTCTTTCGTAAATCTTCTTTGCCCCACAACTTTTCAGGAAGCATAGTTCTGGCAATAGAATCAGCTTATGTGCAAAACATGCACATTGCCTATCAATCAACGATCGAGTATTCCTCGGCAG
Organism: Vibrio sp. YT-16; assembly: GCF_033337405.1. Lineage (NCBI taxonomy): Bacteria > Pseudomonadati > Pseudomonadota > Gammaproteobacteria > Vibrionales > Vibrionaceae > Vibrio > Vibrio sp. YT-16. Next base: position 432,145 of record NZ_JAWOQQ010000001.1, read on the forward strand.
TTGAACTGTTGCAATATGTGCAATAGTTGCCTGAGCGAGGAGAAATTTCAGTTGTTGCAAAATCAGCAACAACTACCACCGACTCCAATTGTGCAACAGCCAGTTGCACAAATTAGCCTGAATCAAAAATGCCCCTTTCTGCGCGTTAGCGTGATTACCTAGAGGCAGACCGTACCGCTGGAATCGCATTACTTTTTTTTCTAATCTCAATGTTTCGCCATGCTTTGCTAAATATTGGGCAAATTCCTTTTGTATATAACATCTTTAGAAAAAGATTTAGAACAATGGTGCAATTTTTTACTTAAATCAAAACAGCGCGTTAAAGCACTAGAATGCATAAGGGGAGTGTGAAATCGATTCGCCATGTCAATGGATTGCATGGATGGAAATTATTCATGAAATAAATGTTAGAGCGTATCATAATTAATATTTTGACAGTGTTTAAAATATCATACTACTTTTGTTTCATATTGTGTTCGTTCACTTATCATTTGGACTGTATTTACAATCGGAGAATTATTGTATGGCAAGATGTACAGCACCAGTAAATGGTCACCGGACAGCAAGTGCTAGAGCTAACTGTCCTGCGTGTAGTGGCAGTGGTCGTGGAAGTTACCGTTCATTTTCATCATACCCATCGTCTTCGTATTCTTCGTATGAAGGTAGTAGTAACAGGTCAAGCGGGTCAATCTCAAGTAGCCCTAAGCCAAGTTGGTCTAGTTCCGGTTCTTCTATTATTTATACTTCAGCTGAAATCAGAACTCTTACTCCAGTTCGGAAAAATGTAGAAAGGCGCGCTTCTAAACCAGACCTTCGTGATATTTTCCTATGTCACGCTTGGGATGACCGTAAGGGAATTGCCAAAGAACTACATGATTTACTAGAAGCGAAAGGTGTTTCGGTTTGGTTTAGTGAAAAAGATGTTTTACTTGGCTCTAACTTGATGCGTGAAATCGATAAAGGTTTAGCTAAATCTAGAATTGGTATCGTCATGGTCACTCCTTCGTTTTTGAAGCGTATAGACGGTGAAGGTATTGCAGATAAGGAACTATCAGCTCTACTTTCTACTGATTTGCTTGTACCAATTGTACACGGTACAACATATGAAGATCTTCGTGATATAAGCCCGTTACTTGGTTCTCGAAGTGGTTTAGATACAGCGGAAGATCCATTAGATAATGTTGCTGGTAAACTTGCAGAGTTAGTCGCGCTTTAACAAACGCTTCACTGTGGCCTGAAATGCGGGCGTTATACGTAAGGAGAGGATGATGTCATTACCAAGGACTTTTGTAGGATTCAGTAGCACCGATATTCACTATTGGCGTCTGATGCAAGCGTGGAAAGCCAATAAAAATATTGATTTTAATTTTGCTAATTGCCAACTTCAGACTGAAGTTAACTCTGTAAATGAAGCTTACATTAAGCGAAAGTGTAGAGAACGAATTAATATGGCAGGAAAATATGTCCTATTAATCGGGCAAGATACTAAAAGCAAGCATAAATACGTTCGTTGGGAGGCAGAGGTTGCCATAGAAAAGGGCTGTACGATTATAGGGGTTAATCTAGATGGTTCAAGATCTATGGTTAGAGATACATGCCCTCCTATTATCAGGGATATAGGAGCTATTTTTGTCCCTTTTTCACCCGCAATAGTAGCTCACGCAATCCAGAATTATGAAATGCATAATGATAACAACAATTATCACTACAAAGATCATGTATACACAAGCTTAGGATATCAATTGTGACTATAAATGAGGAAGATTTTCCAGCACTGTACAATTCTGCGGATAGTGCTTCTTTAAAAGCTCAAAGCGCATATTTTAACGCTTTAAGATGCTATCTTATTCTTTTAATCATAGCTGCACTCGTGTCGTTTTCTTATCCGGCAGATGTATACGCTGCTATAGCATCTGCTTTGTTATTCCTGATTACTTTAGGTATTCTAATTTGGCTAAAAGTTCAGAAGCCGGAGGACACTTGGTACAACGGAAGGGCTGTCGCAGAATCTGTTAAAACACGGACGTGGCGTTGGATGATGAAAGCTGAGCCATACGAATCAGATGGACCAAATCAGCAAGTTCAAACAGAATTTCTCAATGACCTTAAAGCAATTCTAGATCAAAATAGGGCATTATCACATGAACTGGAATGGACTCCCGATTTAGGAGAGGCAATTTCAGATGTAATGATTGATGTTCGATCGTTACCTTGGGAAAAGCGTCTAGAAGTATATGTTTCAGAAAGAATTGATAACCAGTCCCTCTGGTATTCAAACAAATCTCAACTCAATAAACATTTAGCAAAAAAATGGTTTGTTTTTTCTATAGTTTTGCATTCCTTGGCAATACTATTGCTGCTCTATCGTATCAAGGAGCCATCAACCTTCTTACCAATTGAAGTCGTTGCTACTGCAGCCAGTGCTGTTCTTACTTGGGTGCAAGCAAAAAAACATAATGAGCTTAATTCCTCATATGCTTTGGCTGCTCACGAAATTGTCCTGATAAAGGGAGAATCTGTTTCTGTAACAGAGGAGAGCCGTCTGTCCGAGTTTATAATCAATAGTGAGTATGCTTTCTCAAGGGAACATACACAGTGGGTTGCGAGAAAAAACGTATAACAGATGCCGGCAGCAGGACGCCCACAAGCTCGCACTTCTGCTGCGAGCGTCATGCATGATTGGAAACTATGTATAGGAAGATTAATGTTTAATCTGATTGTTAACGGCGGAGGTTGGGCAGAAAGTCGAGATACTTTTACCCTTGGCCGCATGCTCGAGTACACATCTGACGATCTAGTCGCTCGTTTCAAGCCCAATGGAGTTCTAGATTTTGAGGCGATACGAAGTCTCCCTACCTTATTTATGGAGGAGTCTTGGGGCTCGGAGCAACAATACGCAAGAGTCGGGAGAATCATTGAAGTATCTGAATCTAGAGGCACTATATCCCTTGAGTATTTCTATGATCCAGAAATAGCTCCAATCTCCAATGAAACTCTAGAGCGAATTGCAAGGGAACTTGATATAGCTGATTTCGAGTTCAGCCGCACTCATTGGGCAATAAAAAGCCAAGATCTTTTTCGAGTGCTATTAAGGCATGCGAATCCAAAAAGAAAACAACCAAAAGTCTTTACTCTAAGTGATCCTGAGCAGATCGAGCCCCTTTTGGTTTCTGCAATGATGCCATTCTCCCCCCAGTTTAATCAGGTCTATTCAGCTCTCCAACAAATATCCGAACAATATGGTTTGAAGTGCCGTAGAGCCGACGATATTTGGGAAAATCCAGCTGTGATGCAAGATGTAGTCTCACTAATAGACAAATCACGAATCGTGATTTGTGACTGTACGGGTAGAAATCCAAATGTCTTTTATGAGGCAGGCATTGCACATGCTCTTGGTAGAGAAGTTATCTTAATCACACAGGTAGAGAGCGATATTCCTTTTGACCTAAGGCACTTGCGTTACGTCTCGTATCTGAATAATGGTGAAGGTCTACGAGACTTACAATTAAAATTAGAACAAAGAATTTCATCATTAGTGGGAGCGTAGCAATATGTCGCATAATAAGTCGCTGAACTTCATTATGACCTCAAAAAGAGTTAACTCGTTCTCTGTGGCGCGGTCAAACGCAGACTTTCTCGCCTACAAATTTTCATCCATTTCACTCAAATGTTGCAATTCTTTGCAATGCCTAAAAGTTGGGCAGGCATGCAGTCATATTGAAATTATGACGATTTTTATCTCAACTTCGTGCACGTTTTTCCAGATGGTGAATTTAGCAAAATACTGATAAGTTCATTACATACAGATAGTTAACTGTGTGGGTTTTCACTAGTCCAATAAGGTAAACGCGCATGCGCACTAATAAAATGTTAGATTCAATCGAGGAAAGTGATGGCATCGGAACAAATATTAGAAATTTTAAAATCTGGCGCTGAAAATTGGAATAAGTGGCGCCTCACTGAAGAAGGAAGAAGAGCAGATCTAAGTGACGTGGATTTCGTACGAGCTTGCCCAAGTGATGGTGGATTCTATGACCTTCCTGAGTTTCAAGGGTTTGATTTTTCTCACATGAATCTAAATCGCGTATCTATGAGGAATAGTACTTTTATAGAATGTGACTTTACTGATAGCCATTTTCATTTTTCAGATTTGGTGGATTCATACTGTTTAAAATGCAACTTTAGTGGCGCTGGTCTAAATGTATCGAAAATTGGGTCAGCAAATTTCATAGAATGTAATTTTACTGGCGCTGATCTTTCCTACTGTAGTGCTGAAGAGACAAATTTTACTGGTTCATATTTAGTAAACACCAATCTAAGTAATATGAGCTTGGTAAAGACAAATTTTTCTAATGCACGAATAGAAAATTCTTGCGCATATGGTATTTCTGCCTGGGATTTAGTCCTAAATGACTGTAAACAATCAAATATAGCCATATCCGAAACTAGCAATTCAATTACAGTGCCTACCATTGAGTTAGCACAATTTATATCCTTGTTAATTAAGAGTAAAAACCTTCGGCAAGTCATCGAAACGATAACATCAAAAGTAGTATTAATCTTAGGTAGATTTACTCCCGAGAGGAAGGCTGTTCTCGACGAAATTAAAAGTCAATTAGATGAACATGGTTATCTTGCTGTTCTTTTCGATTTTGAGGTTCCATCTAGCCGAGACATAACCGAAACGGTTATTACCTTAGCGGCATTGTCCAAATTCATCGTTGCTGACTTGTCCGACCCTAGAAGTATTCCCCAAGAACTAACTTCTATTGTTCCACACCTCCCATCAGTTCCGGTGCAGCCTATCTTAGAGTTAGATGACCAAGAGTACGGAATGTTTGAACACTTCAAAAATTATCCTTGGGTTCTTCCAATCAAGACATATGTATCGAGTGATTTATCTTCATTGGTTGAGCAAGTAGTTTTAAGCTGTGAGGAGCATTTAGAATCATGAATCTAACAAGTGCGTCAATTAAGACGCTCGCCAGCTCGCGCCTATTACGCAAGCGTTAAGCCATAGACATTTTTATCCGAAATTCTCCTGATAGTGCCGACGCCCTAACTCAGATATGTCCACGGATGATTCTGAGCACCCTGAACGACTGCGTGATCGATGGCTATCAGGCTGGAACAGTTTCAGTTTATAGCCAGACTTTATGTTGACCAATAATATCGAAGAGGAGGTCAACATGAGAAAGTTATCTTCAGGAAAATGCAGCGGCATTAAACGACCATTCAAGTTGGAAGAAATTTGGCGAATTAGAACTAGGCTAGAGCTTGAAAGCGACCTAATGCAGCTTGCACTATTGAACTTAGCCATTGATAGCAAATTAAGGGCAAGTGATTTACTAAGGCTGCATGTATATGATGTTTCTTCGCAAGGTGTAATCTATGAAAGGGTTCAATGCATCCAACAAAAAACTGGCACCGACGTCCACTACGAGATTACCCCGAGAACGCAACAAAGTATTAGCCGATGGATCTACTCGGCATCCATAGAGGCAAGCAGTTTTTTGTTTCCAAGTGGTCGCCGAAAAGGACAACCTATCAGCTACTCATTCTATCGATCGATTATCAGGAACTGGGCAGTAAAACTTGGATTGAATGCGGACTACTATGGCACTCATTCCATCCGCCGCACTAAAGCAACCTTGATCTATGCCAAAACAAAAAACATCAGAGCGGTACAGATTTTACTGGGGCACTCGAAGCTAGATAACACTATTCGTTACCTTGGAGTGGAACTGGAAGACGCTCTGAGGCTCTCAGAGCAAACAGACTGCTGAGGTTTGCTGATACAGGCTTTTCTCCTGAAAAGCCTGTGCCCCTTTATGTGTTTCGAAACAGATATTACGTTACGGCTAGTAGTCCATTATGCTATAAATTTTTCTAATGCCATTTTCGAATTGAGAAGTAAGTTATGAGTAAAAAACGGTTGTCAGAAAAAGAACTGATTGAGGGGATGACACCTCATACAGCACATGCTGATGATCTTGCTACAACTAGTGAAAGAGATTGGGGCAGTTACTCAGAAAATGTAGATAAAGCTGATGATGATTTCTTAATCCAAAGGGATGATGTTTTCGGTGCATCCCGAATGGAAACACTGTTAAAAATGGCTGAACGCTTTAATAAAAATGGAACTCTTGATGGTGAGACCCTTAAGAAGATTAAAGGGCTTACTGAATTGAATACGCCTTCCGAAAACGACTACCGAATGGCTTTAAAGAGAATTGAAGCCATATTCGATGCGAAGCTAGGTACACCTGAAGGTGATGAGCTTGAACAGCTAATTTCTTTTGTTGAAGCATATGAAGAAGAACATTATCCAATATAAATGGAGTAGCAGTGTTCTATCGCTTCTCAAAGTTACTCATTCCCTCTCAATAAACGATAAGAGCCACATAAGTGGCTCTATCACGCGCTACCTGCGGTCAATACTCTATGAGCGGAAGAGAACAGGGCTATTTGAATTCATTTGTCTATGAGTGGAGCCGAAGCCGCGTTTCTCATAGCAAGCACCAATATTATATTCTTGTAACCTGTCGATTTCAAACCTGACTGATTATGCGGGACTTACTGGCAAACTTATGCCCCATTATAAGACAGAGTAAATACTCATTCATATCCTGTTAATTGGGTTTTGCCTTACTAAAAGTAATCCATTCTTCTAATGCTATTCGTTGTTAATCCTCATGTTGTATTACGGGGGCTCTTAAGTTGTCAACATCGTACACAGAACCACAATGTTGTATTTATTCAACATGGTGCATTTAGAAAGAACGTCTTCCCCCAGCGGTATCCTTAAACCTTGTTCGAGGAGCTTTGCCACCCATCGTCCGTTTAAGGTTAGCAGGTATAAATTGACTTGAATCGGGAGTTTGCCAACTTCCTTCACCGTTTTTTCTGGCGTCCAATTTATGGTTGGTACGTTATCTTCAATCGCAATGGACAAAATATTGAGTTCACCGAGAGCAGCCATAAGGTTCTGACACAAGAGGATTTTGAGCGGTTTTTAGAGCAGGTTGAGGAATGGGAATGAGAAAAGGCGTCATCGTGACGCCTTTTAGCTTTTACTCTTTGAAGCAAGGAAGTCCCTGACTAGCACGCCAATCTTTCACTATTTTGACTATCCCTTCAGGCGTATCCTCACCCGGGTTCTCTGGGTAGTAAATTAAGTCTGAACCCGCCGGATGCTCCGTAATTAATATGAAGTGTTCAAGCAACTTATCTTGATAATCATCGCTGCCCTTTGATTCAATTATCTCATCTAGTAAGTTTATGAAATCAGCTTCAGTATAAGCACTCAGTGTGTCTTTTAATTCCATCGTTAACTCTTGTGTATATCAATATGGTTACGGGGGGTGTTTACTCTTAAATTGTCAACATCGTATACAGAACCGCCATGTTGTATTTCTTCAACATGGTGTAGTTCGAAAGAACGTCTTCCTCCAACGGTATCCTTAAACCTTGCTCGAGGAGCTTTGCCATCCATCATCCGTTTAAGGTTCGCAGGTATAAATTGACTTGATAGAGTAGGATCATTGGCAATCTCGCCCCAGAAGACTCTTCTAAAATCGTCAAAGCTACTGAACTCACTTCCTCTTAGCTTATCAGCAATTTGAGACGGTATTGGAGCTCCTAAATCTTTACCCGCATCAGCTAACCAGATACCCAAGATATCTTCGCCCTTACCAGTAACGACTCCGGGCTTATCTCTCGGGCTTTCTTTGTAAACCACATAGAGCGGTGTAATGCCTGAGCTTTCAGGGAATACCAAGATCGCATCACGCCAGTCTTTCTCTTCAGGCGCAGGCGTAACGGTGACGTTCGCATCGCTATCCGAGTGGATTGGCGTGACCAGTATATCGTCTTTTTCAAACCCATCACTATGATCGGGGGTAGTTTGCCAACTTGCTTCACCGTTTTCTTCTGGTGTCCAATAGATGGTTGGTCCGTTCTCTTCAATCGCAACGAACAACTGACCATTGTTCCCCTGTTTCACATATTTGATGGGGATTCGTGTGTCATCTACATGATAGCCCTGTACGTGCGGATAAAACTCACCATCTTGGGGATCGGTAATGTGGACACGAACGCGGCTTTGCGCTGTGGTTACTTGGCGTAAATCTTGGTCTGTGTATTGGGTGTTATCGCCAAATAAGCTTTGCTGCATGGCAAACAAAGCGCCAATGCCCTCGACCTGCCAGCGGTAGCCCTCAACGATTTTGTCTTTCAATGTGCCGGCCAGTTTATCCAACTGCATAGCCGCGGTTTGGGTTTGCTGCGCTTGCTCTGGTGAGCCGGCGACAGCTGCGGAACTGCCCATAGCCATTTGTGCTTGTGTCGCTTGAATGGCGGGTATGACAGCAGCTGGGCTTGCATTGGCTTGTGCAAAGAAGAATGACCAAGGGCCAAAGTTACTTATTGACTCTTGTTGGTCGCCAATTTCAATACATCCATCTGGTCTGGTGCAGGATTTAGCGAACACGAGCGAGCTTGTGGCGTCTTTTAAATTGAGTATTACCACATCGCCTTCTATGCAATCGGCAGTGTTAATGGCTCTATATTTGGTCAACCCGAGCAATGGATCACTGTGCTGATAATGACTGTTGAGGATGTTGTTGTAAGTTTGTGGGCGCAGCGGCGGAAAGGTATTCTTTTTGTCCGGTGCTTGTTGTTGCTGTTTCTCAGCAACAGTAATTTCATCACCGACCGCGAGTGACAGAGGGTCGGCCTCAAACACTGGGTTAAGCAAGAGCAAGGCTTTAGCTCCCATACCATATAGTTCAGCGATGCTTTGCCAGTCTTCCCCTGCTGTTACGGTGTGCGTCGCTGCGGTTTGTTCCGCTTGCGTCTCATCGTTGTTACCTTCTGAGCGCGCTTCTTCCGGCTGTTTGACCGTATCAAACAATGCGGGGATATCCAACTTTATCCCGTTTTCACACAGCCAATCTTCACTGAGATTATCGAGCTCTTCACGCGTGATTTGTCGCTCAAGATAAATGATGTATTGATTTTCGATGATTTGATCGGCTAATTTCCAATACACCAAAATAGCGCTTTGGTCTTTAGTAAAACCACGCTCGTCATTGAGCTTGTCTTGTGTCGATTGCGTAGCGTAAAACGCCCATTTTTCTTCCCCAAGAATTTTGTATTCTTGGACAAGTTCGCCATCATTAAAGTGGTAGTAATAGCCTTCTGTAGGCAAACCTAAACGTTCACCCAATCGCACTGCAGGGACAACAGGTATAAAACCTTCCTCAGCTTTATGGCTGCCGACTTTTTTTAGTGTGACGGCTTCCAATGGTGTCAGTCCGAGATTGTCATCAGCGATGTGGATATTTAAACGCTTTGGCTCATCAAACACACATAACGCTGTGTAGCGGGTGCCTTGCTCGGTATTGGCTTGCTCCCAACGGGTCACCGCGTTCTCTTTTTCAGTTTTCGCTAAAGCAAAGTCACTGTGCACCATTTTCTTTATGGTGGTATCCGAGCATCCGACTTCGAAGCTGTACTCAAACTCCTTGATTAGTTCCTCTTCACTTGCGGTTGCGATTGGCGGCGGCGTGTAAACTCGTTCGGGCGTCGAGGTTTCCCCGATACAAGAGCGGTAACCTCCCGTTGCTCTGGTGGTTTTCGTTATTGCTAACAAATTATTAGCCGCATCATCCGAAAGTTCAGAGATAACCTCAGAATTCAGCCGCCAAGCTTTAGGACCTATTGGGTCGTTGTAACTAAGCAGAGCGGGAGTTTGAGGCGTATCACTCACGAGTGCGAGATTGCCTTCGTAGAGATGCTGTTTTAGCTGTTCAAAAGTAAGATGTGAAGGAATAGCAGAGGCGATATCCGCTTCCGAAATATTATGGAAGTTGCCCTCTATCAATCCAAATTCATGAGACATTACTTCCGACAGTGGAAGAACTTTATAGGACACACAAATACCTAAAGTGAATACTAGTTATCACGGCAATAAGCAGTAAGCATGCCATTAACTTTCTTCTGCAAAATCAGCTAGGTAGGATGATAGTAGTGCATGCCGATACAATTTTTTGTTTATCGAGCCAAAAAGTTGGGTATAAATCCAAGAAGTTGGTCGGTGTTGGCTGTGGTCTTTGTGTACGGTAGTTGTTTAGCTGAAGCGATACATATGGTGTTTTTACCCGTGAATACATTCGTAGTGGGCACGTTGTGGATGTAATAGTTCTAAGAAGTCTTTGCCCCAAGACGTGTTTAGAGCGCATGAAACCAACATGAGGTTTATTTGTGCAACAAGCTGCTGCACAATTAGGAAATTGCCTGCTTCATCGAATGTCCAACAGGCTGTTGGACAAACTCCAACCCCAATTTTGCAACAGCCTGTTGCAAAAATCACTATGAAGTACTTCTGCCCCAAAATCATCCTGCATTCAATTCCTGACTACTTTCTTAAGTCAGTTCTTGACCTACTTTTCTTAATGGCAGATTATGAGCCTAGTTGAGCACTTATGACTATATAGACATGTTCTGCAATTTATGAGTGGAAGGAAGAATAAGACCTATAGAACAGTATGCTGCCTGCTATGATGTCTGTATTTTCTTACAATCTTATAAAGACAATGTCTGCTGAAAATACACTGTTATACATAAAGGACAAATCGTGGAATTAGGTGTTATAGACAAACTGGCACACGCTACTGTTAGAATTGAATGTGTAGACTCAAAAGGAAATCAATCTTCAGGTACCGGATTTTTCTTTGGTTTTTTGAAAAACGGTGAAGAGGTAATACCGGCTGTAGTTACAAATAAGCACGTGATCAATGGCGCAGTTAAGGGAGCATTTCACTTAACCCTCAAAGGCAAAAATGGAGAGCCACTTCTTGGCTCGCATATGCGACTCGAATTTGACAATTTTGAGGCGCAATGTATTAAGCATCCAGAAGATAGCATTGATTTGGCAATATTTTTAGCTGGGCCAATTCTCAATCAAGCTAAGCAGCAAGGGAAAGAGTTTTTTTACGTTACTCTTGATGAAAGTATTATTCCCCCTGAAGAGTTTTATGACCAAATATCCTCAATGGAAGATATTGTCATGATTGGCTATCCAAATGGTATATGGGATTCTAAGCATAACCTACCATTAATTAGAAAAGGAATTACTTCAACACATCCAAAGTACGAATTTAACGGTAAGCCAGAATTCTTAATTGATGCTGCGTGCTTTCCTGGATCGAGTGGATCACCTGTTTTTTTAGCCAATCTCGGAATGTACTTTGACAAAAAAGGTAATACGGTTGTAGGCACAAGACTTGGATTGCTTGGTGTTCTTTATGCTGGTCCACAACATACCGCACAAGGTGATGTTCGAATTGTACCCGTACCAACGAATCAAAAAGCTGTATCTGTTTCAGCAATACCGAACAACTTGGGTATGGTTATTCAGGTTAAGAAGATTAAGGATTTTGAGCCAATCATTAAAACAATTACTGACTGATAATGTATAACAAAGCCATCAAATTCGCTCCCTAGCTCGTGCCGTTTATGGCGACGTTAGGTCAAAGGAGTAAAACTTGAGTAGTACTCCTAAATGGTTTGAAGTTGGTAGCAAGTTAATTGGCGAAGTATCTGACGTTGCTTTGCATCTTGCTGACCAGTTGTCAGACTTATCGTTGGATTGTAAGACCTCGGTACACTGTGCAGTTATTCATTATATTCAATGCTTAGTGGCGAGTGCAGATGCAAATCGAGAAGGTAAACATGCAATTGCGTTGAGCTTAACGAGGCAAAGTGTCGAAGCGTTAACTTTGATTGAAAGTGGCTTCCTAAAAGACCGAAGTCTTTCGTCAGGTTTAGTTATAGCATGGATCAAAGGTTCAAAAAGTTCGGGGGCAATAAGAAAAAGATTAAGCCAAGATGTTTGGCAGCATTATACTAAATCATTGTGGTCACGAGACTGGACGGAATATTTTGGAGAATTCTGCTCTTCAATACAGCCTTACGCTCATTACTCTCGAGAATTACAAGGGTGGCAACTCGAAGTGTTAGATAGTGCAAAAGTGGATGACAGTGGAAGCATTAGTTTGTACATGAAATTCGGCTTTAATACTTATGATGCTAATAAAGCTACCAGAATCATGTTGATTCATGTTTTGCTTAGTTGGACGTTGGGTAAAATCATTACAAATAATGTGAGCCAGCCTGAATTTGAGAGCAAGTTAGACGAGTTGCAGCAGGCTTTAGAGGTTTGTCCTGAATTAGGGAAAGGGCAACTTAATTGGGCTCAGCAGCTTTGGGCGTCTGAATTTACTAAGCCACAAGAAATGACCTAACAAGAGACTATGCCATCAACATACTTTTCCTAATCTCACAAAACCCTTAAGAGCATCAGATCTAAGAAGGTTCTGTCCATCTTCGAGCCAGCTAGATCTGTGCTGGCTCATTTATGCCCCAAATCCTTTCTAGCACAAGAATCAGGACTCATTTCTTTTGTCATAAATTGGCCTATTTTGGGTAATGCTAAAAGTGGCTACGATACTGGTGACTATTCAGATTGCTCTATGACAAGGGCTACCTACCCAATTAATGAGTTTTTTATCAGATAAGAAAAAGTGATCAGAGTTATAAGTCACTAAATTTTAATGCTTTACTGATAATGTGCATTTTACATAGACAAAATGGTCTAGCCTATTGACAGCTCTTATTTGGGGCTCTATATTAACATTGTTCTAGACAAAAACGTCTTAAAATTTGCAAGAAATAACGCTTTGCTGATTAGCAGGTACAGAGTATGAGCAACGAAAACATCAACAAACAACTTATAGAATTCCTCATTGGTTCTAGAACTGAAGCAGGTCTTTCTCAGGAAGATGTTGCTGCACGTTCTGATATCTATGGTATGGGAAGAACTCTTGATCAAAGGGCCGTTTCCCGAATTGAAAAGCAACCACTGAAAGCAGATGCGATAAAAATGGCTGGTTACCTGAACGCAATAGGTATGGAACCAAGTCGCTTCTATGAATTCCTAAACCAAATAACTTACAAAAAGGAAGATATTTCCATGTCTATTATCACTACAACTGAAGTTGCAACAAAAGTAGCACAGGCCTTAGATAAGATTACCGATACAAAATCCGCTATTGCTAAAATCGCTAAAGAGAGAAGCTACATTGATTCGATTGAACTTGGAGACAAGTTTGAAAAGTTCGAAGAGCTTCTAAAATCTCTAAATGGAAAGCCTATCATTGGTGGTTTTGGACACTATGACTCAGGCAAAACCACAATGTTCAACACGTTAACGGATGGGAAGGTACTAAAAGAAAAGTTCACTCCTGCTACCTGCGTGGTAAACCTGTTGATGCACACGGATGATCAACCATCCATAATCAATGGCCAAGTGGCAATCTTCCGTAAAGGTTTTAAGCCATACATGATTCATTCTCAAGAACTGGTCAATAAGTACCTGATAGAACAAGGCGGTACCGATATTCTAGACCGTTTAGGCGTACACAATTATGATGAATCATTTGAGAACGATGCGTACATAGCAATCGTGTTCATGGATGCGCCTATCCTCAAAAAAGTGTGGTTGATGGATACTCCTGGGGATCTAAACAGTGAAGACGACAGCGACACAGAAAAAGCGCTTGGTGGTGTAGAGCTAGCTGATGGTGTTGTATTCTTGTCTATGCACGCTGGTTTCTTTAAGGAAAGTGATTTGGGCTTTGCAGCAAATATCATCCGTCAGCGCCCACCAGTTGATAAAAATAATCCTCTGAAGCATCTATTATTCGTCCAATCGCACTGTCATAGCGATCTAAATGCTGATGATGTTTCTATGGTTGGTAAAGTGACGTTTAAACGCGTGAAAAAGCAGCTAGATAAGCTAATTTTCAATCATTGGATAGAAGATGGTTATATCGATGAAGCACCAGAATCTCAGGAACTGACTGCTCGTACACAACCGTTCTGGCGAGAGAATGAGCTATATCGTACATCGCTTATCCGTCAAGTCGATGAAATGGCAGATTACCTGAATGAGAATCATGCTGCTATCGTAGAGCAAAATATCAAGAATATTTACTCTCAAGCAGATAAGGTTCTAGCGGTTGCTATTGAATCATTGAAAGACAAAGAGCAATCAAGTGTTGACCGTGTAAATGAGGTCAATGAACAGGATGCGCGATTTCGTAAGCAGGCTTCTAAAATAAAGGCCGATTTCGAGGAACTTATTGCATCTTGTGCTGACCGTAAGAAAAAAGATCTTTCTGATATGAAGACCTTCTATCAGTACAATTCATCTGCGGAAGGTTTGGAAACGCTTATTACCGAAACTTATGATGACAAGAAAGAAGCTCAAACAGAAATTGGCAATTATTTCAGCCAACTGATCACCTCTAAACTTGAGAGTAACCTAAAATCTAGCGGTAAAGTTGTCTCAAATGAGGTGGACGCCCTTCTGGTGCGATGGCAAGAAGCAGCTCCTAAAATGACAAAGGCTTCTATTGACTCAGAAATTGGGGGGCTTGATATCGATGTTTCTGAATTTAACTCCCGCGCAGCATTTGTTGGTGGTATGGCCGGACTAGGAAGTCTAGGTGCAATGGCACTATATGTATCTACGATTGCAAGCAACTTAGGGGCTTACATCCTAGTTGGTAAAGCTGCGGGTGTACTTGTTTCGTTAGGACTTGCCAGTAGCGTAACCTCAGTTACATCGTTCGTGGCGGCTCTTGGTGGCCCGATCACTATCGGTATTGCCATTGCAGCTGCGATTGGATATATGGTTTATCGTTTAATGGGTAGTTCATGGCAGAAAAGCCTCGCTAAAAAGGTTGCTGAAGCAATCAAAAAGGAAAACGTTTGGGACCAAATTGAAGATTGCATTGCTAAGTTCTGGAACAATACTGAGACTGCAATTCAGGCTGGTCTAGATGAACTGGTAGAACAAACCGAAGAGTACATCAATAAGCTGAAGGAAGATGCAGCTACAGACTATGAGATTGATGAATTAAAGCGTTCTGTTGAAGCTCTAGTTGAGATTCGTGACTTACTAACTGGAAAGTTTGAATCTAAGACGGCTTAATCATTACAAGAGGGGCCTGTGTTCATTGCAGGACCCTCTTTCAAGTTTAAAGGGTGCAAAACAATGGCTTTATGGTTGGCGGTTATACCATTAGCGTATGGCGCAAAAAAATTATATGACGCATATAAGGAAGATGATGCGCCATCAACATCTAACTCCAGCAAATCTTATGACTCTAATGCGAAGCTGAAATCGGCAAAGAGACGCAGAACTATAGAGAGAAAAAAGGCGTTAGAGAGTTTGATTAACGCGCACCGGGAAAAGCAGTTAAACGATCTGCAGTCTGTTGCATGCAACATCGCAGCTGTTGTGGAAAACAGTACACCAAACTCATATATAGTGAAGCACCAAGACATTGGGGTTCAGATTCGAGAGCTCACCAAAGCTAGACGATATTTTACAGTTGAGGAAATAGGTCGACCAAGGGTTGCAAAGACAAAAGTCAGTCTACATTCTAAAGATTCGATCATTCAAAAAGCCCTTAAGCAGGCAGAAGAGGAGTATGGATTACTTGCAGGAATAGATCACTTAAAGAGCTATGATGCTAAGGAAGACCCGTACCTAAAACACCTAAAGAAGAACAAGCGTTCTATCTTAGGTTTTTAATAACGTGAACATAAAATAAACGGCTAGTTTGAGTTATTCTCGCTAGCCGTTTTTATTTTCAGTGGAGCGTTACCTCTCCATACGTGAGCTAATCCGTTACGTTCTAATTTAGTAATGTAACTTACAGGGTTTTGTCCAAAGACGTGCTGACGCCGATCTAGGCAAACACGTCTTTGCCCCATTTCGAGTTTGTGCAACAAATCGTTAGTAAGTCCCGTCAGAAATTACCCAGACTTTTACTAATGGTAGACCACACAACACCGATGCACGGAATCTCCCACAACCATTCAAAAGAGGCACTTTTAATCGTTGTTTTCAATACAAATACTTATTCAATACAAATCAAAACGGGTCTAAGAACTCTTTTACTGAATCATTGTGCTTTAATATTTCTTGCTCATAAATAGTTCTGATAGGCTTGGCATAACGAGAGATAAAACTATGCCAAGCAGCCTTGTTTGAGTCCCAATGATTTCTTTCTAGATCCCAGTCAGCATAACGTATTATCTCATTGCTTTCTCTTGAAATAGGTAGACCATCATATTGCCGCTCCTCTTGGTCATAAATGCCAAATCCTTTTTGTTCTGGCGCTTTTAAAAGGTAGGAAACTGACATACCTTGCTGGAGATTTACTGAATTTGAAACTAATACACACTCATCCTTTGAACTAAATTTAAACAAATCGCAATCTGCATACCATTTAGTTAAAAGACCTTTTTTGTTATACTTTTTTTTAATATCAGCGCTTATAAGATAAAACTTTTTGGTACTTTCAGGGGTGAACGAAATAGACCATAGCTCATCGTTAATAAACTCACCGCAAACTAAAGTGCCGTTAACATCAAACACTTTTTGATATTGATATATATCATCTGGAATCTCTGCCAGTGCTTGCTTGAACGTATCAGAAGAACTAAAAGCCGTTGCTAGCTTAACATCAAACTCATATTTTTTTGACTTCTTATAAAAATTAACAAGATGTTCCTTGGCATTTCTATAAAAGCCAGAAGGAACCTCATTAAATCTGTCTATTTCTTCAGATGTTCTGAGTCTATCAAAATCCACAGACGTAAAGTCCATAATGCTTTCTCGCTTAGCAAAAGGAATACTTTTCCCAACCAACTGGCTGCTGGCGATAGGACAATAGTCCGTCAGATTCTGCACTTCTACTACAGGATAGGGGATTTCAAACTGTGTTGTTCCACTATCGAAGCCAAATGGCAATTGTCGAGCTAAGGTCATGCTAGGTAACAAGAACAAAAGACCCAGTATATGCTGTTTATATAATCCCATTCTGACAGCCCACTTTGAACAATTACTTATCAAACTAAGTTATCACAAGGGTAGCTGTGATTTAAGTAACTAGTTCAAATGTCAACGTAGGATTCATCCCACTGATATGATCTGCACCATTAATACTGGACAAACCATTAAGCGACTTTTCCATAGCTAAAGTAATTTATGGATTGCTAATTTAGCAAAATCACTGGCACGAAATTGCCCCATTTCTGCTTAGTGCCATTACTCATGCACATCCTGTTAATGTGAAATTGCCCTACAAAAAGTTATTCGAAATCGACGGTTCAAAGTACATTTATCTGAGGGGGGGGGCGCAAAAGAGATTCCGAAAACCTTCAGTTTACTTGTCGAGCACTTATCTTCTTACCAGGAATAATAAAGACTATAAAATCTAATTTCAGAGAGAACTCACTGGTGCAACACTCAATGAGCTAGCACAGCATCACTGTACCGACATACAAAAACAGACAATATTTGCTGTCTTAGCTTCTCTGACACTCTTGAAGGCCAGAGACTAAAAAATGATTCAGCTAGACGTTTAGTCCCAATCCATTCAAAGCTAATCGAATTAGGCTTTTTAGATTATGTGGCATCAAATGAAGAGAGAGTTTTCTCAGAACTACCCTATACAGAAAACAAATGGATTTGGTGGTAACGCTTCGAAGTGGTTTGCTCGATTTAAATCAAATCTTGGTTTGGACAAGGGGCATGACTTTCATTCTTTTTGACATACTGTTATCAACTACTTCAAGCAAGACGCCACCGTGAGAGCTGCTTTGTACAGGGCATTGTTAGGCATGAGAATAGCTCAATTGCTTTTGATAGACATGGTAAGGATTTTGATAGGCGTGTTACAGCCCTACATAGAGCGATTAGAGTGGAATCTTGATGACCTAACGCAATTCTCTTTAAATAATGAAATTTCAGAATTGTTAAACAGGACTGACACTGTTCATTGATTTTAATGATGCGAGCGCTGTATCATAGTTAAAAATCAAAGCTTTAAGGCATAATTTGAACGTCCAAGAAAATGGTTGGTTAAGGTACTCAAACAGTAATACTGTCATAATATTTATCCATGGATTATTTTCTAGTAGTAAAAAATGCTGGTTCAACGATAAGAATCAGCGCTACTGGCCTGACTTAATCGCAAGCGATCCTAGATTTAATGGAATTGATATATTTCTAGCCAACTTTTATACATCAATAGACTCAAATGATTATGGAGTTCAAAACTGCTCAGACGAAGTTTGGGATCATATTAGCCAAACCGACAAATACATGAGAAGTCCAGCTCTAAGTAAAAGTAATATCATTTTCGTAACTCACAGTACTGGTGGAATAATTGCAAGGTATATTTTAGAGTCAAAATCAGACAACTTTGTTGGAAAGAAAATTGGATTGGCACTATATGCATCTCCTTCTTTTGGCTCTCGGATGGCAACTAGCTTAGGTTGGATTGCAAAACGATTCAAAAACCAACTAGCTCAAGAACTAGCTTGGGGAAGTGCATTATTAGATGATCTTGATGGTAGATTTAAAGAGTTATTGCAATCATCTAAGCTTGATATTGTCGGTTTAGAGTGCTACGAAAATAAGTCTCCTTTTCATTTGACCTTGTTAAATCATTCAAAACACCGAGTTGTATCCAAGGAGTCAGCCGCACGCTACTTTGGTAAAGCTAAACTTATAGCAGGAACAGATCATTCATCTATCGTAAAGCCAGAAAATGAAGATAGCCAATCACACAAAGTACTCTGGGGCTTTATTGAAAGAAATGATTTCTGTAAAATAAAATTAATAAGTTCATCAGCAAAAACAGATGACTCCAAGGAAGATGTCCTTTTCGATTTATATAGCCCTAATCAAGAAAACTTTTACCTACATAGAGATGTAGATCAAATAATCTTAAATAAATTCAGATTATCAGGACTATGGGTTTGTGGCCCATCTGGTGTTGGAAAAACTGCTATTATTCAAAGAATGTTATTCAAAAACGGAGTTGACTTTCAATATATTTCTTTAGGTACCTCTATAAATGAAAATATTCAACAAATGTTTACAAGTATTGCCTACGATCTCGATGAAAATGTCATAATAAATGATTCCGAACGAATATCTGTAATTTTAAATAATATAGAGTTGATCATACGAAATAAATGTAAATCTGATGGTTTTGTTTTATTTATTGAAGAAATACCAATCAGTGATCATTGTGCATTTAAAGAATTTTCTCAATGCATCTACTCTATATTGGTAAAATTAAAAGAAATTAAAAATTTCAAACTAGTATTATCTTCTATATTTGAGCCTGACTCTCTAGTTGGAACGGAGTTTGAAAAGATATCAGACAACTTTAGTATATTCTCTCTTGGTTACTGGAATAAAGAAGATCTAATTGAATTAGACAAAATAATAAACAGACATTTGCATATTGATAACCTACCTAATGTTGATATTGAACTTATAGAAGGTTCACCTAGGAAGTTAAAAAGCCACTATCGAGAGTCATTAGACATTTTAAAGGCTAGATCATGACTAAAAAATTAATATCAGAAACAATAATTCCTAGAGAATTATACATAGAACGAGATGCAGATAGACAGATTGAGCAAATAGTCAATGATATGGGGAGGCCTGGATACATACTAGTATCTAGACAAATGGGTAAAACAAATTTATTAATCCATACAAAAAGAAAACTTGAAACTGAGAATGATATCTTTGCTTATATAGATCTATCTAATCGTTTTAATACCGCAAGAGAGTGTTTTAGAAGTATAATAGACACAATCATTGAATCTAACTATGATAAATTGGAAGATATAGAAGAAGAAATAGAAAACAGAAGAAACAACAGAAAAATACCATCACATAAAGAACATGGATTTGAAATAAGAAAGATATTAAATAAACTTTCTGGAAAACTAATTATCAACCTTGATGAGATTGATTCCCTCACTTCAGCAGATTACTCTGATAAAATATTCGCACATATTAGAAGTGTATATTTTGAACGAGTAAACTTCCCAGAGTTAAAGCGTTTAACATATATAATATCTGGTGTTGCCGAACCAAGTGAGATAATCAAAGATAAATCTATATCACCATTTAACATTGGTCAAAAAATATTCTTAAACGATTTTAGCCTTAGTGAGTTTCGTTTATTTGTCGAGAAGTCCAAATTAGAACTGAACAATATTATCATCGAGCGTATTTATCATTGGATTCAGGGAAATCCTAGAATGTCATGGGAAGTTTTATCTACTATAGAAGACAAGGTAAAAGCTGGTATAAATATTGATATTGATTCAATTAACTCTGTAATAAAAGACCTATATCTTTCAAATTTTGATCGACCACCAATAGATCATATAAGAGTTCTCGCATCTGCTGATAAAGACTTACAAAGTGGTCTATTTTCAATGCACTATAATAAACCAGTATCCGATCACATAAGGTCTAAGTTATATTTAGCGGGCATTGCTGCTCCATCTGAAGCTGGCGAATCTGTAGCATTTAAAAATAGAGTAGTTGAAGCAAGTCTATCTGAAACTTGGTTAAGTAGTCTAAGTATAAATAGTTCTGCATCTATTGAGTCAACACTAGACCTATTCAATAAAAAAGAGTACATAGCCGCTGAAAAGCAGTTTCTGACATTAATTGACTCTGAAATCAACGATGAAAAGTTGGACTTTATTCGTTACAAGCTAGCTGCTTGTACGCTATTTAATGCTAAATATACTGATACTATTAAGTATTGTAAGTTATTAAAAGACGTAGAAAAAATAGATCAAAGAGAAGTTTCTTGGATGCTTGGGTTTAGTTTTTTTAAAACAAACTCTATAGAGGCAGCTATCGAAGAGCTATCAACTTTAGTAAATGGCGATGAGCTAGATTTATTGAAATATCGAGCAACAGTAGATTATTGTCTAGCTCTGTTAAAATCTAATAGTAATCATACCGATGAAATAATACGACTTTGTAAATCAATAATTCAGGAATTATCTATATCAGTTGAAAATGAATCTTCAATAGATATAAAGAATTCAATTATGGAAGTGTTATATATTGCAAGTATGATTCTTAAAGAACTAGATAATATCAGTTCTGAACATCATATAGATAGTGCATGTCAGTATGCTGTTGGACTGGATGTTATAGTTCCTTCTATTATGCGATATGAAAAAGATGAAGACTGTGATTTATTTTGGGACTCTATATTCAGAAAAATTAATGAGAGTAAAAAAATCCACACTTCTAATAAAAATTCCAATCCATACTTATTGAAAGACACTCATATAAAGTTTTTTATAAACCTATCTCAAAGTCTTGATGATGATAGATTTTTAGAATATCTAAAATGTATACAAAAAATAATTGAACAGTCAGAATCACTAAATATTGATTTTTTCCACAACTTAATCATGTGTATTGTACTTGATTTACAAAGTGAGTCTAAAAAGGAAAGGTGGATATCTACGTTAAACTTTATTAAATCATTAGATAGAGAAATTATAGACCCTGAATATGAATTTTTGTGTAATAAGTTTTCTACATATTTGGAACCACACAATGAAGAAGCAAGATCTTTATACTTTCAAGGTATTCAAAATTATAGCTCGACACCAGAAATAATCGATGCTGAGATTTTTGAACGTGAAATAACAAGACTATATGATGAAGGTAAAGATGAACAAGCAATATCACTATCAGACTTGGTTCATAGCCTAGATGTTCTCTCATCAACCTCAACTAAGATCATTCTTATAAGAATAATGTACATTAGAATGATCCGTTCAAAAATTACTGATAAAAAGGTATCACTAGCTAAAGAACTCGATAACCTACTAGATAAAATAACCATTGAGAACGTTGCTCATACTAGGCTTAGTATGAAAGAAATAGACAATATACGAAAAAACGTTAAAGGTGTCATAATTAAAAACACACCTATTAAACAGGTGATTCATGAACGAAAATATAAAAGAAATGAGTTAATTTCTGTTCTATATATTGAAAATGATACTACCGAAATTGGTAAGTATAAAAAATTCATAAGCGACTTAGAAAATGGCAAATGCCGTATCATTTAGTGATATTTTAAGTCGTTAGATGGGTTCTGTCGCAAATATAGTGAAAGGCGCGGCAGACCTATCCTCCAGGTACAATTATCCTGTGAGTGCTTAGAATCGCTCAAAGGCAGTGTCACCTTCAATGTCTATTTGATCTCATTTAAATATCGTCTACAACTCTCGACCACGTAAACTTGTTGATGCGCCATCAACAGATTTCTATCCGATTGTTTGTTTAATTTTTTTGCTTCACCCAGTGGTGATCTGCACAATCCATACTGGATACTAAACTAAACGACTTTCCATACTTATAGTTATTTGTGAATTGCTAATATTCAATTTCCCGAAACACGTATCTGTCCAAAAGCGAGTTGGGCGACAAGTATATGTGATCACCAAGCGCTCCCATCGTAATGACTATCAACTTCAACTTATAGCAACGACTTAGTTTTTATGACAAGTTTGCACTTGGAAAAGCGTCAAAATGAGCCCAATTTACAAAAAATTATGACAACTGCTATAATTGAGGTTCAAAAAGAGAAATTATCAACCTAACTAACTGTTAAATATAGAGTTTGTTGAAAATCGTCAAAGATTTAGTCTAAAAAAATTTCCAAAGGTACAGTTCCATGGGCAAAGTATACGACGGTCTTCACCGCATTAGCTTTCTGATCAATGAAGAAGGCGTGATCGAACATGTGTTCAACAAGTTCAAAACCAAAGATCACCACGAAGTCGTATTAAACTACTTAAACGAAAACGCTTAAACGCTATTGTTTTTCTACAAACAAAAAGCCCAGCAAACTGCTGGGCTTTCTTTTAACCATCGTACCTTTGGTAACAACTACTCTTGTTCGACAGGTTCGTTTTCTTCCGTGCTTGGTAATGCATGCCATACGGCTTTGACTAATGTCGCTAAAGGAATGGCGAAGAACACCCCCCAAAAACCCCACAGCCCACCAAAGACTAATACAGCCACAATGATAGCAACTGGGTGTAAGTTTACTGCCTCGGAAAACAGAACAGGAACCAACACATTACCATCCAGCGCCTGGATAATACCGTAAGCAAGCAACAACCAATAAAACGGAGGCGTTAAACCCCATTGGAACAAACCAACGATAGCAACAGGTACAGTAACAGCCGCCGCACCGATATAAGGAATCAAAACCGACAGACCAACGGCTACGGCAAGCAACGCCGAGTAACGAAGATCTAAAAGGGCAAAAGTCACGTAGCTCACACCGCCCACGATTAAAATCTCTAACACTTTACCGCGAATGTAATTTGATATCTGCTCGTTCATTTCATGCCAAACTTTATTCGCCAATTTACGGTTTTTCGGCAGAATACCGCTTGCGATTCGCAGCATTTCTTCTTTGTCTTTAAGCAAAAAGAAGATAAGGAGTGGCACTAAGATCAAATATACCGCTAGCGTTGCAATGCTAACTAATGAAGCAAGCGACCCTTTGACGACACTTTCACCCAGCCCCAGTGCTTGGTTTTTGGCGTTCGTCACCACGGTTTCTACTATTTCTAAATTGGCTAGTTCAGGATGGCGCTCTGGCAATGTGACAATAAACTTTTGTAGCCCGTTGTACATGTTCGGAATATCGTTAATTAGATTACCGACCTGAGTCCAAATCGTCGGAACCAAGCCAAACAACGCAATTAACATTAACCCGACAAAGACCAAGATCACGATAATAACCGACAAAGTGCGCGGCACGCCCATACGACACATTTTGACAACTGGCCATTCAAGTAGATAAGCCAAAACGATCGCGACAAGTAATGGCGCAATCAAGTGTCCAAAGAAGTAAATGGTGATAAAGCCAAACAGCAAGATCGCGACGAGACTTACTGCGTGAGGGTCAGAGAAACGTCGTTTATACCAACGACTAACCATTTCAAACATCTTATGCGGATTCCTTATTGAAGACAGTCAATGTGTAGTGCTCTGATGTAGATTGGCAATCAACCGAGTACCCTTGGGCACTAAGATAGTTCACAATGTCTCGTTTAGAGCTGTTGTCCACTACTTGAATGACAAGTTGATGATACTGCTTTGCTTCTCCTTGAAAGACCTCAGCAGCATGACGCTTTGCAAGTAACAGTGCCATAGGACAACGTTGCTCACGCAAATCAAGTAACATGGATTCCATTGTATTGCTCTGCACTTATGATAGGGTTGTATTGTAACGGCTTTTTGAGCTGGTGCTAGCACTTCTGACATGATTTAACCACATGCTGAAATAGCTCGGATGTAAAATAATTTACGAAACCAATTCATTTATTTCCGGTCTTACTGTTAGCTTATATCCTCACGGATAACCAAAACGTATGTGGCGCTGTTAATAGGCTCTCGACCTGTAACCACATGCTTATGTATTTTGGAGAACCTTTTAAACGTATGTTAAAACGCACTCGCTCGCTAGTTTGCTTATGTCTTGCTGCTGCCATCAGTTCGCCGACAACTTATGCCAATAGCATTGACTTGCCAGACATTGGCACAGCTGCTGGTGGCACGCTTTCAATAGACCAAGAGTTGATTTATGGCGACGCCTATATGCGTATGCTCAGAGCCAGTAAACCTATCGTTAATGACCCTGTCATCAATGAATATATTGACTCTCTTGGGCACAAATTAGTGGCCAATGCGAATGATGTAAAAACGCCGTTCCACTTCTTTATGATTCGCGACCGTAATATCAACGCGTTCGCATTTTTTGGTGGCTATGTAGCGCTGCATTCTGGGTTGTTTCTTCATGCTCGTTCAGAAAGTGAGCTGGCCTCTGTTGTCGCTCACGAGATAGCGCACGTCACACAACGTCATCTTGCTCGGAGTATGGAAGAACAAGCACGCCGCTCTCCGGCCACATTAGCCGCACTTGCGGGGGCACTACTGCTTTCAATTGCCTCACCCGAAGCGGGGATGGCTGCAATTACAGCAGCAACCGCGGGCAACATGCAAAGTCAAATCAACTACACTCGTGCAAACGAAAAAGAAGCGGATCGCTTTGGTATTTCGACACTAGCAAAAGCCGGTTTTGATGTTCAAGCAATGCCAAGGTTTTTTGGCCGTCTTGCTGATGAGTATCGTTATGCGAGTAAACCGCCACCAATGCTCCTGACTCACCCTCTGCCTGAAGATCGAATTACCGATAGCCGTGCGCGAGCAAGAACCTATCCTCCAATGCGTGTTGTGCCTTCAATAGACTATCATCTAGCTCGCGCGCGCATTGTGGCTCGTTACGCTGGCATTGATGGACAAGCCGCCCTGAGCTGGTTTGAGCGAACTCAAAAGAAAGCCTCTGCGGACATTACACCTGCTTTTGATTATGGTCGAGCACTCGTGCATTTAGACAATAAACGCCTATCTCAAGCGGAACCAATTTTGAAAAAGTTACTGGAACAAGACCCAAGTAACCCGTTTTACTTGGACGCTATGACGGATTTATATATCGAGAAGAAGCAGCCAGAAAAAGCGACCGAGATGCTCCGTAAAGCGTTATCTCGTAACCCTCAAAATAAAGTATTAACC
Organism: Vibrio sp. YT-16; assembly: GCF_033337405.1. NCBI lineage: Bacteria > Pseudomonadati > Pseudomonadota > Gammaproteobacteria > Vibrionales > Vibrionaceae > Vibrio > Vibrio sp. YT-16. The sequence goes on from NZ_JAWOQQ010000001.1 coordinate 457,730, forward strand.
ATTAACTACGCCAATGCGCTACTTGAGGACAATAAAAACGATCAAGCCACGCGAGTTCTTCAAAGATACACTCATGACTATCCTGAAGATACAAATGGCTGGCACCTAATATCGAAGAGCTACCACGCGCTAGGGCGTAGCGATGAAGAATTGGCTGCTCGAGCGGAAATTTTGGCATTGCGAGCAAATTGGAATAAAGCGATTCAATATTATAGTGAAGCAAGTAAAATGGCCAAGTTGGGCAGCTTAGAGCAAGCGCGATACGATGCCCGTATCGACCAACTCATGATCCAAAGAGATCGATTCATGGCATTACAATAACGAAATGGAGAAAACCATGTCAGTCGTGATTTATCACAACCCTCGTTGCTCAAAGAGCCGTCAAACACTTGAACTGCTTGAGCAAAATGGTGTTACACCGGAAGTCGTCAAATACCTAGACACACCACTTAACGTGGATGAACTAAAAGCGCTGTACGCCCAGCTTGGCTTTTCATCTGTACGTGAAATGATGCGCACTAAAGAAACTGAATATAAAGAGCTTGGCTTAGGCGAAGACTCCGTCAGCGATGAGCAATTATTCGAAGCAATGGCGAAAAATCCAAAGTTGTTTGAGCGTCCGGTAGTCGTTGCCAACGGCAAAGCAAAAATTGGTCGCCCACCAGAGCAAGTGTTGGATATTTTATAAATGGATTGCCAGATCCTTATTTTGTATTTCAGCCGTCATGGCTCGACAAAACAACTGGCAAGACAAATAGCAAGAGGAGTCGAATCGACTCCTCAATGCCAAGCAATTTTGCGTACAGTTGAAGAATTGTCACCTCACTCACACTCCCCTTCTGATCCAATTGTTACTCTAGAGGAACTGAAAACGTGCGACGGTCTAGCGTTTGGCAGTCCCGTCTGGTTTGGCAACATGGCTGCGCCTTTAAAGCACTTCTGGGATCAGACTACATCTTTATGGGTCAGTGGTGACTTAATCGATAAGCCTGCTTGTGTCTTTACCTCTTCGTCCTCGATGCATGGTGGTCAAGAAACAACGTTACAAAGCATGATGACCCCTTTATTGCATCACGGGATGATGGTTTTGGGCATTCCTTATTCCGAGCCAGAGTTACACACTACGCAGTCCGGAGGCACTCCGTATGGCGCCAGCAGTGTAGGCCATGAGGCAACCCTAAGCAGTGAAGAGATTCGCCTGGCACAACAATTAGGCAAAAGGCTGGCAACTGCAGCGTTAAAACTAAAAGTCTGTTAGTAAAATCAAGGATAGTTAATCGATGTCTGACTCTTTAGACCAAACACCACTCGGTACACAGGCTAAAACCTATCGTTACCTGGCTTTATTTGGCAACTTAGCCTTATTAGCCTGGGTCGCTATTTGGCAGCTTGCGTTATCCCCTCACCCTCACCTCAGCAGCACAACACTTGCTATTGCTTGGTGTATTCCGCTACTACTTCCGTTACCTGGTATTTTAGCTGGTAAGCCTTACACTCATGCTTGGGCTAACTTTGTTCTTATGCTGTATTTCTTGCATGCGCTGACCATCCTTTATGTGGATGGGGGTGAACGCTGGCTTGCGGCAGTGGAACTGATACTGACTTCACTCGGTTTCGCTGGCAATATTTTGTTTGCTAGAGCGAGAGGCAAAGAGCTAGGTCTTAAGTTGAAACGCCTCTCTCAAGTAGAAAAAGAAGAAAAAGCGAAATTCAATAAATAACGCCAATTGCAGTCAATCACTGATCATTGGTTCGAATACGAATTTAGAAAACAAAAAGAGTCGCTATTGCGACTCTTTTTTATGCTTACCACATTGGTCTTTGATCCTTGCGTTTCACGCCTGGAACGCTACGAAGGCGATTACGATGCCGAGCGCCACTCGTAGATCAAGTCATACTGTTCTCGGACAGGCTCCACAATCATCGGCTGAGTTGGCTGTGTTTCGTCACTTGCTTCTGCCACAACATTTACTGGTACTTCAGGCTGCGCTTCTTTTGGCGTCGCGGCGTCTTTTGCTTCATTACTCTGAACCAATGGCTCTTCTTCTTGAGTTGAAGCTGGGGCATCAACTTCACCTAAAGGATCTTCAAAAACCATTAATTGAGAAATAGAAGAAGCTTCTTTCTCAAAAGCTTGTTGTGATGCCAAAAGGTGGATGTTGAGCGTTAACTCGTCCCCTTGAACACGCTTAATCTCTGTACCCGCAACCGAATTAAGTTGTTTTAACGCATTCTCTAAACGGAAGAAGTCCGTGGCAGAGGTTACATTAAGGACTTTCACTGCTAGCGCTTTTGAAGACTTTCCTGAAACCACAACTGCACTCTTACTTGCATAGTAGTCTGCGATGCCATCCACCATTTCTGCAATAGCATTAGCACCTGATGCAGACCCGCTGCGCGGAGAACGTTGCGCTTCTACAATTCTCGTTGGCGACTGGTCGTAGAGTGTCCAACGAATTTGTTCACCTTGAGCTCGTACAACCAAAACGGCGTCAGCTGGGTAGCGCTGGCTGGCTTGACCAATTGGCTCAATAAAGCCGCCCCAAAGATCAGAGACATTAACACCGGTTACATCATCAAAATCCCCAACCGGGATAGTGATTGGTAGGCCTCTTAGTTTCGCTGCGCTACGAAGTGCTGCAACATTTGAAGATTCAGAATGTTCCCACGCAATGTTACGATCGTAACCCTGTTCTTCAACCATCCAAACTAAAATATTGGCACGATTTGGCGACCAAGATGGCAATTGTGCTTGTGTTAAAAGAGAGCTGATTTGGTCGTTGTTAAACAACATTTTTAAGCTCGCTTTTCCATCAACCTGTCCATAGCTCAGTTGAGAAATGTAACGCGCACTTGAGCTAAGTGCCTTTTTAATCACTGGATTGCTTAAAGAGGATTGAGAACCGGTCGCTCGAATAATCACATCCTGCATACCTTGTTGACGAGCCAAAGACTCACCGTCGTTCTGCTCACTGTCGATAACCACTTCGGCACGATAGATATCCACCTGAGTTAATGCATATACTGGTAGGGACAACCAACCTATCAGTAAGAGAGCTAAATAGCGCATAGTTTTTATAATCCTCTGAACAAGAACCCGAATAATAAGCAACTATCAAATCTTGAGCAAGGTAAGTACTGAGTAAATTGTCTGTATTATGACCAGCTTTGTTAACTCGGGCCTCAACCAGCGCTTCAGTGCTATTTTTTATAATAAACTCATTGCTTATTAAGCTATCTCAACAAGTTAGGCTGTCCATTTTTCATCTTCACGCAAGACACGTAAAAGAGGACAATTTGCAAGCAAGCAACTCTCAAAAGTGCTATTTATGGGAAAAATTCAATCGAAAGTTTGATCTATGCAACATTGCAAACGATTGCAGGATGATAGTATTCGCCGGATTTGTCTGCGTATCTTGAAAATAGGGAATTATTATGAAAAACGCGTTACAAGGCGCTCAAATGCTCTTTGTCGCTTTTGGTGCTTTGGTGCTTGTGCCGCTCCTAACTGGCCTTGATCCAAACGTAGCCCTCTTTGGTGCCGGTGTCGGTACTCTCCTCTTCCAGTTAATGACTAAACGTTCTGTTCCCATCTTCCTTGCCTCTTCTTTTGCGTTTATTGCTCCTATTATGTTCGGTATCCAAACTTGGGGTATCGGTGCAACGATGGGCGGCTTGATGGCAGCGGGCTTAGTTTATGTGGCTCTAGGGGCTATGATCAAAGTGCGCGGTGTTGGATTTATCCATAAAATTCTCCCGCCCGTTGTCGTTGGCCCTGTGATCATGGTTATCGGCCTTGGCCTTGCCCCAACAGCAGTGAACATGGCGGTAGGTAAAACTGGTGATGGAGCTGCACAGCTAGTTAATGGTGATGCTGCGATCATTATCTCGGCGGTCTCACTGCTCACAACCATTGTACTCAGCGTTTTTGCAAAAGGCTTTTTGAAGCTCGTTCCTATTGTTGGTGGTATTCTTGCTGGTTACTCTGTTTCTCTATTCTACGGGGTGGTTGATTTCACTCCTGTAGAGCAAGCGGCTTGGCTAGCCATGCCAAACTTCACCGCGCCAGAGTTCAATATCAACGCAATTTTGTTCATGATTCCTGTCGCTATCGCACCTGCGGTTGAGCACGTAGGTGACATGCTTGCTATCTCAAACGTTACAGGTAAAAACTACCTGAAAAAACCAGGCCTTCACCGCACAATCGCAGGTGACGGGGTGGCAACTATCGCAGCTTCGATGGTGGGTGCTCCACCAAACACCACTTACAGTGAAGTAACAGGAGCGGTAATGCTAACCAAAGCATTTAACCCTGTGATCATGACTTGGGCAGCAATCACCGCAATCGTACTTGCATTGGTAGGTAAGCTAGGTGCGGTTCTTCAAACGATTCCAGTTCCTGTTATGGGCGGCATCATGATTCTGCTGTTCGGCTCCATCGCAACGGTAGGCCTCAACACACTGATCAAGAATAACGTTGATTTACATAAGTCTCGTAACCTAGTGATTGTTGCCGTAACACTTGTGTTTGGCATTGGTGGTATGGCTTTCGGTATTGGTGAGTTCAGTCTACAAGGTGTGAGCCTATGCGGTATCGTGGCAATTATTCTTAACCTTGTGCTACCAAACGATTTAGGTGAAAACCACGTTGTGGATAACGCACAAATGGAAGAAGAAAGCGCGAAATAGTTCGTTTGCGCCGCTTTATTAGTTGGCGTGTCTTACTCTTCTCCTCTTGTAGATACAAAAAAGGCTTGGTTTTCACCAAGCCTTTTTCTGTTCAGTCATAGTAATACATCAAAGAATTACTTAGTACCGAAGATCTTATCACCTGCATCGCCTAGACCCGGAACGATGTAGCCTTTGTCATTAAGCTTCTCATCGATTGCCGCAGTGTATAGCTCAACATCTGGGTGTGCTTTTTCTAGCGCTTCAATACCTTCTGGTGCAGCAACAAGTACTAGCACTTTGATTTGGTTACAACCTTTCTCTTTTAGGAGATCGATCGTAGCAATCATAGAACCACCTGTTGCAAGCATTGGGTCAACAACAAGCGCAATACGCTCCTCGATGTTTGAAGCAAGCTTGTTGAAGTAAGGAACTGGCTCAAGCGTTTCTTCATCACGGTAAATACCCACAACACTGATACGTGCGCTTGGCATGTGCTCAAGAACTCCATCCATCATGCCTAGACCTGCACGTAGGATTGGCACTACGGTTACTTTTTTACCTTTAATCTGGTCTACTTCTACCGGACCGTTCCAACCATCAATGGTCACTTTTTCTGTTTCAAAGTCTGACGTTGCTTCGTAAGTAAGTAGGCTACCGACCTCAGTCGCTAACTCACGAAAACGTTTTGTGCTGATGTCACCTTCTCTCATTAGACCAATTTTATGTTTTACTAGAGGGTGCTTTACTTCAACAACTTTCATGTCCATCTCCGGCTATAGTTGGCAATATTTAAACAAACCTTCAGATTATACATGATTTTCACAGGGATATCAGGATAAATCACTAAAGAAAAAAACAGACGCAAACGTTTGCTATCTATGTTTAAGCACTGTTAGAATAGCGCCGTTTTCATATCCAACTTAATACCGAGGACTTCCCTGTGAGTGGTAACAACTCTTCTCTTAGCTATAAAGACGCTGGTGTAGATATTGATGCAGGCAACGCGCTTGTGGATCGTATTAAGGGTGCGGTAAAACGCACTCGTCGCCCTGAAGTTATGGGTGGTATCGGTGGTTTTGGCGCGCTATGCGAATTGCCAACTAAATACAAACAACCTGTACTGGTTTCTGGTACTGATGGCGTTGGCACAAAACTTCGCCTAGCACTGGATATGAACAAGCACGACACGATTGGCATCGACCTAGTGGCAATGTGTGTAAATGATCTTATCGTGCAAGGCGCAGAGCCACTGTTTTTCCTAGATTACTACGCAACAGGCAAACTAGACGTTGATACCGCAGCGGATGTTGTTTCAGGTATCGCAGAAGGGTGTGTTCAAGCAGGTTGTGCCCTAATTGGTGGCGAAACTGCGGAGATGCCGGGCATGTATGAAGGCGAAGACTACGACGTAGCTGGTTTCTGTGTTGGCGTAGTAGAAAAAGAAGACGTGATTGACGGCACGAAAGTCGCTGCTGGTGATGCACTTATCGCTGTTGGCTCAAGCGGCCCACACTCAAACGGTTACTCCCTTATCCGTAAGATCCTAGAAGTATCTGGTGCAGATAAGAGCGAAGAGCTAGCAGGCCGCACTATTGGTGAGCACCTACTAGAACCAACAAAAATTTACATCAAGTCAGCACTTAAGATGATTGAGAAACACGACATCCATGCGATTTCTCATATCACTGGTGGTGGTTTCTGGGAAAACATCCCACGCGTACTGCCTGAAGGCACGAAAGCAGTTATCGATGGTAACAGTTGGGAATGGCCAGTTATCTTCAAGTGGCTACAAGAGAAAGGCAACGTCGACACACACGAAATGTACCGCACATTCAACTGTGGTGTAGGTCTAATCGTCGCACTACCGAAAGACCAGGCAGACGCAGCAGTTGCTCTTCTTAAAGAAGAAGGCGAAAACGCGTGGGTGATTGGTCAAATCGCACAAGCAGACGCGAACGAAGAGCAAGTTGAAATCCAATAATTTGCAAATCGAGCTCAAAAGATAAGAAGAATGAGGACACTAGATGACTAGGTCCTCATTTTGCTATCTAGAACACTAAAAACCATTCTATTAGTAGGTAGTTTAGAAGCTACATAACTCCAACCTACAATACCAAGGCGCTCTCGACATCATGAAAAACCATACCCTAAAAAACTTTGTGGTCCTCATCTCGGGTAACGGAAGTAACCTGCAAGCTATCTTGGAAGCTTGCGAAGACAGCATGCCAAACGCACGAGTGGCAGCCGTGTTCTCTAACAAAGCAGATGCTTTTGGTTTAGAACGTGCAAAAAAGTTTGATGTAGACGGTCACTTTGTCGACCCTAAAGCATTCAGCTCGCGTGAAAGCTTTGATGCAGAGCTAATGAGTCAAATAGATGAATACCAACCAGACGTGATTATTCTTGCTGGTTACATGCGCATTCTGAGCAGCGCATTTGTTTCTCATTACATGGGTAAGATGATCAATATCCACCCTTCTCTTCTACCAAAATATCCTGGGCTACACACACACCAGAGAGCAATTGATGCTGGCGATAAAGAACATGGTACGAGTGTGCACTTTGTAACGGAAGAGCTTGATGGTGGCCCTGTCATACTGCAAGCAAAAGTTCCTGTGTTCGAAGACGATGATGCTAGTGTACTTGCAGCACGTGTTCAGGCGCAGGAGCACCGAATCTACCCTATGGTGGCTAAGTGGCTGGTAGACGAGCGGTTGATCATGAAGGATGGTAAAGCCTATTTAGATGGCGCAGAGCTTGGCGTACATGGGTACGCCTCAGATGAGTAGCCCTGAATAATAAACTCCAAGCACAAAAGAGCAGCCTGAGGGCTGCTCTTGGTTGTTTTAATACTTATAAACTTGATTCAAGAAAACCATGGTGAGACTAGAAACCTAAAACCCAACATTCTAAAAAATCCCATAACCACTTGAGTAACATAACACTCGGAAAGTAGATTCTGAATCTGGTTCGTTCTTCACCGTTCAGACTGACGAGGTGTTTTATGAGAAATTTCTATCAGTTACGTCTTTACAGCAAGCCTTAGCGAGACTAGGACTCTACTACCAGCACTCTAGAAAGTAAGAATGCTCATCCGTATCCGCCCTCGGCTTAAAACGCATAAAAATAAAGCTCGCGATTAAGCGAGCTTTATTTTTATATTCAGAGTAAGAGACCATCACTCTAACGGTTCGGTTGGCGCTTGATTGCCCGGCTTAGCCGCCGAAAACGGCACATTTACCAGTTCAGAGGCATTATTTTTGACTAGTTCACCTAGGTGAAACAAGCCGTATTCGCCAGGTTTCATACGCTGCCAAGCTTCGTTGCCCGTCAAAGGTTGAGTTGCGATCACAGAAACGATGTCATGTGGCGTGGTTTCTTCTTGGAAGTTAATTTCCACATCTTCATCAAGCAAAGCAGCTTTTCCAAACGGTGCGCGTCTTGTGATCCAATACAAATGATTGGTGCAATACGTCATTACATACTCACCATCACTCAGAAGCATGTTAAATACACCCTTCTCTCTTAGCTCATCACAACATTTAGCAACATATAAGAATACCGACTCCATATCCTTTGGCGGCTCAGGATATCGATCTTCCATTTGCTTCAACAACCAGCAAAATGCCAGTTCACTATCTGTTTCACCGACAGGTCGATGTCGGCCTGTATGTAAGTCTTGATAGCCAGAGAGCTGACCGTTATGCGCAAACGTCCAATACCTACCCCACAGCTCACGTGTAAAGGGATGAGTATTTTCTAAATTAACACCACCACGATTCGCCTGTCGGATATGACTAACGACCGCACGACTTTTGATGGGATAATTTTGTACCAACTCTGCTATTTTAGACTCACAACTTGGCTTGGGATCTTTGAAGGTTCGAAAGCCCTTCCCTTCGTAGAAGGTGATCCCCCATCCGTCACGGTGTGGGCCGGTTCGACCTCCACGCTGCATGAGCCCAGTAAAACTGAAACAAATATCCGTTGGAACATTAGCGCTCATACCGAGCAATTCACACATGGTTTAAAAAACTCCCTAACAACACAGCTCGAAACGGTGGCCGTAAACGATTATTCCATCTCTTTTTCGATCAACTGAATGATGATATGAATAATCTTAATATGAATTTCCTGAATGCGGTCTGCATAACCAAAGTGTGGCACGCGGATTTCAATATCTGCAAGGCCTGCCATTTTGCCGCCATCTTTACCTGTTAGCGCAATCGTCTTCATGCCTTTCGCTTGTGCTGCTTCAATCGCTTTCAGGATGTTACCTGAGTTACCTGAAGTCGACAGACCAAACAGTACGTCACCTTTTCGACCAACCGCTTCTACATAACGTGAAAACACGAAGTCATAACCAAAGTCATTACTCACACAAGAAAGGTGGCTTGGATCTGAAATAGCAATACCAGCATAGCCAGGACGATTTTCTCGGTAACGGCCTGTTAGCTCTTCGGCAAAGTGCATTGAATCACAGTGAGAACCACCGTTACCACATGACAATACTTTACCATCTTGTTTGAATGAGTCAGCAATCATTTTCGCCGCTGCTTCGATTTGCGCAATGTTATGGTCATCGCTTAAAAATTTGTTGAGCACTTCAGCAGCTTCGTTTAATTCACTTCTAATCAGATCATGGTACATAAGACGTTCTCTTTATTATTTCGGCTTCAGTCAGCTCTTGACTCACTGAGCAAATTGTTCTGATACCAATTTGGTATCGGACATTTCATAAACCTGAACTCGGGTTTGATTACTCTGAGTTTACCCACAAACGAGAATTAGTGTCGATAGTGAACCAACAGATTTAGATTAGTGATGGTAATAAACTTGTCAACTTGCTCATGAAACCATCACTCAAATCTCAACTTTAGAATTTTAACTCTACTTAGATCACTTTTTATCCAATCTTGTGTTTTACATTTCCTTAATATTTTGATTACACTTAAACCAACTGGTTAGACCTCTTACCTAACATACAGACGTACAAAACTTATAAAGTCTGAAAAGGAAAATATATATGGACATCTTGCTCTCAATCATCACGATGGCGATCGTGCTAGGCATTACGCTCTACCACCGCATGTCTCTCGTGAAATCTATTAGCTTACTCACCGCAGCCATGCTGGCTCTTACAGCAGCTGGTACTGTCGGCGTTATTGGTTGGGCTATTTACGTTCTCGCCGCAGCTGTGCTCGCGGTTCCTGGCGTACGTCAGTCTTTAATTAGCCGCAAAGCGTTAGTGCTTTTCAAGAAAGTGCTGCCAGCTATGTCTCAAACCGAAAAAGAAGCGTTAGACGCAGGTACCGTCTGGTGGGAAGCCGAACTATTTAAAGGCAAACCAGAGTGGCAAAAGCTACACGCAATTCAAGCACCTAAGTTAAGTGCGGAAGAACAAGCCTTTTTAGACGGCCCTGTGAATGAAGTGTGCGCCATGGTGAGTGATTTCCAAGTGACCCATGAACTCGCGGACTTACCGCCAGAAGTTTGGCAATACCTGAAAGATCATAAGTTCTTCGCCATGATCATTAAGAAAAAGTACGGTGGTCTTGAGTTCTCAGCATACGCGCAATCACTAGTACTACAAAAACTAACGGGTGTTTCTGGCGTTCTATCGTCTACCGTTGGTGTTCCTAACTCTTTGGGCCCAGGTGAGCTACTGCAACACTACGGTACTGAAGATCAAAAAAATCATTACTTACCGCGTCTAGCTGAAGGTAAGGAAATCCCTTGTTTCGCCCTAACAAGTCCAGAAGCGGGTTCTGACGCTGGATCTATTCCAGATTACGGTGTGGTCTGTAAAGGCGAATGGGAAGGAAAAGAAGTACTGGGTATGCGCCTGACTTGGAACAAGCGCTACATCACCCTAGCGCCAGTCGCAACGGTACTAGGCTTAGCATTTAAACTTCGCGATCCTGAAGGTTTGCTAGGCGACAAAGAAGATCTTGGCATCACTTGTGCGCTTATCCCAACTGATGTCAAGGGTGTTGAGATTGGTAACCGACACTTCCCGCTCAATGTACCATTCCAAAATGGTCCAACGCGCGGTAAAGACATCTTTGTTCCTATCGATTTCATTATCGGTGGTGAAAAAATGGCGGGCCAAGGTTGGCGTATGCTGGTTGAGTGTCTGTCGGTTGGACGTGGTATCACGCTACCTTCAAACTCAACAGGTGGCATCAAAACTGCGGCAATGGCAACCGGTGCTTACTCACGTATTCGCCGTCAGTTCAAACAGCCGATCGGCCATATGGAAGGAGTTGAAGAACCATTAGCACGCTTGGGTGGTAATGCTTACGTGATGGATGCAGCAAGCAACTTAACCGTTGCGGGTATCGACTTAGGTGAAAAGCCATCAGTAATCTCAGCTATCGTGAAGTATCACTGTACGCACCGCGGCCAGCAAAGCATCATAGATGCAATGGACATCGTAGGCGGTAAAGGTATCTGTATGGGACCTTCTAACTTCCTAGCTCGTGGTTACCAAGGTGCGCCAATCGCAGTAACGGTTGAGGGTGCTAACATTCTAACACGCTCAATGATCATCTTTGGCCAAGGCGCAATCCGTTGCCATCCGTACGTTCTTGAAGAAATGAACGCGGCGTATTCTGAAGCAAGTAATGCTGTCGAGAAATTTGATAAAGCGCTTGCTGGTCACGTGAGCTTTACAATGAGTAACCTAGTGCGCAGTATCTGGTTTGGTTTGAGCGACGGTCTGGGCTCTTCATCACCAACCAAAGATGCAACCAAGCGTTACTACCAACAATTGAACCGCTACAGTGCAAACCTTGCTCTGCTATCGGATATCTCGATGGCAGTGCTAGGTGGCTCTTTGAAGCGTAAAGAGCGTCTATCAGCGCGTCTTGGTGACATTCTAAGCCAGCTATATTTGAGCTCTGCGACGTTGAAACGTTTTGAGCAAGATGGCCGTCCAGTCGAAGATTTACCATTAGTACACTGGGGTCTACAAGACAGTTTGAAACAAGCGGAAGTGGCAGTAGATGAATTCTTAGCAAACTTCCCGAACAAAGTAATTGGCCGTGCGCTACGCGTATTAATCATGCCATTTGGTCGCGTACGCAAAGCACCAAGCGATAAACTAGACAGTAAAGTGGCGCGCATTCTACAAACGCCAAGTGCAACGCGCTCACGCATTGGTCGCGGTCAATACCTTGAACCAACCGAGCACAACGCAGCAGGTAAGATTGAGCTTGCACTATCAGTCATTCTTCAAGCTGAACCTGTGTTTGACAAAGTATGTAAAGCGCAGGGTAAGCGTCGCCCATTCTTACGTTTGGATATGATTGCTCAGGAAGGGCTAGAGCAAGGCTTTATCACGCAAGAAGAAGCCGATCTACTCAGAGAAGCGGAACAGCATCGTCTAGATACAATCAACGTTGACGATTTTGAGCCGGAACTGCTTGCCGCAAAGCCGCTATACCCTCAGATGGATAGCGTCGCGTAACTCTAGAATCTGAGACCACAAACGGGAGTATCAGCTCCCGTTTTTTTATTGCTTCCAGAATTGGATTCATAACACCTCACACTACAAAGCCCTCCCTGCGCAATAAAATCCTCGCATTCCGCTCTTTCCCCCAATTTCCAGTGATAACTAACTCACAGACGTTCCAACTAAGCGGTGTATACTTTAAGTAACTCACTCACATATATGGTAAATCCGTTGGCTAAAATATTACTCGCACAGTGGTTCCCAGGGCTTGTTCAGCTTAAGCATTATCAAAAAGAATGGTTTGTTAACGACTTCAGAGCCGCCTTTTCTGTTGTCGCGGTTGCACTGCCAGTTGCCATAGCTTATGCACAGTTAACTGGTGTATCCGCAATTGTCGGTCTGTATTCGTGTGTACTGCCAATGTTGGTTTACGCCATGATGGGCACATCTCGGCAACTCATTGTCGGACCCGATGCAGCAACCTGTGCAGTGATCGCTGCTGTTGTGACACCACTTGCCGCAGGTGACCCCACAAAACATTGGCAGTTGGTTATGACCATGACAGCGATGACGGGGATTTGGTGTGTACTGGCAAGTCGTTTCAAGCTAGGAGTATTTGCAGATTTCCTTTCTCGCCCGATTCTTTTGGGTCTACTCAACGGTGTTGCTCTCACAATTATCGTTGGTCAGTTTGCGAAAGTAGTCGGTTTGAAATACGAGCAACGTTATTTACTGGAACGTTTATGGGAAGCTCCACAACGATTAACCGATCTTCATTGGCCTACTGTAACTCTGAGTATCGTGACAGTTGTCGTTTATTTGCTCACCAAACGCTACCGACCAACTTGGCCTGCTGCCATGCTGGCGATCCTCGTAACTACTGCGTCAGTTTGGTTTTTCCATTTACAAGAGATGGGCGTATCGGTTGTCGGACTCACTCAAGGTGGCTTCCCTCAGTTTCAAACACCGGAGTTTGAGCTAGGTGAAGTTCGTGAACTAGTGGTCCCGGCTCTCAACCTTGCGATTGTCAGTTTTGTTAGCATGATGCTCACCGCCCGCAGTTTCGCTGCTAAAAACGGTTATGATATTGATGCTAATAAAGAGTTTCAGGCGTTGGGTTTTGCCAACATTGCCTCAGCGTTTTCGCAAGGTTTCGCGATAAGCGGCGCTGACTCACGCACAGCCGTCAATGATGCAAATGGCGGTAAATCTCAATTAGTTTCGATTGTCGCTGCAATCACTATTGCCATTATTGCGGTATTTATTTACGAGCCTTTGCAGTTCATCCCTATCGCTTCACTTGGTGTTGTATTGATCATTGCGTCCCTATCGCTGCTCGATCTTAAAGCAATTTGGAAATTAAAATCTCGTGACAAAGATGCATTTTATCTGGCCATCATTACTTTTATTTCTGTGTTGATCGTGGGTGTAATACCGGGGATCACTTTGGCGGTACTGCTAGGGCTGTTTCAATTTTTACGTATTGTCATGCGGCCGAGTGATCAGCTACTTGGCCTGGATGAAAAAGGTACCATTCGGACCATCGACGACTCAGGAAAAGCATCGCCTATTCCTGGAATGGTGATTTACCGCTTTAACTCACCGCTAACTTACTTCAACGCTCCTTACTTTAAACGTAGAGTGTTAGAGCAGGCAGAGCATCACAAAGACGCAAGTTGCGTTGTCATCGACGCCGTGTCGAGCTTTACTCACTTGGATCTCAGTGTGATGGCAACACTGGCAGATATTCACAATACTTTGAAAAAGAGAGGCGTACGCTTAATCCTAGCAGGAAGGAAACGACGTCTTCGTCAATGGTGTGAGCTTACTGGTATCAGCACCAGTGAAGGAGGCATCTTACTGCGAGCTGATATGTACCTTGCCATTAAACTTAGTGGCTGTTACATCAGTGCTGTGGGTGAGGGACAAATTCCTACTGTTCAAAAAGAGCCTGATTTAGAGCAGCCACCCAAACCAATTCCAGAAGTGGCTTAAATACAAATTTAATATAGAAAACAGGAAATTAAACTCCTGTTTTCTAGTGCTTATCTTCACAGCTGAATACGTGTTATGCCTTTGGCTTAAACTTTTTTGTCATCCCTTGGCTTTTAGGAGCCACCAGCCTATAACCAAGCTTTTCGTAAAAGACCGGTTCATCAGCAATCATAGAAACGTAAGAGCCTTCAAGTGCAACAGAAGAAAGATAACCGTCGATGTATTCCATGACTTTTCTACCTAAACCGTTACCTTGATAATCAGAATCAACGGCAACGTCGACAATTTCGAAGTTACACGCCCCGTCACCAACAACCCGACCCATTGCAATGAGCTTTCCTTCATCCCGAACAGATACGCCATATAACGAATTGGGTAGGCCAATTTCAGCAGCTTTCAACGATTTAGGTGATAGCCCGGCTTTTATACGCATATCACAGTATTCTTTCGGGCTTGGCACATGCTCTTCATATCTTATTGTCATTATGTACTACTCCTTTGTATCACCTTGGAGCTTACATAACTAAACTGTATAAATAAACAGTTATACGTTGGAAAGATGTTCCCATTAAGCACACAAAGTATCGGGTCTAGAAAAGAACCCGCCGACAACTCTGACGCCATAATAGATATAAGTTGCTCTGAAGCTAGACATTCCTTTTTCTAAACATGTTTCTCTCAACAACGTATCCGCATGCTTTCGAGCACTTTGAGGCAACACCTCTTCCCTCATGAGTTGGTAAAGAGCATCATGCACTAAAGAAGCTTTCATAATGTTTTTTGTGTCTAACGCTGGCCCACTCGCTCCATCCCATGCATAGCCCTTTTTAATCGTTAACACGCCTTGTTTGGACAAACTAAGAAAAGGGCTGTCATACGCGTTACTCACTGAAATGTGAGTCTCAATCTTTTCTTCAGAATGGAGAGTGTATTTATACTTCTGACGCTTTTTGTATTTCATCAGAGACCTCGCGTTTACTTATTCTTATTTATCACGCACAGCTGAATATTTATCCAGAAACCCTAAAAGATCGGCTCTTGTTATTATGGCGTACTACCTATTACAAAGCCCAAATCAATATAAATAGAACTCCATGCAATCAATAAAGCCAGAACCCCTGACTTTATTGACCAAAATTCAACCAACAATCCTTATTCTGAAGGAAGTCTACTCAATTTTTTATGGATATCTTCTACAAAATTGGCTTGTTCACTTGGAGAAACCTCTAGAACATAATGAAAAAACGGACTTGTATGCTCAGTAATTTTATACTCTTCACTTAACAGCTTAATTACTTGTTCATGATTAAATCGTGCGGAGACTAAGCCACTCTCGGTTTCTTGAGTTATAACTATATAGTGAGCGGTTGGAAAAACCGTAAACCTTCCTTCGACAGGAAACCAAGGAGCAAAAGAAATAATCTCGTCATCAATTATGTATGCTTGAGGTTTACTGACATAGGTGTAAGGGTACTTTTCATCTAAATAGGGTCTTGCTGTATCAAACAAGCCATCATAATAAGTTGGTATTTCTACTTTTTGGATTTTACTTAAGGGATCGAAAGTGAAGGTATCAAGTGATTTTAAATTATTACTTCCCGAATCTGGATTATTAACACCATTATCAATAGAAGAACAACCTACAATTATCACTGCACAAAAAAAAGCTAAAATTTTATTCATTATTTCTTTATCTTTAATTGATTGTTTTGAAAGTTAGTCACATTAAAAATGCAACCAATTTAGAAAGTAAAAATGATATATTATTTATATAAAATCCCAAACATATATTTGAATACAGTAAACTTAAATATTCATAATTTATCCATTTTTCTTCTTCCAACTTGGTAACTTGATAAAAAAACGGAGCCGATTGGCTCCGTTTCTCGCTTTATGTGTTACTACTATTTCTTTGGTACTTCTAATTGCATCTCTGGCATGGCATCGCGCTTCGCTTTAATTTTGCGCCAGACTATCCATGCAATGATCACAATCAGCAGCATTATCAAATTACCCACCGCGATAATAATCATGCTGCGCTTACGCTCAGCCTCTCGCTCAGCGATAATTTGCTTTTCCATTTCAATACGGCGCTGTTCGGCTAATTCAGCTTCTTTTGCAATTCGAGCAGCTTCTAGATCAACTTCATCAACAACACTGAAGGTTTGCTCTGGGATAGGAAACACCAACGAGCGCTGAGTTGCAAAATCAGTGGCAAAGATCTCGCCGCGCCATGCGTACTTACCAAGCTCAGCATCGTTATTGAGGTTCAACGTAACTCTCATTCCATCTTTAGAGACCTGTCCTTGGCTGTAACTAATGAAACCATCGGGAGCGTCCTTTTTCACTGTGACTGCAATAGAGCCTGGTGCAATCATACCTTGCTCGCCACTCACCACTAATTGGTGTGGCTTATCGGGATTACGAGCCTGAATAAAAGTACGAGAGATTGGGTTCGGATAAACCAAGATGACTTGCTCTTGCGCTCGTAAGAATACGCCATTGCCAGACGTGATGCGCGCACGGTACTTACCAGGCTCAACGTCTATTGGGAGCTGAACCGTGAACACTCCATCCCCTGCTTTTTCATCCAAGCCTCGGCCGTCATCAGAAAACTCACCCACAACCATCGGCACTGGACGTGCTTCTTTGATCAGCTCATCTTCATTTTCGACAAACTTGGTAAATGTCACGCGCAGATTCACGCGATCAAGGAAGTCGCGCAGTACAAGAGGTTTGCCGTCGGAGGTCAGGCGAGCTGTAAACTTAAGCGCTTCCCCATTATATAATCGGTTTGGGAACAGATCCGTACTGAGCTTTAGGTGAGAAATTAAGCGGATGTTATTTTTAGGCGTAACTTTCCCCACAGCCTGCCATGGACCTGGCATAGGGTTATCAACGGAAATAATATCGAGTGAGGCTTCTTGATACCAACGTACATTGTCGTAAGAGCCCCAAGCATAGTATTTTTTACCGTCAGGACGGACTAAAACAACTGGCTGAGAACTTTGCTCACGATAAACCAAAAACGTGATCTGCTCGATGGTTGGATCAACTCGAAAGCGATTGTCTAACAAAGACATTGTAGATTCACTCGCAGCACTCGAGAGACTACTCCATATCGCTAAAAACGCGACCAACAAAGCCCTCAACATAGCTTCTCCTATTGATGCCAAATACAGTTGTTCACCAACTCTAATCTTTTTTGGTGAGCTTCTAGTTCATCGGCACTTGCGCGCAAAACCTTTAGCGCTTTTCTTCCTTCAATACGACGAATGGTTTCTACCCCACCCTCTTGTTTATTCGCGTTAAATTCTAGACTCGTTTGACCACCCGTCATAAAGAGGTAAACGTCGGCTAGAATCTCCGCATCGAGCAAAGCTCCGTGGAGTGTACGGTGCGAGTTATCAATACCGTAACGTTCACATAAGATATCAAGGTTGTTTCGCTTACCAGGGAAGATTTTCTTCGCCATAGCAAGGGTATCGGTCACCTTGCAGTAGTCGTCCGTTTTGCCGATGTTAGGATCGAGCATGCCAAACTCGTAATCCATAAAGCCGGTATCGAAGGGCGCGTTGTGGGCAACAAGTTCTGCGCCTTTAATAAACTCAAGAAACTCTTGGTGCACGCTCGCGTATTCCGGTTTATCAACCAAGAATTCATCCGTAATACCGTGAACTTCAACCGCTTCTGGTTGGATTTCACGATCGGGTTTTAAATAAACGTGGAAGTGACGACCAGTCAGCTTACGGTTGATGATCTCCACGGCACCGATTTCAATAATGCGGTGTCCCATGTAGTGAGGACCACCCTCGCGGTTCATACCTGTGGTTTCGGTATCGAGAACGACAATGCGGTTATATTCAGAATTGCTGCTGGTATTCATAAGGTTATGTATGTCAGACTATGCTTTATTAAATGTTTCGGCTAATAGTACCAAAAAATATGACCAAACACGTTGAGATTTTCACTGACGGTTCTTGTTTAGGTAACCCAGGACCAGGTGGTTACGGCATAGTATTGCGTTACAAAGACGTAGAAAAGACACTTTCCAAAGGCTATACGTTAACTACCAACAACCGCATGGAAATGTTGGCGGCTGTCGTCGCGCTACAGACGTTAAAACAACCTTGTAAAGTCACTTTAACGACTGACAGCCAATATGTGCGCCAAGGTATTACTCAGTGGATCCATAACTGGAAGAAGCGTGGTTGGAAAACAGCGGATAAAAAACCCGTGAAGAATGCCGATTTATGGCAAGCTCTAGACAAAGAAACCGCACGCCATCAAGTTGAATGGCATTGGGTAAAAGGCCACGCGGGCCATCGTGAGAACGAAATGTGTGATGAGCTAGCCCGGACTGCTGCAGAAAACCCAACTGAGGAAGATACAGGTTACCAACCCTCTTAGCGAGATTCTTTCCTCATAGTGTTACCCTCTCGATTCATCACCCCAAGTGGTGTGAGCTTTTTCTTCAAGCGCCAATGCGGTTTGATAGGCTTGAGAGGGTATGTCCGTTTCCGCGCGACTATGTAATACAAACTCCCAGCGGGTGATGCCCAATCACCAAGACTATTTTCCAACCATGTCCACATCGTACGGTAACGTTTCATCGGAAACAGCGCATAACGATCACAATGAATCACTTGATAATTAAGTAACCCTAACCAATCTTTGATGCGGTTCGACGTAAACATTCGTCCACTCCAAGGCAAATTATGTTTACGCCATGGAAGCAAACTCGCTAATCCAGTCAAGCTTAATGGGTTGAATCCAGTAATAATTACATAGCCATCATCCATCATCACTCTATCGACTTCACGCAACAAACGGTGTGGATCGCTTGCATAGTCGAGCTGATGAGCGAGTATCACAACATCAAAGCTTTTTTCCAAAAAGGGTAATTCGTAACCATCTGCAATCACATTATGCAACGGGTTCTGGATATCTACGTTGACTTGGTGTTGAATGTTACAATTACAGCTGGTTAGCTCACAGCTCAACCCGCCCAGTTTGAGCATATGGTAGCCGAAGAGTTTCGGGCACCATTCATCAAGTCGGGTCTGGATTGACTCAAGCACCCACGGACCGTTGTTCATTGCTGACCAAGTCGACGGGTGTGGTATAGTTTTGTTGCTGAGTGCTGGTTTCATTAACCACCTGACTAAAATGGGTGACGGAGAACGAATCGTGTTAGAGATCAAAAGCATACCCGCATTTAATGATAATTACATCTGGCTGATACAAAATAGCGATAAGCGCTGCGCAGTCGTTGATCCGGGCGATGCGAAGCCAGTATTAGAATTTCTGCAGGCTAACGAATTAACTTTAGAAGCGATTTTAATTACGCACCACCACAACGATCACATTGGTGGCGTTCCAGACTTAGTGCGTGCATTTCCTGACGTCGCCGTTGTGGGCCCAAAATCAGAGCCAATTCCAACCCTAACGACACCAATGGAAGAAGGCGACAAGCTGGAGTTGTTTGGTGAGATTTTCTTAGTACTTGGGTTACCCGGTCATACTTTGGGCCATATCGGTTACGTTGGAGACGGAAAACTGTTTTGCGGTGATGTGCTCTTTTCCGCTGGCTGTGGTCGTATTTTTGAAGGTACGCCTGAGCAAATGTTTGAATCACTGAGTAAACTAACGTCTCTACCAGAAGAAACTCAAGTCTTCTGCGCACATGAATACACGGCGAGTAACGTGGCGTTTGCTCTAGCGGTTGAACCTGACAATGAGCAACTTCGCCAATATCGCGACGATGTAAACCGACTGCGAGCACTCAACATTCCGACACTTCCAACAACAATACGCAAAGAAAAGTGGATTAATCCGTTCTTGCGAACCTCTAACCCTGACGTGGTTCAATCTGTTGCTAGTCGCATTAAAAATAGCGATCCATGCTCGGTTTTTACTGCTTTACGCGAGTGGAAGAACGAATTTTAACCATTTTCTGCTTGTAAGTTTGCAAGACCCCAGTATTATCAGGGGCTGATTTTTCGAGAAGCGCCACTGGCGCTTCTCTTACGTTTGGGGTTGATATAAATCTATTTGAATTTCTCCCCATTGCATAATTAGAAGCTCTTTGCCTCTATAAATTAGTTAGTGTTTAAAAGATGTCTATTATCTTGCGACTGCCACGCACATTACGTTGCGCGACAGGCAGGTGAAGATAAACAGGCCCTAAATAGGCTGAATCCATGCGTTTGAAGTATACTTGGGCGTTGGCGTTGTTATTATCTGGCTGTCAATTGACTCAGTCAGATTCAACGTCTTCTACACCAGAAACCAATAAATCTGAGCAGACTGCAAAGCAAAATGCAGTAAAAGCTCAACCGGGCAATAAATCGTCACTAGCAAAAAAATCCGCTAACGACGCGCCTAAAGTTCTCTCCCCCCAAGAACAAGAAGATGTGTGGCAACGTATCGCCATGCAGCTGGACATGGATATCCCAAACCACAAGAAAGTGGACTACTACCGTACGTGGTATTTAAAGCACCCAAATCACCTTTACACGGTATCTAAGCGTGCGACTCCTTTTCTATACATGATCACAAAACGTATCGAAGAGCGCGGACTCCCAATGGAGCTTGCATTACTTCCTGTAGTGGAAAGTTCATTCGATGCCTTTGCCTACTCACATGGTAGCGCGGCTGGGTTGTGGCAATTTGTCCCAGGCACCGGAAAAATGATGGGATTAGAGCAAAACTACTGGTATGACGGTCGCAGAGATGTGGCAGCAGCAACGGATGCAGCGCTGGACTACCTAGTACAACTAAACGAGCGTTTTGATGGTAACTGGGAACATGCAATCGCCGCTTATAACAGCGGTGGAGGCCGAGTTTCTAGCGCAATTCGTAAGAATAAAAAGCTCGGTAAACCTATCGATTTCTTCTCATTAGACTTACCAAAAGAGACCAGCAGTTACGTTCCTAAGCTATTGGCCTTGGCTGACGTTATCGCAAACCAAGACAAGTACGGACTTAATATTCCTGCAATTCCAAACAAGCCTGTTCTAACG
Source organism: Vibrio sp. YT-16 (assembly GCF_033337405.1). Classification (NCBI taxonomy): domain Bacteria; kingdom Pseudomonadati; phylum Pseudomonadota; class Gammaproteobacteria; order Vibrionales; family Vibrionaceae; genus Vibrio; species Vibrio sp. YT-16. Next base: position 478,877 of record NZ_JAWOQQ010000001.1, read on the forward strand.
CTTGTTGATCCAGAAGAGCAGTTAGATCTGGCTATTGCCGCAGATTATGCCGGCATTAGCGTAAAAGAGTTGCAGAGTTACAACCCAGCATACAACCAGTGGTCGACAGCGCCTGAGGGGCCGCACCAACTTTTGATTCCCGTAGAGAAAAAAGAGACTTTTCTCACCAAGGTGGAGAAAAATCGCGGTAAAGGGATGAAGGTCGCTCGCTACAAGGTGAAATCTGGCGACTCTTTAAGCGTGCTAGCTAATAAATACGGCACAACCACGAAAGTCATTCGACGTGCCAACGGCCTATCGAATAACAATATTCGTATTGGTCAATACCTGTTGATTCCGACATCAACAAAAGACGATGCAAAATACGCATTAACGGCACAAAACCGATTAAACAAGACTCAATCTCGTGCTCGTGGTCAACTCAAGCTCACCCATGTCGTTCAGTCTGGAGAAAGTTTGTGGTCAATCGCACGTAACAATAAAGTGTCGTATAAATCGTTAGCTAAATGGAATGGTATGGGCCCTAAAGATCCATTGCGTGTGGGTCAAAAGCTAGTGATTTGGAAAGACTCAGACAAAGGTTCTGTGATCCGTACCGTTTTCTACAACGTTCGCTCTGGCGACACCATTAGCGGCATTGCAAGCAAGTTCAAAGTAAAAACGAACGACATCGTGAAATGGAACTCGCTACACAAGAAAAAATACTTACAACCAGGTCAAAAGCTTAAGTTGTACGTTGACGTAACGAAGGTAAGTGTATGAACCCATCAAGCAATCCACTTGTGATGCTGTTGGACATTTTTCGTTCTCCAACATCTTGTTTTCTTGCGCTTTATCAACGCGGTGGATGGGGATGGCAACCGTTCATCTTCCTGATGCTTAGTCCGTTTTTATTCTGGGGTGCTTACTTTTCGAATGTCGATTTCACGTGGCTCAGTGACCAACTTGCTGCGCAATTTCAGCAAATCGACCCGAAGCAGATTGAGCTATTAGAACCAAACACGCTAATGGCAAGCGCGATCATCAATGATGTATTCAACCGCTTTGCCACCTTACTATTGCTCGCGCTTTGGTTCTTTCTTGCAACAAAGGCAAGCAAACAACAATACGGTTACTGGAAATGGTTTGCCGCATCGTGTGCTATCTTATTCCCAGCAGTATTGGGCGATGTAGCAAGCTACGCGAGCTTGCTACTCAAGCATGGTCAGGTAATGACTTACGCTGCCGATTTAAATAGCCTCAATGGTCTATTAAAGCTGCCTCTTACTAACGAATGGTCTCATTTCGCTAGCTCGTTACCTTTGCTTCTGCCTTGGTACATTGTGCTCGGCTACGGCGTTGTACTGACGTGGACGGAGTTTGAACGTGGCCAAGCTTTGGTGATAGCAAGCCTGCCATGGGTATTCTTCTACGTTATTTGGGCACTTTATATTGTGGTAACCTAAGCTAGTTATTTAACGTAAATGACAATAACAATGGGTTATGATCGGAAGCGTCGCTCTGCGGCGCTTTTGCGTACTTAAGCGTCAGACCTCGGTAAAACACATGGTCCAGTGGTAACCCTGTTATAAATTGGACTCGATGATCCGGCAAGAACGTCACCTCTTGTAAGTCCGCAGCCTTTAAGGCCTGCCTCATCGCATTAACGCGAGATTCACTCCAGCTATTGAAGTCTCCAGCAAATAGAATTGGCCCCACATGATGCTTTAAAAGCATTTCAAGCGCCGTTAACTGAGATACATACTCTTTTGTACCCACGGTGAAGTTAATTGCATGTACATTCACCACTGCGAGTTTCTCGCCATTACTCAAGTGATACTGGCTATATAATGCAGACTTAGGTAAGCGAAGCCACGGCTCTTTAGAGGTGTAAGCGCAGGCTTTTTCTGGTTGCCCTTGAGCAATACTAATTACACCGGCACCGCTACCCAGCGCCTTAAAAGCACTCACTTGATTACTAACCCAGCGACCATCCACCAACCACTGTTTAAATGATGGTGTCATGCTGGCTTCTTGCAATAACAGTAACTGCTTATCAGCAGAAAACTCATCGAGTGCACGTTGCCAATTAGCCCGGTTCTGTTTGTAGATATTCCAGACAAGCACATTGATTTTGCCGTCATGATCGAGAGCTTTTGAATCGCTAAATTCGATGCACCTGATATCTTGTGTCAGCTCGGTACCTGTTTGAGTAATAATTTGCGGCTGATCTGGTACGGTGAAAATAACCTGGAAGCCAACCAATACCGCCATTACGAGAAAAGCTAACGCCAAAAAAAAAACGCTTAAACATACGACAAACCTGAATGTAGGCACCCGAAATCTAGAACAACAAATCTCGGGTTAAATGATTTCACTAATAAGCAAACAACAAAAAAGGAGCCACTTGGCTCCCTTTTAGCATAATAAATACGAAACAAGTGACAAGAAACCTTAGATCGCGTCTTCGTCTTCTTCACCAGTACGAATACGAACCACACGCTCAATATCAGTGACGAATATTTTACCATCACCAATCTTACCAGTTTGCGCGGTTTCAATGATTGTCTCTACGCATTTATCAGCCACATCTTCCGTTACAACGATTTCGAGCTTCACTTTAGGTAGAAAGTCCACCATGTACTCTGCACCACGGTAAAGCTCGGTGTGACCTTTTTGGCGACCAAAGCCTTTCACTTCAGAGACGGTCATCCCTGTAATGCCAACTTCAGCTAGCGCTTCTCGAACATCATCCAGTTTAAATGGCTTGATAATCGCTTCAATTTTTTTCATGTTCATCCCTTAAGCTTCAATCGATTGCGCTTATTATCGTTTAGCGTTTCGCAACATTCAATGTTTGTCTCTGATCCACCAGCGAAAATCCAGGCTGAGCAAATTAACATAGCGAATATCGTGAGTTGATAAAACCCAATGAGGACTGCTCATGCCCAATCGTCCAAGCTTTTTCAGACTCGCGTTTACTTCAAACTTGCGTAGTAAGCCGCTAGATTAGCGATATCTTCATCAGACAACAATGAAGCTTGAGCTTGCATCACAGCAGCAAGCCCACCTGTTCGCTCTTTATTTTTATAAGCTTTAATTGAACTGATAATATATTGCTCATTTTGCCCTTTCAGATTTGGGTAACCCGGAATGACAGCAATACCATCAGCGCCATGACACGCCGCGCATACTCCCGACTTTGCTTGACCTGCTGCAGCATCTCCCGCAGCTAGAGCCTGCCCACTGAACATGGTTAACGCCACCATTGCACCCATGATTGTTTTCTTCATTGCTTCACCTAATCAATTATTATTTAAGGATTTTTATATTTTATAATCGACATTGTGGCATGAATTTTCATTACCTGCGCCAAATAAGTTCACAATCTTGACCATTAAACGCCTGATCAACGAACAGATCTGCCACAGCAACGACTCGGTCTTGGTACATTAAAATCGGAATTTGACGACGCAGCCAGCTTGGCACATTGTATTCTTGGAATAACTTCTTCAGTTTTCGACTGTGATTACGCGTGGTTGGATGCGCTGATAAGCCTTCCGGATTAAAGGTCACGCGAAGCAATTCTGGCTGACTCGGAAGCGCAATCGTTGCGTTGCTAGAACTCGTCGTTAAGGTCAGCTCCCCTAGCCGCTCTGGAAGCGATAAAACGGTATCAACTTGAATCGTACTTTGCCACTTAGTGACATCAGCCGTTTCCGTTACCCAATAGAGACGATTTCGAAAACGGCGCACTTCACCTTGTTTAAGTTGTAGTTTGGGGTTGGCATCTTGCTGAGCTAATGCCACTTCATTCCAGATAAGATTGAGTTGTACCTGAGTCGGCATACTAGTATTAAGCTTAGACAGCCACATACGAATCAAGCGCGCACGCGCTAATCCACTGTGCTTAGCCAGTTCTTCAATACTCAAACTTAGATCCGTTTGTAAAGCGCGTTCAAACACCGCGCTCAATAGTTCATCCAATAGCGCTTCTTGTTGAGCACATAAGTTTGCACTGCGCTGAACCGCTTGATGGATACTCGGCCAACGACCAGACAATTCAGGAATAACACAATGACGAAGAAAGTTACGATCATAACGGGTATCTTGATTGCTTTCGTCTTCCACCCACTCCAAGCCTAATTTAGTAGCGGCGTCTTCGATGGTCTTCCGCTTGATAGTAAGCAATGGTCGAACTAGAGATCCGCAAGAAAACGGCATACTCTCCGCCATCGAAGATAACCCTTTTGGCCCGCTACCGCGCTTAAGAGCAAGGAGAAAAGTCTCTATTTGATCGTCGGCATGTTGACCAGTCAACAGTATATCGCCTTCTTGAATGTACTTAGTTAAGGCTTGGTAGCGAGCTTCACGAGCAAGAAGTTCAATACTTTCACCATTGCTGATGTCTAAGCTCACTCGCTCAATCGAGCAAGATATCCCCACTTGTTGTGCCCAAAGTAAGCATTTATCGGCCCAATTATCGGCATTCGAGCTTAAACCATGGTGCACATACACAGCGTGACACTCTATCGAATGCGCTTGTTGGTAGCGACTGAGTAATTCGAGTAAAAGACGTGAATCCACTCCTCCGCTAAACGCCAAGACAACCTTAGTGCCTAATTGATAGTAGCGGCCGAGAACTTGAGCAAAATGCAGGTAAAGCGATTCCATAAACGATCCGATAGATGCAAAAAAGGGCTGGACTCTCATCCAACCCTTTCTATTTTAACTGTTATCAATTGAGATATCAGCTAACGCTTAACAGCAATCACCGAAATTAACAGTAACCGTAGCTCATTAGACGCTGGTAACGACGCTCACGTAGCGTCTCTTCATCCAGTTGTTCTAGATCTTCTAGCTGACGAAGTAGTGTCGCTTTCATATTCGCTGCCATTTGAACATGATCGCGATGAGCGCCGCCTAGTGGCTCTTCAATGATTTCGTCGATCAGTTCAAGCTCTTTAAGACGCGGAGCAGTTAGACCCATTGCCTCTGCCGCTTGTGGCGCTTTGTCTGAATCACGCCATAAGATTGAAGCACAACCTTCAGGAGAAATTACTGAGTACGTAGAGTACTGAAGCATGTTCACGTAGTCGCCTACACCGATTGCTAGTGCACCACCAGAACCGCCTTCACCAACAACGTTACAGATTACTGGCACTTTAAGACCAGACATCACTTTTAGGTTTTTCGCGATAGCTTCAGATTGACCACGCTCTTCTGCGCCCACACCTGGATACGCGCCAGCCGTGTCGATAAATGTGATAATCGGCATGTTGAAACGCTCTGCCATTTCCATCAAACGTAGCGCTTTACGGTAACCTTCTGGTTTCGGCATACCAAAGTTACGTTTCACCTTTTCTTTGGTCTCACGACCTTTTTGGTGACCAATGATCATCACAGGGCGGCCTTCAAGGCGAGCCATGCCACCCACAATCGCTTTGTCGTCTGCAAACGCGCGGTCACCCGCTAATTCATCAAACTCCTCAAAAGCGTGTTGGATGTAATCCAGCGTGTAAGGACGTAGTGGGTGACGAGCCAGTTGAGCTGTTTCCCATGCACCTAGGTCGCTGAAGGTTTTTTTCTTCAGCTCTAAGCTTTTCTTCTCAAGCTGTTCGATTTCTTTATCCAGGTCAATCGCAGAATCACCACCGTGACGAGAGACATCACGTAATGCTTCAATTTTCGCTTCTAGTTCTGCAATTGGCTTTTCAAATTCAAGAAAGTTTAGGCTCATCTATGAATCCTTGTTTACTCAGCGTCTAACATATTGCGCTGAATTTTTAGTTAAATTCGAGTTCTACCTGGCTTTTGCCAAGTAACTGTTTTAAATCGTCGAGTAATGTATCACTTGGCGTTACTCGCCACTCGGTGCCCAATGTTAACCGCGCTCTGGCGTCGGCACGCTGGTAGTATACATTGACGGGTACGGTTCCGGCTTTGTGCGGTTCTAAAATACGGCTGAACTGCTCAAAAAACTGATCATTGATCTGATTTGCATCTATCGATACCGACAAACCACGAGCGTATTTCTCGCGCGCACTGCCAAGATCCATAACTTCACGCGCCGACATTTTAAGGCCACCGTTGAAGTCATCAAAGCTGACCTGTCCAGAAACGACCAAAATTCTGTCTTTTTCGAGAAGTTCAGCGTATCGATCCAGCGCATCTGAGAACAACATCACTTCCATACGACCACTTCGGTCATCCAGTGTCATAATACCAATTCGTGTACCACGCTTGGTCGTCATTACACGAGCGGCAATAACCAGGCCGGCTACCGTGACAGATTGATCGCGGCGAGTGGGCGTTGCGTCTTTTAGTCGACAACTGGTGTATTTGTTTAGTTCCTTTACGTAGGCGTTAATTGGGTGCCCTGTCAAATATAGGCCTAGGGTATCACGCTCGCCCTCTAACCACACTTTTTCTGGCCAAGGCGGAACCTGCGTATACTTATGCTCTACTTCTTCAGGTGCATCCGTCAGCACACCAAACATATCCGTTTGACCAAACGCCTCAGCTTGGTGATGTTGACTTGCTGCTTTTACCGCATCATTGAGTGACGCCATCATCGCCGCGCGGTGTGGGCCTAGTCGATCCAACGCGCCCGCGTAAATCAGCTTCTCTATCACTCGTTTATTGACGCGTTTTAGATCAACTCGAGCACAGAAATCAAATAGGTCTTTAAAGTGACCACCTTTATTTCTCGCCTCAAGAATCGCATCGATAGGGCCCTCACCAACCCCTTTTATCGCACCAATACCGTAAACAATTGCGCCATTTTCATCAACATTAAAGCGATATAGGCCAGAGTTGATGTCTGGTGGCAGCACGGTAAGCTTCATACGGAAACACTCATCGACCAAGCCAACGACTTTTTCCGTGTTATCCATATCGGCTGTCATTACCGCAGCCATAAATTCGGCAGGATAATGTGTTTTCAGCCAAAGAGTTTGATAAGAAACCAATGCATAAGCAGCAGAGTGCGATTTGTTAAAACCATAACCGGCGAACTTTTCTACCAAGTCGAAGATTTTCATCGCCAACTCGCCATCGATACCGTTCTTTATCGCACCTTCTTCAAAGATAGCACGTTGTTTTGCCATCTCTTCTGGCTTTTTCTTACCCATTGCACGACGAAGCATGTCCGCACCACCTAGCGTATAACCCGCTAAGATCTGCGCAATCTGCATTACCTGCTCTTGGTACAGGATGATGCCGTAGGTTGGATCAAGCGTCTCTTTTAGCGACTCGTGTTGCCACTTTTCATCTGGATAAGAGATCGCTTCTCGACCATGTTTACGGTCGATAAAGTTATCTACCATGCCCGATTGCAAAGGACCCGGACGGAAGAGTGCTACCAATGCGATAATGTCTTCGAAACAGTCTGGCTGAAGTCGTTTGATCAGCTCTTTCATGCCTCGAGATTCAAGCTGGAATACTGCTGTCGTTTCAGAGTTTTGCAACAAACGGAAAGAGGCAGGGTCTTCTAACGGTATGGATTCAATTTGAACCGGTTCTTTCCCTTCTCGCTCTAGGCGTGGGTTAATCAGTCCTAACGCCCAGTCAATAATGGTTAAGGTACGTAAACCCAAGAAGTCAAACTTAACTAGGCCAGCGGTCTCAACATCGTTTTTATCAAATTGAGTAACCGGAAAGTGACCTTCAGCGTCTGCATAAATTGGCGCAAAATCGGTAATTGTTGTAGGTGAAATTACAACACCACCAGCGTGTTTACCGGCGTTTCGCGTACAGCCTTCCAAAATATGACACATGTCGATGAGTTCTTTAACTTCCTCATCGGCCTCATACAATTCAGGTAGTGCAGGTTCAGCTTTAAACGCTTTATCTAGCGTCATGCCTGGATCGGGCGGGATCAGCTTTGAAATACGATCAACAAAACCAAATGGGTGGCCCAATACGCGGCCAACGTCACGGATTACCGCTTTTGCCGCCATGGTACCAAACGTGATGATCTGAGATACCGCGTCGCGACCGTACATTTCCGCAACGTGGTCAATAACCTGGTCACGTTTATCCATACAGAAATCGACGTCGAAATCGGGCATCGAAACACGTTCTGGGTTCAAGAAACGTTCGAACAGCAAGTCATATTCTAGTGGATCCAGATCGGTGATTTTTAGTGCGTAAGCCACCAAAGAACCAGCACCGGAACCACGTCCAGGACCTACAGGAATTCCATTATCTTTTGACCACTGGATGAACTCCATTACGATCAAGAAGTAACCAGGAAATCCCATTTGGTTGATAACATCTAGCTCTATCTGAAGACGTTCATCATATTCAGGGCGGCGACGTTTTCTCTCTTCCTCATCTGGAAATAGGAACTCTAAACGCTCTTCCAACCCCTCTCGGGATTTCATGACTAGGAACTCAGTCTCTTTCATCCCTTCGGTTGGGAAAGCTGGTAGGAAGTACTCACCTAAGCGCACAGTCACGTTACAACGCTTCGCTATCTCGACACTGTTTTCTAACGCTTCAGGAATATCAGCAAACAGCTCACACATTTCTTCTTCTGTACGAAGATATTGCTGCGGACTGTAGTTTTTTGGCCTACGCGGATCTTCTAATGTGTAACCATCGTGAATCGCTACGCGTATTTCATGAGCATCAAATAGGTCTGGACTCAGGAATACAACTTCATTGGTCGCCACTACTGGCAAGTCCTGCTGCTCTGCCAATTCAACCGCAAAGTGAAGATAAGTTTCTTCATCTGGACGACCGGTACGAAGTAGCTCAAGATAAAAGCGATCTGGAAAATGCTGTTTATAGAAATCAACACACCCTTGCACTATTTGACGGTTGCCTTTCAAAAGGCCGCGACCAATTTCCCCGCTTTTACCGCCGGATAATACAATCAGGCCTTCAGACATTTCAGCCAACCAGGCTTTGTCAATCACTGGGTGGTGTTGAACATGTCCACGTAAGTACGCTTTTGATATCAATAACGTCAGGTTCTTATAACCTACATTATCCGCCGCAAGCAAAGTCACTTGTGTCAGCTCTTCACCAAACTCGTCCGACTGCATTTTAAAGTCAGCACCAATGATCGGTTTAACACCACTGCCATGCGCCGTACCGTAAAACTTCACCAAACCACATAGGTTGGTAAAGTCGGTCAACGCCATTGCGGGCATACCGAGCTCAGCAACTTTCTTTACGATTGGCGGAACTTTGTTGAGGCCATCCACCATCGAGAAGTCACTATGAACACGCAGGTGGATGAATTTGGGATCTGACATTAACAGGTACCGTGTAACTCTATTTTGTTGGGGATTCTAACCTAAAGAGGTTGGGTTTATAACACCAATTAGATCGTTTGATTATTCTATGCCTAACGCTTTTTTTACTGGCTTGAAACTCTTGCGGTGTTCACTGATCACTCCGTGTTGCTCAATCGCTTCAAAGTGCGCTTTAGTTGGGTAACCTTTGTGCTTCGCGAAGCCAAATTGTGGATGAAGTTTATCCAACTCTTCCATCTCTTGGTCACGCACGACTTTGGCAATAATTGAAGCCGCACTGATTTCGGCAACACGTAGATCGCCTTTTACTACAGCTTGAGCATCCATAGGCAGCTCCGGACAACGGTTACCATCAATCAACACCAAATCAGGTTGAACCTGTAACCCCGCCACTGCACGCTGCATCGCAACCATAGTCGCCTGCAAAATATTCAGTTGATCGATTTCTTCAGGAGAACAACGCCCGACCGCCCACGCCAATGCTTTTTCTTTGATTTCAGGAAGCAGCGCCATGCGTTTCTTTTCGGTCAATTTTTTCGAATCGTTCAACCCTTCAATAGGATTGTTAGGATCAAGGATAACCGCAGCGGTGACGACGTCTCCTACCAAAGGGCCGCGTCCTACCTCGTCGACTCCGGCCACAAGCTGATAACCTTGCGGATATTCAAACGGAGGGAGTTCAACTTTGGTTTTGGTCGCTTTTGGTTTAACAGCCATGATAAATCTCTATTTCTCAATCAGTTTTAGAACCGCGTTTGCGGCTTGTTGGTCCGCATCTTTACGAATCCAATGATGCATTTCCGTAAACTTATCTAACATCGGTTTATTGTCGCTTTCCAATAAGCGAGAAACCTCAGTAAACAAATTGTCTGGTGTGCACTCATCTTGTAGATATTCTTTGACGAGCTCATCATCCGCCAAGATATTCGGCAATGACACATACTTCGTTTTCAATAGACGTTTAGCTAAAAAAGCAGTAAATGCATTCACACGATAACCCACCACCATTGGACGCTTGAGAAGCATACACTCCAACGCTACGGTACCGGAGGCCAGCATCACGGCATCGGATGCGGTGATGACGTTGCGTGCGGTGTCATCAACTAACTTGAAGTCTAATTCTGGTGCGAGCACTTTCCATGCTTGTTCAAACTGCTCACGGCGTTTTTGATTAACAAGCGCGACAACAAACCCCAGTTCTGGAAATTTTTTATGGAGTAACTTGCAGGTTTCAATAAATGGCTCTGAGAGCATTTTTAACTCGCTACCACGACTGCCTGGCAGGACAGCAAGCCACTTTTTATCTTGTTCTAAACCAAGCAACTCACGTGCAGGCGCTTGTTCTGATTCTAGTGGGATGGCATCAGCCAAGGTATGACCAATGAACTCGCAAGGTACATTAAATTTGTCGTAGAACGCTTTCTCAAACGGAAGAAATGCTAGTACCAAGTTCGTTGCCGCTTCTATTTTAAAGATGCGCTTCTGACGCCAAGCCCAAACAGACGGACTCACGTAATGAACGGTTTTAATGCCCGCTTGCTTGAGGTCAAGCTCCAGGCGTAAGTTGAAGTCAGGAGCATCGATCCCGATGAAAACATCAGGCGGATTCTGAGTAAAATACTGAACGAGCTCAGCTTTCACTTTAAGAAGTCTCGGTAAGCGGCCTAAAACCTCGACTAATCCCATCACCGCAAGCTCTTCCATATCAAACAGAGACTCGCAACCTTGGGCTATCATTTTCGGACCGCCAATGCCTACGAACTCTGCGTCTGGATATTGTTGCTTTACTGCTTTGATAAAGCCTTCACCTAGCGTATCGCCAGACAATTCTCCGGCAATGATGCCAATACGTAATGGTCTTTCCATATCTACTTCGCTATTTTTCCTGTGCGCTATGGATAACGGTTTGCCTTATCCATAAAACACAAAAAGATCGTAACCTCAAATTCGGTCACGATCTTTTTATTTATTGGTTCATTCGCCAATTAACGAATAATGCCACGTTCCGTCGTTTCCAGAATATCTGAGAAACGCTTCACTGCTGGCCACTCTTGAGCCATTTCAGCTAGAATAGGCTTCACTTCTTCTAGCGTCTTACCTGAACGGTAGATTTCTTTATACGCTTTTTGTAGCGCACGAATCTCTGGTTTCTCAAAGCCATTACGCTTCAAGCCAACAAGGTTCAAGCCGAATGGAGTAGCGTGGTTACCTTGCGCGAGTACATAAGCTGGGACATCTTGCACCACAGCTGAACAGCCGCCAATGTAAGCGTAAGCGCCCACTGTACAAAACGGATGAATCGCAGACAGTGCCATCACACCGGCATAATCATCAACTGTAACGTGACCACCAAGAATCGAGTTATTACCGATATGAGTATGGTTACCAATAACAACATCGTGCGCAACGTGTGCATTCACACATAATAAGTTGTCATCACCAATGATCGTGGTTGCTTTGTCTTGCACTGTGCCGCGATGAACTTGGACCGCTTCACGAATGACGTTACGATCACCGATAACCACAGTTGTGTCTTCACCACCGTATTTTTTGTCTTGGTTTTCTTCACCAATGACAGCATGTGGGAAAATACGGTTATCTTTGCCAATAGTTGTGTGACCTTTGATCACAACGTGAGACATCACTTCTGTGCCTTCACCAATTTCAACCGTAGAGGTGATGTACGTAAAAGGACCTACTGTTACGTTAGCACCAATTTTGGCGCCCTCTTCTACCACCGCTGCCGGGTGGATTTTAGCGGTTTCATGAATCATATTAAAACTCTCGACGAGCACACTTCAGTTCTGCAGAACATACTACTTCGCCGTCAACTTTTGCTACACCGCTAAATGCAGCAATGCCACGACGTTCTTTCAGAAATTCTACCTCAATAACCAATTGGTCGCCCGGAACCACTGGTTTACGGAATTTCGCGCCGTCTACGCTTGCAAAGTAGTACAGTTCATTTTCTGTTGGTGCACCAAATGATTTAAATGCAAGTAAGCCTGTTGCCTGAGCCATTGCTTCTAAAATCAAAACACCTGGGAATACTGGTAGTTGAGGAAAGTGACCTGTGAACTGAGGTTCGTTAACCGACACGTTTTTAATCGCGTGAAGGTACTTCTCTTCTTGGAAGTCTATCACTCGGTCGATCAATAAGAATGGGTAGCGATGAGGTAGTAGCTCTTGAATTTCAGAGATGTTCATCGTTTTCTTTTCAGTAGTCAAAGTCGTCTTCCTATATCAATTTTTTGCCGCCAAGATGGCAAACGTGGCAACAGGTCGTAAAGCCGAATCGCTTTGCAATATACTAGCAAAATACGCACCATCTTGGAGTTAAATCTACTTAGAGCGCGTCATTATAGAAGAAAAAGACCCGCATTTCGCGAGTCTTCGTACAGAATATGGAACTAGAGCTTGTTAGCCTTCGTGTTAAATACAGAGCGAAAGATAACTTGTTCTAAATTTCTTCTTTCTGTTCCAGCTGTTTTTCAACCGCTTTTAGGCGCTTATTCATCTCATCAATACGGTGAACTCGAGTTGCGGTCTTACGCCACTCTCTGTTCGTTTGTAGTGGAATACCTGATGAGTAAAGGCCTTTTTCTTCGATACTGCGCATTACCATGCCCATACCTGTAATCGCCACACCATCTGCGATAGTGATATGGCCATTCAGAACAGACGCGCCGCCAATCTGGCAGTACTTACCAATTTTTGTACTGCCTGCGACAATAGTACCACCAGGCATCACGGTACCATATCCGATCTGCACGTTGTGCGCGATTTGAAGTTGGTTATCCAGAATGACATTGTCTTCAATGATAGTATCTTCGAGTGCACCGCGGTCAATCGTAGTACAAGCACCAATCTCAACGCGGTTACCGATACGCACTGAACCAAGCTGAGGAATTTTAATCCACTCACCTTTGTCATTAGCGTAACCAAAGCCATCAGAGCCAATGACGGTACCCGATTGAACGAGACAGTCATCACCCAATGACACTTCATGGTAGATAGTGACATTAGCCCAAAGCTTGGTGTTATTCCCTAGCTTGGCGTTCTTACCGATAAAACAACCAGCGCCAACGCTTACGTTATCGCCGAGTTCTACGCCCGTTTCAATCACAGCATTAGCGCCGATTGTAACGTTCTCACCCATCTTAACGTCAGCGGCAATCACAGCACTTGGTGCAATATCGTCTGCCGGTGTTGGTGTGGTATCCATCGCTTGGACCACACGAGCAAATGCGACATAAGGGTCTGAAACCACTAGCGCACTTCCAACGCATTGATCTTTATGCTCAGCCTTTACCATAACAACGGTAGCTTGGCACTCAGAAAGGTGTTTTGCGTATTTTGGGTTAGACAAGAAGGTTACGTCACCTTCTTGTGCTTTATCCATTGGAGCAACACGGCTTACAACGAGAGACTCGTCACCAAACAGCTCACCCCCGGTAATTGTCGCCAATTCGGCTAATGTTAATGTCTTCATAACTTCTTATTTTAGAGCTTTAATTACGTCTTCAGAAATATTGTATTCTGGCTTGCCGTACTGCAAAGCAGAGATATCAATCACAAGATCGTAACCATTTTTGTCTGCGACTTTCTTAACTGCATCTTGAATCGTTTTGAAAAGCTTCGCTTTTTCTTCAGCTTCACGACGCGCACTTGCTTTTTCAAGTGCTTGTGCTTTCACTTTGTACTCGCTGTCTAGCTTCGCGATATCGATACGTAGCTTTTCAACTTCGTCTTGACCCAAAAGCTCGCCGTCACGTTGTAGCTTCTCAATCTTTGTTTTAGCTTGTGCTTGGATTGACTTCAGTTCATCAGCTTTGCTTTTGAAGTCTTTCTGCATTTTTTGTAGTACAACTTCACGTTGAGGAAGAGCTTGAAAAACTTGAGCTGTATTTACGTAAGCAATTTTCTGTGCAGCTTCTGCCGCATTTGCAAACATTGAAGAGCTCAGTACAAGAAGGCCAATCCCAGCCGCTTTGATCATTTTATTCAAAATATTTTCCTCTTTAGAAAGTTCTACCGATAGTGAATGTGAAGAACTCTTCATCATCGCCATCAAATTTCTTAATTGGTTTCGCTAGTGAGAAGACTAGTGGCCCCATTGGAGACATCCACTGCAACGCCGCACCGTAAGAAGAGCGGTAGTTGGTTGGATCTGAGTAATCGTAGTAGTAACGGTCACCATATTCCGCACCTGAATCGCGGTAGTCAAACTCCGTATCCCAAACACTTGCCATATCAAAGAAGATACTGGTACGAATTTGGTTTTGCACTTCTTCTGATGCAAATGGTGTTGGGACAATCAACTCAACACTTGCTAGCGCTACGGCGTTACCACCAACAGAGTCATCTGTTGCTGTATCTGCGCCATTGTTTGAACCAGATGTATCACGGTAAACCGCTTTAGGACCAACAGAGTTTGAGCCAAAGCCACGAAGCGATGTAAAGCCACCTGCGTAGTAGTTTTCGTAGAATGGGAACAAGTTATCGTTACCATCCGTTTGACCGTAACCATTACCGTAACCTAAGCGGCCACGGAACAAGAGGGTAAACTCGTGCTTTTTAGTCAATGGCACATACTGGCGAACATCGTACTGCATTTTGAAGTATTGAACGTCAGAGCCAGGTACGGTCATTTTATAGAATGCACGCTGATGGTTACCTGCCGTTGGGAAGTAACCACGGTTTAAGTTATTACGTGTCCAAGAGATATTGAAGTCGAAGTCGTTTGTGTTCAACGCCCCACTAGAATCAATGTTGTCTGCTTGTGCTCGTAAGAACTGCTCTACCTGCAAGTAAGGCGATAAGTTACCGATCTTGTTGTGCGTATAACCGACACCGAATTCAAAACGGTTCAACTCATCGAATGGGAAGCCCCACGTTAAGCTCGCGCCATAGCTTTCGTTGGTATAGTCAACGATGTTGGCTTCTTTCGCTTCAAATTCGTTATAGAAAACCTTACCACCTAAGCTTACACCGTCTAAGTTCCAGTACGGATCACGGTAATCTAGACTGATGTTTTTCTGGTAGTCATTCATCATCGCATTGATACCAACACGGTTACCGCTACCAATAAAGTTATCTTGTTGCAGGCCAACCTGGAAGCTCACACCCGATTCTGTACCGTAGCCAACACCGAAGTTAACGCTACCAGAGTTCGCTTCTTTGACAGAGTAAACTAGGTCAACTTGATCATCACTACCAGGAACTCGAACCGTCTGTACTTCAACATTTTCAAAGTAGCCCAAACGATTTAGACGAGTTTTACCCGTTTCAATCGATTTCGAGTTCAACCAACTGCCTTCCATCTGACGCATTTCACGACGAAGGACTTCATCTTTGGTTGAGTTATTACCCGTGAAGCGAATATCACGAACATAAATTCGGTTACCCGGATCTACGTTAACGACCAAAGAAACTTCTTGATTCTCGTCGTCAAACTCAGGAATGGTGTTCACTTGAGGATAAGCATAACCGGACTCACCAAGCACACGCTTAATTCCTTCTTCCATTGAAGTAACCAACGAGCCGTTGTATGTCTCATTGTCTTCAAATGGCACAAGTCTTTCGAACGTCGCTTCCTCACCAATCAAATCACCACGGAACTTCACGTCCTTAACGGTGTAAACCTCGCCCTCTTCTAGACCAAGAGTAATGTATACCCCTTTCTTGTCAGGAGAGATTGCAACTTGTGTCGAATCAACGTTAAATTTTAAGTAACCACGATCCAGGTAGAATGATTTGAGTGCTTCAATATCACCTGCAAGGACTTGCTTTTGATACTTTTCATCAGAAAGGAAATTCCACCACGGCACATCAACATTTAAGTTAAAGCGCGAAAGCAGTTCTTCATCACTGAACACTTCATTACCGATAAAGTTGATTTGCTGAATTTTTGCCGACACACCTTCAGTAAAGACAAACTTAAGGTCAGAACGATTACGTGGTAGTGGAGTAACCACCGCTTTTACTGTTGCGTTGTATTTACCTACGCTGTAGTAAAAGTCTTCTAAGCCTTTTTCAATGTTGCTTAGCGTGGTGCGGTCAAGCGCTTCACCTTCACGAACGCCAGACGCGTTCAGGTTTTCTTGTAGCTGCTCGTCCTTGATTGCTTTGTTACCTGAAAAAGAGATGCTTGCAATGGTAGGACGTTCTTTGACTTGAACCATCAGAACACCACCGTCACGCAACACTTTCACATCTTCAAAGTTACCAGATGCATACAGGGCGCGGATAATTTCTGCAACATCGCCTTGGCCAATGGTATCACCGACACGTACAGGCATTTTCAACAATGCAGCACCCAGTGCTACACGCTGCAATCCATCGATTTCAATATCTTGAACTACGAAGTTCTCTGCTCCATTTGCAGATACACTGGTCGCCAGTAAACTTGCAAATAGAATTCGCTTAATCGCCATACTTGTTCTAATTATTCCTTGCTACTGCTTTTGTCTCTGAACTATCACAGACGAGTAAAATCATTAAATAGCGCTAACGCCATGAGCGAGAAGATGATCGCACCACCAATTCTAAAGCCCATTTCCTGCACTTTCTCAGGAACAGGACGTCGAATGACTGCTTCAATTGCAAAAAACAACAAATGACCGCCATCCAACATTGGTAAAGGAACGAGGTTAATAATACCTAGGTTAACACTAATTAGAGCGAGAAAACCTAAAAAGTAGACCAAACCATAATCTGCTGTCGCGCCTGCGCCTTTGGCTATTGATATTGGTCCACTCAGATTATTCAGACCAACGTCTCCAACAATCAGCTTCTTAAGCATGCTGATTGTCAAACCAATGACTTGGCCAGTTTTGTCTACTGCTTTACCTATTGACTCGAATACACCAAACTGAAGATCGAAGCGATAACTTTCTGGCCATTCTGCGACTTTAGGTGCAATACCTGCAAAACCAACGACTTCTTTGTTAGCGAGCTCACGGCTACCGGGCGTCAGCGTCAATGTTTGCTCATAACCCTGACGTAACACCGTCAATTCAAGCGGTGTATCAGGATTAGAACGAACCGCTTCAACCACTTGCTTCCATTCGGTTACGCGTTGTTGACCAATTGCGACAACCTCATCACCTGGAAGCACACCGGCTTTTTCCGCCGCTCCACCTTGCGAGACCTGCTCGATAACTCGATACACCTCCGGTGTATACGGAGCAAAACCTAACGACAGCATCGCTGACTGAGTTTCTGGGTCGAACTTCCACTCACGTAAATCGAGCGTTTTCGTTACTTCTGAACCAACTTCATTCGCTGACGTTAGTGTTACCGTCATCAAATCATTGCCAATATGAGAAATCAATCCCATATTTACTGATTCCCAATCCGGAGTTTTGATACCAGATATCGATTTAAGTTCCATTCCAGATTCAATTCCAGCTTCCGCAACAATCGAATTGGGCGTAACTTCACCAATTACAGGCTTAACAGCCGGGATACCAATTAGAAATACCAGCCAATAGGCAAAAATTGCGAAAAGAAAATTAAAGATGGGGCCAGCCGCAACAATAGAGGTTCGCTTCCATAACGGCTTCTTATCAAACGCTAGGTGCTTCTCATGTTCTGGCACCTCATCGACACGGCTATCAACCATTTTCACATAGCCGCCGAGAGGGATCATTGAGATGCTGTACTCCGTTCCGTCTTTGCCTACTTTACTCCAAATAGACTTGCCGAAACCGATTGAAAACTTTTCAACTTTAACGCCGCAACGGCGAGCAACCCAAAAATGCCCAAATTCGTGCACGGCAACAAGAATGCCCAGTGCGACGATAAAAGAAATGAGATTCCACAATATACCAGTCATCAGCTACGCTCGCGTATGGTTTCTAGGGCAATAGTTCGTGCCATTCTATCTAGCTCGAGCAAGCTTTCCAAGCTATTCGCATTCTCAGCTTTGCAGCTTGCGTTGATTTTATTCAACACAGACTCATTGATGCGAGCAATATCGGTAAAACCTAGTCTGTTATTTAAAAATGCATCAACAGCGACTTCATTAGCTGCGTTCAATGCTGTTGTTGCGTGTTGACCTTCATAACAGGCATCAATTGCGAGTTTTAAACATGGGTAACGAGCAAAATCAGGCTGCAAAAACGTCAGCTCACCAACTTTCGTGAAGTCTAGCGGCTTAACCCCAGCTTCCACTCTTGACGGGTATGACATGGTGAGCGCAATTGGCGTCGCCATATCCGCTTCTCCCATTTGTGCCAAGACCGAACCATCACGATACTGAACCATAGAATGAATTACCGATTGAGGATGAATAACCACCTTCAGTTGTTCGCGAGCAGCATTAAATAGCCACTTAGCTTCGATATACTCAAGGCCTTTATTCATCATCGTGGCAGAGTCAACAGAAATTTTTGGCCCCATCGACCAGTTTGGATGAGCAATCGCCTGAGCGGGTGTCACCTGTTCCAGTTCTGCGATGTCAGTGTAACGGAAAGGACCACCAGATCCAGTCAACAAAATATGAGAAATGCCATGTTCTTGTAAATTGCAACGACCTAGATTGGTTTGTACTTGCTGTGGTAAACATTGGAAAATGGCGTTGTGTTCACTGTCGACGGGAAGTAGCTCTGCGCCAAATTCTTCTACAGCATCAATAAATAGCTGGCCTGACATTACAAGTGCTTCTTTATTTGCCAGCAAGACTCGCTTACCTGCTTTCACGGCAGCCATGGTAGGCAATAAGCCAGCTGCTCCTACAATAGCAGCCATTACACTGTCGACCTCGTCCAGCGAAGCAATATGGCATAGCGCATCAACACCACCTAGCACTTCGGTACCTGGCGAAACCGAGTGTAGCTCAGCTTGAAGTTGAGACGCCGCAGCTTTATCTGCCATGACCGCATACTTAGGTTGCCACTGACGACATAGACCGATCATCTTTTCAACGTTAGTGCTTGCCGCTAAGGCAACGACAGAAAACAGATCTGGGTTTTGTTCGACCACTTTAAGCGTGCTTGCACCAATTGATCCAGTAGCACCAAGAATCGTTAACTTTTGCATGTTGTAAGACCGTTAGAAAGCTCAGGAGCGACGACGCCGCTCCTGATAAATTAGAATACGTAGTAAAGAAGAGCAAAAACTGGGAATGCTGCGGTTAGGCTGTCGATACGATCTAGCACACCACCGTGCCCTGGGATAATGTTACTGCTGTCTTTAATGCCTGAGACACGTTTGAACATACTTTCAACCAGATCACCAAGCACTGAAATAACGACAGTCACTAGCGTAATCAGCACCATATGGACAGGGCTAGTGAACTGGATGTCGAACCAATCAGCAAATGCCCACGCTACGATTAATGCCGTGATAATGCCACCAATTAGCCCTTCAATAGTTTTATTGGGGCTTACATGAGGAGCCATCTTACGTTTGCCTAAGCTTTTGCCTGCAAAGTAGGCGCCGCTATCTGCAGCCCATACCAAGAAACAAACGTACAACACAAGCTTTGCGCCGTGGTATGGATCTACAGTGATGTCATACGCTCTGAGAATAATCACACTCCAAAGGAATGGGATTAATGTCAGAAAACCAAATACATGACGTAAAACAAAATTACTTTGCCAAGATTTCGTCGTTTTGGGGTAAGTAATCGCCATTAAGCTAGCAATAATCCACCAAACAAAACCAATACCCAAGACGACATAATGAGGTGTCGTTAAGTGATTGAGGCTATATGCATCAGGCGAGATGTATAGAAAACTAAGTCCGGTAATAATGATTGCCGGCACAAGGGCAGCAATGCGAGAGTTGCTTCCTGTAAACTGAGTCCACTCCCAAAAACCTAATAGCGTTATTGCAGTTAAAGCGGCAATAAAGCCCATTAGCGGTAATTTAAAAATGCCTAAAATAACCAGGGGAGCTAAAATTAGTGCTGTTATTATTCTCTGTTTCAAACTAACTAGTCCTTATTGAGCTGCCATCAATGCCTTTATTTGTTCACCTGTACAGCCAAAACGACGTTCTCGGTTGATAAACCAAGTCACAGCTTCTACCAAACTGTCTTCATCGAATTCTGGCCAGTACTCTGGTGTAAAGTACATTTCTGCATAAGCCATTTGCCACAACATAAAGTTGCTGATGCGGCACTCTCCACTGGTGCGAATTAAAAGATCCACTTCCGGTAGGTCTGCCATGGTCAAATGCTCAGTGATTAGCTGCTCATTGATATCCTCTACACGAATTTCACCGTTACGTGCTTTTAGCGCTAACGTTTTAGCAGCTTCTGTGATGTCCCATTTACCGCCATAGTTGGCTGCAATGTTGATCACCATACCCGTGTTATCTGCCGTTAGGTTTTCTGCTTCTACAATTTTCTTTTGTAGACGCTCACTAAATCGACTGGTATCACCGATCACGCGCAACCGTAAGTTATTTTTGTGTAGTTTTTTTACTTCACTAGACAGGACCGTGATAAACAGTTCCATCAAAAGACCCACTTCTTCCTCCGGACGACGCCAGTTTTCACTACTAAAAGCAAACAGCGTCATGGCTCTAATGCCTAGTTTTGAAGCAGCAGCCACGGTCTTACGAACGGCACTAACGCCTTTTTTATGACCAAATACGCGAGGTTTTCCTTTGGACTTAGCCCAACGGCCATTACCGTCCATAATGATGGCAATATGCTTAGGAAGGGAATCAGAGAAGGCTTGAGAATTTTGCATAGGGAGTTAATTGAGTTCCATCAGTTGGATAGACTAACATAAAAAAACGCTGAGCTGTGAGCACAGCGTTTTCCAACAGTGATGTGTGTGGGAGTATTAAACTTCCATCAACTCTTTTTCTTTTGCAGCAAGAACTTCATCGATCTTCTTAACTGCAACGTCAGTTAGCTTTTGAATTTCGTCTTGTGCTTTACGGTCTTCATCTTCAGAGATTTCTTTATCTTTTAGAAGCGCTTTAAGATCGTTGTTTGCGTCACGACGGATGTTACGAACAGCAACACGACCACCTTCAGCTTCACCACGAACGATCTTAACTAGGTCTTTACGACGCTCTTCCGTTAGCGGTGGAAGTGGAACGCGGATGATAGTGCCAGCTGACATAGGGTTTAGACCAAGGTCAGACGTCATGATCGCTTTTTCTACTTTCGGCGTCAGCTCTTTATCAAAAACCGTGATTGCAAGTGTACGCGCATCTTCAGCAATAACGTTTGCTACTTGGTTTAGAGGTGTTGCTGCACCGTAGTATTCTACAGAAATACCAGATAGTAGGCTTGGGTGTGCACGACCTGTACGAATTTTAGAAAGGTTGTTCTTAAGCGCTTCAACGCTTTTATCCATGCGCTCTTGCGCGTCTTTTTTGATTTCGTTAATCACAGTTTCACCTTAAAAATGTCATCTTTCCTGAAGAAAGCCTAAAACGGTTGAGCAAAGCAAGCACCACCCTAACGCTTTGGAGTGGCACCTTAAGCCAAGCTTATTCGTTGATGAGCGTGCCTTCTGCTTCGCCCATAACCACGCGACGTAGTGCGCCTGGCTTGTTCATATTAAATACGCGGATTGGCATTTTGTGGTCACGAGCTAGCGTAAACGCCGCCAAGTCCATAACTTTCAGCTCTTTATCCAGAACTTCTGCATAAGATAGCTTATCATACAGCTCTGCGTCTGGGTTTGCTACAGGGTCAGCAGTAAATACACCATCAACTTTCGTCGCTTTTAGTACAACATCCGCTTCAATTTCGATACCACGTAAACAAGCAGCAGAATCCGTTGTAAAGAACGGGTTACCAGTACCAGCAGAGAAGATGACAACTCGGCCTTGGCGAAGCTCACGGATCGCATCAGCCCAATTATAGTCGTCACATACGCCTTTTAGAGGGATTGCAGACATAACGCGCGCATTTACGTATGCACGGTGAAGAGCATCACGCATCGCTAGGCCATTCATTACTGTAGCAAGCATACCCATGTGGTCACCAACTACGCGGTTCATACCAGCTTCAGCTAGGCCTGCACCACGGAACAAGTTACCGCCACCGATAACTACACCAACCTGAACACCCAGTTCAACCAGTTCTTTAACTTCTTGTGCCATACGATCAAGGACCGCAGGATCAATACCAAAACCGTCTTCACCTTGAAGAGCTTCACCACTCAGTTTTAATAGAATACGTTGATACGCTGGTTTAGGGTTCGTAGTCATGGAGTTTACCTTCCAAAGAGAGTTGTTGATTAACAGTCATGAATAGACACAACTTCAGTTATGGCTATTCATCACGGCTAATCGTTCACTGCTCATAAAAAGACCGCAGCCTTGGCTACGGTCTAATCTTTATACAGTCTCTAAGGATTAACCTTTTTGAGCTGCTGCAACTTCTTCAGCGAAGCTCATTTCTTCTTTCTTCTCGATACCTTCACCTACTTCTAGGCGAACGAACGTAGAAACTGAAGCGCCTTTTTCTTTCAGCATTTCGCCTACAGTTTTCTTAGGCTCCATGATGAAAGCTTGACCTGTTAGAGAGATCTCGCCAGTGAATTTCTTCATGCGGCCAACAACCATCTTCTCAGCGATTTCAGCAGGCTTGCCTTCGTTCATTGCGATTTCAACTTGAACCGCTTTCTCTTTTTCTACTACGTCAGCTGGTACGTCTTCTGGGTTAACGAACTCTGGCTTAGAAGCAGCAACGTGCATTGCAACGTGCTTAAGAGTTTCTGCGTCGCCTTCACCAGCAACAACAACACCGATTTTCTCACCGTGACGGTAAGAAGCGATTGCAGTGCCTTGAACGTATTCTACGCGACGGATAGTGATGTTTTCACCGATTTTAGCTACTAGAGCTACACGTGCGTCTTCGAATTGTGCTTGTAGTTCTTCAACAGAAGCTTTTGAAGCTAGAGCTGCAGCTGCAACTTCTTCTGCGAATGCAGTGAAGTTACCGTCTTTAGCAACGAAGTCAGTTTGGCAGTTAACTTCAAGAAGAACAGCAACGCCGTTTTCTTCTTTGATGATGATTGCGCCTTCAGCTGCAACGTTACCAGCTTTCTTAGCTGCTTTCGCTGCGCCAGATTTACGCATGTTTTCAATTGCTAGTTCGATGTCAGCGTTTGCTTCTACAAGCGCTTTCTTACATTCCATCATGCCAGCGCCAGTACGCTCGCGAAGTTCTTTAACTAGAGCAGCAGTTACAGTTGCCATTCTGTCTTCCTCGTTTGATTCGAAATAAGGTAAAAAACAGGGGCCTAACATTGTCGGCCCCCATTGCTAACTATAACTTAGTTTATGCTACACAAAGGTTTCACATAGACCAAGTGTGACACAGAGCCGCTATTATTCAGCTTCTACGAAACCGTCTTTTTCAGCAACTGCAGCTACGTCTTTGTTACGACCTTCAGATACTGCTGAAGCAGCAGCGTTCAGGTATAGCTGTACAGCGCGGATCGCGTCGTCGTTACCTGGGATTACGTAGTCAACGCCGTCTGGGTTAGAGTTAGTATCTACCACAGCGTATACTGGAATGCCTAGGTTGTTAGCTTCTTTAATTGCAATGTGTTCGTGATCAGCGTCGATTACGAATAGAGCGTCTGGTAGGCCGCCCATGTCTTTGATACCACCAAGAGATTTCTCTAGCTTCTCCATTTCGCGAGTACGCATTAGAGCTTCTTTCTTAGTTAGTTTGTCAAAAGTACCGTCTTGAGATTGAGTCTCTAGTTCTTTTAGACGCTTGATAGACTGACGAACTGTTTTGTAGTTTGTAAGCATACCGCCTAACCAGCGGTTGTTTACGTAAAACTGGTTGCTTGCGATTGCAGCTTCTTTAACAGCTTCAGATGCAGCGCGCTTAGTACCTACGAATAGAACCTTACCTTTCTTCTCGCCAACTTTAGCTAGTTCAGCTAGAGCGTCGTTGAACATTGGTACAGTTTTTTCTAGGTTGATGATATGAACTTTGTTACGAGCGCCAAAGATGAATGGCTTCATTTTTGGGTTCCAGTAACGAGTCTGGTGACCGAAGTGAACACCAGCTTTTAGCATATCGCGCATTGATACAGTTGCCATTTTAAAATCCTCTATGGGGTTAGGCCTCCACATTCCCCATAACTCCGACCAAGCTTCTGCTCAGCACCCCGGAATATGTGACGGAATGTGTGTGATTTAAAGATAAAAGGTTATTCGGATGAAGCTTGCTTCGCCGCTTAACTTTGCTAAACGAAGAGAACAGTCCTCTATTCCGGCGCGCTTTATACCATATTTTAGCTCACTGTGGCTAGTAAAAATTATTTCTTCACCGAGCCACTTTCTCCTATTTATAAGCAAAACTTTAAACATATGATCGAATTAAGAATGATGCATATTCCTATCTAACTTGGGTTAACGCCCCGATGTCTGATAGAATGCGGCCATTCGCACGTTTACGTGCTTAGGAATAAGTAGAGAAAGCCAATGTCAATCAAGATTAAAACTGCTGAAGAAATAGAACGCATGCGCATTGCGGGCAAGCTAGCCGCAGAGATTCTAGAAATGATCGAACCACACATCAAAGTTGGTGTGACGACAGAAGAGTTAAACAAAATCTGTCATGAGTACGCTCTAGAAAAAGGCGCATACTCTGCTCCGCTTGATTACCATGGTTTCCCTAAGTCGATCTGTACTTCAATCAACCATATCGTATGCCACGGTATTCCAGCGGAAAAAGACGAAATCGGTAGCAACGGCCAAATGAAGCCGGCGGTACTAAAAGATGGTGACATCTTAAACGTTGATATTACCGTAATCGTTCCAAATGATGAGAATGCCGATCTGAGCGTGCGTCCTCAGGGTTACCATGGTGACACTTCTAAGATGTTCCTAGTCGGTGATGTTTCGCCTGCAAACAAACGTCTGTGCATGGTAGCTCAAGAAGCACTGTACGTTGGTATGCGTACCGTTAAGCCAGGTTCAACAGTTGGCGACATCGGTACAGCTATCGAGAAGTACATCAAAGAGAACAACAAGAACAATCCTCGCAACAAGTTTTCTATTGTGAAAGACTTCTGTGGTCACGGTATCGGCGATGAGTTCCATGAAGAACCACAAGTGGTTCATTACAAGAACAAAGACCGCCGCGTATTAAAAGAAGGCATGTGCTTTACTATTGAGCCGATGATTAACGCAGGTAAATTTGGTTGCTCTGTTGATGCACAAGATGACTGGACTGTTTACACGGGCGACGGCAAGAACTCTGCGCAATGGGAACATACCATTGTAGTAACAAAAGAAGGTTGTGAAGTACTGACGCTTCGTAGCGACGATACGATTCCTCGCCTAATGAAAAACGCGTAAAGCTGACAACCACTCGTTGTTTACTATATCCCTGCTTCGGCGGGGATATTTTTTATCTGCCGCAAATTTGTTAGATTGTTATTAGATTAGCTTGCACGGATGGCAAATATGACACTTCAGTCCCCTCTTACCTTTTCCGATGAACAAATCAATATCGGTGAACTCAAACAAGAATTAGAGAAGTTTAGCTCTAATCAAAACCAAGAGTTTCTCAATCATCATCCGGTAACAAGCTTGGTTTTAGCCAGAGCTGAATATATGGATCTGCTTCTCAATCGTTTGTGGCAACATTTTGGTTTCAAGGATATTTACAACATTTCCCTAGTTGCCGTTGGTGGCTACGGACGAGGCGAGCTGCATCCGCTCTCCGATATCGATATTTTGATTCTGTCGAACAATAAACTGCCAACCGCGTTAGAAGCAAAAATCAGCGAATTCATTACGCTGTTGTGGGATTTAAAACTCGAGGTCGGACACGCTGTTCGCACCGTTACTGAATGTGCTGAAATTGGTAAAGCCGATCTAACGGTCGCGACAAACCTGCAAGAAGCGCGACTGCTGTGTGGAAGCGAGGACACCTTTCAGGCACTGAAGAAAGTCGTGTTATCAGACTCCTTCTGGCCAAGTGAGACGTTTTACCGCGCTAAAATTCAAGAGCAGCGCGAACGCCATGCACGTTACCACGACACGACCTACAACTTAGAACCGGACATTAAATCAACCCCTGGCGGGCTGCGCGATATTCATACATTAAGCTGGGTCGCTCGACGTCACTTTGGTGCTACTTCATTGTTGGAAATGAGCCGATACGGATTTTTAACTGACGCAGAATACCGAGAATTGGTTGAATGTCAGGACTTCCTTTGGCGAGTACGTTTCGCTCTGCACATGGAGCTTCGCCGCTATGACAACCGCTTGACCTTTGCTCATCAAGCACAAGTTGCGGAAAATCTAGGCTACGTCGGAGAAGGCAACCGAGGCGTAGAAATGATGATGAAAGAGTTCTACCGCACGCTTCGTCGTGTGGCAGAGCTCAATAAAATGCTACTCAAACTCTTTGACCAAGCGATCATTAATGGTGGGGCGACAGAAAGTGCCGAGATTCTCGATACGGACTTTCAACGTCGCGGTTCTTTAATTGAAGCGCGGAAACCCGCATTGTTCCAAGCTCGCCCAGAAACTATTCTGGATATGTTCTTACATATTGCTAACGACTCAACTATTGAAGGGGTGAGCCCACCAACGCTGCGTCAACTGCGCACCGCTCGGCGTCGGCTCAACAAGTTTTTGCACACCATTCCTGCTGCGCGTGAAAAGTTCATGGCGTTATGTCGTCACCCTAATGCTCTTCACAAAGCATTCAGCCTCATGCACCGATTAGGGGTTATGGCGGCCTATTTACCGCAATGGAGTCAGATTGTTGGTCAAATGCAGTTTGACTTATTCCATGCCTACACCGTTGATGAACACAGTATTCGCTTACTTAAACACATCAACACTTTTAGTGACCCAGAAAATCATGCGAAGCACCCTATTTGCTGTGACGTCTACCCTCGGATGCAAAAGAAAGAGCTGCTGATTATTGCCGCTATTTTCCACGATATCGGGAAAGGTCGTGGCGGCGATCACTCGATTATCGGTGAAGGAGAAGCGTACGACTTCTGCATTGAGCATGGTTTATCGAAGCCCGAAGCGAAACTTGTCGCTTGGTTGGTAAGACATCACCTATTAATGTCTGTCACCGCACAGCGCCGAGATATTTATGATCCTGATGTCATTACCGAGTTTGCCAAAAAAGTCAGAGACGAAGAATCTCTCGATTATCTTGTATGCCTGACAGTTGCAGATATTTGTGCAACCAACCCAGAACTTTGGAATGCTTGGAAACGAACTTTACTTGCGGAGCTGTATTACTCCACACAACGTGCTTTACGTAGAGGCCTAGAGAACCCTGTCGATGTGCGTGAGCGAATTCGCCACAATCAACAAATGGCCTCCGCAATGCTGCGCAAAGAGGGGTTTGCCGCGCGCGAAATTGAAGTATTGTGGCAACGCTTCAAAGCTGACTACTTCCTTCGTCATACCCATACGCAAATCGCGTGGCACTGCGAACACTTACTTCGCATGGAAGATCCGACTAAGCCTTTGGTGTTGAT
Source organism: Vibrio sp. YT-16 (assembly GCF_033337405.1). Taxonomy (NCBI): domain Bacteria; kingdom Pseudomonadati; phylum Pseudomonadota; class Gammaproteobacteria; order Vibrionales; family Vibrionaceae; genus Vibrio; species Vibrio sp. YT-16. The sequence goes on from NZ_JAWOQQ010000001.1 coordinate 506,580, forward strand.
CAGTAAAAAAGCCACTCGTGGCGGCACTGAGGTGTTTGTATATACGAAAGACCAGCCTGCTTTATTTGCGACAGTCGTGGCGGAGTTAGATAGGCGTAATTTTAATGTACACGACGCGCAAATCATGACCAGCAAAGATGGGCACGTGATTGATACCTTTATGGTACTCGATCAACATGGCGAAGCGATCGATGAGTCTCGTCACGCCGCGGTGATTAAACACCTCACTCATGTACTGGAGGCAGGCCGACCAACCAAGATTAAAACGCGCCGTACTCCGAACAAACTTCAGCACTTTAACGTGAAAACCAAAGTCGACTTCTTACCAACCAAAGGTAAAAAACACACTTTAATGGAGTTTGTCGCGCTAGACACACCAGGGCTGTTGGCCAAAGTAGGCCGTACGTTTGCTGATTTAAATATCAACCTTCATGGTGCAAAAATCACCACCATTGGTGAGCGAGCAGAAGACTTGTTTATTTTAACCAGTGATGCAGGGGGAAGATTAAGTGAAGAACAACAGGATGAGCTAAGAGAGAGATTGATCGAAAAGTTATCTGATGAGGTCGCAGCTTAGATCAAACCTGCCAATCTTTTCGGTTCAGGGCGAGAGCGATCTTGCCCACAAGTTAAGCATTTTGGCTAAATATCAGCTATCTAGCTCATACATAGGCTGCTACAGTTATATCAATATCAATTCGATGTAATAGAGGTAGCCTATGTATCCCCACCTCACTGGTTTGGGTATTCACGACCCTAAGCAGATTGAACGTTATTCCCTACGCCAAGAAGCACACAAAGACGTACTCAAGATCTATTTCCACAAGCAAAAAGGCGAACTGTTCGCTAAAAGCGTTAAATTCAAATACCCGCGCCAAATCAAAAATGTTCTTGTGGACAGTGGCAGTCACAAATATAAAGAAGTAACGGAAATCAACCGTAACCTCACATTAGTCATTGATGAACTGAATAAAATCACTAAGCCAACGAAACAACCTGAGGTTGATGTAAAAGAGAAAATTCTTTCAGACCTTCGTCATTTAGAAAAAGTCGTTTCGAGCAAGATCGCAGAGATCGAAGCGGATCTTGAAAAACTAAAGTAAAACGTTAAGTCTTAAATATTAAAAAGGGTTAGCATTGATGCTAACCCTTTTTATTTGTACCCAATCATTATCTAGATCTAACTGCACCGATTATCGGTTAATCATCGATTCATCCCACTCAAATCGAGTAAACAATTGCTGCCAAGTTTCATCAAGATTGGCCGTCATGACAATCTCTTGATCGGTAAATGGATGGACAAACCGTAACTCTGAAGCATGCAGTAGCAAACGATGAGAATCAAACTCTGTGCGATACAGCTTGTTGTGCTTTCCATCCCCGTGCGTTGTATCACCCACGATCGGATGGCGTAGATGTGCCATATGACGACGAAGTTGGTGCTTACGCCCCGTTTTAGGTTTCATCTCAACTAAGCAATAACGCGTTGTAGGAAATTTACCCGTCGAATAGGGAACCTCCACTTTAGCCAACGGCTTATATTCCGTCACCGCTTCTTGCGCTTCTTTTTCTTGTGAAGCGAACTTATCAGCAATCTTGTCTAACTCCACTTTGAGTGCGTAATCCAAGACGCCCTCTTCCTCAATCCAACCGCGTACTATCGCGTGGTATGTCTTTTCCATTTTATGTTCAGCAAACATCGGCATGACTTGTGATGCGACTTCACTCGACAAAGCAAACACGAGCACACCAGATGTTGGACGATCCAGACGATGCAATGGGAACACATGCTGACCAATTTGGTCGCGCAAAGTTTGCATGACAAATTGAGTTTCGTGTTTATCTAACCAACTGCGATGCACTAACATGCCGGCAGGCTTGTTGACCGCTACAAAATATTCATCCTGATAAACGATCTCCAGCTCAACTGGTTCTGAAGATCGCGCTATTTCTTGTTCTAGCATTCGTTTACTTACACAGTTCGTCAATGGTTCGGATTGTAACAAGCAGCTCTGCGAACTGCGGTTCCTGCTTCCACGCTTCTGAAAAATAGGGCTCGAGAGAAAACCCTCTTGGCAATGGTTGGTTGTTTTCCACTAGCACGTGCATTCTGTCTATAAAGATCCACTGCAACCACTCATGAGGATGCAATGTATCAATCGCAAATGGCTCCACGCTTTGTAAGGCTTGCTCTGAAGGCCTAGTGTGTTGCCACAACTTATGTTCTTTAAGCTGCGTTTCAAGTTGGTGAAGTAAGTCGACCAATTGAGTATTTGTTACCATTAATTCTATCTCGAACCTTGAATTAGCCGAGAATGATACCATTTCTTGTGAAAAGAACGTTAGGACGTCGTATTTAATGGAAAACATTCAAACCCTCACTCAACTGTTGAACAACAGCCGCTGTGATTATCAAATCTTCGATCTTGGTCGTCGTATCAAAACCATCGCTAAGAAAGAGTTTGCCGATGTAGAAAAAGGTCAAGCACCGTACCCATTCCCAATGCAGCGTAAAGCACACCTTGCCATCGCGTACTGGAATGAACAAAAGCAACCTTGGATTTGGTTTCTAAAGTTTGAATTGGACGAGCGCGGTTTGTTAAAGCAATCAGATATCGGCAATTTCATTAAATACGTAGTGGAAGCCATGGGAACACGCCTCAATGGTGATATCTCTGAAGAGCAACAGCAAAAGCTGTCTAATAACCCATATACGTTCAAACCTTCCGAAGACAAAATGGCCGTGTTTCATAGCCAGGTCCGCGCGAACCTCGATCTTCCTACCAGCCAATATTATGAGCACACTCAGCATTACTTTTCAGGTGGTTTAGGCTGGGATAATTGGCAAACCGTAGGTCTGCAAGGGATCACCGACATGGCCGCTCGTTTGGACAAAGAGCAAAACGGGGTAATGATACGCAAAGCGTTGAACCACCTACCAAATGAGCCACTTTATGCCCTATTAGGTGCGCTTGAGCATGTAGAGCTTCAAGAGCGTTTAGCAGAACGTATCGCGGAAAAGGCACAGCAAGAAATCGCAAGTAGCGAACCTGATCTCTTCCTACTTTCAGCACTTATCCGAGCCCTTGCTGGTGCGCCAACAGAAGTCGCCTCTCCAGTATTAGATGCGATATTGCATAGCCCTCGTTTAAGCCATCAGGAGGTATTGATTGGTGTGGCGGGTCGCGCTTGGCACTTACTCGCCAATGAAAAGGTAGCAGAACAGTTTTTGCTGCGTTTAGCTCAAACCGGTAATCAAGCCCTATTTAATCAGTTATTTGCCGATTTAGTGATGCTGCCAGAGTTAAGAATGGTGTTATTGCCTTTGCTGCATTCAAACCCATCAGAGGAACTAGCAAATGCGCTAGTAAGCTTACAACAAGCAACAAAAAGCTAAGAAAGGTTCAGGAATGATTGGTGATCTTTTAGCAATTTTAGGGCTCTGCTTTTTCTGTTACCTGTTTTGGCAACAGCGTCGCCAAGCCGAACTCGCAAAAGCGGCCATCACGCGTAAATGTGAGCAATTGGATCTCCAATTAATCAGCATCGCCTTTGGTGCCCATAAACTAAAAACGCCAGACGGAGTCTGGCGTTGGCATACGGTGTATCAATTTGAGTTTTCATCTCTTGGTGACGATTGCTACCAAGGAGAGTTAACCATGGTCGGTTTCAGGCCGCAGAACTTTCACCTACCACCGCATCGCTTGTAAATTCCATTTCAAAGTAAGGACCATATACATCCTTACTTTCTTTTGTTTTAACAAATCCCAGCTTTTTCAGTACCGCCATAGAAGCCTGATGATTGCTATTCACGTTAGCTTTCACCTTATTCAAGCCCAACTCACGGCACGCTTTGGGGAAAAATGCTTTTAGTGCTTCTGTTGCTAACCCTTTACCCCAATATGATTTATCAAAAATAAACCCTAATTCAGGTTCGGAATCGAGATTAGCAATAAACACGTGCCCCATATAGTCACGACTGGTGCTCTCTAGCACTGCCATACTATAAATGTTCTCATCATCCAGTATTTTCTCAAACATCTGTTTGGCAGACGCAACTGTATACGGACCATTCAATTCAGCACGGTTTTTCGCACAGCAATTCAGCATGACGAATTCTAGTTGCAACGACTCATTGTAGGGTAGAAGAAGCATTCTTCTGGTTACTATGGCCACATCTGTTCCTTGATTACAACAAACTTAATCTATCCGCAGATCACAAACTCGATGAGCTGAACATGCTCAATGATTGCGGGCATAACACCTTGTAGAGAAGCCGAAAGTTAAACCAACAGGTTGGAAAGGATATTGATCTGAGTTGTTTTTTATTAAGTGTTATTAGGAATTTATATATTTTGTGATATTGATATCCCCAAATAACATCGAGATGCTTAATTCAATGAGAACACTGGATATCGTTTTTATATAAGAAAGACCCCGACACATAAGTATCGGGGTCATGGTCTTACTCGCAGCAGTCCGGCTACTAAAAGTGCTCCATGTATCATCCATAATAGTGGCTGATTCCGTCAGCTTATTCCTTACGTCGCCGTCCTAGCGGTGTCCTTATCATCCTGACTGCTAACATTCCTCGTTAGCACACGTCACTTGTTCCTTGAGCGGTGTCCCTTGCATCTTCCTGATGCTGTCCATAACCTCAATCCTAGAGGGGTCCATTGTCTATCCTTAGTCATAAACATCCTATTGATGATCGTATCCTTACAATGTCCTACGCTCCATGCTTGATTAATCATCCTGACCAACCAAATCGTCTTCCTGACGATAACCAAATCCTTGGTGCTTTCCTGTTCCATGTCTGCTTCCTGCTGACAACTCTCAATTTACGCCTTTTCCAAAAATAGACAATCTATCCAAGATAAATATTTGGCTCTCACATTGGTTAACAAGTTGTTAAATCATTATTTATCAGAAACTTAAGCTCTTCAGCTTCTCTTTTTCCGCTTACGAAATCGTTTTCTCTCACAACCTATGTAAGAGATCTCTCACACTACACTCTCCAAAATGCCATTCGCCAAATTAGCGCACTCAACGTATGATGATAGATATATCGTTGTTAAGGATTAAAAATGTTAACTCAAGACGTTACTAAAGAATTAGAAGCGGCAATGGAACAGTTGCAACAACAAGGAAAAGAGCCAACCGTAGCGTTAGTGAAAGCACGCTTGAAAACGCCAGTTCCAATGCCAGCATTAATCACCGCAATAAAAAGTTGGAAGAGTGCTCAACGCGTACCCAAGGTTGAAATCGCAGCACAACACCACACCGATAATGATCGTCTTGAAGCCCTAGAACGCACCGTAACAATGCTAGCCATTCGTATTGAAGAGTTAGAAGCGAAACTCAGTGAGAAGTCATCATGAAGTTATGGGTAGATGCAGACGCGTGTCCGAAAGTTATTCGCGAAACCATTGTGCGTGCCGCCGAGCGTACGGGGATTGAATGTACGTTTGTCGCTAACCACGTTGTCCCTGTGCCGAAAAGAGACAACATCCACTCGCTACAAGTCCCTGCGGGATTTGACATCGCAGACAACGAAATCGTCAAGCGTGTGGAAGCCAACGATTTGGTGATCACGTCAGATATTCCGCTTGCAGATGAGGTTATCTCTAAAGGCGCTCAAGCCCTCAGTTCTCGTGGCGAGCTCTATACAAAAGACACCATCAAAGCTCGCCTAAATATCCGCGACTTTATGGAAACCATGCGTTCAAGCGGAATTCAGACAGGTGGACCCGCCGCGCTTTCTCAAACCGATCGACGCGAATTTGCAAACCATTTGGATCGTATTTTGGCGAAATTTAAGAAGTAACCCTCACTCTATTCAAATTGAGCCAGCAAATAAAAGCCTGGCTCATTCCTGAAAATTCATTCTCAGCATTGCACCCAAAGCGTGCTCTTACTCCCATTTGTTTTGTTCTGTTTATTTTTCATCTTGCTCGCCATAGCTTCAATATGCAACGTGGTTTATTTTGAACGACGTTTTTAATAAGTGTATAGAGAATAATGGGCTTTAACATCGTTTCCAGTGGAAGCTACCTGCCAACGAATCAATGGTCTGATCGAGAGATGGATCGCTTCCTAAAATTAGCGCCAGGGACCTGCCGAAATAAATTCGACGTTGAATATCGTCATGTAGCCAATACAAAAGAGACCGCTATTTACATGGCAATGCAGGCAATAGAGCAGTGTTTAGGAAACACACATACCTTAAGCTCCGTTGATCTTCTTATCTACGCTAGCGGCACACACCACCAGTCTCTACCCTACGACGCCTCAGCGGTTCTCGCCGCGTTAGACGCTCCAACATGGCTAGAAAGCTTTGATTTGAACAGCACCTGTTTATCCTTTCTCTCTGCGCTTGATCTTGCTCAGAGTCTATTCTTGGCAAAACGGTACCGTCGGATTCTTATTGTCACCAGCGAACTCGCCACTGGCATCACACTGAATCGAAATTTTACGCTCAAACCAGAAGTTGCAACCTTATTCGCGGACGGTGCCGCCGCATTTTTGCTCGAAGAACACGACGATGATGGATTGCTCACCAGTCACTTTGAAACGCATCATACCGGGTATTCATTTTGTCAAATTAAGGGCGGAGGTAGTCATATCAATCCGCATACCTCCGAGCATCAAGCCTATTTAAAAAGTTGCCAGTTTGAGATGGAGGGCAAAGCACTCTTTAAACATGTGCGTAAAGCCTTACCAGCGTTTCTAAAAAAAGGGTTTGACGCCTCTCCGGTAACACTCGGCGATATTGATTATTTTCTTCCTCATCAAGCCAGCGCGCATGGATTAAAAAAACTGCCTTCACTCACCGGGCTACCAACAGAGAAAACCGTTAATCACTTTTCGACTTTGGGAAACCAAGTCGCCGCCTCACTCCCAATTAACTTACACTGGCTGCGTAATCAGCCAGAAACCGCAGGAAAACATGTGTTATTAGCTGGCACCGCCGCAGGGTTGTCGCTAGGGATGGGAGTGCTAAAACTATGAAGATATTGGTCACTGGTGGCAGCGGGATGTTGGGTAGCGCAATTCTGAGAATGTTTCACCAGCAGCATGAACTGCATTTTATAGCACGAAATACAGTCATCGCTAAACAACTCGCCGAGCAATTCGATGTTATCCCACATATAGTCGATTTAAGAGACCACTCAGCAGTTCATGCGGTATGCCAAGGTATGGATGCAATCATCCATTGTGCCGCTCTCTCAAGCCCATGGGGAAAGTGGCAGGCGTTTTATCAAGCCAATGTAGATGCCACCAAAAACCTCGTCAATGCGGCTAATACCTATCAAATCTCGCGTTTTATCCATATTTCCTCCACCAGCGTCTACTTTGACCATCAAGACCGTTGGAATATTCGAGAAACCGACGCCATAGCTTCATACTGGTGTAATGATTACGCACACACAAAATACCTATCGGAAATTGAAGCCGTAAAAGGCCAAAGCAAAGCGATCATTTTAAGACCGCGTGGCATTTTTGGACCCAATGATCGCGCTATTATCCCAAGAGTGCTTAAGGCGATAAAAAACAACACTCTGCTTCTGCCATCGGGTAGAAATCCTGTGGTTGATCTGACTTATGTCGATAACGTTGCCCATGCAGCGATGCTCGCTTGCACTCAGGCAGACCGACTTCAGCATGGTGATGTGTTCAACATTTCCAACAACGAACCAATGCCAATTGAGACTGTTCTGCAAGCTTTATGTGAGGGGTTAAACCTAAAAGTAACGTTACAATCATTACCATATGGCGTTGTATCACCATTATTAAAGCTCAGTGAGCAAATACGAAGGCACTTACCACATCAGCCAGAACCAAGGCTCACCTCATACAGCGCAGGATTGTTTAACTATCATCAAACTCTGGATATCAGCAAGGCGAAACAAACACTGAATTACCAACCGCTTTTTTCAATTCAAGAAGGAATACAGCAGTATGCAAACTGGTCTAAAAATAAAAATCTTTGAGGTTGGACACTGCGTACACCCAGGCTTTGTTGTCAAACCAGGTTCTGGTATCAAGCCTAGAGCATTTCCGGCAGCCGTTGCGTTAATTCAGCACCCAACACAAGGCAACATCCTGTTTGACACGGGATATCACGAGCATTTTTTTAGCGCGACTCGTCCCTTCCCTGAACGTTTTTATGCTTGGACAACACCTTGTCGCTATAACAAAGAACACGGAATTGTTGCGCAGTTAGCAAAAGAAAGTCTCAAACCTCATGATATTGAACACTTAGTACTCTCCCACTTCCATGCTGATCACATTGCTGCCGTGTCTGAGTTTTCCCACTCTCAATTGCATTGCCAACAAAAAGGGGTGGATGCAATTACTAAGAGTGGTCGAATTGGAGGCGTAAGAAAAGGATACCTAAAAGCTCTACTTCCTCCACAACTTGAATCTAACTTATTCATTCATAGTGACTTTTCCGTACCAATCAGCCAAATTATTCCTCAGTGCCAAGGTGTTAATTTGCTCTGTAAAGACATGTTCGACGACGGATTCATTTATATGGTTAGCTTGCCAGGCCATGCTGCGGGTCAAGTGGGCTTGCTAGTTAAAAGAGACCAAAGTTGGCTGTTCTTACTCGCCGATGCATGCTGGTTAATCGAGAGCTTGAGTGAAAATATCGATCAACATTGGCTGGCGAACATGCTTTGCGATGATACAAAAGCCTATAAAAACACCCTCTCCGAGTTGAGAAGTTGCTACCAACAAACCCACCACTTTGTTCGCTTCGTGCCTTCACATTGTCAGGAAACTATCCAGCAGCTAATCAAAGAAGGATGGATGAAGTGAGAACGCTTATCTCAGAATTCTGGCGAACCCGCTACCGCCCCTTCGGCTCAAGGGAACAAGTCGAAACATGGCAGCAACAACACTTAACGCAACACTTGGATTGGGTATGCCGTCATTCACCGTATTACCGCTCACTTCAAGGTGCACCACTCAGTGATTTCCCTATCATGAATAAGCAAACCATGATGGAGAACCTTTCAGAGTTGAATACGAAAGGCTTAGATGCTGAACAGCTAATGCAACAAGCACTCGAAGCAGAACAGTCACGCAACTTCGCCGCTTCGAAAGTTGGCGATGTTACTGTTGGGCTTTCTTCGGGCACATCAGGCATACGCGGGTTGTTTCTTGCTGACAAACAGGAAACGCAACTGTGGGCTGGCAATATATTGGCTCGCCTGTTGCCCAACCTATGGCAAAAGCACCGAATTGCGCTAGCCTTGCGCGCCAACAGCCCACTGTATAAATCCGTCGCGAAAGGCCCTGTCACATTCTTTTATGCGGATTTAACTAAACCTTACCAAGAATGGATAAAAGAGCTAGATGAGTTCCAACCCACGCTTTTAGTTGGTAGTGCGCAAGCTCTTCAGCTCTGCGCCCAGTTCAGCGGTCAATTTGGTCAACCCGAAATTCAACCACAGCGGATCATTTCTGGTGCAGAAGTCCTAACTGAGAGTGACCGTCACTTTATTTCTCAACGGTTCGACAGCGAACTCCATGAAGTCTATCAATGTACCGAAGGTTTTCTTGCATGTACTGATCAGCATGGACAAATGCGCTGGAATCAGGATGTTATTTACATCGAAAAACATTGGCTGAATACCGAACGTACTCATTACAGCCCAATTATCACCGATTTTCGTCGTAAAACTCAGCCCATTATTCGTTATCAGCTCGACGATATTATTGAGAATAAACAGGATAATGGCGTATTTGAACCTCTTGGCACGATTGCCGGACGATGTGGTGATCGCCTCACGCTAAACGCAAACCACGTCCCAGTTACGGTGTTACCAGATCTCATCTACCGCGCTATAACACTATCTGCCAAAGGTCGCGTGGATTACCGAATCACCCAAACAGGGTCACAAGCCATTCAAATTGAAGCGGATGTTCACCACCATCGGGTTATACACCAAGCCTTGATAAAGTTGTTTGACCAATTGCGGCTTGATCCTGTCAGATTTAGTTACCGCCCTGCGCCTATTTGGACGCCAATGAATAAACAACGACGTGTGGTGAACATATGCGGGTCTTAATCACCGGAGCCCGAGCACCAGTTGCACTAGAGTGGGCAACCATGTGTATGCATCATGGGCATGAAGTAATTCTCACCGATTCGCTAAAAAAGCCTCTGGGATCGTTTTTGCGAGGTATCGAGTCTTATATACCCACCGCTTCACCTCGATTTGCGTTTCCCACCTATCAACAGCAGATCCTAAAAATCATTACTCAGATGCGTATTGATATAGTGATACCCACTTGTGAAGAAGTTTATTACTTGGCTCATGTTGCCAAACAATGCCCAGAAGTAGATTTTTTTCTGCCCAATGTGGGACTACTCAATGCCCTGCACAACAAGTTGACCGTCTTTGAACAGCTTCAGGGTTTGCCAGAAATCACACTTCCAAAAACTCGTTTGGTCGCTGATAAAAGTGAGATTGAAATTAATAAGAGGACCGTTCTAAAGCCCGTTTACTCTCGGTTTGGCGGGCAAGTCATAAGAGATGTGACGACTCAGTCTATTTCTGCCGCCACGATATCGCCCCTTTTCCCTTGGGTTCAGCAACAAAAAATCCAAGGGACTCCGGTGTGTAACTATGCCATTTTTGAACATGGTGAACTTAAAGCACACCAAGCTTATGTACCGAAATACTGTGTAAACAGCTCGGCCGCCAGTGCTTTTCAGCCGATCTCGTGCGAACGACTAGATAGATTTATCGCAACTTTTGGTAAACGTCATACTTATCATGGGCAAGTGTCGTTTGACTTCATCAAATCACAAGATGAACTCTACGTGATTGAATGTAACCCAAGAGCCACCAGTGGTTTGCACCTACTCTCGTCTAGATGCAGTCAACTGCTCCCTAATATGGCATTTACTGCCCCTTCCAAACAGCGACTGCATCATTTAGGGCCAATAACACTCATCGCTGAAGGAGGGTTATCCCTGTTCAAGGCTCGAACTTGGCAAGATTGGTGGTCTGGAGTGAATGTAATGCAACAGCATAACTTGCCGGTAGGGAGCCAAATCCGGAGTGTGTTTGAATTACTCCGGTTAGCTAGGCAGAACAAGACGAAGTGGAGCAACGCTTCTACCGTTGATATTGAGTGGAATGGAGAGGCATTGAACTCATGACACTTTCCTCTCAAGAATGGCATAAAACCTTTATCACTCTTATGCAGTCGAATCCCATTGATGAATGCACAGCAAGCTTTGGTTGCTACTATATCGATGATGTTGCCATTCCCTACTCCGTAACACCAAAAATACCAAACAACTGTTATGCCGTGTCCCCTATGACACTACTTAGTGGCTACGCCGAAGAAGAGCTTCACAAAGTCAAAAATGTGGCTGTTCGATGGGTATGTAAGTTACTTATTAATATGACTAAACCAATCTTATCATTGGCTGGATTGGATCAAGTCCAAACGCTCAACAATCAGTGCTTGTCCACCAATATGTATAGCGAACAATGGGCAGCCTTAAATCTCGATGAACTGCGTCGCGTCGCACTCGATCAATACCCCACCTTTCCCTTGGTGCTTCGCTCCCTCAACCAGCGTCAGCATTCACACTTAATTCAGCGATTGAAGCAGCCAAAATGGCAAAGCTTGGTAACACGACAAGTGTATTTACTTGATGATTGGCAAGCGTTCAGCTTCAACCGAGATTTAACGAAAGACTTCAAACTGCTTAATGATAAAGATTGGCAGTTTAGGCCACTGACCACTGATGAAGAGTTTCAGCGTGCCAAAGAGTTATATGACATGCTTTACCTTGATAAATACAGCCTCAATAACATCCAGTTTTCAACCCAATATTTAAAACAGGTGAGCCAGAACAAATTAGTACATTTAGTGGGACTGTTTTATCAAGAAGAGATGCTGGCTACGTTAGGCATTGTAGAAATTGATAATGATATGACTTGCCCAATTTTTGGCTACGATACCAATAAGCCACAACGCCTCGCATTGTATCGTCGAATATCGGCCTATACCATCCGCCATGCAATGATATACCAGCGTCGCTTTAATATGAGCTCAGGCGCTCCGGCTTTTAAACGCAACAGAAAAGCCCGGCCAGAAATTGAATTTAGCTATGTTTATATTGCGCACTTACCTTGGTACAAACGCATAATTTGGAAAAGCTTGTGCTGGCTCACTCAGCACTTTTATCGCCCTTTGTTGATGCGTTTTCAGCTATAAACCGACATCTATAATCAGGTAAGCCTGCGTACACAGTCTCAATCGATAAAAAAGCCTGCGACGTTCGCAGGCTTTTTATAATGGAGCTGTGTGAGGTAACCGTTTTCTACGGTGTGTAGTATGTTGCTGCGCCAGGGCCTACTGGTAAACCAAATACGAATACCCATAGGTAGAACAGCACACTCCAACCTACAATGAAGCAGATTGAGTAAGGTAGCATGGTCGCGATCAGCGTACCGATACCTAAGTTCTTCATGTAACGAGTCGCTACGGCAAGAATCAAACCAAAGTAGCTCATCATTGGAGTAATGATGTTTGTCGTCGAGTCACCAATTCGGTAAGCAGCCTGAATCGTTTCCGGTGCATAGCCAACAAGCATCAACATAGGAACAAAAATCGGAGCCGTTACTGCCCACTGTGCCGATGCCGAACCAATCATTAGGTTGATAAAGCCACACATCAGGATGAAGGCAAAGAACAACATTGGGCCAGTTAAGCCAATTTCTTGCAGGAAGCTAGCGCCAGCAACCGCGAATACCTGACCGAAGTTAGTCCATTTAAAGAAAGCAACGAACTGAGCCGCAAAGAAAACTAATACAATGTACATGCCCATAGAAGACATAGATTTCGCCATTGCATCAATTACATCGCGATCCGTCTTCATCGTGCCAACAACTTTACCAAACACAAAGCCTGGAATAGCAAAGAACACAAAGATGAATGCCACGATACTTTTCAGGAATGGTGAACCTGCAATTGTACCTGCATCAGAACGTAGAATGCCGTCTTCTGGAACAACCGTCCAAGCAAGCAGCGCTGAAACAACCAGTACAGCAACACCTGCTAGTTTTAGGCCTTTCTTCTCAATGTCTGTTAAGCCACCCATTTTGTCGTTCGACAAATCTTCTGAGGCTTCTTCTTCACTGTATTTGCCAAGCTTTGGCTCAACAATTTTTTCAGTAACAAACGCACCTGTGATTGCAATGAAGAATGTCGACACAAACATGAAGTACCAGTTAACTTCTGGACCAACAGTGTAAGTTGGGTCAATCATTTGCGCCGCCGTTTCAGTAATGCCTGACAACAGCGGGTCAACCGTACCAATAAGTAGGTTTGCTGAGTAACCACCAGATACACCAGCGAACGCCGCAGCAAGACCGGCAAGTGGGTGACGACCTAAAGAATGGAACAGCATTGCAGCCAGTGGAATAAGTACCACATAGCCAAGCTCTGATGCCGTATTTGAAATGATACCCGCGAAAACGACCGTCACTGTTACCATGCGTTGTGATGCACCCATGACTAAGCCACGCATTGCTGCAGATAGCAAGCCTGAGTATTCAGCAATAGCAACACCCAACATCGCAACCAATACCGTACCCAAAGGTGCAAAGCCGACAAAGTTTTTCACTAGATTGGTAACGATTAGTTCAAGGCCATCAGCGTTAAGCAAGCTAACGACATGAATCATGCCATCCGCGGCACGACCTTTTGCACCCTCAGGACGAGGATCAACTACGGAAACTTCGAAGTATCCTGCAATACCCGACATCACCAGAATGGCTAAACAGAAAATGGCAAATAGTGTGATCGGGTGGGGTAATAAGTTCCCCAAATATTCGACAGTATCCAAAAAGCGCGTAAACAGCGGCTTCTTAGGCGAGTTTTGTTTAATTGAATCAGATGAACTCATCTGTTCCCTCCTTGTTTTTATTCCTATGCAAATGTGACAAAAATGTCAAAAAGCGTGCGAAGGGTACTTGAGTAGAAGGTCAAATAAAAGCCCTAAATGTTACAAACTGTGACGAAAGGAGGTATTTATAACCAACATTGAATAAAAATGTAGATATTTCATCCATGTAAGATAATTAACTCAACATTATCAATTAAACAAAACCATAAGTTAGATATATGCAGGTTGATTACTTTTGCACAGCTTTGAATCTCGGGTTCGTTTTACAAATGACATAAAGACGCCCTCTCCGTTTTACAATCTGGCAATCCGGATGACGACTTTTTGCACTTTTTAATGATTTTACTACCTTCATGATTTATTCCTTTTCGCTCTTAAATTGACCAAAACGACGGTTGAAGTTCGCAATGCGACCTTCGGTTTGTACAACGCGCTGTTTACCGGTGTAGTACGGGTGAGAAGCTGACGACACATCTAACGTAAAGTAAGGGTAAGTTTTGCCATCTTTCCATTCGATGGTTCTCTCCGTTTTCAACGTAGAACCAACGACAAAGTACTTATCTACACTGGTGTCGTGGAACACCACAGGACGATATTCAGGGTGGATTCCTGGTTTCATAATACTTTTCCTTTCAATTAAATTGTTATGTTATAACATTTTAATTAATAATCATTATCAAAAAGAAAAGCAAGAGAAATTTGTGATACTTTTCATCTCAATGAATTCTTAGAGATGTCCACCATGTATTCCATCGAACCCATCGGCGTCATTGAGACACCGTACAAAGAAAAGTTTGCAGTTCCGCGCCAACCACGCTTAGTACCAGAGGCTAAAGCACGCGTAAAACTGTTAGGTGCAGCAAATAGCCCTGAAGCAGTGCGTGGGCTAGAACAGTTCTCTCACGTTTGGTTGTTGTTTCTATTTGATCAGAATCTGGAAGCTGGTTGGAAACCAACTGTACGTCCGCCACGATTAGGCGGCAATGAACGAATTGGTGTCTTTGCCTCGCGCTCGACTTTCCGTCCAAACGGAATCGGAATGTCAGCCGTTGAAGTGAAAGGAGTCACTAAGCAAGGCGATCAAATCTATCTTAATTTAGGCAGTGTAGATCTCGTGGATGGGACACCGATTGTGGATATTAAGCCTTACATCCCCTATTCGGATTCTATTTCGGAAGCACAAGGCGGATACGCAGACCAAGAGCCAGAAAAGTCACAAGTCACCTTTTCTGCTCAAGCATTAGCAACGATAGAAAATCGATCCGATACTGACTATGTAAGATCAGTCATTGAACAAGTTCTGGCACAAGATCCTCGCCCTGCATATAAGAAAAACAAGCCGGACGACAAAGAATATGCGGTAAATTTGTTCGACTTGAACGTAAAGTTCACAGCAACAAGCAACTTAATAACGGTTACCGCTATTGAAAGCTTTTGACAAACGCAATTGGCTGATATTATAGACGGCTAACAAATTTCCCTTTAGGGAACTCCCATACTCCTGCTTATTCAAGCTTGAGTATCTAACTTAAATAAACGGATAAATTTAATGCGTACCAGTAATTATCTTCTTTCTACTCTGAAGGAGACTCCAAACGACGCAGAAGTAGTGAGCCACCAGCTCATGCTACGTGCAGGTATGATCCGTAAGCTGGCTTCAGGTTTATACACCTGGCTACCTACTGGTCTACGTGTACTGCGTAAAGTCGAAAACATCGTTCGTCAAGAAATCGACAATGCAGGCGCAGTCGAAACTTTGATGCCCGTTGTTCAGCCGTTTGAACTATGGGAAGAGACAGGCCGCAGCGAAAAGATGGGCCCTGAGCTACTTCGCTTTACTGACCGTCATGTTCGTCCGTTTGTACTTAGCCCAACCGCTGAAGAAGTGATCACTAGCCTTGTTCGCAATGAAGTGAGCTCTTACAAACAGCTTCCGCTAAACCTGTACCAAATCCAAACTAAATTCCGTGACGAACGACGCCCACGTTTTGGCGTAATGCGTTCACGTGAATTCTCAATGATGGACGCGTACAGCTTTGACATTGATAAAGACGGACTACAAAAGTCATACGACGCAATGCACGATGCTTACTGTAAAGCATTCGATCGCATGGGTCTGGATTACCGTCCTGTACTTGCAGATAGCGGTGCTATCGGTGGTAGCGGCTCTCAAGAGTTCCACGTACTGGCTGAAAGCGGCGAAGATATCATCGCATTTTCTAGCGAGTCAGATTACGCGGCAAACATTGAAAAAGCAGAAGCACTAGCTCCAGCCTCTGAGGCTGCGGCACCAACACAAGAAATGACTTTGGTTGATACGCCAAACGCGAAAACAATCGCTGAATTGGTTGAGCAGTTCGAACTACCAATTGAAAAAACAGTGAAAACACTGTTTGTGAAAGCATCTGACGAAGTTGATGCGCCAATCATCGCGCTTATTATTCGTGGTGATCATGAACTGAACGAAGTGAAAGCAGAAAACCTTCCTCAGGTTGCAGCTCCACTGGAAATGGCATCTGAAGAAGAAATTCGTGAGCTTATCGGTGCAGGCCCTGGTTCACTTGGCCCTGTTGGCCTTAAACTGCCGTTCATTGTTGACCGCAGCGTTGCGGTAATGAGCGACTTCGGTGCGGGCGCGAACATCGATGGCAAACACTACTTCGGTATTAACTGGGGTCGTGATGTAGAGCTTGGCCAAGTTGAAGACCTACGTAACGTTGTGGAAGGTGACCCAAGCCCATGTGGCAAGGGCATTATCCAGCTTAAGCGTGGTATCGAAGTTGGCCATATCTTCCAACTAGGTAACGCTTACTCCGCAGCGATGAACTGTGGTGTACTGGGTCCTGATGGTAAGAACGTCATCCTAGAAATGGGTTGTTACGGTATCGGTATCACTCGCGTAGTAGCGGCTGCTATTGAACAAAACCACGACAAATACGGCATCATCTGGCCAGATGCAATCGCACCATTCCAGGTAGCGATCGTTCCAATGAACATGCACAAGTCAGAAGAAGTGAAAGAAGCCGCTGAGAAATTGTACGCTGAGCTAACGGCAATGGGCATCGAAGTGCTATTTGACGACCGTAAAGAACGCCCAGGCGTAATGTTCTCTGACATGGAGCTTATTGGTGTACCGCATACCATTATTATCGGTGACCGCTCAATGAAAGAAGGCAACTTCGAATACAAGAACCGTGCTACTGGTGAGAAAACAGCAGTCGCAATGACTGACATTGTTGAGCACGTAAAAGCTCAACTAAAGTAAGCACTAGACGAGTTCGCATTTGAAGTAGTTTCAAATAGTTAAAAAGGGTTGGCTTCGGTCAGCCCTTTTTATTACAGCTCAACATCCTCCCTCCACCTTTTTCGAACTATTCACTTTGTTAATCTTTGGTTCAGCTTCTTGCTATTAAACTGATTTCATCATCTAAAGGAGGTCAGTTATGGATTTAAAAAGTCTTCTAAACCAAGCACTCAAATCAGACTTACTTAAGCAAGGTGCAGATGCATTGGGCAAACAAACCAACAACATCAAATCCTCATCAAATTCAAGTAGTCTAAAAACGCTAGGAGCAGGTGCTGTAGGCGGAGGCCTCATCGGTATGCTGATGGGCTCAAAGAAAAGTAAAAAAATGACTAAAAAAATAGGGTCAAACGCATTAAAAGTCGGTGGCGCAGCTGCGCTTGGAGCCTTGGCCTACAAAGTGTATAACGACTGGCAAGCCAAGCAATCCGGTCAAGGTGTTCAAGAAACCTTTGACCCCGATGACAGTAAACACAGTATCTTAATTTTAAAAGCAATGATTGGAGCTGCAAAAGCTGATGGTCACGTTGATGAAGAGGAAATGGCGCGCATTGAACAAGCTCTCGCGGATATGGGCGCAGATGAGCACGTTCGTCACCTCGTTCAGCAAGAGTTAAACAAACCGCTTGATCCTGCTGAAATTGCTAATCAGGCGACCTCTCCTCAACAAGCGTCAGAAATTTACCTGGCGTCTTTGATCGTCGCTGATGAACAAAACTTTATGGAAAAAGCGTATCTGCAAGAACTAGCAAAACAACTTCAACTTTCACCAGAAGTCACCCAGCAGTTAGAAGCACAAATGCAGTGATTAAATCTCGCTCAAGCAAACCTTCAACTTGAGCCAAAACAACTCTGTACTTTGAGTTTCAAATCCGCTGTGTGTATATTGAGATAAGTTATCATTTAGTGGAAAGAAAACATGCAAGTATACGGCTGTTGTGAACTGGTTCGTGAGCTTTATGCTCAGATTGGTAGTGGCGATCAAGCTTATATTCCCCAAGCAATTTCATGTGCAGTTAAAGCACTGAACGATGTTGCAGCGGATGAGTCCCTGCCTAAAGAAGTGCGTGAAAAAGCGGCATTTGCTGCGGCAAACCTACTGATTTCAGATTTTGAGGATAAGTAATGAATCTAGCGAACTTTGAATCCATGGATCCTGTCATGCTGATGAGCATTGTGAATATGAAGCTACGCGACGACTTCGGTGGTGACTTAGATAAACTGGTGGCTTTCTTCGATATCGAACGCACAGCACTGGAGACAAAACTGGCTTCTGCTGGTTTTGACTTTCTTCCAGAAGCAGGACAATTCCGTTAATCAACACCATTCTTGGCGGATAACCGAAACGAGAATAACCAATATCAAAAAGGGCTTGATGAGTTACCATCAAGCCCTTTTCTTTTATTCGATAGGCGTCCCGGTTAGCCAAATGAAGCCCAGATGACTGTCGCCACAAGAATTGGACATACAAACTTCACATACGCAGGCCATAACTTACCAAACCAACCTTGCGTAAACTCCGGGCAACCTTGCTCAAGCTCTTTGATTTTTGAGTTGCGATTCCATACCCAACCACCAAATAAGCAGAATAAGAGCGCAGCGGTTGGTTGTAGATACTGAGTAGCAACCGTCGCGACCATACCAAACAGAGCGCCAAAGTTATAAACAATCACCACACTGAACAAGGCAATGAGACCACCTAAAACCCAGCTCGTTGCGCTGCGCTTAGTATTGAAGCGCTCACTCACTAAAGCCACTGGACACTCTAACATTGAAATGGAGGACGTTAGCGCCGCAATCGTCAGCAATAAGAAGAACACAATAGAGAACAATTGACCAAGCAAACCTAAGCTATCAAACATCAATGGCAATACGGTAAATACCAACGTATCAGAGCTTAATAGAGAGCCATCTTCTGCATAGATCTGAACGCCTTTTTGCATTGCCACAAACATCGCTGGCATCACCACTAATCCTGCAATGAAAGCAACGGCAGTATCTACCATGGTCACGTTCATCGCCATCTTTGGTAGGTTCTCTTTCTTACTCAAGTAAGAGCCATAAATCAGCATTGAACAGCCACCGATCGTAAGCGAGAAGAAGCCCTGCCCCATTGCAGCAAGAATCAACTTGCGGTCCCATACCTTTTCAAAATCCGGCACTAGGTAATGTTTCAGACCTTCCATCGCACCGTTTTGCGTCATGATGTAAGCAAATAGCAGAGCAAACAAAACAAACAATGCTGGCATCAAACGTGTGGACCACTTCTCAATACCTTGTTTTACGCCACCTTGTACGATGAGAATCGTCAGTACATAAAAAGTAATGGTTCCGAACAAGTTACGTTCAACACTAAAGCCCTTTAGCCATTGAGTTGCAGCTTCTAACCCCATTAGATCTGTGATTGCACCCAGTAAAAAGCAGATCAACCAACCACCAACAATTGAATAAAACGCTAAGACAGCGCTTGGTACGCTTAAACCAATCCAACCCACAATGCCGCCGAGCTTTTTACCGGCAGGGTTATCTGTGATTGCACGCATACTGTCTACAGGGTTGGCTTGACCATGGCGACCAATCGCCATTTCAACCACCAGCATCGGAAATGCGACGATAAGAATCATCACCAAATAAACTAACAGGAAAGCACCGCCACCATTACTGGCTGCTTGAGTTGGGAAGCCCCAAATATTGCCAAGGCCAACTGCGGCACCTGCGGCAGCTAAGATGAACCCGAGACGAGAGCCAAAATGCTCGCGAGGCTGAGAAGAGGTTTGCTGTGTCATACTACTCACACAAAAATATCATTGAACTAGCTAACTAGTACACTATAGCAATATTCACTATTCAACAAGAGCACCTCGGTTAAATCCTCGACAGTTGAAACAATTTGTAGTCATTCAGCTTGTAAATTTTAACGTACATCTCATATTCATCGCTCAAAAGCCTCGCGACTGTTGTTCGTTTTACGTGGCTGAATTTTACCAATCCTTCTGCCGTGAAGTGAGCCGAAAAATAATGAGCTCTGGTGTAAGGGACGAACTGTTCCTCGTGATACTGTGTCGAAAAGCAGAATATTGTGCTTCGCTTTTTCCCCCTAATGTCTATTTATCAGCTAGTTATTACTCTGTTCTCATTTATACCCATGATTCAAGGAGAGGAAAATGAAGGTCACCCTACTTCACGGAGCGATGGTTGTAGCACTCAGCGCCAGCTACCAAGCTCAAGCCTATAACTGTCAAAGTTTACCCGACTGGGACAGCACTGCGACTTATACATCGGGCGCTTTAGTAAAAACGCAAGGAGCCGCTTATGAGGCTGCATATTGGACGCAAGGCAATGATCCCGTGACCAACTCAGGATCTTGGGAAGCATGGAAAGCGTTAGGGCAATGTGATGGTGGAAGCAACAATTTATCACCAACGGTGTCGTTCTCCTCTCCAATAAACAACGCACAAATTCCCGAAGGCAGTGCGATCACTTTGTTAGCCAACGCAACTGACGAAGATGGCCAAATCACACAAATTGAGTTTGTTGCAGGCAACCAAACCGTTGCTGTGGTAACTCAAGCACCATTCGAAGCTTCTTGGACAGCTATTGAAGGGATCTCGCAATTGACCGCAATTGCGACAGATAATGAGGGAGCTGTTAGCACCACGACGATTTCTATCCAAGTTCAACCACAAGTCGAATTACCGCCACCAAGCATTTCATTGACAAGCCCAGTAGGCACAGAAGTGCTTAATGTAGGCGATAACCTAACCGTAGCCGCTCAAGCTGACGATATTGATGGTGTGGTCACACAAGTTGAGTTCTTCGTAAACAATCAATCTGTCGCCATTGATACTAGCGCACCTTACGAATATCAATGGACCGCTAGTCCAGGTACATACTCGTTCAAAGCACAAGCGACTGATGATACAAACCTCGCAACGATGAGCCAAGAAGTAGCGCTGGTTATTAGTAATTCAGAAACCGGAACGGGCGGATGTGCAGATGCAGTACCTTATGTGGCAGGCACAAGTTATCAAGCTGGCGACCTGATTTCTCACTTCAACCAAAAATATCGTTGTGATGTTGCTGGTTGGTGCTCCTCGGATGCGACATGGGCTTACGAGCCTGGTGAAGGGCTATACTGGCAAGATGCTTGGAGTGGCCTAGGTGCTTGTTCGACACCACCGCAAGTTACCATTACGGCACCAACGGATGGACAAGTCGTGCTCGCTGGCAGCAATAACGAAATCACGGCAAACGCAAGCGATGCTGATGGCACAGTCACGCAAGTTGAGTTTTTTGCGAACAACACCAGCTTAGGGGTCACCACTCAAGCGCCATATTCCGTTACTTGGAACGCCACACTTATTGGCGCTAACCAGCTTAAAGCCGTCGCAACCGATAATGATAACAACACGTCAGAGTCCCTGGTTGGTGTGGAAGTCAGCGATAAAGATTTGGTCGTCTCTCTGACTTCACCAAGCAGCGGTCAAACCGTCGGATTAGGCAAAAGTCTCGCATTAAGCGCCGATGCAACGTCTTTAACTTCAGGCATTAAACACGTTGATTTCATGATCAACGGCTCTATTGTTGCAACCGATACCACAGCACCTTACACAGCCAACTGGACACCAACTGCACTTGGTAACTTTACAGTTAGCGCCCAAGCTGTGGATTTGTCAGGAAGCAATGCACTGTCTGACGCCGCAGCAATAACGGTGGTTGAGCAAGTAGATAAACGCCATAAACTCATCGGTTACTGGCACAATTTTGTAAATGGAGCGGGCTGTCCAATTCGTCTAGCAGATATGGCAGATGCTTGGGATGTGATTGATATTGCCTTTGCTGAAAATGATCGCAACAGTGATGGCACCGTGCACTTTAATCTATATTCAGGCGATATTTACAGCGATTGTCCAGCACTCGATCCAACACAATTCAAGCAGGACATGGCAGCGCTTCAAGCTAAAGGTAAGAAGTTTGTTCTCTCTCTTGGCGGCGCAGAAGGCACGATTACGCTGAATACCGACCAAGATGAAGCCAACTTTGTCTCTAGCCTAACAGGTCTTATCGCTGAGTGGGGCTTTGATGGTCTAGATGTGGATTTAGAGAGTGGTTCTAACTTAGTTCATGGCTCGCAAATTCAAGCTCGCCTTGGTCGTGCTTTGCTTCAAATAGAGCAAAACATGGGTGGCGATATGTACCTAACCATGGCGCCTGAGCACCCTTATGTTCAAGGCGGCTATGTGGCTTACAGCGGTATTTGGGGAGCTTACATTCCTGTGATAAACGAGACACGCAGCACGCTCGACTTGCTTCACGTCCAGTTATATAACAACGGCGGTTTGCCAAACCCATACCTGCCAGGCAGTGCACCAGAAGGCTCTGTGGATATGATGGTAGCGCAATCTAAAATGCTTATCGAAGGTTTTGAGTTGGCCGACGGCACTCAATTTGCACCATTGCGCGATGATCAAGTCGCAATCGGTTTACCTTCAGGTCCTAGCTCGGCAAATTCAGGGCAGGCTCCAACACAGAATATTATCAACGCACTAGATTGTTTAACCAAAGGCACTTCATGTGGCACCGTTAAACCAGCGTACCATTACCCGAATTATGCAGGGGTAATGACATGGTCTATCAACTGGGATCAGCATGATGGCTTTAACTTCTCAAAACCTGTCGGCGATAAACTCACCGAGATGAATACGCAATAAGCTATCAAAGAACAAGCGAGTAAAACGCAAATATCGTCTTGTTTCCATTACTTATTCAAGTATGTAAAAACGAAAAGAGAGCACAATCGTGCTCTCTTTCTTTATCTCATTGAGTTTTTTTACTTTTTAATGAGTAATTAAATCGTAAATACTCGGTAATCTTTTAGCTCAGGGATTTTCTTCAACAGATCGTCTTCTTGTCCTGCCATGTCATCCAGCGAATCGCACAAGTCTTCTGCTTGTTGCTCTACCTCTTTCGAATGCTCGGCTAAACGCTCTTCTACTTTCGCGCTGAGTTCAGCCATACTCTCTGATAATGCAGTGAGGTTTATCCCTCCCTCTTCCTTCATTTTTTTCGATAAAGCATCCAACGAACTGGCTAAAAACTCTTTATTGAAGATCTCTTGTGCTTTTGCAAAGTCTTCAGTCCACCCTTGTGTCATAGACTCAAAACTCTCCGCCGGCAGGATGAAATCACCATCTTTGTAGTAACGTGATTCAACATCAGCGAAAAAGTCCTGTACTGCGACTTTGACGTTATCAAACGCGCCAGGTGCGTCTAGGCTTTCCGCGACATCATCGATGATGTCATTTGCAAGCGCTAAACCATCACTCGCCAACTGCTTTGCTTGTGGAATATACGCGTTCATTTTTTCGCGATAGTCTTCAATTGCCGCTTTTTGGTCGGCATTGAGTTCAATTAGCTCACCTTTGATGAAGAGGTTGTTATCCTCATCCACGACAGCTTTATCACCTGTCGTTTGGCGAATTTCCAAGCTTTGCCCATCCATACGGACTTCATTATTGATGTCCACACGACACTGCGCTGCATAACCAGTAGCACTGACCATCAGCAATGAGAGTGTAAAAAGCTTTTTCATGTCATTCTCTTTTATTTAACATTACTCGTGTTAAACATAACACTGAGTGATACATGAGATGTCAGCAAATCGTCACGACTTCGTAACAAGTTGTTTTATCTACTATTTTCACGTCAACCTCATCACCCTCTTCTTTCCCGAACAACGCTCGACCCAGAGGAGATTTGGCTGTTAAGACAAAGACTTCCAGAGTCTGATATTGAACAGTCAAACCACCAGAGCAAGGGCCTACAAAGAAGTGCTTTTCGATCAAATTCTCATCTGCGAGAACAACGTAAGCACCAACACCAACAGGCGCATTCTTAAAGTTACGAGTCACTAAAGAACGATATTGACGCAACTCCTCTTCACTATCTTGAATTCGCATGGCTTGTCCATGAGCAAGATACGCGGCTTCAAGTGCCAATGTATCGTACTTGTGCTCGGGAACAGTTTCTTCATCTGTGGCGGCATCGATAGCTCGCTGAGCCGATGAATGGGCAACTTGAAGTTTTTCTTCCAGATGTTGGATGATAATTTGGACTAAGTCAGCTTTGTTCATACTTTTAGGACGCGCGTTTAGTATTCGGGGTGTGTTAATGTAGCCAAGTTTACCATCAAAGAAAGGTTTCCCTATTATGCAAAGTGACTCGCTGCATCAAACACTTCAATCTGTATTTGGTTTTGACTCATTACGCCAAGGTCAGCAACCCGTTATTGAAGCCGTTATGAATGGTTACTCTGCTGCGGCAATCTTTCCTACAGGCTCGGGGAAGTCACTCTGTTATCAACTACCTGCAACCATATTACCCAACCTTACGTTGGTGATCTCTCCGTTGTTGGCGTTAATGAAGGATCAACTGAGCTTTTTACAAAGTAAAGGAATCGCGGCCGCTTCTATCGATAGCAGTCAAAGTAGAGAAGAAGCACAACAGGTCATGGCTGGCGTGAAGAATGGACAAATCAAAATCTTGATGATTTCTGTTGAGCGACTAAAAAATGAGCGTTTTCGTGAATTCATTCGCCAAGTACCGATTTCTTTGATGGTCATTGATGAAGCGCACTGTATTTCCGAATGGGGGCATAACTTTCGTCCAGATTATCTCAAACTACCGCAATATCAACGTGAACTGAACATCCCACAGTCTTTACTTCTCACCGCAACGGCAACGCCTGCAGTTATTGAAGACATGCAAAAAAAGTTCGATATTTCCAGTGAACATATTACCGTTACAGGCTTCTACCGCTCTAATCTGGATATCTCGGTGATCCCGTGTGAGGAAACAAAGAAACAAGAACAGCTCAGTGAGATCATCGCCTCTTCACCTAAGCTTCCGACCATCGTATACGTGACGCAGCAGCAAACAGCAGAACGAGTAGCAAAGTCATTAATCCATATTGGCATTAACGCTCACGCATACCACGCTGGCATGAAAAGCGACGTTCGTGAACAAATCCAACAGCAGTTCATGGATGGCCAAATTGACTGTATTGTTGCAACGATTGCATTTGGTATGGGGGTCGATAAATCTGATATTCGACGCGTCATTCACTTCGACTTACCCAAATCAATCGAGAACTACGCACAAGAGATTGGACGTGCAGGCAGGGACGGGCAACGCTCGGAGTGCATTCTGCTAGGCAATACGTCCGGCCTAACGGTGTTGGAGAATTTTGTCTATGGTGACACACCAGAATTTACGTCAATTAACTATGTAGTCGAGCAAGCGAAAGAACATGCTCCACAATGGGAGGTAGTGCCACTGCGTTTGTCGCGTGAAAGTAATATCCGCCAATTGCCACTCAAAACCTTGTTGGTTTATTTGGAGCTACATAACGTCATTGAAGCAAAGTACAGTTACTTTGCGGAATATCGGTTTAAGTTTTTGCACGATCAGCAATTTATTGTGAATCAATTTCAAGGCGAGCGACGTCAATTTGTGGAGGCTATTTTTTCCTGCTCACAAAAAGCCAAAGTGTGGTGCCAAGTTGATCTAGAAGCGCTATGGATGAACTATCAATCGGAACGCAGCCGAGTTGTCGCAGCGCTCGACTATTTTCACCAGAACGGCTGGATAGAACTAGAGAGCAAACAACTGACGGACGTGTACTCAGTTATGCCAACCAAACAGAGCTCGGATGTTTTAATCCAACAACTGTATGAACTGTTCCAATCCAAAGAAAGCAAAGATATCGAAAGAATCCACACCATGCTGCACTTGTTCCAGTCCGAGCACTGTTTGAGCTCACAATTGGCGAACTACTTTGCGGATCACGATGCACCAAAGCAATGTGGTCACTGCTCCGTGTGTCGTGGTCACGTCGCCACATTCACAGCACCAGAACCTGAAGATATTGAACAATCTCAAGTATCGATATGGGCGCGGGAGTTTATTCAGCTTTCCCCATCGGCCATCAGTAATGATGCCGTTGCTCGCTTCTTGTGCGGAATCAGCACTCCTTTGATTAGCCAGCTAAAAGCCTCAAAGCTAGCAGGTTATGGTGCAATGGCAAATGTAAGTTTTGAGCAGGTATTAACGCAGGTAGAAACGGTAAGGGCCTAAAAAAAGCTCAATTGACGCGCTTGGTCTTCGGGCTTGAGCATCACGTTCAAGCCTAAAAGGCGAATTTCCCGTCCATTTTGGCGTTTAAGAATATCTCTTAGCAAGATCTTGAAGTCCTCAAGCTCTAATTGCGGATGGATGTGCTCAATTGTTGTCAGTTGAAAGTCGGCAAATTTGACTTTAATACCTTGTTTAATAATCGACTTATCTGGGCTTGCACGCTCTAAACGTTTCTCGAGTTCAGGATAAAGTTTCTCCTCAATCACTTGCCAACATTCATCATAGGTTGCGATGTTCTGGCTGAATGTCCTTTCCACACCGACGGACTTTCTCTCGCGCTCAACAACGACTTCTCGATTATCAATTCCATGGCTTCGCTGCCATAAGGAGGCACCCTGACGACCAAACTGCCTCAACAACTCTCGATAGTCACTGTTTTTAATGTCCTCACATCGATAAAAACCGGCTTGGTGGAGCTTCTCAAGACTCACCTTCCCCACACCAGGAATGTTCTCTAGCGGAAGACTATCGATAACCTCTTGGACTTTCTCTGGCGGAATCACAAACTGACCGTTGGGCTTGTTCATGTCTGACGCGACCTTGGCAAGAAACTTTATCGGAGCAATGCCCGCCGATGCCGTCAACCCAAGTTCACTCCAGATATCGCGGCGAATTGACTCTGCGATCAACGTAGCGGAGCCACGGCAAGCTGTCGAGTCCGTGACATCGAGGTATGCTTCATCCAATGAGAGAGGTTCAATGATAGGCGTATAACGCTCAAAAATAGCACGAATCTGCTGAGAGACTTGCTTATATACATGCATTCTACCGGGCACAACCAACAAATGAGGACAGAGTTGCAGCGCGCGCGCCGTTGACATTGCACTGCGAACACCATATTTACGCGCATCATAATTACAGGTGCTAATCACTCCACGCTGCTTTTCATGTCCGCCAACAGCGAGTGCAATGCCACGATAACTGGGGTTATCTCTCATCTCTACGGCAGCATAAAAACAATCCATATCGACATGAATAATTTTTCTAATTCGATCTGACATAGCCATCAAAGCACTGTTCAAAAAAACAGTATAAATCAAATCTACCTGAAGAGAAATGGGCGTGTTTAAGCGAACGTCAATCTCGAAGCATTACGTCCAATTGATCGACTAATTCGGCCCAATCTGCATCTTCTTCGATGGCTTGTTTTAGAAAGTTCGCCTGTGACATCGTCCAAAAGCTAGCTTCATGTAAAGGCGCAGAATCTCTTTTGTGTCGATGTTGATTAATAAAATCTTTCATTTCTTGAGGAGAGCTACCGAGGCCCAGTTGTTGAAATAGCTCAGCCATACCATGTTGATGCATTTCCATACTACTTTCTCCCTACGTTAGCTAAACATAATTATATAACTAAGACAGGAATAATGATGTGATGTTAACGGATGCGTGTCAAACATTTGAGTAGTTGTTCTACTTTTGGTTGACATGTGTTTTTTGATGGCGATAAGTTTAATTTTAGTTATCATTGATTTTAAACAATTAATTTTGGGGACTGCGCTTGAGTAATAAGATTCTGGTTGTTGAAGATAGTCGTGCATTTAAAAACTTTCTTTGCCAAACAATAAGCCAAGCTGGTTATGAGGTCATCGCAGCGGAAAGCTACGCGGAGGCAAAGAACTTGTTATCTTCAGCACAGGACCTCTTCTGTGCGGTTTTAGACTATTGTTTACCGGATGCTCAAGATGGCGAGATTATTGACCTCGTTTTGGAACATGGTCATCGTGTCATTGTTTTAACAGCTCGATTTCAAGAAGACACTCGCGAAAAGATGCTTGCAAAAGGTGTCCTCGACTATATTTTGAAAGACAGCATGGCGTCCGTTTCCTATCTATTACCACTCCTCAAGCGACTAACCAACAATCAACAACACAAATGTTTAGTCGTTGATGATTCACACACCGTAAGAAGACACATTGCCCAACTTTTGGAGCATCAATATATTCAGACGTTGGAAGCTGACAATGGGCAAAAAGCCCTAGAGCTTGTCGAGCAAAATCCAGATATCACTCTCGTTTTAACCGACCATGATATGCCCGTTAAAGATGGCATTACTATGGTGCGTGAATTACGTCGGAAGTGGGATAAAAATCAATTAGCCATTCTCGGCTTGTCGGGTAGTAACTCTAAGACCATGACGGCTAGGTTTCTAAAAGCAGGGGCCAATGACTTTTTATACAAGCCATTTAATCAAGAAGAATTTTTTTGCCGTATTCACCAACTGTTAGATATCAAAGACGCAACATCTGAACTGTTTAAAATGGCAAATCAAGATGCGCTAACGGGCTTATGGAACCGCCGCTTTCTGTTTGAGCAACCCCATGTAGAAAACGCTCAAAGAAACATCGCGATGCTTGATATCGATTTCTTTAAGCAAGTAAATGATACACACGGACATGAGGGCGGCGATGCAGTGTTAGTCATGATAGCGAATATTCTAAAAATCTATTTTCCAAATGATATTGTCGCTAGGCTTGGTGGCGAGGAGTTTTGTATTCAAGCCAGTGGCGACTATGACGGCTTTCTAACACGCTTAGAACAAATGAGACAGCGCATAGAAAAAACGCCAATAACTTATTTGGACAAAAACATTCTTGTGACCGCGAGTATTGGTGTAAGCAACATCGAGGGGGAGCTGGAACAACAAATAAAAGTGGCGGATGAGCGACTTTACATGGCCAAAGAGAACGGACGTAACCAAATCATTTCTTCGTCCTAATGACTATCAGTGTGGTCTTGCTCTGTAACATGAGAGAAAGAAACAACAAAACACGGTATTGGGCTCTTTCTCGGACATCTGAGCTTTGGTTAGCTGCCTAAAAATAAAGCTCAGCAGAACGCTGAGCTTTATCACTTTCTTAGTACGATTAACCAATACTAAGCAATTCTATCTTTTTCCCACGCCGCCAATTTCTCAGCACGCGCAGCCTCGCGCGCTTCACGTTTTTTACGCGCATCGCAGGGTTCTGGACAATTACACACTTTTTCGATGCCAACTGCCCCTAAGCCACCACAGCTACCTTTCACGACTTTCTTTTGGAAAATGTATCCGACAGCCATTGCAGTGATTACCGCGACAAACACAGCAAAGGTAATTAGAAATGTATTCATAAAAACATGCTCACTTCTGTTGTTATTTCTTCATGAATGGCTTGTATGCTTCCGAAGCCAACTCTTTAAAACCATCTTCCGTTTTCACAATCATGAAAACAGGAATATTATTTTCGTTCGCAATTGCCATGCCTTTGTCTTCACCTAGCACCATAAGACCAGTTGCAAGACCATCAGCAGTCATCGACGATTTATCTAATACCGTTACAGACACCACTTTATGATGAATTGGTTTGCCTGTTCGTGGATTAATAATATGAGAGTATCTCACACCATTACTCTCAAAGTAATTACGATAGTCACCACTTGTTGCAATTGCCATGTCGCCTGGTTCAATAATTTCTTGAATTGAACGTTCATCAACGGTCGGTTTTTCAATTGCGATACGCCAAGGCACACCTTCACGATTGACACCTTTGAGACGCATTTCACCGCCAACTTCGACCATAAAGTTCTGTACCCCTTCAGATTGAAGGTAGTCAGCAACCACGTCAACCCCCCAACCTTTCGCAATCGTCGATAGGTCGACGTACAAGTTAGGAAGGTCTTTGGACAGTGTATTACCATCAACAGATAGGTGGTGAATACCGGTATTTGCTTTGCGAGCAGCGAGTTCTTCATCGGTTGGAACTACATCTGGACGAGCTTCTGGACCAAACCCCCACAGGTTAACTAGAGGGCCGACCGTCACATCCAATGCACCTAAAGTAAGACCGTTAAGGCGAATTGCTTCTTTCACTACCGTTGCAGTTTGTGTCGAAACTGTAAATGGCTCGCTCGTTTGATGCTGATTAAAACGACTTAACTCTGAGTCGTCACGATAGGTCGACATTTGGTCATTAACCTCTTCCAATAAGCGATCAATTTCTGTCTGCATCGCTTTTGGCGTTGGAATACCATCTTGCTCGATATACTTGATGTTGTAAGAAGTCCCCATGGTAGGGCCACTTAAATGAATTTGATCGGCAGGCTGCTCACAGCCAGCCAAAATCAATAGAGAAGCAAATGCAACAAGCCACTTTTTCACTTGTTAACTCCCAATGTTGTTGAATTGATATGGGAAATAGGATCAATCCTTTCAATCCGATTACCTATATCAACTGTTGAGTATCAGTTTTATGTCTATAAAAAATAATGGCTAGCTCTCTTGGAGAGCTAGCCATAGATTCAATCACTTGGAGGAATTAACCACCGAAGTCATCTAGTAGGATGTTTTCATCCTCTACACCTAGATCTTTTAGCATGCCGATTACAGCAGCGTTCATCATAGGTGGACCACACATGTAGTATTCACAGTCTTCTGGCGCTTCGTGATCACGTAGGTAGTTCTCGTAAAGAACGTTGTGAATAAAGCCAGTGTAACCATCCCAGTTATCTTCTGGAAGTGGATCAGACAGTGCACAGTGCCATACGAAGTTGTCATTCTCAGCTTGTAGCATATCGAAGTCTTCTACGTAGAACATTTCACGCTTAGAACGTGCGCCGTACCAGAAAGACATCTTACGCTTAGAGTGCAGACGCTTAAGTTGGTCGAAGATGTGTGAGCGCATTGGAGCCATACCAGCACCACCACCAACGAATACCATTTCTGCATCTGTATCTTTCGCAAAGAACTCACCAAATGGACCAGAAATAGTACACTTGTCGCCTTCTTTTAGAGACCAGATGTACGAAGACATGATGCCTGGTGGTACGTCTGGGTTGTTCGGCGGCGGAGTTGCGATACGAACGTTAAGCATGATGATACCGTGCTCTTCTGGGTAGTTAGCCATAGAGTATGCACGAATGGTCTCTTCATTAACTTTAGACTCGTAACGGAAAAGGTTGAACTTCTCCCAGTCTTCACGGTATTCCTCAGGAATATCGTAGTCTGCGTATTTCACGTGGTGAGCAGGAGCTTCAATCTGGATGTAACCACCAGCACGGAAAGGTACTGATTCGCCATCTGGAATTTGTAGCTTAAGCTCTTTGATGAATGTCGCTTTGTTATCGTTAGAGATAACAGTACATTCCCACTTCTTAACGCCGAAGATTTCTTCAGGAAGCTCGATATCCATGTCAGTTTTCATTGCAACCTGACACGCTAGACGCTCACCTTCACGCGCTTCACCTTTAGTAATATGGTCAAGCTCGGTTGGTAGGATGTCGCCACCACCTGATTTAACTTTTACGCGACACTGACCACATGAGCCACCGCCACCACAAGCAGAAGATACGAATACGCCAGCACCTGCTAGAGCACTCAGTAGCTTACCACCTGGTTGTGTAACGATCGCCAGAGAAGGGTCATCGTTCACAGAAATTGTAATGTCACCTGTTGGTACAAGCTTAGACTTAGCGAAAAGAATCACTAGTACTAGTGCTAGTACGATCAGAGTAAACATCACTACACCAAGAATAATGTCCATTGACTATTCCTTAATTGTTGCGGTTTACCCGACTTACAGTTGAACACCAGAGAAAGACATAAAGCCTAACGCCATAAGACCTACAGTGATAAATGTGATACCAAGACCACGTAGACCTGGAGGTACGTCAGAGTACTTCATCTTCTCACGGATACCTGCAAGAGCAACGATTGCTAGCATCCAGCCCACACCAGAGCCGAAACCGTAAACGATCGATTCAGCAAAGTTGTAGTCACGTTGTACCATGAAAGATACACCACCGAAGATTGCACAGTTTACTGTGATCAGCGGTAGGAAGATGCCTAGCGCGTTGTACAAAGGTGGGAAGAAACGGTCTAGGACCATCTCTAGAATCTGTACAAGTGCTGCAATTACACCGATAAAGGTGATGAAGTTTAGGAAGCTAAGGTCCACGCCCTCAACTAACGCGTTCTCTCTCAGAACTAGGTTGTATACCAGGTTGTTCACAGGAACAGCGATAGTCAGAACTACCACAACTGCAACACCTAGGCCGAAAGAGGTCTTAACCTTCTTAGATACGGCAAGGAAAGTACACATACCTAGGAAGAAAGACAGAGCCATGTTTTCGATGAAAATCGATTTAACTAACAGACTAATGTAATGTTCCATGACGTCCTTACTCCTTCGCTTCTACTTGTTCTGGTTTCAGAATACGGATTACCCAGATAAGGAAGCCGATTAGGAAGAATGCTGATGGTGCTAGTAGCATTAGGCCGTTAGGCTGGTACCAACCACCGTTGCTCACTAGAGGTAGAACTTCTAGACCAAATAGTTTGCCTGAGCCAAATAGCTCACGGAAGAAACCTACAGTGATAAGAACGAAGCCGTAACCTAGACCGTTACCAATACCGTCAATAAGAGATGGTACTGGCGCAGACTTCATTGCGAATGCTTCAGCACGACCCATTACGATACAGTTAGTGATAATCAGACCAACGAATACAGATAGCTGTTTAGAGATATCGTATAGGTAAGCTTTTAGCACTTGGTCTACCACGATTACTAACGATGCGATGATTGCCATCTGAACGATGATACGCACACTGTTAGGAATGTGGTTACGGATCAATGAAACAGAGAAGTTAGACAACGCAGTTACAAATGTTACCGCTAGTGTCATTACAAAAGCTGTTTCTAGTTTAGTTGTTACTGCAAGAGCAGAACATACACCAAGAACTTGTAGCGCGATTGGGTTGTTATCCAACACTGGCGCTAGGATGCTCTTTTTAACGTTTTGTGCACTAGACATTAGTTAAGTTCTCCGTCACGAACTTTTGCTAGGAAAGGACCAAAGCCCATATCACCTAACCAGAAGTCAAATGTGTGTTGAACACCATTACTAGTGAGCGTCGCTCCTGATAGGCCATCAACACCGTGCTCAGAACCTTGCGGTGCGCCGCCTTTCACGACCTTAATCGCTGGCTGGTGATCTTCATTGTACAATTTCTTGCCAATGAATTGATCGCGCCATGAAGGGTTCTCTACTTCACCACCAAGTCCAGGAGTTTCACCTTGCTCGTAGTAAGTAATAGCAGACACAGTGTTACCATCAGTTTCAACGGCTACAAAGGCATACATCATCGACCATAGTCCTTTACCGTGCATAGGCAGGATAACTTTTTGGACTTCATCTTGATCTTTTACAAGGTACACCACTGCTGTATTCGCGCGACGACGGATATCAGCTACGTCTTCTTCTGGTGTCAATGCGATTGAACGTTCTGCATCTTTTGATGCTTCACGTTGATCGTACGTAGATGCATTACCCTCAGTAAAGTTACCTGTTTCAAGGTCTACTAGACGAGGTTCGATGTACTCAGCAAATAGCTCTGGTACTTTCTTACCGTTTGCGTCAATGCCTGCAACTTCAACGATCTTTGATTGCTTATCTAGGACAGCGTTAGCTTTTTGCTTATCACGCAGACCTACTGCTGCTGTTGATACGATGATTGAACAAACAAGGCTCAACCCGATAACAACACCCAGCGTCTTTTTAATGCTGTCGTTATTACTTGCCATAGCGTGCTAGTCTCCGCTTGATGTTCTTCTCAATCACTACATGGTCGAACAGAGGTGCGAATAGGTTCGCGAATAGAATCGCCAGCATCATACCTTCTGGGTACGCTGGGTTAACTACACGGATCATCACACACATTGCACCAATCAGGATGCCGTACCACCATTTACCTTTGCTAGTAAATGACGCTGATACTGGGTCCGTTGCCATGAAGAACATACCGAATGCAAAACCACCTAGAACTAGGTGCCAGTGCCATGGCATATTAAACATTGGATTAGTGTCAGAACCGATCACGTTAAACAGAGTCGATACTGCGATCATACCGATCATCACACCCGCAATGATGCGCCATGAAGCGATTCGCATGTAAACGATCATCGCTGCACCGATCATTAGAGCTAGAGTCGATACTTCACCAATAGAGCCAGGGATGTTACCGATGAACGCGTCCATCCAAGTGATAGGAGCGCCAGTTACTGTGTTAACTAGAGCACCGTTACCACCTTGAGCCCATTGGCTAAGAGCAGTTGCACCAGAGAAGCCGTCAGCTGCAGTCCATACTACGTCACCCGAAATTTGTGCTGGGTAAGCGAAGAATAGAAATGCACGACCTGCAAGTGCAGGGTTAAGGAAGTTACGACCTGTACCACCGAAGATCTCTTTTGCTACAACAACACCAAATGTGATACCTAGTGCCGCTTGCCATAGAGGTAGCGTTGGTGGAACGATAAGTGCGAATAAGATAGAAGTTACAAAGAAACCTTCGTTAACTTCGTGTTTACGCACCATACAGAACAACACTTCCCAGAAGCCACCAACAATAAATACTGTTGCGTAGATTGGCAGGAAGTAAGTCGCACCTAGTAGCATCTTACTGCCAACACCCGCTTCCGCACCGATAGTGCCGCCAAGCATTTCTGTTAGCCAGTAGTGCCAGTTACCTGCGATAACTGTCGCTAGTTGGTCACCAGCGTACATGTGGTTAAGTGCTGCAATAGCTTGGCCACCTGCGTTGTACATACCCCAGAACATTGCTGGGAATACCGCAAACCAAACCATGATCATGATACGTTTTAGGTCAACGCTATCACGAACGTGCGAGCTTTTATTTGTTACGATACCTGGGGTGTAAAAAACTGTTGCTACAGCTTCGTACAGGGCAAACCATTTTTCGTGTTTGCCACCAGGCTCAAAATGATGCTCGATGTCTTCAAGAAACTTTTTAAGAGCCATGAAAATTACCCTTCCTTCTCGATAGTATCTAGGCATTCACGAAGTAACGTACCGTACTCGTACTTACCTGGACATACAAAGGTACACAATGCTAGATCTTCTTCATCCAGTTCAAGCGCACCCAGTGCTTGAGCACTGTCTGTGTCGCCGGCACATAGATCACGAAGCAGCAAAGTAGGCTCCATATCTAGAGGCATTACGCGTTCGTAGTTGCCAATTGGAACCATTGAACGATCACTACCATTGGTCGTCGTTGTCATATTGAACAACTGACCTTTGAATACGTGACCAAGGAAAGAGCGAGTTACCGAGAACTTATTCTTACCAGGCATTGCCCAGCCAAATAGTTCTTTTTCACGGCCTTCACGTAATACAGAAACCTGTTGATGGTAACGGCCAAGGTATGCGTGTGGACCAGTTGCATGTGTACCTGTTAGTACTGAACCAGAGATCACACGAACTTCGCCAGGCATCAGCTCGTTATCTGTTAGGTCATCTAAGCTTGCACCCATTACGGTACGAACTAGACGAGGGTTATTCACAACTGGGCCAGCTAGAGACACAACACGATCTGTGCATAGCTCACCAGTTAGGAACAGCTTACCGAACGCGATAACGTCTTGGTAGTTGATGCTCCATGCCACATTCTCTGCATTTACTGGGTATAGGAAATGCATGTGGGTGCCAGCAAGACCTGCTGGGTGAGGGCCATCGAAGACGTGTTCTTCTACGTTAGACTGTGAAGAGCGTGGCAAGCTAGTGCCAGATTTACATACGTAAACCTTGCCTTCTGTCAGGGCTGAAAGAATGTCTAGACCAGCAATGAATGCTTCTTGTTGCTCATTAATGATCAACTCAGGCTTAGCTGCTAGTGGATTAGTATCCATTGCAGTTACGAAAATAGCCTTAGTAGAAGACTCGATTGCAGGAACCTTGCTAAACGGACGAGTACGTAAAGCGGTCCATAAGCCAGAGTCAACCAACTGAGTCTTGATCACTTCACGATCTAGACCTGAAAGTTGAGCGGCTTCGAACTTATCAAATGTCACCTGCTCTTCACCTGCCACTTCAATCACTACAGATTGAAGGACACGTTTAGCGCCACGGTTAACTTCGATCACTTTACCGGCTGCTGGTGCAGTAAATTTCACGCCTGGGTTCTTTTTATCTTCAAAAAGAACTTGCGCTTTTTTCACTTCATCACCAACGCGGACATGCATGGTAGGTCGCATGCCAACGTACTCTTCGCCAAGCAAGGCGACTTTTTTGATGGTCTTACCATCATTAATCACCTGGGATGGAGTTCCTGCGATAGGAAGATCCAAGCCCTTCTTTATTGTAATCATACGCACTTGCACTACTTTTATCGGGAAAAAGATTCTTTTGATTGCGTAACTTTTAGACACGACATCAGTGTCCGGTTTTGATGTTGTTTTAAACATCAAAATCGCAACATCCTATTAAAAATCTCGTCACAAGGAATACGCGAGATTTATCAGGTGCCGTAGTCTAGCATTTTTTAGGAACTTGATGCCATGATCAATCATTAGAATAGAGGGGTTATTTCGGTAGAATCAGGTCTAAAAGGTCAAAGAATAGTCATAACTTTGACCCATCGCACAAATGCCATATTCCATACATATCTTATGGAAAAGTGATATTCATCGCCTGAAATATTCTGCAATTTCCATTCATTTGTTGAAACACTGTTAACACATTTTTTAACCAGAATTTGTGCCACGTTAACGTCCCTAAAGAATGTAAAACGAAAAAAGATGGCCTTAAGCCACCTTTCTCTGCACCTTTATATCTTGCGTTTTTAGTGACCGCCACCCATACACATCGGGCTATCAGGGGCGCCATCTTGTTCACGCTTCCACTCTTCATCAGTGTATGTATGAATAGCTAATGCATGAATGTGGTTATCCAGTTCATCTGCCAAAATTTGATGAACTTGACGATGGCGCCCAATCAAACGCTGTCCCGCGAACGAATCACTCACAACAATCACTTTGAAATGACTCTCTGAGCCTGGTGGCACATTATGCATGTAGCTCTCATTAATGACTTTGAGATAGCTGGGTTGCAGCTCACTGTGTAGTTTCTTCTCTATGATTTCTTGGATCATATTCGTTCCTCATTGATGCGAATTCCATAAGTATATACCTAAGTAAAGCAGACATGCATCACTCAAACGTCACTCTCATTATTGACGCACTTTGTAGACATATTGTCTCAAGGCGCTTGACTCCACGAACATGTCTAAAGAGCAGCCATCACTGAACTCGTAAAATTTGACAGCTTTTTGTATCTCGACACGTCATCATTTGCGACAATAACACTTAATTTCTAAATCAACTTACATTTAGCTATGAAAACCGAACTGAACCTTCACGAGCGAAGCTTAACACTTCATCGTTTCCCAAAACGTAGTAACGAAACGCTACAAGCGTGGGATGCCGGTGATGAGTATCTTATTAATCATGTTGAAGAGCTTGCTTTGCCAGACAATCAAAACATCCTCGTGATTAATGACAGCTTTGGTGCCCTCTCCTGCTGGTTTTCGGAAAAGCACCATGTAACGCTAATGAGTGATTCATTCATCTCACATAAAGGTGCACAGCAAAATCTCGAGCAAAACCAGTGCAATAAAGTAGCGTTTGCCACCACGATGGACCTCGTTCCTGCCAATATTGATCTCGTCTTGCTGCAACTGCCCAAAAGTAACCGCCATCTAGTGTGGATACTAAGCCAATTAAGAAAGGCGCTACCGGCTTCCTGCCCCGTCATTGCAGTCAATAAAGCGAAAGACATTCATACTTCGACGCTAAAACTGTTTGAAAAATACTTAGGCGAAACAAAAACATCTTTGGCCTGGAAAAAGCACAGATTGGTGTTTTCTCAAGCAACAGTTGAGCCTCCGATTGAAGTAATGCCTTTCACGACTTGGCGCGTTGATGGCGAAGATATCGAACTCAAGAACATGCCAAATGTCTATTCAGGAGAAAGTTTAGATTTAGGTGCACGCTTTATGCTGCAGCACCTGCCTCAAGACCCTTCGATAGACAATGTCATCGACCTCGGCTGCGGCAATGGTGTTTTGTCTGTTAAATTTGGTCAGTTGAATCCAAATACTCGGCTAACATGTGTTGATGAAAGCTTTATGGCGCTTGAGTCGGCAAAACAGAACCTACTCGACAACCTTGGTGAAAATAGAGACATACAGTGCATAGCGAACAATTGCTTGGACGGTTTTAAACACAGCAGCAGCTCTATGGTTATGTGTAATCCACCGTTTCATCAACAACAGGCAATCACCGATCATATTGCTTGGCAAATGTTCTGCGATGCTAAACAAGTATTAAGTGAAAATGGCCGTTTACTGGTTATCGGAAATCGTCACCTCGGGTACGACGCAAAACTCAAACGTCTGTTTGGCGATAAAAATGTGAAACTTATCGCTTCCAACAATAAGTTTGTGATTTTACAGGCTACAAAAAATCCTGCTAAATTAAGCGCAAAATAAGCTTTAGCAAAATAGTTAAAAGGAATAATAAAATGAGAAAATTGGTACTTGCGGCTTCGGTTGCGTTGCTTGCTGCGTGTTCAGCCCCTCAACAACCTCAGCTGAACCTGATGCCAGAAAGCACATTGAGCACCAATCCAATTGTTCAAGGCAAGACTTACAGTTTGACCAGCAAAGATGTACGTGCAGCGCAGTACGTGGCGTTGGTGGATAACGGCCGTTCGAACATTCTTCCTCTTCATGCTAAACAGAATTTACGTATTGCGTTAGAAGAAGCATTAGAGAAGCAATTCTCATCTCAAGGTTTCCATGCGGATCTAAACAGCAATAACGCGATTGAATTGAGCGTTCAAGAAGCGTTGGTCAACGTGAAGCATTCGGTGATGGAAAATGAGATGGATGCTAAAGTTGTGCTGGAAATCACAGCAGAGACACCTGAGGGCAAGCTAGTCAAAACTTATACAGGTACAGCAAAGCGATCTGGCACATTGAGTGCTTCTGATGCCGATATTGAAGAGACATTGAATGATGTGGTGACATTGACGCTTAAAGAGATTGCCAATGACCCTGAGCTTCGTCAATACATGCAGGAGCGTTTCTAATGTTACGCAAAGCGATTCTGTCCTTAGCACTACTCAGCTGCAGCGTTTGGGCTGGACCAAAAGTAGCGTTTGAAACAACACTTGGTTCATTTACGGTTGAGTTAAACGAAGAGAAAGCACCTATCACTGTCGCTAATTTTCTAAAATATGTAGAAGATGGGAGCTACGAGGGTACTATTTTTCATCGTATTATCCCAGGCTTCATGGCACAAGGTGGCGGCTTTAACCAAGATATGCAGATGGTGAAAACATACGCGCCAATCAAAAACGAAGGAAATAATGGTCTAAACAATGACCGTGCTACCATCGCCATGGCACGAACCAATGCACCAAACTCTGCAACTCGTCAGTTTTTCGTCAACTTAGTCGACAATGACTTTCTCAACTATGGCGCTCGACCACCAGGTTATGCTGTATTTGGTGAGGTTACTGAGGGGTTCGACGTTATCCAGAAAATGGCTCAGCAGCCGACCACGACGGTAGGCCGAATGCGTGATGTACCAGAGACGCAAATCGTCATCACCAAAGCTACACTACTTAAATAGCCAAAACGATAAGCCCTTTGAATAATCGAAGGGCTTTCTCTTTCAACGGCTTCATTTTATTGGATTGATTTATGTCTTCATTACCTTCCATCACTTGGTTGGAAACGGTAAAAAGTTACCTCGATAAACGACTCATGTGGGTTTTCATGCTGGGCTGCTCTAGCGGCTTTCCGTGGGTTCTTATCGGTTCAAACATGTCAGGTTGGCTAAAAGATGCCGGCTTGACCCTCTCCGCAATTGGCTATTTTGGTAGCGTTTTTGCGGTCTATGCGATCAACTTTCTGTGGGCACCTCTGGTTGACCGCGTGAAGCTGCCAGTCCTCTTTAGACTGCTGGGGCAAAGACGTAGCTGGATTTTCTTTTGTCAAAGTATCGTACTCGTCGCTACCCTATTTATTGCCGGTGTTAATCCAGCGGAAAACTTGGTGTTTGCGTCACTACTCGCCTTGTGTATTGCAACGGCTTCAGCGACACAAGACATCGCAATTGATGCTTTTCGTATTGATACTTTCCCAAAGTCAGAAGAGTCTAAACTGCCTCAAGCTTCTGCAATGGCGGTCATTGGCTGGTGGACAGGTTATTCACTACCGGGTTATTTAGCGTTTGTTAATGCTGACAGTGTCGGTTGGAATGGTGTGTATTACGGGATGGCGGTGATAGTCGGCATTCTAATGGTCTTTACGATTTTAGTCGGTGAACCTAAGACTCAACGCGAACAACTTCAGTCTGCCGCTGAACAACGCCACAAAGAAGTGGTTGGTTCGAAAGTCGTAGCTTGGTTTACCGTGACTGTTGTGGAACCTTTCCTTGATTTCTTTAATCGCAATGGTGTCCGTGTCGCGATTACTCTGTTGCTGTTCGTTTTCCTATTTAAAATTGGCGAAGCGTTTTTGGGCAGGATGTCGATCGCGTTCTACAAAGATATTGGTTTTAGCAATGAACAAATTGGCTATTACTCCAAACTGATTGGTTGGGGAGCCACCATCTTCTTTACTTTTGTCGGAAGCATGTTCAACGTTAGGTTTGGTATTGTACGTGGATTAATGATCGGTGGTATTGCTATGTCTGCCAGTAACTTGATGTTTGCTTGGATTGCTTCGGTAGGCCCAAACGAGCACTTGTACTTAGCCACGATTATTGTCGATAA
Source organism: Vibrio sp. YT-16 (assembly GCF_033337405.1). Classification (NCBI taxonomy): domain Bacteria; kingdom Pseudomonadati; phylum Pseudomonadota; class Gammaproteobacteria; order Vibrionales; family Vibrionaceae; genus Vibrio; species Vibrio sp. YT-16. The sequence continues at coordinate 547,634 of NZ_JAWOQQ010000001.1, forward strand.
CTTTACGACTGCTTTCTCAACTGTCGCTTTTGTTTCATTTTTGACGATTCTAACCGGACAAGCATTTTCGGCAACTCAGTATGCGTTGCTTGCTTCTCTAGGAAACTTCGGACGGACGACTCTTGCTTCTTTCAGTGGCGAGCTAGTGGATTATCTTAATGATTGGAGCACATTCTTCGTGCTTACCGCTGTCATGGTCGTGCCAAGCTTGATTATGTTGTACTCGCTACGACATTACTTTGATGCTCTATTGGAAAAAGCACGTCACAAGCATTAACGAAACATATAAAAAACCACCGAATTCGGTGGTTTTTGTTTTGCGAGATATAAGATAAGAGGTCTATGGGTATAACCCTTTACCAAACATATTAAATATACGTGCCACGCCTTGAGTAAAGATCATCGGCTCAGTCAATACGGTTAAACACAAGCAGTCTTCTCCGGCCTTAGTGTAAGGGCTGTGCTTCACTGATGCGTCTCTAATCATCAAATCGCCCTCTTCATATTGGCCATCCTCGTCACTAAATCCGCCATGCAGGATCAATGTAGACTCCTGGCCTTTGTGCGTATGTTGAGGAATTTGCACATCTTCCCCGATGTACATTAAGCTGACACGAGCGTCTTCCCCTAGGTCAATCTGAGCACTAAAAACCTTGCCTCCGTAACTTCTCCATGACCCTACGAGGTCAGAGAAACGCGCTAAGGTTTTAGGAAGAGCGAAACTTTTTCCTGCGACATTAACAGCAGCAGAGTCGCGGATCACGATATTATCAGTCGCTGGCTCCGCATTGATGATGTCATTAAACATGTCGTCAAATTCAGAAACATACTCAGAAGGTATGTCACTTACGATGTTCGCTTGACTTGCTTCGACTTGGTTCACATAAGCTCGGCACTTGGTGCATGTTTCTAAATGGGTTGCGACCACAAGACCAGAAACCGCATCAATGCTTCCCGAAGCGTATGCTTCTAACAAGCTGTTATCTGGGTGTTTGTTCATAGTTGCTCCGTATGCATTGAATGCCTTAGCTTTTCTACTGCAAGCCTCAGCCTGGATTTTACAGTACCGAGGGGTATATCAAATAATTCCGCGACCTGTTGATGAGGTAGCTCTTCAAGATATACCGCTTGTAAAACATCTCTCTGGTTTTTCGGTAAAATATCTAAAAACTTAACCACCTGTTCTTTCAACATATCTTGTTCTGGTGAATAGTGATCAACAAGATCAGGTGGATAATACTCTGACGGCCAAATGTCATCAGAATGAATGTGTAATTCCTTACCTTTCTGTTTTCTCAGCAAATCAAAACAAAGGTTTCGAATTATGGTATATATCCAAGTCGATAACGCGCTCTTTTCACCATCATAGAGGTGCGCTTTCTGCCAAACTGTCGCCATGGTCTCTTGCACCATCTCCATAGCAACTTGCTCATTACCAACATGTTTGTAAGCGAATTGCTTCAGCTTGGGTGCGTAAAAACGGAATACAAAAGCGAACGCATCTTTGTCTCGAGCCTTCACTTTATCCATGTAATCGTTCCAATCACTGCGCCCCAGTTTTTTCGGGCTATCACTCATCATAATCGGCCTTAATTTGTGGGAGGAGTCTCCTCCTCCCATTCGTCCTAATCGGTCACGTCATCGACCAACAAGTTGAAACCACCGTTGTTCCCATCATCAATGGCAACGACTTGGTACACAACACCGTTCATTACATTGACTGGTGCTGAGTCAACCGCAACAATACTTGGGTTACCAGCCACTGTTACCGTTACATAATATGTACCTTCAGCGACATATAATCCTTGTACGCTATTTTTATACGCAAAATTAGCAATAGTTGGATCACTTCCATCTATTCCTGCACTCGTAGTGAGGTAAATATCCACCATTTCCGCTATAGGATTAGCCGCAGCGTGTGTCACATTCAATGTCGCGCTAGTCGCCACAGCGCGTCTCATATCTTCAACAACCAGAGCTTCGATATCAATCGCTGGGCTAACAACACCGACTGCATAAACACTGTAATCCATTCCACCTGCAACCATTAACCCGTCAACATCTATGATCGGATTGGTTGTTGTGCCATCCACGTAAACGTCAATATCGTAAGCGCCAGCAGCAAGATCCAAATAACCACGAATCTCTTTGAACGCTAAGTCGGCAAGAGGAGCGAAGGCCGCCCCGTTAACGTTAACATCGACGACTGGCGCTCCATCGACAAGGTGTCCGACTCTTACTTCAGCTTGGCTGCCCATATCTTCAATTATAGAAGAGCCCGAACCGTCCAACACCAAGAGTTTGACAGGTGACGTGCTATTCGAATCTCCTGTGCCGATAGCGGCAATCGTCAAGTTGGAATTAGCCGCAAGAGGTACTGTGCCGGAGTCAAAAGCAACGCTGTCTCCTACGGCAAGTCGAACTTGATACTCACCAGCTGGGATGTTCAATACGTCGGTAGAAGCTTTGTAAGCAAGGTTAGTTATTGGAGTCGCGCTAGCAAGAGCAACACCTGGCTCAGTGACATAAAGATCAACAGCAGGAACGCCTGAAGCTGCATGAACAACTTGAACATCTAAACTATTGGCATCAGCCATTGAATCGGAGCTGCGAGTCACAACTAAAGGCTCAACTGGGTTTGGCGAACCATCGGCATCGCCAACAACGAACACGTTATAATTGAGGTCGGAATCAAGATCTAGTTCTGTTTTAGGTATTACGGTCGCGGTTTCATTACCTGGGAGCTGAACATCGACCTGAATCGAATTCATCCCCTCTCGCAATTTAACGTAGCCAGATCCCACACCATAATCAACATTCGTTAATGATGGTTTATCGTTGATCCACACATTTGCGAGCGGCGCATCAGAAGACGCGTGCACTGCTTGTAAATTAGAATACTCGATAGTGTCACTGTCGGAGCCACACGCCGCCAGTCCTAATGTCGCAACAATAGTTAGCGCAGCTTTATTAAATCCTTTCATATCCTTGCCTCTTTGTTAGTCGGGGCTTCTATGGCTTCTGTCAGAAATTGCAACGCAGGAATACAGTCCTCTGCGCCGACTAGCTGTTCGAACAGATTGCAGTCTAGGGGTAGTAACTCAAGCCAACGCTGAGTAACCCAAGCAGAGTCATCGTAAAAACGATGCTGGTAGAGGCTTCCAAGTTGAGGAAACTCTTCATAAACATGGGATAACTGCTGGCTTAAAAAGAAGAAATCTGGTGAGTTGTCTAGATGTTGCCAATTGTCTAACCATTCAACCTCTGCATGACGTAAGCCATCCGCATCTGCACGGACGCGTTTGACAACAAAGCGTTGCTCACCAGCAACTGTAATACCAAGAAGGCCATCACTGAGTGTTTCAAAATCAACGATCCTGACCAAAGTTCCGATAGATGAAACGTTACCCACGTCTTTAGGGTCACCTTCACTTCCTACTAGGCAAACTCCAAAGCCCACATTTTGTAGGCTGCATTCCTTTACCATTCGCTTATATCGTGGCTCAAAAATGCGCAGATTCATTTTACCTTCAGGGAGTACAACTGAAGTGAGTGGGAATAACATGACTTCTTTCATTCAAACGTCCTCTTTGATTCACGGATACATACGAATCCCTTATCACTCCGATCACTAACGATTTATGTTGGTTAATCGACTGGCTTAAAAAGTCATAAAATCGCTTACGCAAACGATCCAAATCACATATTTATTGCAATCAAATGCAACAAACAAAAAGTTCCGTAAATAAAGATAATTTCGTGACGCAACTCACCAAAAACGTTCAATTTTGCACCCTTTATCACTTTCATTTGGGATTTTTATCGCTATTATTCCCGCCAATTGGAAAGCGCAGCATAGATTGCGTGTTCTGAATCATTACAAACATAGAGAGTCCCCTTATGCGTAAATCACTTTTAGCTCTTAGCCTTCTAGCGGCTACTTCAGCTCCAGTTATGGCGGCAGATTACTCTGACGGCGATATCCACAAAAACGATTACAAGTGGATGCAGTTCAACTACATGTACTCAATTGATGAAATGCCACGAGTTAAAGGCGCTGACGACAACGCTCACGATTACCTAGAAATGGAATTTGGCGGTCGCTCTGGTATTTTCGACCTATACGGTTACGTAGACGTATTTAACCTAGCGACTAAAGATAACCAAGATAAGTCAATTGAGAACGGCGCTCCTGACAAGATGTTCATGAAATTTGCACCACGTATGTCTCTAGATGCCGTAACTGGTAAAGACCTATCTTTCGGTCCAGTTCAAGAGCTATACATTGCATCTCTAATGGAATGGGGCGGTAACAACGGTGGTGTAAACAACCAGAAAATCGGTTTAGGTTCTGATGTAATGGTTCCTTGGTTAGGTAAAATCGGCCTAAACCTGTACAGCACTTACGATGGCAACAACAAAGGTTGGAACGGTTTCCAAATCTCGACTAACTGGTTCAAACCATTCTACTTCTTCGACAATGGTTCATTCATTTCTTACCAAGGTTACATTGATTACCAATTCGGTATGGATGATGATGCTGGTAACAAATTTGGTACTACCGCGTCAAACGGTGGTGCAATGTTCAACGGCATTTACTGGCACTCAGATCGCTTCGCGGTTGGTTACGGCCTGAAAGCATACAAAGAAGTATATGGCGTAAAAGACGGTCTACAAGTCGCTCCAGGTGTTGAGCTAGAATCGACTGGTGTAAGCCACTACCTAGCTGTAACTTACAAGTTCTAATTGAACCACTAAGTTTGCTCAAAAATGGCGCCTTTCGGCGCCATTTTTATTTGCTTTCCTTTTTTCCCTCATTATCCTTGCAGCAAACCTTTTTAATGAGAGCGTTTGGTGAATATCCTTATCCTCGGTCCAGGTGCGGTGGGCTCACTCTGGGCAACAAAATTTAAGCTTGCCGGGCACAATGTTTCATTGTGGGGAAGAAGTTCTGAAAGCCAACAATCACTCCAGTTGGATGACACTCCCGCAATCGTATTCAGTAATCAAGATATTTCCTCCGTAAATCAAGCGGATCTCATTTTGATCACGGTAAAAGCTTGGCAAGTGGAAGACGCCATTCAGCCTTTGCTCCCTCATATCAATACAGACACGATTATCATGCTGATGCACAATGGTATGGGTACTGCCTCTGCCGTGGAGAAGGTTGTGCCAAACAATCCGATAGTGCTCGCAACAACGACGCACGGCGCATACAAACCAGATAACCAACACGTATTGCATACCGGTCACGGAACAACGCAAGCGGGTGGTTATAATGACAAAGGAATGCAGTGCACTTTTCTGCAAGATGTTATGCATAATGCCCTTCCAGAGGTCATTTGGAATCCACACATCCAATCTGCGTTATGGACTAAGTTAGCAATTAACTGCGCGATTAACCCACTGACTGCGATTCAGCAGTGTAAGAATGGTGAGCTTGCGCAGCCCGAGTTTAAGATACAACTCGAAAGCATCACTCAAGAACTGGTTGAAGTAATGAGTAAAGAAGGTATTGCTATCGAGTTTCGCTCTCTTTTCGATACGGTAATGCAAGTGGTGAACGCCACAGCTGAGAACTATTCTTCAATGAGACAAGACGTATTCCATCAGCGTCGAACGGAAATTGATTTTATAACCGGATACCTGTTAAAGGCTGCCGAGAAACATCGCATCAATACGCCTGAGAATTTAAAACTTTACCAACGCATCAAACAAATAGAACAAAGCTGGACAGAACAATGAGTAAGAAAATCTTAGTGCCAATCGCTCCGGGCACCGAAGAAATGGAAGCCGTCACCGTTATCGACATGATGGTTCGCGCGGGTTATGACGTTACGGTAGCGAGTGCTGCTTTTGATGGCTCATTGACGATGAAAGCTTCTCGCGGAGTCACACTAACAGCCGATTGTAAACTGGTCGATATCGCTGATGATGAGTTTGACGCCATAGCGCTTTCTGGTGGTGTTGGTGGTGCAGAAATTTTTCGTGATAGTACGGTGATGATAGAAATCCTTAAGCAGCACATCTACGAGGGAAAATTGGTCGCAGCTATCTGCGCAGCACCGGCGTTGGTATTGCAACACCATGATCTTTTCCCACAATCACTGATGACCTGTCACCCGAGCTTTCAGTCACATATCCCGGAAGAGAAGTGGCGCAGCAAACGCGTGACCTTTGATATCAACCACAACCTGATCACCAGTCAAGGTCCGGGCACTGCTTTAGAGTTCGCAATGGAAGTAATCATTCAACTCTCAGGTAAAAAACACGCATGGTCAGTTGCTGAACCAATGATCCCTCTGCCTACTCTGCATTACCATAAGCTTGGTGAAGAATAATGTTTGACGTAAATGCTGTACGTGAGCAATTTCCCGCTCTAAATCAATCCGTCAACGATACGCCCTTAGTGTATCTAGATAGCGCAGCTACAACGCAAAAACCGCAATGTGTGATTGATGTCATCAGTCATTACTACAGTGCGCAAAATGCCAATGTTCACCGTGGTAGTCATAGTTTAACGGCTAATGCCACCAGCCAATTTGAAGCGGCACGAGAACGAGTGGCAAACTTTATTGGTGCAAACAGCTCTAAAGAGATCATTTGGACACGGGGCGCAACCGAAGCACTGAACTTAATTGCTCAAACCTACGCCCGTAGCACGTTACAACCAGGTGATGAGATCTTGATTAGCGAGATGGAGCACCACGCCAACATCGTGCCCTGGCAAATCGTGGCAGAGCAAACGGGTGCTAAAGTCATTAAAGTTCCGATGACATCAGATTGCCAGTTCGACATCAGTGCATTTGAGGCGCTTCTGTCTGACCGCTGTAAAATTGTTGCTTGCGCGCAAATAACCAACGTAACAGGCACACGCCAACCTATAGAAAAAATCACTGAACTGGCGCACAACGTTGGCGCGGTTATTGTAGTTGATGGCGCGCAAGGCATCGTACATGAGCAACTTGATTTATCGGCATCAGATATCGATTTCTACGTTTTCTCAGGTCACAAACTTTATGCACCAGCAGGCATTGGGGTTTTATACGGCAAGCTTGAACTTTTGGAAGCCATGCCACCATGGCACGGCGGCGGTAAAATGGTTGAACGCGTTTCTTTCGAAAAAACGACGTTTTCTGCACTTCCTGGAAAATTTGAAGCGGGCACACCAAACGTTGCGGGCGCGATTGCTCTAGCGAAAGCCATTGAGTGGTACCAAGGTTTTGACCATCACGAAGTAGAGACTCATCTCCATGCGCTTCAGGATAAGGCCTACCAAGCACTAAGCGCTTTGGATGACATCCATATTCTAGGCTATCAACCGAATGCCTCTGTACTGACCTTCGTAATGGACGGCGTTCATCACCAAGATATTGCGACGCTGCTCGATCAACAAGGCATTGCGGTACGAGCAGGACACCACTGCGCTCACCCATTGATGGATGCGCTAAATGTGAAAGGCACGGTACGCGTCTCTTTTGGTATTTATAACACGACGAGCGATGTGGAAAGACTCATCGCCGCCGTAGAAAAAGCCGTCGACATGCTATAACGCCAACGGTTTGATTTGGAGTAACCAACAAGGTTACTCCATCTGCCTATCCAGAGTCGCCACGCAATTTCTGCCATTTCTTTTCGCAGCATAAAGCGCTTTATCTGCATGCGCATACAAACGTTTGGTGGTTTCATTTCTGCCTATTTCCACCACGCCTACACTCACCGTGACCGGAATTTCAATCTTTTCAAATTCGAACTGACAATTTTGAATGTGGGAACGTACTTCCTCTCCTACCTCTTTCGCCGCCGACAGAGAAGTTTCTGGCAAAATAATCGCAAACTCCTCCCCTCCGACTCTTGCAAAAATTTCGTCTTTGACGAGTAAGTGAGAAACCAAATCAGCTAAGGTCTCTAAGACATAATCCCCCGCATCATGACCACGTTTATCATTGATGACTTTAAAAAAGTCCAAATCAAACAATAACAACGCGGAGTGATAATCTGGAGCTTGGGATTTAATAACTTCTTCTGTGAGCTTTTCGAAAAAAACACGTCGATTGTAGATGTTGGTAAGAGCATCAATTTGGCTTTGATGGCGAAGAAGGGTTTCAACTCGGTGGCGATTGGAGATGTTGCGTGTAAGAATAAGGACAACGCGACGACCCCGGTATTTTATAGCGAGTGGGCAGATCTTGCCTTCGTAGTATAGGTCGCCTCTTGGTCCACTGTTGGCATCTATTCCCTGAATGCTGTCGGCGCACATCTTGTACTCGATCGTCACAATACTGTCTTGTTTCAGTGATCGACTGATCTGCTCGATAAACCAGTCGGCTTTATCTTTTTCAAGTACACCGTGAAGTGTCTTACCTATCAAATTACTTCCATCGTGATAGGCTTTTTTATCTGTTCCTCCAAAAACATCAATATAGATACCATCTTCACTCAGAATAAAAGTGGGGTCTGGCATTCCGGATAACACGTCTTGCGCATGTTCCAAGGTGAATTGCATATAGGGAGGTTCCTAGCATTTGTATCTAAGTAACCCAATCGCTTCCAAGTGTGTTTCCACATTGGGGAATAGGAGCGGATGGGGCATATGTCTATTATCTAATATAGACAAATTTTAAATACAATTGAGTTTATAAAAACCAAGTGGGCAATATAATGAACCAGGATCAATAGAATGGTTAATTAACGCTAAAATAGTCGACCATTTGCATACTTTTTATCCATATGCAAAAAATATCTCAACTCAGATACAAAAAACGCCAAACAGCTAGGCTATTCGGCGTTTTTTAAGAGTTGGAAAAATAACTCGTTACACGGCGACTTGCTTAATCTGCTCTACAATAGCTTTCAAGCCATTACCACGTGACGGGCTTAAATGGGAGACAAGCCCCAGCTGATCAAAATAAGCATCAATATCAAATGCTTGAATTTGATCGGCCGTTTTACCGTCATAAGCTGCCATTACCAAGGCAATCAATCCACGGACGATACGCGCATCGGAGTCCGCACAAAAATGCCAAACGCCATCTTGCTCTTGGCTCACTAACCACACCAAGCTTTCACAACCCGAAACGGTAACTTGTTCTGATTTCAGCTCTTCTGGCATTTTTGGCAGCTTTTTACCCCACTGAATAACCTGACGGTAACGATTTTCCCAGCCTTTAAATTGCTGCATAGTCGCTACAATGTCTTCGCTGGTGATATCTGTACCAAATGGAGAAACGGGAAAATCTGTCATGATGCGCTCTTCTTCTAGTTTACTGCTTATATTTTGAAATCAACTTCTCAACGATTCGCGATACCGCGACAAAGCCAAACGTTGCAGTTACGACAGTCGCCGCACCAAAACCGCTAGCGCAATCCATACGTTTTGGACCTTCCGCTGTCGACTTCACACCACACACTGAACCGTCTGCTTGAGGGTACTTCAGCTGCTCGGTTGAAAACACGCAATCAATACCAAACTTACGAGCCGGATTCTTAGGGAAGTTATGATGACGACGCAAGGTGTCTTTGATTTTCTTCGCTAGAGGATCTTGGATCGTTTTCGTTAAGTCAGCGACCATGATCTGCGTTGGGTCAACCTGACCACCAGCGCCCCCCGTGGTGATCACTTTGATCTTGTTGCTGCGGCAATACGCCAACAAAGACGCCTTCGCTTTTACGCTGTCAATCGCATCTAGCACGTAATCAAACTCTTTGCTTAAGTACTCATGTTGATTGTCTGGCGTGATGAAATCATCAATCAGATTGACTTTACACTCTGGGTTGATCAATTTGACACGCTCGGCCATCACTTCAATTTTGCTTTGGCCAACGGTGCCCGTCATCGCATGAATTTGGCGGTTAATATTCGTGACACAAACATCATCCATATCAATCAGAGTCAACTCACCGATCCCAGTACGGGCCAGCGCTTCGACCGCCCATGAACCCACGCCACCAATACCAATAACACAAACGTGTGCAGCGCGAAGAATGTCCACTTCACTGTTGCCATAAAGACGACGAGTGCCGCCAAAGCGTTGATTGTAGCTGTCAGATGCTGGGGTATCGAGTTCACGCATATTGAAGTCCAGATGATCGATAGAAAAACAAAGAGTGCGATTTATACGCACTCTTTGATGAAATGTCTAGATAAGAGGCGGTTCCTCTTTCTTGGATGGCTATTGTAGCTTTTCTGGCGGCAAAGCCCAAGGCGCTTGAGTTGGTGAGTTTTCCAGCCCAAGTTTCCAAACTCGACCAAAATGCTTGTAGTGCCCTGCTTCCGTTCCTGCTCTCGCACCAATGCCATGATACAGATCCAAATGGTTCTGTTTTACAGCACCACCAGTGTCTAAAACGATCAGCATTCGCAGTTGATGCGCACCACTCCACGTACCATCGGCATTCAGCAGTGGCACTTCCGCCAAGATTGGAGTCCCCATTGGTAAGATAGAACGGTCACCCGCGACCGCGGCCATTGGCAACAAAGGAATACCAGCCGATCCCGTTACTGGCGCTTCCGCTTTTGGCGCAAAGAAGACGTAAGAAGGGTTTTGCTCCAACAACTCGCGTACTGTTGCGTCGTCGTTGTCCATTACCCATTCTTTAATCGCTTTGAGAGACATTTTTTCACGCGGCACTTCACCACGTTCAATCAAAATGCGGCCAATACTAACGTAAGCTTTATTATTTTTCCCTGCGTACGCGAAGTACTCCAACGTATCATCATCTTCAAAATGCACATAGCCACTGCCCTGCACTTCCATCATAAACGGGTCAATACGGTTAGGTGCATAACCTAGCACTAAACCTTGGCCATCTAATGCCCCGTTGTAGATCTCCGCGCGAGTCGGACAATCTGATGAGCAGTTTGGCTTGCCATAAACTGGGTACTTAAAAATGTCGTTTGGTGTATGACGCAGTTCCATCACGGGAGAAAAGTATCCGGTAAACAGCACATTACCTTTTTTATCACCACCACCCAATTGCGCGGCTTGAATGCCAAACGCACTCAACGCACTGGTATCTCCGCTCTGTTGCGCCCACTCACTTAATCGTTGATATAGCGGTTGGTATATCTTCGCCATGGATGGTGACTTTATCACCACTTGCTCAGCTTGCTTGTTAAATTCAGTAAAATCGCGTGGTTTGTTAGACTCAACCACATCCACTTGATTGAGGATCTGAGGAAACTCACCATCAAGATATTGCTGAGCACGATCATTTTGTTGAGCACAGCCAAAGAGTAGGCTCAAAGAGATAATAGGAAGGAGTTTTTTTAACACGTGTCTTTTCCGTAAAAGAGAATAGCAAAAGGATGGCAAACAAATGCATACGGTGCAATTGAAAAGCAACGACAAAATGTTTCAACGCTAAGCCAATCCGTTTACTCGTTGTAAATTCATTCAGTTAATGCAACATGATAACAGCGGAAGAATTACGGAATTGTCCGGATTATGTTTGGAAGTAAAATTTACTGATTGAGAGATGAAATTGTGATCATCCATATGGCTCACAGACGCAAGAGAGCTCTGCTTAAAAGACAATAATAAAAACGACTATCTTACCGCTATCCTTGCACGTCCCTCTAAACGGAATACAGGTAGATAATGAGCATTGGCATCCAGCTTCATTTCTGCATGCTGCTTACCCACAAAATTGAAGTGCCGCTCATTTGAACCCACTCGATACGAAAACGAATCCCCATCGAATTCAAAACTGGTCGCCACTGTAGAACCATTTACGGTAACACCGCGCTCACTCAACACAAATTCTTCACGAGCATAAGGCGCAACATCTTGCTCAACCCAGCGACCATAAATTGTCGATTTGGGAATGGGCGGATTAATGGTTCGAGTAATCAAATCACTATACAGCATGCACACGACAACGGTTCCAACTATCGCTATAAGCATGAGAGAACGCTCTAGCCACTTACGAAGCATTGATTTAGATGACGTTTTTGACAGATTTGAAGCAGTGATCGCAGCATTCTTATTAACAGCAGAAGACATGAGGTTCACGTATTGAGGAAAGACGCCACCATTGTAACCTTCCCTCTTAACGGGACCAAGAACCTACCTCAATATGTTTGTGCTTTATTCCAAAATTTCGCCTTGCCACTCAATGAATAAAAAGGCATTATTTTAACATAATTAAACAAAGGAATGGCTGTAGTGAAAATTCGTAGTACTGCTCTCGTAAAAGGATTCCGTCAATCAACACCTTATGTCAATGCTCACCGCGGAAAAACCATGGTGATCATGCTGGGCGGAGAAGCCGTCGCACACAAAAATTTTGGCAATATTATTAATGATATCGCACTCATGCACAGCCTCGGAATCAAAGTCGTGGTGGTGTATGGTGCACGTCCTCAAATTAATCAGCTGCTAGAAAAACAAGACCTCACTACGCCTTACCACAAAAATATCCGCATTACGGATGAATCGGCTTTATCTGTTGTTATGCAAGCTGCCGGACAACTTCAACTTGCGATTACTGCGCGCCTATCAATGAGCCTCAACAACACTCCGATGGCAGGCACCCAGCTCAATGTCGTTAGCGGAAACTACATCATTGCTCAGCCACTCGGCGTTGATGATGGTGTGGACTATTGCCATAGTGGACGCATTCGCCGCATTGACACCGATGCTATCAACCGCACTCTTGATCAAGGTTCAATTGTTCTGCTAGGTCCCATTGCTAGCTCTGTGACTGGCGAGTGCTTCAATTTATTATCGGAAGAAGTCGCCACCCAACTAGCGATAAAGCTGGGTGCGGATAAGCTGATTGGTTTTTGCTCCGAACAAGGTGTCATTGATGACAACGGCAATGCTGTCGCCGAGTTACTACCAATTGAGGCGGAGCATGTCATCAAAACGCTCTCTGAAAATACGTCTCCTGACCTAGATTACAACACTGGAACACTGCGCTTTCTTAAAGGATCTATTGCCGCTTGTCGTGCCGGAGTGCCTCGTAGCCACTTGATCAGCTATAAAGTGGATGGAGCCCTAATTCAGGAGTTGTTCTCTTTCGACGGCATCGGAACCCAAGTTGTTATGGCGAGTGCTGAACAAGTGAGGCAAGCTAATATTGACGATATTGGCGGTATCTTAGACCTCATTCGCCCGTTAGAAGAACAAGGTGTACTGGTTAGGCGCTCTCGAGAGCAGCTAGAGCAAGAGATTGGAAAATTTACCATCATCGAAAAAGACGGCTTGATTATTGGCTGTGCTGCCCTTTATCCATACCCAGAAGAGCGTAAAGCTGAGATGGCTTGCGTAGCGATTCACCCTGACTATCGTGATGGCAACCGAGGTTTGTTACTGCTCAACTACATGAAACATCGTTCTAAATCCGAAACCATTGATCAAATTTTTGTCCTCACGACACACAGTTTGCATTGGTTCAGAGAGCAAGGTTTTTACGAAGTCAGTGTCGACTATTTGCCTGGAGCCAAACAAGGGTTATATAACTTCCAGCGTAAGTCCAAAATCTTAGCGTTAGATTTATAGCTTAACCTTAAATCAGGGAGCGAAACTTGACGTTCCACTATACCAACTAACCTCAAAGGGCAGGATTCAGTTCATTCACGCTCAACCCTGCACATCGAGCTTGTTTAGGAACGAGTTTGTTTAGGAGTAAGGCCACACATAAACCCTACTCCGGACTAGCGGGTCATCATGTAAACCCAACTTAGAAATGCGCAAACCATTGCTTGATTTTTGTTCCAATTTTATCTTTTAAATATACATTTGGTTGGCTATACTCTGCTCGCTAGTGATTGGTTTTTAACCAATACGAATGGATCTAGGTGATGTAATTAGCCTTCACCCTAAAATACTGGGCAATTAAAAACTAGTTAGCTCCGTATTGCACACCAAGGACAGTTGTTAATCTGACTTTAAATAAGCCGAGACGAGCACTGTTATGAGAACAATCATTTGTAATTCGCTTCAAAGCTTCTGGGATATGGCTGACAATCAGTTTTTAGAAGACCTAGACGTCCACTGTGTTTTCCCCGTAAATGACGCTATCCGAGATTTTATTCTTGCTTATCAACAGCAATACAAAATACGCAGCGTGTCTTTTACCAATGCGTTTGCAAAACATGCATAAAAGAAGACCGAGCCATAAGCTCGGTCTTCTTGTTTTAGTTAGTAAGCCGCTGTACTAACCCACTCGCACGAGTGGTTTTCACCTTAATGCCTCGCTTCAGAACATTAAGTTCGGCGTAAAGAGCTAAACGCTTTTTCGCGCGGGTAATGCCTGTGTAAATCAACTCACGGGTTAATATCGGGCTAAAGTCTGGTGGCAAAATCATCAGGGTGTAATCAAATTCACTGCCTTGCGATTTATGGATGGTCATGGCGTAAGCCGTTTCATGTTCAGGTACTCGGCTCGGTAAGACCGATTTCACACTGCCGCCAGGTAACTCAAAAAAGACTTTCAAACGCGGTTCTTCTTCAGTGTCATCTCGCATGCAAATACCAATATCACCGTTATACAAACCTAAACCGTGATCATTACGCGTAACCATGACGGGTCTGCCGTGATACCAAATTTCATCCTGAACTTGAATGAACTTGCGCGCCGCGAGCGCTTTCTCGATGCGCTGGTTTAGCCCAGCCACACCAAAGTCACCTTCACGGATCGCGCACAGCAGTCGGCATTGGTTGAAAGTATCTAACACCGCTTTGGCTTTGTGCGTTAGCGACTCTGGCTTTCCGGTTTTAGGATCAGTTTCCTGTTGTCCAATGCGTTTGAGGTAACGACCGTATTCCTGCACCAACGTCTGCATCATTTGGTTGTAATGTTGACTACTTAGCGCGAAATGTTCGATGTCAGAAAAGTCACGCGCCCAGACGTTATCTACGCTCGCAGCAGAACCTGAGTTAACCGCTTTTGCCAACTGACCAATGCCTGAGCGAGCGTCAAATCGGTAGCTCTTTTGCAGCATACATAAACTATCAGCAATGCTAGATGCACTGTTACCCGTATGCGCTAAAGTATCGAAACCCGTCAGTTTTGCGATGGCTGACGCCTGCTCTTTGCCATAACCCAATGCATGGAACGAACAGATATCACCCAACACTGCCCCAGCTTCAACTGAGGCAAGTTGGTCTTTATCACCTAACAAAATCAGCCGCGCATGTTTCGGTAAGGCATCGACCACTTTGTACATCATCGGTAAATCGACCATCGACGCTTCATCGATAACCAAAATATCCAAATGCAGTGGATTTTGCTTGTTGTGACGAAATTCTGCGCTATTAGGAATCGCGCCCAGCAACCTATGTAAGGTACTCGATTCAGTCGGAATTTTGGCTTTTAGCTCCGGAGAAACTGGCAGTTCTTGCACTGCTTTACCAATGGACTCGGTTAATCGCGCCGCCGCTTTCCCCGTCGGGGCCACCAGCTTAATGGTCAGATTTTTCTCGTGTGTCGCCTGTTCAATCAAAGCAGCAAGCAATTTGGTTACTGTCGTCGTTTTACCCGTACCAGGGCCACCAGAAATCACAGCAAATCGACGAGTTAACGCAACCGCCGCCGCGACTTTTTGCCAGTTCACACAAGCTGAAAGTGGCACCAGCTCATCCAGTTGATGCAAATCCTGAACCTTGCGCGCATTGCTAAGCACGGAATCAATGGCGTGCCAATCCAACGATTCGCTTGCGACCACATCAAGGTGATCACACACCAATTGTTGACGTAACACTTGGTTGCTGCTTCCCGCTTCTACTGCTTTGCCCAACGCGTTAAACAGAAAATGGTATTGGCGTGCGAACAGATGGTTGAGCAACTCGGATAATCGCACAAACTCTTGTGGTTGCAAGTTAACTGCGGCGCCCAACTGATTGAGCTTTTCCGCCAGTGTCACTTCATAATGCCAATAGCGGTGCAGATACAGACGCTCGCCATCGAACATCAGCGGCAAGGCTTCTCCTTGCGCGCCGACCACGGTGGAATTTTTTAATACTTGAATCCAGTCTATGTCTTGCAACTGTGTGTTGAGCGCCAATGCCGACTCACCAAACAGCCCTAGCTTACTGGCTAAATCCGTAGATTGCCCTTGTGCATCGAACAGAGACAGACAGATATGTCCTTTGCCAAGCTCACTACTGACAACACCCGCGATAAACGCCAATGCTTGACTATCCGACTGTTCATCATGCGTTTGAGAATCAATAAAACAGGCGAATTGGTAGTCGAGCTGACGAATAGCACCTTTGTGCGCCAAGCGTTCCAACACTACCAATAGGCTATCTTGGTCAGAATGAAGATTGTGATTTGTCGTCATTAAAGTAGCTCCATCTGCCCGGCTTGAGTTGAGCGCGTTTCGAGTGCTTGACCATCAATCAAACGATCCATCTCTTGTAAGAACTCGAAAGTTGGTTTCGCGGCAAAAATGCCGTGGTCACTCTGCCCATCCATGCCGCGCAAGAACAAGTAATACACGCCACCGAAGTGCTGCTCATATTGATAATTCGCCAATCGGCTGCGTAGGAAACGATGCAGTGCTAACGCATAAATCTGGTACTGCAAATCGTAGCGGTGATCCGCCATCGCCGATTTCAGAGCCTCACCATGGTATCTCGTCACATCGTCGCCAAGATGATTCGATTTCCAGTCAAGCACGTAGTATTTACCTTGATGTTCAAACACCAAGTCGATAAAACCTTTGAGCATGCCTTGCACGGTTTGGAAACCTAAATCCCCCGCTTTCGCCGACAACGGATCGTGACGTTGAATGACTCGGTTTAACGCCGGTGCAGACAAAACTTCAATCGGCAGCAAAAACTCCATCTCCACCAAACGTTGCGACGGTGCTTTTTGATTCAGCAGCAAAGACTTACCATCCAACGGCGTTGCGAGTACGGTATCAATCAATTGCTGTAAAATGGGCAACCACTCTTCATCGAGCTGTTCGCTTTCCATCAAGCCAAGGATGATTTGTGTATTCTCTTCCGTCGTGGCTGGCTGAGTAAATTCAATTTCCTCAAACAGGCTGTGCAGGAACGTACCCGGACGCGCACCACGAGGGAAGGTAAAAATCGAACGCTCTGGCTCCACCAAATCCGCTTCGTCTTGTTCTTCAGATGAGTCGATATCAAAACCTGTAATCTCAATCGTGGCATCATGCTCGGCGTGATGAGAGCCTTGCTTGACCAAGCCAGAATAACTGGTGATGCGCCAGTTTCTGTCGATAGGGTTTTGCAGTTCTTTCGCACTAAGATCGTGTATTTCTTCTTGTGGCGCTACGTACTTATCTTCGAGTTGCTGCGGCGGATCGGCCACAACGACACAATCAAGCTCGTCTTGTTGCTTTGTTAAACCTTGGTGCAAATCGTTAATGCCACCTTCTTGACCATTTTGAATCAAATAGCCAATCGCACTGCGGTGTACACCAGTTGGCTCTTTGGTCGAACGGCCATTGCGCAACGGTGAGGCACCGATAAAACACGCATAAACAGCACGCGTTAGTGCCACGTATATCAAGCGTAAGTCTTCCGCCAAACGCTCTTTGTCCGCTTGCTTCATGGACGCATCGTTGCCAGTGATATCCAGTACCGTGCGGTCATTGGCTGCATCGTAATATTTGGCTTCACTGGCTTCTCGATAGCTGAACACAAACGGCAGAAATACGAGGTCATACTCCAAGCCTTTTGATTTGTGAATAGTTACGATCTGCACTAAGTTACGTTCCGATTCTAAACGTTGGATTTGGTCATCACTGCCACCCAAACCGTTTTCCGCATCACTGATAGACTGAGCGAGCCAACGCAGCAGACCGTGGTCGCTATCCAGTTCATTACTGGCGTGTTGAAGCAGTTCACCAATGTGCATTAAATCGGTAAGTACTCGCTCACCATTTTCACCCTGTGAACTCGCACCTTCTTCTAGTAATCGCTCGGCAATATGGCGTTTGCTGATCACCGCGCGCAACATCGGCAGCACACCACGTTGAATCCAAAGTTTGCGATATTCTTTGAATTCGTTTACGGCGTTTTCCCACACCACTTCATCGTTATTAAGTGCATCCAAACTTGCTGCGTCGAGGGCAAACAGCTCAGAAGCAAGACTTGCACGCAGCGCACGGTCATTTTCTGGAGTCAGCACCGCTTGCAGCAGACGCTGTAGATCCTGCGCCACTGAACTGGTAAACACACTGTCTCGGTTAGACAGGTACACGCTGGCAATGCCTTGTTCAGCCAGCGCTTGTTTGATCATTCGACCTTCACTACCTGTTCGAACCAACACCGCAATATCGCCCGCTTGAACCGCTTTCTGTTTTTCGCCATTCACCAGACACGCTTTCCCCTGTTGAGCCTGCGTCAAAATAGTTTGGATTTGGCTTGCAGTCGCCTCTGCCATTCGAGTCAAATACTCGCCTTTTGGTAGCGGTTTATCGTCCGCTTCTTGCAACCAATAAGTCAGCGCCGGTTGCTTTTGGCCACCCATAGTCCAAATGCGTTTTTCGGCATTGGGACTGTACTTAACAGGTAAGAACGGAATATCCGAATCATAGATAAATGGACTGTCTGGCAAAGCAAATACTTGGTTTACCGCCTGCACCATATCTGCGCTAGAACGCCAGTTGGTTCCTAACGTGTAGTGGGCACTTACTTGGTTACGCGCTTTGATATAAGTGAAAATGTCTGCGCCACGAAAGCCATAAATCGCCTGCTTGGGGTCCCCGATCATAAACAAACCACATTCCGGGTTGTTCAGATAAATACGGCTGAAAATACTGTATTGAAGCGGGTCGGTATCTTGGAACTCGTCAATCATTGCGACAGGATACAAAGTACGAATACGCGCCGCTAAAAGCTCGCTTTCGTCCGTATCGATAGAAGCAGAGAGTTGCGTCAGCAAGTCATCGAAAGAGAGCCACTGTTTTTGATTTTTCGCGTTGGCCAGCATCACACGACAATGCTCAATCGCATGAACAAGCAGTGGCGCTTTTAAGCTGATTGGATTGGCAAGAAATGTTTCAATGGCTTCAAATACCGCATGCTGCGGCGCACTGCCTTTCGGTGTTTTTTCCAACAAGACGTTTTGCGCGAATTTCTCCAGCTTGTCTGGATAATCGTAACCTGTGGTTTCCGTTGCTGCCCAAGCGTTTACCGCCTCCAACCACGTCGGCAGAGACTTTTTGGTGTAGCTGCGTTTGTTAATATCTGAATCTGAAATCAGCGTTAAGAAGTCATCTTGGCTTTCTCGCCACTGTGCTTTTAGTTCATCAATTTTTTTCAAATTTTCAGTATGAAGATCAGCCAAACTGCCTTTCATTGCTGGAACAGAAAGGCTTAACGGCGCACCAGTTAAGTAATTGCTGATGTCAGACAACAACGCAGATGGAGAGCCCCATAGCTGGCGAATTTCTCCAGCCACGGTAAATGGCAACGGGTAGAAATTGCGACGCCAGTAATCGGCTACAACTTGCGCTTTTAGGTGACTTTCATCGGTCACAAACTCGTTATTAAATCGGCTGCCAGATTCAAACGCATTTTGCGTTAGCATACGTTGGCAAAAACCGTGAATGGTGTAGACCGCCGCCTCGTCCATCTGACGCTCTGCCTGCAATAAAATTTCTGCGGCTTGCTTGTGATCGTCAAACTCATTAAGCAAAGGTTGGATCACCGGATCGGAACTCTGTCCACGCGCAAACGCGATTCGCGCGTCATGGATCCTTGCCCTGATACGATCGCGTAATTCCGCAGTTGCCGCTTCGGTAAAGGTTACGACCAGGATTTGGTCGACCGTAAGCGGTACGCGATGTCGAGTTTCCGCGCTGCCGTGACCAAGCAAAAGGCGCAGATATAAACCTGCAATAGTGAAGGTTTTACCTGTACCTGCTGATGCCTCGATTAACCTCGCACCATGCAGAGGAAACGTCATCGGTTCTAGTGGCGTTGGTTGAGGTTGCTCTGTGCGGTCTAACGTATGTAGAGGACACTCTGCACCTGACATTTGATCCATAACGCTGAATCTCTCCGGATTATTTACTAGGACGTATCACCTAATAAATGTGATCTATAGTTAAAAATTCTATTAATATGTTTAACAAGTTGGATAATTTAGAGCTTTGTGAGATCTTTCTCACGGTTATCCATAAGACGTACCGTTAGTATGCGCCCCACGAGATAAGCCAAACCTTTTTGGCGACACAACTCAAATGAATTAAACAAAAGTATCATGGTCCCTCTGACCTTGTGGCCGTACAGCGAACGCCCTACAAAAAATAATGATTTTCTGACGGCCACCCTACTCTTCCTTCTCTTTATCCAACTTTCTTTATCACGCTTTTACATCATCAGCGTCTTGAACCGCTAAGCGCGCACCTTGCAGTACTAATGCTGTCAGCAAACGAACTTCTGAGGCCAACTCATCATTCCAAGCAGGCCAAATTCGAGAGATGTACGCATTACTGCCTTCGCCCGGGCTCATGAAGCCATCATTGAATGCGTCAGCCATTTTCTTCAAAGATTTCTCTTCGTCATCGACCCACTGACCGCGGCTAAAGCCCGCTTCAACACAAGCCAACGCCGTTTTCGGGAAATAAGGCATAGGCTTAGTCATGCCTTCGAAGAACAAGCGAACCAATTCAGTCAGTAGCTGTTTGGCATACTGCACATCGGCAATTTCTGGGTAGATCAAATGCAGCGCGCCTTCTTTACGATCGTAACCAATGATGTGGGTTTTCTTAGCATGACCCGACGCCGACATGGCAAGGTGATCGATCCACGCTGCAAGGTAATCCTGCGATCGAATCTTACCGCTTCGATAGCGAATCAAACCGGATTGGTAGCATTGAGTTAGCCAACCTGTTAGGCGAACGTTTTTCTCTTCGCCTTCATTTCGCTCAAACAAGGAATCAAACGTCAGGTCGATTTCCAAATCGTCTTGAGGCGCACCAGATAAAAACGCCAGTTTATCCACCAGCTCTTCCGCCTGAACTCGGTTAGTTTCAAATTCGATATCACCAAACGCCCCCACCGGCAGTTTGCCTTGCGCGCGCTGTTGACTCATAAAGTGTTTAAGCACCTCTGTTTTTTTCTCTGGCTGCATCAATGTCGTTTCAAGCAAGGTTTCTAACAGCTCATCACGCATTTGATAGCTTTCCAAACCACCTAAAACAAAGGGTTCGTCGTCTTCCATCACCGGTAGCGGCGGTTCAAAGATTACTTTTAAACGACGATTGAAAAAATACTGCACAGGTAAGCGCCAGAAACGTTGCAACTCGACTAAGTCGAGCTCAAGTGGGAACGTCGCTCCTAACAGATAGTCGTCTAATGCCCGATTAAAATCACGACGAACATAGCCTTGCGATTGACTACTTTGAGTCAATGCCGCTGGAATCCACTCTTTCGCGTAGCTGGCGTGCATGCCTTGGAACGCACTTGGGCTAAACGGCACCATGGCGTGGGTATTCACTAACGCATTTAATAAGTTGTCGCCAGACTCATCAACGGGCAACGCTTCATCACCACTTAGACAATAGTTTTGGTGACAGTATTCCATCAGCTCAGAAACCAGAACCGAAGGCACTCGCTCGGTGTTGTCTTGGATTGAACGGCCAACATAACTGATGTAGAGCGTTTGCTGTGCAGACAACATCGCTTCGAGGAATAGGTAACGGTCATCATCTCGGCGCGAACGGTCGCCCGGTTTGGTTCTTCCTGTCATCAAGTCAAAGCCTTCTGGCGGCATGGAGCGTGGGTACACGCCGTCATTCATCCCCAGTAGACAAACGGTTCTAAACGGAATAGAGCGCATCGGCATCAGGGTACAAAAGTTCACTTGACCAGCAAGGAAGCGCTGGCTGACTCGTGTGCCAGATAATTTGTTTTGAAGGTATTGGCTGATGATCGACGGCGATAACGCATCATCAAATGCAGCATCAGCTAATTGCTCTTTGAGTTGGCTGAGCGTATCGCGAATGGATTTGAGCGCCATTTCGCCTTCTAACTCAACTGAGAAGAAGTCATCCAGCAGTAAAACTAAAGTCTCTCGCCAACCATCAATAGTCTGAACATGAGAAAGTTTGCTTCGATAAGTGCTAATTTGTTGGATAAAGTGTGCCAACTTGCCCGCCAGCTCTGCGCCCATGCCTTGCACTTCGTTGTACGGAGACAAACTGCCTTGCTCGGTTTCAAACAAACCAGCGGATTCTGGCATCGCGTAGCCAAGCAACATGCGTTGAATACCAAATTGCCATGTGTTTTGACGAGTTTCCGGCAGTTCAAATTCGCGTCCGGTATTGGCATCCAACCCCCAGCGAATTCCCGATTCCTCAACCCATTGTTTGGCTTGTAAGAAATCATCTTCGCTGAGTTCAAAACGCTTTAATATCGCTGGAGTTTCCAGAAGTTCGAGTAGTTCTGATGCCAAACAGCGCGTATTGGGTAAGTTCACCAACTGCATAAATGCAGCCAGAATTGGGCTCTCTTGATCGGCGGTTCGGTCAGAAATCGAATATGGAATAAAACGCTCACCCGGCGCGTTACCAAAGACCGCCTGAATCGCAGAGCTGTAAGCGTTGATGTCCGCGACCATCACGATAATATCGCGCGGTTTTAACGTTGGGTCAGCATCGAACATCGCCAACAGTTGATCATGCAGCACTTCAACTTCGCGCATCGGGCTGTGACAAGCGTGTAGGCTCAGTGATTTATCACCCAAGCTAACCACTTGTTTGTGATGACTGTTTTCAATCTGTTGATCATCTTGATGTTCTTCAAGATTGAGAATATCCGCTTGCAATTGATGGAGCAGACTGTCGCGCTCAACATCAACAAAGGCTTCGATTTCATGAGATTCCAGCTGAGACAACAGATACATATTGTCGCGCCCGAGTTTACCCATGGATGCCAACAGACTGTTTCCGACCACATCGGTGTGCAGCTCATCGATCACATTATCTTCCAGTGATCCTTTCAGTTGCTCAGTTTCACCTTGCACTTCCGAGTGATCGTCCTGCCACACAACGTGCTGACGATGTTTCGCCGCCAAACGAGCCAGATATTTGCGATCTCGAACTTCACCCCAGTAATAACGACACGGGTTGGTGAACATCAGATGCACGTCGATGTGTTCACCAATTGCTTTTAGCGCATCCATATAGCGAGGCGGCAACGAAGAAATGCCAAAAACAAACAAACGCTTGGGTAAATGGTCAAAATTGCCGTTAAAACTCTCTAACGTGTCGATAAAGTGCTCATAAAGGTTGGCACGGTGATATGGAGACTGTCCTAATGACACAGTGTGATCATACAACGCTTGCCATAAGATCGGCTGCCACGGATGCTCATCTTCCAGCTCTGGCACACTCTGCCCTGCTTCCCAACTTGCGATCCACTCCGGACGATACACCAAGTAACCATCGAAAATATCGGCAATTTTCTCAGCCAGTTGATACAGCTTAGAGTGATCACTGTCATCTTTGAGGTACTGCGCTAACGGCGAAAACACGTCTTGGTTGAGAAGCCCCGGCAGCAGATGCATCAACTTCCAAGTCATCGCTTCTTTGTTAAACGCACTGCGTTTTGGCACGTCTGGCAACACCTGCGTAAACATTTCCCAAATGAAGGTAGCAGGAAGCGGAAAATCAATGTTCGCGGCAACACCAAACTCTTTGGCCAATTCCATTTTTAGCCACTGGGACATGCCCGGACTTTGAACCAGAATTTGTTCTTTTTCGAACGGGTTTTCCAGCGGACTGATTCGAATCAGTTCGACAAGGAGTGATTTAAGAACGTCAACTTGGTTGGAGTGATAAACAGTAAACAAATTGGGAATACCGAGCGCCGATTGAAACTGTTAGCTAGCTTAGCACAGCCCCATTTAAACCCGCAGTGATCTCGCGTTCGGAAAAAACAAAAGGTTATATATCACTCAAATAGAGTATGAATCTTCTGAATTTTCACATGTCAATCAAGTCTGACACTTCCATACAAAATGTGACATTCGTCGCAACTATTCCATAATAAAAAACACTGTTTTATACTCCCTCTACCCATAATTTATAAACAAACAAAAAGTATGTTTCGCAAACTGTCTTCCAACAGCGCTTGGCTGATTGCTTTTTTTGCTTGCTTTGCAGTGTACCTGTCGATCGCTTGTTATCCTTTTGTGTTGTCTAACAATCAGAATGAACCGCTAACCTTGTTGCAAGGTTACTATTTGGTTTCGACTCAATATGGCTGGCTGGGCTTGATCGCTCTTCCATTTATGTTGTTGAGTTTATTGCTCTCTTTTCTACCGACTCGAGTATTCAAAGGCATCGTGATCGCTATCGCGATCTGTCTATTGATTATGTTTAAAGTCGATATTCTCGTTTTTCAGCAATACAAACTTCACATCAACGCTCTATTAATCCGTATGTTTTTCGAAGGTGGTGATGATGTCTTCGATATTTCGTGGATGAGTTGGCTAATCTTCATCAGTGAAATTGCCGTTCTGGTGATCGGGCTCGCTTGTACCGTTTGGGTAAGTAATCAACTGGCACAAAGCCGAGCTAAGTTCGTTTTGATCAGCGTCTGGTTTGCTGTATTGCTTAGCACGCAGATGATTCATGCGTACAAAAACGCACTTTACGACGATGAAGTCAGTCAGTTTTCGAATAACTGGCCACTTTACTACCCGCTGACGGCTCGTAAATTTATTTACAAACACGACCTAGTGGATGAGAACATTGCATCGAAGAACCGCGTAGAGTTAACCAACATTGAACGTAGCTCACTCAACTACCCGCTTGCGCCGATTCAAGTGCAAAGCAAAGAGAAACAGCCCAATGTTTTGTTTATCTTGGTTGACGCGTGGCGCTACAGTGATGCGACGCCGGAAGTCATGCCAAATGTCAGCAAGTTCGCCGAAAAAACGGTGAATTTCACACAACATATGAGCGGCGGCAACTCAACTCAAGCGGGTATTTTCAGCCTGTTTTACAGCTTGCCAGCGACCTACTGGGAAAGCTTTTACGCAAGTCAACGCTCTCCTGTGTTTATGGATACGCTGCAAGCAGAAGGCTACCGCATGGGCATTTTTGGCTCAGCACCGCTCACCAGCCCGCCACTTTCTCGCACGGTATTCAAAAAAGTGTCGGACTTGACCCTGAAACAAACTGGAGAAACAACTGTCGAGCGCGATCAGCAGATAACAGACAAGTTCATCGAGTTCCAAAAGCAGGACAGCGACAAGCCGTACTTTGGTTTTCTGTTCTACGATGCCGCCCACGGCACGGTGTTTCCTGAACCTGAATTTGCGAAATTCAAACCATACTGGGAACGCGTTGACCACATTTTGCTCAACAACGATTTTGACGCTTCGCTTTACCACAATCGATACAAGAACTCGTTGTACTACATCGACAGCTTGATTGGTGATGTGCTGAAAAATGTCGACTTAGACAACACCATTGTGGTGATTTCATCAGATCATGGTGAAGAGTTTAACGACCATAAGATGAACTATTGGGGCCACACGGGTAACTACAGTGACGTTCAAGTACATGTGCCTCTTTACGTGTACATGCCAAATCGTCAGCCAGAGCAAGTTGATTACCGCACGACCCATTTTGACGTCGTGCCAACCATGATGAATACGCTGTTTGACGTTCAAGGCACAACGAGTTCATACAGCGTTGGTCATAACTTGTTTGATAGCTCTGCCTCTCGCGATTGGTATATTGCAGGCAGCTACTACAACTATGCATTGGTCGGCAAAGAACTGATGCTTGTGGTCAACCCTGGCGGGCACTCTCAGCAACTGAATCGCCAGTTAAAAGTCGAGAAAGAACAGAAAATTCCTGTCGATATCATTCGTCATTCTCTGGATGAGATGTCGCGATTTTACAAAAAAGGCTAGTGTCCAACATCGACGCCGATTGAAATAAAAAAGCCTCTTGGTTGTAAGACCAAGAGGCTTTTTCCTATCTGCTATTTAAGCGTGATGAGCGTGCATCAAGCGTGGCTGAATCAATAAGTTGTTGATGTATTGTAAAGCCACATAAGAGACAACAAATGTTGCCACAATCAACTCAAGACCAGCTAAGCCTCGCACTTGTTGAACATAGTGCGCAGCCAATCCTTGCAACTCCATCCAATTCGCCATTTTAAACAGCGCCGTCGCACCGATCACCATCGGGAAGGTAAACGCTGCATAGCCTGGGCTAAATGGCAGTCTAAGCAATTTAAAGAACGCGAGATATATGATGGCTGTCATCAATACCGCGATACCAAATAGCATAGCGATGATCACTGGTGATGGTGTCGCAGTGACCGTTAAGTACCCTGCCAATGATAGACTTGCTGGCGCCGCCATAATTGCCATGGTTGGTTTTGCTGCATCCGGAATTTCATGGGTAAACATGAAACGGTAAATCATCATCGGCAACATGATCGCGTACGCCACCATACCAAACATCAATGCACCTTGTGCCACTGGTGCTAACATAGGGTTGCCAGAGAAAGACACATCCGCAACGATGATACCCACAGGCGGTACAAACCAACTAGGAACCATGTGGTGCAATTCAAAATCTTTGGCGCGATGGTAAACAAAGCTCACCAAGAATACGATGTGCAAAACCACCGCAATCAGCCAAAGCGCATCGCCAGCTAATGGGTAAAAATGGCCGAGAGAGTTCGATACCACCATAGTGCCCATCGCAAATGTCGGAACCACGCTGCCCACAACCGGATGAGCAAGATCTTGTCTCAATAGATGATTATGTAGCAAAAACTTGGTTGCCAATATAGCCAACAATATGCTCGCGATACCCGCACTAATCCACTGTCCGTAGCCATGTAATTCGGCGAAGTTTTCCCAACTCCAGCCCAAGCTTGCAATACCAAGAGCCAAACCCGCCATTGGAGTTGGCGCTCCCATTACTTTTGCTTTTGTTCTTTGAATCATGATGACCTCAACCAGACTCACTCTTGATGAGACGTATAATACGCTTGCACTTCGTTCCGATATATCTAATTATTTAAAACAAACGTTCAGAATTACTTAACGGTGGGGTATGGCAAGTCACATTTCTCTTAAACAACTGAAAGTGTTTACGACGATCACGCAGCACAAAACGCTCACAGCGGCTTCTGATAGTCTCTTTTTATCGAAAGCCGCAGTGAGCATGGCACTCTCAGAATTAGAAAAGCAGATCGGCCATCACTTATTTGATCGTGTTAATAACCGACTGATTTTGAACCAAGAAGGTCAAAAACTACTGCCACTGGCGGATGAATTACTCAACCGAGCCAAGGACATCGAGAGCATTTTCGATGGTGACCAAGCGCTATCGGGCCAACTTCGCATTGGTGCCAGCGACACCATTGGCAACCAAGTCGCGCCCTATTTGCTTAGCGAATTTCGTCAGCAAACGAACCATCGTTCTCAAAGTCTGTTCATTTCTAACTCCGCACAAATCTGCGACATGCTGACCGATTACGAGTTAGACATAGCCCTCATTGAAGGCAAAACACTTCACCCTGAATTGCAGTCTACCCAGTTTAGCGAAGATGAAATGTGCGTGATTTGCGCGCCCAATTCCCCAGCCGCGCACGAAGGGCCAGTAAACTTAACCGAGCTAGAAAACAGTGAATGGATATTGCGAGAGGCAGGCTCTGGTTCACGCGAATTTTTTATGCGCGTTGTCGCGCCGCGCTTGGAACATTGGCATGAAGCTTTTCAGCTCAATACCACCGAAGCGTTGATCAACTCAGTATCGGCAGGGTTAGGCTTGGGCTGTTTGTCACGTTTGTCTGCAGAACCTGCTATTCGTGACGGCCGCGTAAAACTGCTCGACATGCCTTTAGATATGAAACGTCGCTTCTGGTTACTGGTTCATAAAGAGAAATATCAAAGCCCATTGCTCAAAACGTTTATCGAATTTTGCCAAGATTGGGAGCGACCAACAAACCTTCCTTTGGCGGACAAATCCGCAATGTGAAACCAAGATAGTTTAAATGCTAGTCAGTTAGTTGTACGTGTCTCTCATTCTGAGGCTTGTCGCTAGACTTGATTGGTCAAAAACTGTATAAAAAGCCAGTATCAATACACCAAATTAGGGGACCAACCATGGCTGTAATCGTCAAGTACGTGGTAGAACGCAATGGAGAAGAGAAAATGACTTTTACCTCTAAAGCGGAAGCTGACGCATACGACAAAATGCTGGATATGGCAGACGAGTTATTCTCACTGCTGGGTAAAAGTGAACTTCTAGAAGACGAAGGTAAGCAAGAAGATCTTGCAATGTTCCTTGCGCAAAACAAAGAAGAAGTGCTTTACGCTCTTGGTGCAAAACGTAAACCTGCACCAAAAAAAGCAAAGAAGCTTGAAGCTGTTGAAGAAGATAGCGAGCAAGAAGACGCTGCATAAGCCTCTTATTTGTTTAGAAAAAACGTCGCATTATGCGGCGTTTTTTTATTCCTTCCGTTTATCTCCATATATCTCTGAGAATATAAAGAACCGATTTAATATCCCAAATTGCTCTAAATTTCATGTTGCGGATTAGTGTGACTTAGATCTAGTCTAAATGGGTCCGGTGATGGGGTGCCACCGGAATCGAAAGATTCGAACCGCTGTTAAAGCTAATGACTCCTACAGAAACGAAAACAGGTCAGCCCTGTTGGAAGTGCTTTCGCTTATGTTGTGAAAGCGAGAGTTCTGTAGTGAGCAATTCAACTCTTCTCCAACCCCGCACCTGTTTTCTCAAAAATTAAAAAGATATCCAAAATAGTTGTTAACTCAACAAGGCGACAAACGCATGAACCTCCTGAACATAGTTTTCTATTTGATGGAGCGAATAAGAGCAGTCAACGCCGTTGAGACTGACAAATAGGCTGGATATCGTACACTGGGAAAACATTATGCAATATTCACACGAAATCCAATCAATGTGCCCGATTCAACGCGGCGAGCTTCATGCATCTGCACCGATCCCTGTTGAAGGCGCAATGATCAATCCAAAAGACGTTATCGCGATTTCTGGTCTTAGCCACGGAGTTGGCGCTTGTGCTCCTCAACAAGGCGCAGCAAAACTGACCCTTAACGTCAAAAACGGCATCATCGAAGAAGCTTTGATCGAAACGATCGGCTGTTCAGGCATGACTCAATCAGCAGCGATGGCCGCAGAAATCCTAACAGGCAAAACCATTCTTGAAGCACTGAATACCGACTTGGTATGTGATGCTATTAACGTCGCGATGCGCGAAATCTTCCTTCAATTTGTTTACGGTCGTACGCAATCTGCTTTCTCTGAAGGCGGCTTAGAAATTGGTGCGGCATTGGAAGATCTTGGTCAAACTCAACGCAGCCAAGTGGGTACTAGCTACTCAACCAAAGCAAAAGGCGTGCGTTACATGGAGTTGGCTGAAGGCTATGTAACAAAACTCGCGCTAGACGAAAACAAAGAAGTGATTGGTTACCAATATCTCAACCTCGGCAAGATGATGAAAGCCATCAACGAAGGCGTATCTGCTGCAGAAGCCGCAGACAAAGCGACGGGGACTTACGGTCGTTTTGACGAAGCCGTAACTACCATCAACCCACGCCAACAATAATTGCCACCAAGAGGAAAGAGATTATGAACACTCCAATTACTGAATCTGTACGTCGCACATTAGACGAAATGCAACTTTCTTCTCTGGAAGAGGCTTACCAATACTGTATGGATCGTGGTATCGACCCTAAAGCACTAGTGATGGACACTCAACCTATCGCGTTTGAAAGCGCTGCCGATGCCTACACGCTAGGCACTGCTTTGGCGATTTTCCGCGTAGCAAAAACAGCTGAAGAAGCTGCAAACATCATCGGTGAAGGCCTTCAAGCCTGCACAAAACCAGGCAGCGTCGCAGAACAACGCCGAGTGGGTATCGGTCACGGTGCATTGGCGGCTCGTCTATTGAATGAAGAAAGTGGCTGTTTCGCTTTCCTTGCGGGCCATGAGTCATTCGCAGCGGCAGAAGGCGCTATCAAAATCGCATTGAACGTGAACAAGTCACGAAAAAATCCGTTGAAAGTTATCCTAAATGGCTTGGGTAAAGACGCCGCTTACCTAATCTCACGCATCAATGGTTTCACTTACGTACGCACTCAGTACAACTACCAAACTGGTGAGTTAGTGGAAGTAGAACGTCGCCGTTTCTCCCAAGGTCCACGTGGTGAGATCCTTTGCTACGGTGCAGACGATGTGCGTGAAGGCGTGGCTATCATGCATAAAGAACAAGTGGATGTGAGCATCACTGGTAACTCAACCAACCCGACTCGCTTCCAACACCCTGTAGCAGGCATCTACAAAGCAGAACGTAACCGTGAAGGCATGCCTTACTTCTCTGTGGCATCAGGTGGTGGTACTGGTCGTACTCTACACCCAGACAACGTGGCGGCAGGTCCTGCCTCTTACGGCATGACAGATACCTTGGGTCGCATGCACGCCGATGCGCAATTCGCGGGTAGCTCTTCAGTACCAGCACACGTAGCGATGATGGGCTTCATCGGTATGGGCAACAATCCAATGGTAGGGGCAACGGTTGCACTTGCAGTAGAGGTCGGTGAGCTAAGCCTCTAAGTCGATTTATCGCTTTACTATCCAAAGTCAGTAAATCCAACAAACCCAGTGTAGGGGGAGTGACTTCGGTCCTCCCCTTATTTTTTTGCGATGCTCCCTTCTCCCACTTCACTGTGTCTCTGCCCAAAATCGGCCTGATAAGGCTTTTGCGACACATTTCTCATCAGACAAACATATCTCTAAAAAGACAAAAGGTATCCATCTACGGACTTTCTCCATTTCCCCTCTTTAAACTCCCCAACACTCTCTTTATGATGACCGACAACTTAATTATTTCTTGTCAGTGAACAGACGAGACACAAGACTCAACACATGGAGATCAACTATGGCTTTCTTCTCTCTAGCCTTTGGTACGGCAACTAAAAACCGCGACGGCAAAATCATCGAAGCGTTTTTCCCAAACCCAGTTCTTAACCCAAGCGAAGCGCTTGTTAACGCACTAGCAGCAGTAGCAGGTTATGAGCAAGGCAACCAAGCTATCGAGATCTCTGCAGCACAAAGCGCAGAACTGGCAGCAGCATTTGAAGCAAACTGCGATGCGGCAAACGCTTCTTTCGCAGCAAAAGCAGCAGAATCAGCACAACCACTTGTACTGGTTATCCTTGCAACTGACGAGCAGCCACAAAGCGTTGCTGAAGGTTTCCTAAAACTTCAACTTATCTCTAATCGCCTAGTTCAACCACACGGTACGGTACTAGACGGTATCTTCGGTCTACTACACAACATCGCATGGACTAATGAAGGTCCAATCGACCTACCTGAACTAGCAGAGCGTCAAATCGAAGCTCGCCTAGCGGGTCGTGCACTAAGCGTAGATTGCGTAGACAAGTTCCCTAAAATGGTGGACTACGTGGTACCAACTGGCGTTCGTATCGCTGACACTTCTCGCGTACGTCTTGGCGCACACGTTGGCGAAGGCACAACGGTAATGCACGAAGGCTTCATCAACTTCAACGCGGGTACAACAGGCGTGAGCATGGTTGAAGGTCGTATCTCTGCTGGCGTAGTGGTTGGTAACGGCTCTGACATCGGCGGCGGCGCATCTATCATGGGTACGCTATCTGGCGGCGGTAAAGTTGTGGTTTCTATCGGTGAAAACTCTCTACTAGGCGCGAACGCAGGTCTTGGCTTCCCAATGGGTGACCGTTGTACTATCGAATCAGGTCTGTACGTAACTGCTGGTTCTAAAGTGCGCATGCTAGATTCTGCAGGCCAAGAAGTAGAAGTTGTGAAAGCCCGCGATCTTGCTGGTGTTTCTGACCTACTGTTCCGTCGTAACTCTGTAACAGGTCAAATCGAGTGTCTTGCAAACAAGAGCGCGGTTGAACTGAACAGCGAACTGCATAAAAACAACTAATTCATTCGTGAATTAGCCCTACGAAAAATCCCCCAGCAGGAAACTGTTGGGGGATTTTTTAGCTTACAGCAAAATGCGTGATTACTGATTTAAAAAGCTGACCGCTTTATCTGGGAAATCAGTAAACAAACCATCCACTTTTACTTGGTTGTAGTACACATCCATCATGCCTTCAAAGCTGTCAGTGTACGCTGGAATGCGTCCTGGATCGGCGCGGAACGTGTATGGATGCACTTGCAAGCCAGCGTCTTTTGCAGCCTTCATCAACGGCTTGATGATGATATTGTCTTTGGTTGACTTATCATCCACCAGCATCGGCTTCCAAGGTCCAATTCCTTCCGCGTAACTCGCTACTTTCTTCATTCCGTCGGCTTCGAACATCCAGTCATAACTGTATGGTGTTGCCTTGTCGCCTTTGTACACCATAGTTTCGTTCCAGTCCGTGTAAGCCATAAGCTGAACGAGCTTTAAGTCCATGTCCATTGCAGGCATGAGTTCACTGTTGATGCGTTGAAGTTCATTCGCATCAAAACACTGAAGGTAGACTTTGTCGTCTTGAGAGCCGTAACCGTACTGCTTCAAGACTTTAAGTACTGCTTTAGAAATGTCCTTACCTTCATGACGATGGAACCAAGGCGCTTTAATTTCTGGGTAAATACCGATGTCATAACCCAGCGTTTTGTTTAAGCCTTGGATCAGCTCAATCTCTTCAGCAAACGTCGGCACGGTGAAGTCAGATTTCCACATAGGGAATCGGGTTGGATAGCCCGCTACTTTGTTGCCTTTCTCATCGATGTTGAACCCTTCGGTAACTCGCAAGGATTTGATTTCCGCCAGAGTGAAATCAATCGCGTAATAACGACCATCTTTACGTGCACGATCAGGAAAACGCTCCGCAACATCCGTTACGCGATCGAGATAATGGTCATGCAACACGACCAACTGGTCGTCTTTCGTCATTACCACATCTTGCTCTATGTAGTCAGGTTTCATTGCGTAAGCAAGTGCTTTGGCTTCTAGCGTGTGCTCAGGCAAGTAGCCCGATGCGCCACGGTGCGCAATGACAAGCGGCTTCGCAATCGCACCAGCAGAGAGGCTAAGTGCTAAAAAAGTAAGACATACTGACTTTGTTTTCATTGTTATTTCCTTGATAAAGCGAAGAGGCAGTATTCCACTGCCTCTTTAAATAAATATTACGCTAGCGCTTCCTTCTCGCGCTCTTTTTGCTCGTGGTGCGCACGTTCACCTAAGAAGGCGTACATCAAACACACGATAGAAGTAATACAAGAACCCACTAAGATGATAAAGCCACCATCCCAGCCAAAGTGGTCTACGGTGTAGCCCAAAATCGCGTTTGCGGCAACTGCCCCACCCAGGTATCCAAACAAACCAGTAAGACCAGCGGCAGTACCTGCGGCTTTCTTCGGAGCGAGTTCAAGTGCGTACAAACCGATCAGCATAACCGGACCATAGATTAGGAAGCCAATTGCAATAAGCGCCATCATATCTACTGTTGGGTTGCCCGCAGGGTTAAACCAATAAACCATCACTGCAACTGTCACTAGCACCATAAATAAGATACCAACAGGTGCACGACGACCTTTGAACAATTTGTCAGAGATCCAACCACACAATAGTGTTCCTGGAATGCCAGCCCATTCGTATAAGAAATAAGCCCATGACGATTTATCTACCGAGAAATCCTTCGCTTCTTTTAGGTAAACAGGTGCCCAGTCCAGTACGCCGTAACGAATTAGGTAAACAAATGCGTTTGCAATTGCAATCGACCAAAGAAGTTTGTTGTTGAAGACGTATTTGAAGAAGATTTCCTTCGCTGTCATTTCTTGTTCATGGGACTTGTCATAGTCATCTGGGTAATCGTCTTTGTATTCTTCAATAGGAGGCAGACCACAAGACTGAGGGGTATCGCGAACCGTCATCCAAACAAACACAGCAACCAACGTGGCGAAAAATGCAGGAACATAAAATGCAGTGCGCCAATCATCGTTAAATGCCCACAGGCCAAGAATAAATAGTGGACCAATCAAGCCACCACCCACGTTGTGCGCCACGTTCCAAACCGAAACGATCTCACCACGCTCTTTACGTGACCACCAGTGCACCATGGTTCGGCCACAAGCAGGCCACCCCATCCCTTGGAACCAACCGTTTAAGAAAAGCAAAATGAACATCGCAGTGACGCTACCAGTCGCCCATGGCATAAAGCCAAAGCAAAACATCACTAATGCAGACATCAATAGGCCGCCACTAAGGAAATAGCGAGGGTTGGAGCGGTCTGAAACGCTGCCCATTAGAAACTTAGAGAGACCATATGCAATGGAAACAGCTGCCAAGGCGACACCTAAGTCTCCGCGGCTAAAGCCTTGCTCGATAAGATAAGGCATCGCCAAACTGAAGTTTTTACGAACTAGATAGTAACCGGCGTAGCCAACAAAGATACCGATAAAGAGTTGCCAACGGAGGCGAGAGTAGGTGCTATCGATGCTGCCAGGGGACAGACGATCAATGTGCGCCTTAGGTTTGAATATTCCAAACATAGGAACCTCATTATTTTGTATGCGATGGTAAAAACACAAAAGGAGCGAACGAAACAAAATAAATCTTCGTTCGAAAGTTCATGAATTGTATGGAGTTAGGATTTTATTTCTGTGACAAATGTTGCACATGGATTAAATATAAGTAAATACAGTAAATTATATGAGCATTAATTAGATCATCGTTCAACTTTACTCAAGATTCGTTAATATGAAACTGATATTCAAACCTCTCACTTGAGCATTCCAATTCGAAACCTTTGAAACAAAGGCTCGAATTAGAACATAAACTAACCATAAAAAGGGCGATTTACGCCTGCCCTACTCGCTCCGAACCAACTAATAACTAAAAAGCTGAAAAACGATCACGTTTAGCATCAAACGAAATAAAAAAAACAATTTTTATTTGAATACAAGCCGAAGCAATGATTCACAAACACAAGACATTAACAGCGTTTATTCTCTTCTCAACTCATCCTATTGGTACCAATGGGATGACGATTTTTTCTAAAAGTCCAAACATGACAGCGTATTTTTTATATCACTGCTATCCCTTGATACATTTGACATTCCGCTACTCCTTTAGGGTTAATTGCTACACAAGTTCTGTGCAATAAGTCTCCAAGCACGTAGCAGCTTCACAAAACTCCTCTTACCAGTTGTGCATTCTTTTTCACATCGGTAATTTGAGAGCTCTCAACACTGGCCTCGTGACAAATAAATTATTTTCGTTATGTTCTTTTCCGGTTAAAAGATGCGCCATTTAACAAAAACGAAGACTTTGATTAACAAATTTATGCTCAAACGCTCACTTTTAACGCTCGTTTGTTTTCGTAAACGTTTATATATGCACAATAGTATCGTGCTAGACAGGCAAAAATGATCAAAGGACTTTTAACATGACAACGAACAAACACCCCTCTCTGCTTGGAGAATGTTTGGCCGAGTTTATCGGTACAGGACTACTTATTTTCTTCGGCGTAGGCTGTGTTGCAGCCTTAGTTCTAACAGGCGCATCATTTGGACAATGGGAAATCAGTATTGTATGGGGCTTCGGTGTCGCCATCGCTATTTACTGTACGGCTGGCGTCTCTGGTGCACACATCAACCCTGCCGTTACCATCGCACTTGCTATGTTCCATGGTTTTGATAAGGCGAAAGTGGTGCCATACATTATCGCTCAAATGCTTGGGGCATTCTGTTCTGCTGCATTGGTATACAGCTTATACAGCAACCTTTTCACCGACTACGAAATCGCTCATAACTTCGTTCGCAGCAGCCAAGATGCACTAGCAACTGCTGGTATCTTCTCAACCTATCCGCATGCCTCCCTCTCTTTCTTTGGTGCTTTTGCTGTGGAATTCGTTATCACTGCTGTGCTGATGTTTGCGATTCTGGCTCTGGGCGATGAAAATAACGGCGCGGCACGTGGCGCAATGAACCCTCTATTGATCGGTATTTTGATTGCCGTCATCGGTGGTTCACTTGGCCCACTAACAGGCTTTGCGATGAACCCTGCTCGTGACTTTGGACCGAAGCTGTTCGCTTACTTCGCAGGTTGGGATTACGCTCTGACAGGTGCAAAAGACATTCCTTACTTTATCGTGCCTTTACTTGCTCCGATTGCAGGTGCGTGTTTTGGTGGTTGGTTGTATCCAAAAGCGATTGCCGCTTACCTTCCACAACAAGGCCACGGTTGTACGATTCCAAACCAATGTGAGACGGAAGAAGAAACAGAAGAAGCTAGAGCTTAAAACTGACGTAACTCGAACATTTACTAAAATATAAATAACGAAACAAAAGGATTCTTACCATGACTGAGCAAAAATACATTGTTGCCCTAGACCAAGGTACAACAAGCTCTCGCGCAGTGATTCTTGATCATGATGCGAACATCGTAAGCGTCGCGCAACGCGAATTTACTCAGATTTATCCAGAAGCTGGTTGGGTTGAACATGATCCAATGGAGATCTGGGCAACACAAAGCTCTACCTTAGTAGAAGCTCTAGCTAAGTCTGGTATCCGTAGCGACCAATTAGCGGCTATCGGTATTACTAACCAGCGTGAAACGACCATCGTCTGGAATAAAGAAACAGGTAAACCCGTTTACAATGCGATCGTATGGCAATGTCGCCGTACTGCTGATATCTGTGAAGATTTAAAAGCACGCGGTCTCGAAAACTATGTACGTGACAACACTGGTTTGGTGCTTGACCCTTACTTCTCCGGTACCAAAGTTAAATGGATTCTGGACAATGTTGAAGGCGCACGAGAAGACGCAGAAGCAGGCAAGCTTTTGTTTGGTACTGTCGATACTTGGTTAGTTTGGAAGATGACTCAAGGTCGCGTTCACGTAACCGACTACACTAACGCATCGCGTACCATGCTGTTTAACATCAACGATCTATGTTGGGATCAAAAAATGTTAGATGAGCTTGGCATTCCAGCATCTATGATGCCAGAAGTGAAGCGCTCATCGGAAATTTACGGCAAAACGAACATCGGTGGTAAAGGTGGTACTCGTATTCCTATCGCAGGGATTGCAGGTGACCAACAAGCCGCGTTGTACGGCCAAATGTGTGTGGAAGCTGGCCAAGCGAAAAACACATACGGCACAGGTTGTTTCTTGCTGATGAACACTGGCCAAGAGAAAGTCACCTCGAAGAATGGTCTGCTTACCACGCTAGCTTGTGGCCCGAAAGGCGAGCCTGCTTACGCACTTGAAGGTGCGGTGTTCATGGGTGGTGCCTCTATCCAGTGGCTACGTGATGAACTGAAAATCCTAAACGGTGCAGAAGATTCTGAATACTTCGCAACAAAAGTGGACACATCAAACGGCGTTTATGTCGTGCCTGCATTTACTGGTTTAGGTGCACCATACTGGGATGCCTACGCACGTGGCACGATTGTCGGCCTTACTCGCGGTGTGAATTCAAACCATATCATCCGTGCAACATTAGAAGGCATCGCTTATCAAACTCGTGACGTACTGGATGCGATGCAAGCTGACTCAGGCATTAAGCTTGCGAACCTTCGCGTCGATGGTGGTGCAGTAGCGAACAACTTCCTAATGCAATTCCAATCCGATGTATTGAATACAGAAGTACACCGTCCTCAAGTAACTGAGGTTACCGCTCTTGGTGCAGCCTACCTTGCCGGCCTTGCAGTTGGTTACTGGGATAGCATTGATGAGTTGCAGAATAAAGCGGTACTTGATCGCACCTTTGAGCCACACGATGATGAAGAAAAACGCAATCGTCGTTACAAGGGTTGGAAGCGTGCAGTGAAATGTGCACAAACCTGGTCTGAACTTCACGACGAAGAAGATTAATCTCATCTCCATAAGAAAAAAGAGCGCCATTTGTGCGCTCTTTTTGCGCTTTATCCCCGATTCCTGAACTCGCTTACTTCTCACAACGAACAAATTCGAGCACAATAGAGCTTCGAATTTGAAGCATTGGCCGTTACCAATGCACAAGGGAGTGGTAAGTGAAGCAAATACCTCGACACCAGCAGATTGTTGAGCTGGTGAAAAAACAAGGCTATGTCAGCACGGATGAGTTGGTAGAAAGATTCAATGTCAGCCCACAAACCATCCGACGCGATCTCAATGAACTCGCCGATGACAACAAAATTCGTCGTTATCACGGTGGAGCCACTATTCCTCTCAGTTCTGAAAACACATCTTACAACACGCGTAAAGCGCTCAACTTCAATGAAAAAGATGTCATTGCAGACGAGGTAGTCAAACACATTCCAGATGGTGCCACACTATTCATCGATATCGGCACCACACCAGAAGCAGTTGCGCGAGCGCTCAATAAAAATCATAAACAGTTGCGTGTTGTCACCAACAACATCAATGTTGCGACCATTCTTTTCCCTAACCCTGAAATCAAAGTCATCTTAGCGGGTGGAGAAGTCCGCAGCAGAGACGGCGGTATTGTTGGCGAGGCTACCCTCGATTTCGTTAAACAGTTCCGTCTCGACTTTGGTATTCTCGGCATTAGCGGTATCGACTTCGATGGCTCGCTATTAGACTTTGATTACCACGAAGTCCGGGTAAAACAAGCGATCATTGACAATAGCCGTAGTGTATTTCTTGCCGTAGACCACACCAAGTTTGGGCGCAATGCTATGGTGAAACTAGGCAATATTGCACAGCTCAACATGATCTTTACCAATAAGCAGCCACCAGAAGAAATCTTGTCAATTTTGAAGGAAGCTTCTATCCCACTTGAAGTGGTTGAAGCTAACGAATCAAACTCCGAAAACGAGTAACGTCAATCGTATAATTCCCCCTCAAATGACCTCTGTCTTAATTAGACAGAGGTTTTTTTTGTGTCTAAATCACACAAAACGCTCACAAACGAAAATAATAGATGATCACAAACGAAACCTGAGCTAGGATTACATTATGTTCTAAAATGCTCGTTCGCTCACCAAGAGGTCAAATTTATGAGTATACAAAATAATGCTTCCACTACTAGCTCATCCACTACCTTAGACTTGATCGTAATCGGTGGCGGCATTAACGGAGCTGGTATTGCAGCAGACGCAGCTGGCCGAGGTTTGAGTGTTGGCTTATATGAAGCAAATGACTTCGCATCTGCGACTTCTTCAGCAAGTTCTAAACTGATACACGGCGGTTTACGCTACCTTGAACACTACGAGTTTCGTTTAGTTTCGGAAGCGCTCGCAGAGCGTGAGGTTATTCTTCGTAAAGCACCACACGTCGCATTACCAATGCGTTTCCGTTTACCGCATCGCCCATTCCTACGCCCAGCTTGGATGATTCGTTGTGGCCTTTTCCTTTACGATAACTTGGGTAAACGTACGACGCTGCAAGGCAGTAAAACCGTCAACCTTGCGAAATCTGGCTTGCTAAAACCAGAGATGAAAACGGGTTTCGAATACTCTGACTGTTGGGTTGATGATGCACGTTTAGTATTACTGAACGTTCTTGCGGCTCGCGAAAACCATGCTGAAGTACGTAACTACTGCCGCGTGGAAAAAGCACACCGTGAAGGTGGTATCTGGCACGTTACTATTCACGATGTGATGACAGACCAACGTTTCGAACGTAAAGCGAAAGCGTTAGTCAATGCTGCGGGGCCTTGGGTAAAACAGTTCTTTGATGATGGATTAGAGCAAGCCTCTCCTCGTAACATTCGCTTAATCAAAGGCTCGCACATCGTTGTTCCTCGTATCCACAACGAACCGCAAGCCTACATCCTTCAAAACAAAGACAATCGCATCGTATTTATGATTCCTTACTTAGATAAGTTCTCAATCATTGGTACAACAGATGTGGAATACAAAGGTGACCCACGTGAAGTGTCGATCTCAGATGACGAAGTCGATTACCTCATTGATATCGTAAACCAACACTTTGTCCACCAGTTGACTCGCGAAGATGTAGTTTGGACATACAGCGGTGTTCGTCCTTTATGTGACGATGAATCTGACTCTCCGCAAGCAATCACACGAGACTACACGCTAGAGCTCGATGCGGAATACGACCATGCACCTCTGCTTTCTGTTTTTGGTGGTAAGTTAACGACCTACCGTAAGTTAGGTGAAGCAGCAATGAAGAAACTTGCTCCGTTCCTACCTGAAATGGGTAAAGACTGGACGGCCAACCAAACCCTTCCTGGTGGTAACTTCAGCTGTAGTCGTGAACAATTAGCTAAACAAATTCACGCTAAATACACTTGGGCGCCAGAAGCATTGATTCTTCGTTATGTCACACAGTTTGGTACCCAAACCTGGAACTTAATGGAAGGCACAACAAGTGAAGCTGACTTAGGACAAACGTTCTCGGCACAAGCAGGTGGTGTTTACCAACGTGAGATCGATTACTTAATGAACCATGAAATGGCAATGACCGATGAAGACATTTTATGGCGCCGTACTAAGCTTGGTCTTTACATGAACGAGGAAGAAAAACAGGCCTTAACGGACTATTTAAAGAAAAAGCTACAACAGAAAGTGGTTAATCTTTCTCAGGTTGGCTAACAGCTCCCCTCCCTCCCCCCCACAATAAAGCCTGCTTAGTTGCAGGCTTTTTGTTTTGTTGTTTAAGCACAACACCTTGGTGCGCTCCACTCGATTGCAAATAAGAACAACTATTCATAGACATTTGGCGTTAAATACAATCATACTCATTTGAAAAATAATGCATCAATGACTTCAGAGTACCGTATTCAGAGCATTGCCTCTGTATGGCAATGCAATTCTCGCGAAAGAAGTATCTTGAGGTTATTTTGGTATCGGCTCAAACAAGGAAAAGAAAATGGGTTTTATGATTGAACATTGGGACTTCTCAACCCCAGAAGCAACTCAACAATCCACCACGGCAGAGCAAATTCAAGCTAAGCATTGGTACCATTGCGAACGGCTGCATCCCGATATTCGTGGTTGGCTGGAGCAGAACCAAGTACCTCGAGCTACGGTTGATCATCTATTAGCCGACGAAAGCCGACCATCTTTCCATCCTTTAGATGACGAGAACTTCATGTTGATTTTACGAGGCGTCAATATGAACGGCAATGCATCACCAGAAGATATGCTTAGTATTCGAATTCTCTACTTTCAAGGCGCACTCATTTCAACTCGTAAAATTCCATCACGCGCGATCATGGAGATTCGCCAAGCATTAGCGGAACACAAAGGCCCAAAAAGTCTTGCTAGTTTACTTCATCAGATCATTGAAGGATTAAACAGTAAAATAGACATTTACCTTGATACGATTGAAGAAACACTAAACCAGTTCGATGTGAATGATGAGTCGACGTACAAACATATGGCGACTCAAAAAGCACTGATTTCTATCAAGCGTTTTATTCGCCCTCAGCAGTACGCTATCCGTGATCTTGTGGAGTCAGAATCAGAATTGATTGCTTTGAGACCTCATCAATATCGCTTCGCACACAATAATATTACGCGCATAAATGAAACACTTGAGTTTTATCTTGGAGAAGTGGCGCTTTTCCAAGAAGAGATCAAACATCATCGTGATGAGAAAACCAATAAAAACAGTTACCTGTTTACTTTGGTAGCAACGATTTTTCTACCAACCAGCTTCTTAACAGGTTTACTCGGTATCAATGTTGGTGGAATGCCAGGCGTGGAATCCACCATGGCATTCACCTGGTTCTGCATCGCCTTAATTGTCATTTTTGGTCTAGAGTGGTGGCTATTTAAACGCTTGGGGCTCACGAATAAAGCGGACGACGAAGACGAATAAACACTAAACCTATAAAGAACAAAAACCAAAAGAGGAGCACGCGGCTCCTCTTTTCTCTACTCACATTAGAATCTTATCCGGGGTGACCATCCACACGAGGGGTCACAAGCATCACACCAAAGCGCCACACAAACAGCCCAAACGCAACAATCCATAATCCGCCGCTGATATCAATCCACAGTATCATGTTCGCTGGGTCAAAGATCACGGCGAAACTGCGAACCAAAGCTGCCGCGGTAATCGCTGTAAACGCAAGGCTCATGTTTGGCCCTTTGTAGATCATGCGACCAGTATGTCCCATCGTCACCCGTGCAATCATCGCTAAAATCAAACCGCCTAGCGCACCTATCGCAAACAGGTGAATGAGGTTATGGCTGGCAAATGCATCTCCCCAGACGCCTCGCAAAATTAAGCTTAGTGGTAAACACAAATACGCAGCATGCAGCGACCACACTAAAGGCTCGCTCAGGGTTAACCAAGGTTTCCAGCGAACAAAACGCACCAACTGAGCAACACCTGCAAATAGCATCAAAGGACTACCTAGTTCTGCAAACGTCATAGGGAAAAAGCTCAGCACAAATAGCATTACCAATGGCAAGTTCGCGAACCACTCTAACCAAGCCAATGGTTGCGCTTTTTCGAAATTAAATCGACGCGCAGTAAAAAATGGAATCACACGTCCGCCCATCACTGACAACAGCAAGGTAAACCACCACAGCATTGCTTGCCACACCGCTGAAGAGCTAAAGGGCGGCATACCTTTTATCGTTGCGTAGCTTGCAAAGTTCGCAAAGATGGCTAAAAGAAACAGTGGAACGAAAAACAAATTACGCCAACCTTTGGCTCGATACACACGAATGCCCACCTCATAGGCGACAAACAGTAAAAATACCGCTTCGATACTGCTGGTTAACCATAACGGTGCTGGTGTCCAAAGCAATATGCGGGGCACTAACCACAAGCCAAATAAAGCCAGAAGCATGTAATGCTTGGTACCATTAATGCCAGTCCAGTTTTGTACCGCGGTCAGTACAAAGCCAACTACAATGGCCATCGAAAAACCGAACAACATTTCATGTACGTGCCACCACAATGCAGGCACGGCTAATGCGTTTGGCTGTCCGCCTTGGAACATCCACACCCACAACGCAATCGCAACAATGGCGTAAATCGACCCAAACAGAAAAAACGGCCGAAAGCCTAATCGCAGCCATGCGGGGATTTTTTCTTCTACTTTTTTATCGGTGATATTCAGCATTATCTTGCCCTCAAGCGTCTCTCGATGCTGGTTAACTCAACTACATATTGATGCTACCATAAACATGTATAAAAAATACATGTTTATAATTAAGATTATACTTAAGAGGTAAAGTTGTGCTTCAGATGCGGGTTAGGTATAAACATGAGAGGCACAACTATCAGTTAAGGGATGCAACGACAATGTACATATTTGGCTATGGCAGTTTGATTAATTCTGCGTCGCGTAAGTTAACCGGACAAACGGGAGAAGCCATTCCCGTCATAGCACATGGGTTGGTTCGCTACTGGGGGAAGATTGACGACAGCTACAGCCTCTCTCCATTAGTGGTGAACCAAGGCGATGGACAGGTTAATGGCGTTTTACTCGAAGTAAATGAAGAAGCGCTCGCAGAATTCGACCGCCGTGAGCGAGGTTATCATCGTATTCAACTTCAGCCAGATCAAATCGAAACAGATGCGAGTTTTAACCAAGAACATGACATTTGGGTTTACGTAAAAGACGAGCCACTACCACCATGCGAAAAGAGCCCAATCATGCAAAGTTATGTTGATACCGTACTGGCAGGTTGCTTGGAAGTTTCCCACGCGTTTGCAGAGCATTTTGTGCGTCACACCATTGGCTGGCAACACGCGAAAGAAAATGACCGCCACCAACCCAAATATGGCAACCTTGCAGGCGTACAAGATCACCATTATGAGTTGATTGATAATCTAATAAAAAAAGGAGCCTAACGGCTCCTTTTTAGTATCTATGTTTTGCTTACGCGAGCTTAAAACTTGTAATCAACACCAACGTACAGGCTGTCAAAATCAAAATCTTCGCTGCCACCGTTTTCGGCATCAATACTTACCGAAGAAGCACGGTAGCCACCAGATACAACCAAACCTGAAGCGAACTCATAACCAGCCTCAACACCGTAGTTAAAGCCTACATCACGACCATCATCGGTAACAGTGCTAGATGATTTCACTTCATAAGAAACACTCATTACACCAAGGCCAGCAATCGCACCAACATAGAAGCCTGTACCTGCAAATTGGTATTTAGGCTTCGCATTGAAATTGAACGCAGAAGCATCAACACTAAATTTAACCGGCCACCCCATGTAAGAAAATGTTTCTTCAAAGTCGCCAAA
Source organism: Vibrio sp. YT-16 (assembly GCF_033337405.1). Lineage (NCBI taxonomy): Bacteria > Pseudomonadati > Pseudomonadota > Gammaproteobacteria > Vibrionales > Vibrionaceae > Vibrio > Vibrio sp. YT-16. The sequence goes on from NZ_JAWOQQ010000001.1 coordinate 591,756, forward strand.
GTATATGTACTCACCTTCAAAAGCTAGTTTGAAGTTTTCTGAATATTGAAGCTCTTTACCTACAGCAAGGCTAAGACCTGTCGCAGAAAGATCTTTTGACAAGCTTTTAACTTTAAGATCTGAATTTACCAAATCAGCACCAACATACCAGTTACCTTTTGCTTGAACTGATGCTGAAGCAACCACTGCACCTAAAGCCAATAATGGCAATACTTTTTTCATTATAATTTCCTAATTTTTCATACTGTTAGACAGCTTTTAAAAGCGCGGAGATTATAAATAGAGTTGAATACTTTCCTATTGATTTGTTTATAAAATGAGACACAAAACATAAACATGAACAATAAAACGTTTGCTTGATTAAACTCTAAACAGCTCGAGTCCTATTAAGTACTAGAGTTACCACAAGTAGCAAGTTTCCAAACCAGTCGCGTTTTTCAGTATTTTTACAGCAATATAATCCTTACGTTTACGGCTTTATTTATTACTCAATAGAGTCTATTTCATGAAAACAATTTGGCTTGATATGATGATTTAAAGTGTTTAGGACTGTCTTACTAAAGGTTTGTGCATATCTAAGTAGCTGTTTAAAATAGTCAGATTATTGAGCTCACACTTGGGCAGTGCCAACGGGAAATTTACATGGCAAAGCTAAAAGATATCGCCATTGAAGCAGGCGTCTCACTTGCAACCGTATCGCGGGTTTTGAACAACGACCCAACGTTGAGCGTTAAAGAAGAAACCAAATACCGCATTTTGGAAATTGCAGAAAAACTGGAGTACCGCACCAGTAGCTCGAAGAAAGGCATCAAAGAAGCTAAGCAAAAACATCACTTTTTAGCCTTATATAACTACAAACAAGAAACAGAGGTGAATGACCCTTACTACTTATCAATTCGTCATGGGATTGAAACGCAATGCGACAAATTAGATATTACGCTAACCAATTGCTATAACAGTGAAATTGATGTTGAAACGAAAAAGATAACAGGTGTCCTTTTAGTCGGAAATGTCGACCAAAAGGTAGTAGATAAATTACCTAAACGTCTAGCCGATAGCATTTGCTACATAAACTTTTCAGATCCAACCTGCCCTTATGATTGCGTTGATGTCGACCTTATTCGAATCAGTAGGCAAGTAGTTGATTTCTTTGTACAACGAGGCCACCGCCGCATCGGTTATATTGGCGGTCAAGACAAGCACGACGCAGCTGACACTCGTGAAAATGTGTTTTTGGACTATGGCTATCTAAAAGGCGTGGTCGCAGAACATGATATACACTATTGTGCCTGCTCTAGTTTGTCCGGTTATAACTTAGCGAAAGAGATGCTAGCCAAAGGTGACTTCCCGAAAGCAGTATTCATTGATTCAGACTCCATCGCGATTGGCATAGTACGTGCAATCCATGAATTTGGCTTAAAGATACCAGAGGATATTACGCTGATTAGTATGAATGATATTCCTACTGCTCGCTTTACCTTTCCGCCGTTGTCTACAATTCGTATTCACTCTGAGTTGATGGGAACTCAGGGAGTGAACTTACTAGTGGAAAAATACCGAGATGGACGCTTACTCCCTCTTCATGTATACGTTCAAACAGAGCTTAAACTACGTGGTACAACTCAATGATACCTTTTCCATTAATCTCTTTTATGAATTAAATCTGGAACATCCCCCCCTAACCCAAGATATTCATTTTGCACAATCAGTACTGTTTCGGCGTAACGCCGATAACTCAGCGGGTAGTAAGAAGTTCAACAACAAATCACTCTAAGCACCATGAGTGCCCCAAATGTTTATCATTTAGAGGTGATGGTCGAAGAAACCAACTCGCGTAGCCAAATGCCTTTGTCTTCATTGTTTCGGCTGGAATGCCACAGCATGGCAATATCAAAATCCGCAACGGCGATCGGCGGCTTAACAGTAATGAGATCGTCCGAAAAGCCCTCCGCCAACGCCATTTTTTCTGGCACGATGGCAATGAGATCGCGCTTTTTCAATAGATGCCGAATAGTGAGAAAGTTGCGCGACGCCACGGTGACTTTGCGGCTCAAGCCATGTTCTGCGAGCTTTTGGTCTACTTGTGTCTTTAAGCTCCCATCGGGACTTACCAGAGCTTGCTCGATGTTCGCGAACGCTTCCAGAGACAGCTGTGTTTCCCCTTTCAACACCTGTTTATCACACATGCACACGTGTTTTTCGGTGTACAAGTACAAGCTCTCAAAGTTGTCATCCAACACCGGCATGCTGCCAATAATGACATCGAGCTTTTCGTGCTCAGTTAATGCCACGTAGTTGCTACGATTGACGTTAATAAAACTGATCTGCGCCTCTGGGGCGCGCTGGCGTATTTCGTCATAAAGCCGAGGAGCAAAGATAAACTCGGCATAATCCGTTAACCCGATGCGACATACACCCGCGTAATTTTCAGGTTGGAAGGCAGACTTAGTGAGCAAGTCTTTGGCGATAGAATCCAACAAGTGATGCACAGTTGGCGCGATGTGGTGAGCGTGCTCGGTGGGCTCCATCTTGTGCCCTTTTCGCTCAAAAAGCGGGTCGTCAAACAACAACCTTAAACGAGACAAACTATGACTCATCGCCGACTGGCTAACGTAACTTTTCTCTGCCGCGACGCTAACGCTTCGATAGCGATACAAGTAGGAAAACGTCACCAATAAGTTCAAGTCAATGTTGCGCCACTGAATGTCCTCTTTCACTCCAACATCCTCATCCCATTTCATTCATAGATGAAATTAAAATCATCAATTTGAGTCATTTTAGAGCATTCGATAAATTAGCAACAATGCTTTTTAGATAAACAGGCTCGACATGTTCACCATATTCAAAACTTTTTTCTGGCTGGGTTGGTTCAGCTTCGGCGGCCCGGCGGCTCATATTGGTTATTTTCGCCAAACCTTTGTTGAGAAACTGAAATGGCTTGATGACAGCGAGTACGCGCAAATTGTCGCGCTCAGTCAGTTTTTGCCGGGACCGGGCTCAAGCCAAGTTGGCTTTGCTTTAGGCTATAAACACGGCGGTTTAGGTGGCGCATGCGCAGCATTTGTCGGATTCACGCTTCCTTCAGTGGTCATCATGTTGGCGCTGGCGATGGTGAGCAGCCAAATCACCGACACCGCAGTGTTCCAAAACATCGTTCACGGCCTAAAACTGCTCGCAGTCGTCGTCGTGGCGGATGCGACTTGGGGCATGTACAAAAACTTCTGCCAAAGCAAACTGACCGCGGGTTTGTGCATCGCGACTGCGATTGCGTTGCTGGTGGCACCAAGCATCATGACGCAAATGTTCGTGTTGATCGCAGCAGGTTTTGTCGGAATGCGATATCTAAAGAAAGACTCCGCGCCATCAGCCGAGTCGTTTAAACCGTCTATCGCGGCATTGGCTCTATTTGCGGTGCTTTTACTCGGCTTACCGTTAGTGGCTCATACGTTACCTTTGCTTGGGCTGTTTAGTGATTTTTTCCAAGCTGGTAGCTTAGTGTTTGGTGGCGGTCATGTGGTTCTGCCGCTTCTGCAAAACATTGTTGGCGACCAGCTCAGCCAAGATGCATTTTTAACAGGCTACGCCGCTGCACAAGCTGTACCGGGGCCAATGTTCACCTTTGCTACTTTTATCGGTTATGAGCTTTCGGATACGCCAATTTTAGGCGCTCTGATCGCAACGCTTGGCGTATTCCTCCCTGGGTTTCTTTTACTACTTGGCGTTCTTAAGAACTGGCAAGCACTGGCAGGCAAACCGCTGGTCTCCGGCGCCATCAACGGTGTAAATGCCTCGGTAGTAGGGTTACTACTCGCGGCACTTTACCAGCCAGTATTTAGCAGCGCAGTTGTTGCTCCCATCGACATGGCGTTAGTGATTGCGGGTTTCTATCTACACAAAAAGCTCAACCTTTCGGTACTATGGATGATCGTGTTTTTTGTGGCAGCAGGCCTTGTCACGGGCATGATGTAGCCTGCTGATACGCCAACTATTGAATCTAGATAAACCACGGGCACTCAAATACGAGTGCCCTTGCTTAGATTAGATAGTGAAAACGGAACAGACCCCGATAAAAAGAGCATCACAAATTATGACTTAACTTCTCTCGGTTAAGCCATTGTTCATTCTTACCAACTTAACTGCATCATGACGAGAATGGACATCGAGTTTTTTGTACAACTTGTATATATGGCTTTTCACTGTACTTTCAGATAAAAAAAGTCTTGAAGCAATTTGTTGATTTGAAATGCCGTACACAAGTAGCTCTAGAATCTGTTTTTCTCTGCATGTTAACTCATCATGCTGCTGTTCTTCGGACAAATTTGCATGCCGATAATTGAGGACTAACTTCTCTAGGTACATTCTTGGTAGCCACAACCCACCTTTCAGTACGTATTCCGCGCCATCACATATATGTGTCACTGATGCACTTCGGAGCAAAATTCCTTTTAACAACTTCCAATGCAGTAAGTCCGTTTGTACTTTTTCACAAGGGACGTTGTGAAGCATAAAGGACCACCCAAATAGATCAAAATCTGGTAACTTTCCTTGTACTTCAAGCTGACGCATAAAATCGTAATCAATAAACATCAAATCGATACTGAGTGAGTGACTTCTGAACACCACTTCATCTGGTTGCATTATCTTTACATCGACATCATGAATGGAAGACAGCTGTTTTTTTATTAAGTTACTTTGTAAATTACTCTCAGCTAGCAGTATCAAGTGCTTCTTTTCCATAGTCCCACCACATTAACTTACCTGTTTCACCAACCCCCGTTAGAAAATTAATTGGAGGCAGCAAAGAGAATTTATCTTCATTTTAAGTAGAAAATATAGCACTTCAGAATGATATCGCATTGCTTTTCAGCACCGAAAAAGACTTAAAAAGTATGAACCTGTTGTGTTTTTATCCATACTTTTCAACCTGTGTTAGCATAAGGATATGATTTATAATATTAAATAATAAAGATAATAATTGGATAAAATGCCATTTATAAAAAATGGATGACTGCTCCGCTCAGTGCAATAGAACAAATTACTTCTTTATATTGGCTTCATTTCATACTTGATGAGTACTTAAAGTAAATACAAAAAATAACATTATGATTATGTTATTTTTTTCTTTAATACTTTAAATAGACGTACCTAAATACTCCCTTCCAGCCTGAATCATTCTCAATAATGAGAACAGCTTTCACTGATCCTTTCTTATAATTTCATCGCTTCCCACAACATTTGAAGGAAGCAGCAAGAAGTTAAGTGCAGTCATTTTTAATCAGGAATAACAGGAAATGGAGTAATCGTTATGACTCTAAACAAAACAGGGCTTGCTTTAGCAATGTCAGCAATTTTATTTAGTGGCTCTCTAATCGCGAATGAGATCGATGATGGAGACGACAACATGCAATGGACTGACAGCGCTAATACCGATATCGGTTTATCTGGCAGCTTCAATGATAACAGTGACAATAGCGCATCTCTCGGTGTTGGTGATAGCTTCAACGACAACAGCGATAATAGTGCGTCACTAGGTATTGGTCATAGCTTCAACGACAACAGCGACACTGACAACAGTGCAACTCTTGGTGTTGATGACAGCTTTAATAACAACAGCGACAACTCAAACTCGAGCACTAACACAGCTCAAAGCCACAACGACAATAGTACGTCTAACGCTAACGACAACAGTACCAGTGCTGATCTTGATGTGAGCCTAAATAGTGATAGTAGTGACTCAAGTACTAACACAAATAGAAGCCACAACGACAACAGCGACTCTAGTACTACTGTAAGACGTAGCAACAACGACAACAGTGACTCTAGTATCAACAGTAGCTTTAACGATAACAGCGATAATCGTAATCAAAGCGACAACCGTAACCAGAGTGATAACCGTAGCTACGCTGATTCAAGCACAACAAACTCGAACAGCTTTAACGACAATAGTAACTATCAAAGTGACTCGAGCTCAACAAATGTTGATAGCTTCAATCAAGTCCATATGGATACAGATATGGTTGTTGCGAGCTCAAGCCTAATGGGTGGTGTTACAGGTGCATCAGTTATTTATGCAACTAACGCGGATGATACTCGAGTTCGAGTTGAAAACATGAACACCCTTGGTGGTCTTGGTGGTGCAGCTGGTATTACTACCGTTGGTCAAAATGCTGGTTCAAATTCACTTGTACAACAATCTGTTACAACTAATGCAAGTGTGTTTACTGGGGGTGAGTAACCGACTAGTAGGAGAAAGCGATGCGTTTGGCAATCTGTACTTTGAGTATGATAGTTGCCTGCACTGCACTCGCTGATGACATTGCATTATCTGGCGGAGAAGTTAGCTTGGATATCATGAATGAATCAAGAGGTGGACAAAATGTTGAACTCGACTTGGTTTATGCAGAATCAGATATCAATGGTATTTCGTCAGATAATGTCGCGTCAAACACCGTGAGTGGTAACAATATACTATCAAGTGGAGCGTTCGCAGACAGTTCGGGTATATCCAACGTAATTCAGAACAGCGGAAACAACGTTTTAATCCAGAACTCTACCGTCGTTAACCTGACACTCAAGTAAACAATATGAAAGTATTAAATAACTTAATTTGGCTGATGCTCGTTTATTCAGCATCAGCCATTTCATTAGAACTGCTACCTTACCGAGCACATTACTCTGTTCCTGTTAAAAGCTACAAAGAAATAGTGTTCGGTGATGTTTTTCGCCAACAGTATGACTTCAGCTGTGGCTCTGCCGCCCTGGCTTCTCTTCTCACTTTTCATTATGCAACAGAGTCATCTGAACAAGATATCTTCAAAAGCATGTTTGAAAAAGGTGATAAAGAAAAAATCAAAGAGAAAGGTTTTTCTTTGTTGGATATGAAGTTTTACTTGGATTCCATAGGGTTACGTTCTGACGGCTTTCAAGTAGGACTGGAGAAAATTAAAGAAGTCGGCGTCCCTGGGATTACTCTCGTTAATTTCGACGGGTATATGCATTTTGTTGTCATCAGAGGTATAAACAATCACTCAGTTATTCTAGGAGACCCTTCTAGAGGAACCATGATAATGAAACTGGATGAGTTTGAAAAATATTACCAAGGAATTGTGTTACTGGTCCGTAACGAAGCGGAAATGGGACGGTCTAGCTTTATAACCAATGATAATTTCACCGTATATCAAAGATCACCATTAAAAACAGGAGTGTCTAGAGATTCCTTAGGGGTATTTAGCATTACTCTCCCAGTTTCCGGTGAAAATTAATATAACATTGTTTTAAATAACTTTAAGAACTTAACAACCTGAAAGGCCTACATTATGAACTACAATAAATTTTTGTTAGTGCTTTGTATGCTAATACCTCATTTTAATGTGAATGCTAAAGATGTTGGCCTGCAAGAACTTACTCCTCTTTCAAATTTATCTTTAGAAGAATATCGAGGTGGTTTCCAAATTACGGACGAGTATATTATTAATATTGGATTAAGCATTACTACGACTATAAATGGCGATGATATTTTGAACACAAATATTGCCAACTTAGTAATTGAAAATGGTAATTTAAAAAACATTAGCGCAAATAGTGAAAATCAAAGTGGAGATGTTTTCAACCAGGGTATTGTTAACATCATACAATTTGGTGAAGGCAATATTATTGGAGATGATTCTATAGATTCACCCAAAATGCCTTCGTCTCAAAATCCTAATATAATAAGTTCAGACTTTATAAATTCAAGTATTATCAATATTATTCAAAACACGAAAGATAACAGTATTATTGGACTTAGCACGCTCGTAGACATTGATGCTCAAGTAAATGGGGTAATACGGGAAATCAAAGCAAACCAACAATTAGAAGACGCCTTATTGAACCACCTTCAATGAGCATTTCCATTTTTATCTGAAAAATTGTCACGTTAAGCTTCTTTGATATTAGAAACGACTGATATCTATGATTACATACCAAAAGAAAGTTCGATATATCAATCGGCCACCATCATTTTAAGAATATATACCTACTTTATCCAATATAATCCAATCAATTTATAATGCGAACACTAGGCGCTAACGATAAATTAGGCCCAAGACTCAAGGGCCTAATATCCATTTTACAAATTAAAAGGTACTCGTACTGTTAATTGAAAGTCGGGAGTATCTTCTGTAAGACCAGCTTGAGCACTAACATTGATAGATGAGCGTTCACTAAAGGCATAGTTTATACCAAAAGTTAATGCATCTAATTGAAGCAACTTAGCATCATCTGCCGATCTGCCATTTACTTTGCTTTTTAAAATAGTTTTATGGCTAAGTCCTAAAGAGAATGAAAGATCAGGATTCACCGCAAACCCCATTCCCCCTGAAAGAGAAATAGTGTCTCCAAGTTCAACATCAGCTTTTGTGTCGCCAACTGTAACAGTATCCTCTAAGTTATAAATATAACTTAGACTAGCGAACAAGACCGCAGGATCAACAGGGTGAATAAGAGATAAATTAGGCTCAAAACTCCAAAAACCCGAACCTGTAGGGACATCACTAAATGAGTTGCTTCCATCTTCAATAGAAACATCATAAGGCGATCGTCCTGTATCCGACTTTACTCTAAGGCCACCTACCCAGTATGGCGCAGACTCAAAGTTAAACTGGTGCCTCAATGCGAACTCTACATCACCAAGCCCTCCGCCATCCACCGTTGTGTTTACTACTTCACTGTTTGAACCATCTTGAATGGGGCGCGTAGAAACTTGGTCATTACGATACACATACGGCACTCTAACTTCTAACTCTGTGGCGTTTGTTAAACCGTACCGAGCAGTTAATCCAACGGTTACTGTAGTCCTATCCGAATCACTCACTTCAATTCGCCCAACAATCAGAGTTGGTAAGACTGTATACCCAACAACAGATACTTTGTTTGAAGAGTTTTGTGTATAGCTTAAAGACGAATCAAATGACCATTTACCTTTAGGTGTGAGAACGCCTGGGCGCTCAATAACATCACCAACCGTTTGGGCGCGCTGAGGAATATCATCTCCTTCAGCACCATATGCATTCCCCGCAATGAATAAACTACAAAGATAGGTACCCAGTAAAGTCTTCCGTAACATCACATCTTTCCTTTTGCTGATGATCGTACCCAAGTAATCTCAGGCAATAGCTTGAGGTGAAGCTCCTAACTTTCCAAAGTAAGATTAGTATAGCTACTTCAAAACCACGACATACCTTTAAGTTTGGCGCTTTGAAGAAATTAGGAGACATTTATACTTATCTTCAACACTAAGCCACTAGTTAATAAATAATTAGGATAGATTCTATGTTTTCGCAATATTATTAATAAAATAAATTGCTTACCTGTGCTCTTAGTATGAAGTCGGTATGACATAACAGCTGAAAAGCCTGTTCTCTTTTGCGTAGCATCAATCACATTGCTTTTTAGATCGAGTCGCTCCGACTTCAACCATAACTAACGCTATCTTCCCCACATATTTCATCAAAATGCATTCCCGTGTCGCGATTTAACATGCTAAAGTTAACAATGCGTTAACAATTATAAATACAATGAGAAGACATGGAGTCACTTAAAATGAATCAGCCGAATCTAAATAGCGCTGCTGGTTGCGCTCTCCCACCACCAAATGAAATGATCCTCAAATGGGCTCAAGAGCGTCCAAATGAGGTCTACCTAAAACAAATTATTAACCGACAGTTTGTTGAGTACACATTCTCTGATGTTGCAGATCAAGCCTTAAAACTTGTCAGCGCACTACGCTCACTTGGTGTAAAGCCTGGCGACAAAGTTGCGTTAGTATCTAAAAACTGTGCAGAATGGTTTATTTGCGATCTTGCTATGATGCTTGGTGACTATGTCAGTGTGCCAATCTTTCCTACCGCCGGTGCAGACACCATCGAATACTGTGTGACTCATAGTGAAAGTAAAGCGATCATTGGCGGAAAACTCGATGATCCCAAAGCAACTCAGCAAGTCATTGATGCTATGCCTGAACTCATTAGCATCGCTCTACCTTATGACACGGCACCTAAGTGTAAGCACGAATACCAAGCGCTCATTGCTGATGCAGTGCCAAGTGAAGAGCGTCCGCAGCATTACGATGACAAGCTAATGTCGTTGGTGTATACCTCAGGCACATCAGGGTTACCGAAAGGCGCGATGCTAACTTACGGCGCATTCAGTTGGTCTGTTCAGCAACTGATCAATCATATTGGTATCCAAGAAAACGACCGATTGTTCTCTTATTTACCGCTCGCTCATATTACAGAGCGTGTTTATATCTTCGGTTCATCGATTATGGGTGGCGTGCCAACAGCATTTCCAGAGTCACTGGACACTTTTATCGAAGATGTGAAGATGCACCGACCAACTCTGTTTATCTCCGTCCCACGATTATGGACGCTATTCCAGCAACGTATTCAAGACAAACTTCCACAGAAGAAGCTCAATATTCTGTTGAAAATCCCATTCGTCAATTCTTTGATCAAGAAAAAGCTAGCAGATGGTCTAGGTTTAGATCAGGCTCGAGTATTAGGCTGTGGCTCTGCACCTGTCTCACCAGCGCTGTTGGAATGGTACCACTCAGTGGGCCTTGATATCACAGAGGCTTGGGGGATGACGGAATCATTTGCCTACAGCACGCTCAACTACCCATTTAGAGCTGACAAAATTGGTAGTGTCGGTAATGCAGGGCCAGGCATTGAGTTAAAAATCGCAGCCGATGATGAAATCATGGTGCGTGGCAAAGGGCTATTTTCTGGCTACTACAAAAATGATATTGCCACCCAAGAGTCTTTTGATTCAGAGGGCTGGCTACACACAGGCGATATCGGCGCTATCGATTCAGATGGTTATCTAACGATTCAAGGCCGTAAAAAAGATAACTTCAAAACCGCCAAAGGTAAATTTGTCTCTCCGGTACCTATCGAGAAAAAGCTTTTCGAGTACAGTCGCGTAGAGATGATGTGTCTCATCGGTTTAGGGCTACCCGCTCCGATTCTTTTGGTTGTGCCACATGACTTCCCTAACTTTGATCGAGAGCGATACGCACGTACCACACGTAAAGTTATTGCCAGGATGAATCAAGAACTCGCCTCTCATGAGCAAATCAAAGGTGTGTTAATGATTAAAGAACCTTGGAGTATAGAAAATGGCGTACTGACGCCAACGCTTAAAATTAAACGTCATGTGCTCGAACAAAAGTATCATGAGATAGGCCACAATTGGCCAAAAGATGAATTGGTCGTGTGGGAAGAAGACTTGTAATTTTGCTTGCACTCCTCAACACCATTGGGGAGTGCAACTTAACTTTGAGCTTGAATCAAACTCATAGACTACTCTCTCCAGAATGGCTTACTCACTTCACAACTAATCTCCCTTTCACCTAATCCAATATCGTCCCAAAGGTGCTTTGGTAACTCTCTCAAGTGACGACGTGTCTTATAGTTCCTTCTCCAAGCCGCCAGTTTAGAATAAATTAACTGTAACCCGCTCTGATGGGCAGTAGGTATAGTACGCTCACAAGTGTGTGTCATGTTTTCCATTTCAAAGATCCCTATACAATGTTGACCACTTAATAATCAGCGACTACGCTGATAACCTCAAGCGATAGAATCTGCCATAGAGTTAAGGAAAACTAATGTGAAAGATCGAATGCCTCCCTTACAAAGCTTGTATTACTTTTTCGTTGCAGCAAAGGAAGGAAGCTTTAAAACGGCAGCAAAAGAACTGTTTGTTACGCCAGCGGCCATTAGTCAGCAAATTCGTCATTTAGAAGAGTTCTTAGGCACGGACCTATTTGTTCGTCAGCACAGAAAAATCGTGCTCACACCAGAGGGAGAGCTACTGTTTAGTCAGGCAGAAAGAGGGTTTGCTCATTTGCAGCAAGGGGTAAGATTAGTCAATCAAGATCCAAACCCGAACCACCTTTCGATATCAACACTCCCCTCTTTCGCTCATCATTGGTTAGTCCCGAAAATTACGGCTTTTCGTCAGCGTCACCCTGATATCGCCTTGCTATTAGAACCAACCAATGATTTGGTGTCTTTTCAAGATAGCCAGATAGATTTATGTGTTCGTTACGGTTTAGGAAAGTACCCCAATTTAGAATCGCAATGGCTAATGGACGAAGCTTTTTATCCAGCTTGTCATCCGGTGTACCAGAAAGAGCACGGGATCTATAACATCGAGGATTTAAGCAAAGCTGAGCTGATTGAAGATGTTTGGCCTGATCTTGATTGGAATATGTGGTTAGCAACCTTGGGTCACTGCGCAGCAAAGCCTACCTTAAAATACAGTGGATCACATCTCGTGCTTGAGGCTGCACTATCACTTCAAGGCGTGGCATTAGTAAAACACAGTTTAGCTCATCAATATTTTCGTTCTGGCAAATTGGTCCGAATTGGAGATATCGCTATCAAGCCCAACTTTGCGTATTACTTGTGTGCGCCAAAAGGCTACTTAAAAAGACCTAAAGCTCAATTGTTTGCGCAATGGTTGAAGGAAGAAATAGAAATATTTGAAAAGTCAGTGGTACCAGACTTTAGGACCATTGACCTAAAAGGCAACAGTACTAGAACGGCATCATAACAATCGTCAAAACAAACGCTAAATAGGAATAAAACAAACACGCTCTGCGTATAAGACTGCTAAATACAAAAAGCCCCGCACTAAGCGGGGCTTTCAAGTTATAGAGTTAACTTAAGAATTACTTCTTAGCGTTACGCTCTTTAACGTCAGCAATTACTTGCTCTGCAACGTTTGTTGGACATGGTGCGTAGTGTGAGAACTCCATAGAGAACTGACCACGACCAGAAGTCATAGTACGTAGAGTACCGATGTAACCAAACATTTCTGATAGAGGTACATCACCCTTGATACGTACGCCAGTAGACGCTGCTTGTTGGTCTTTGATCATACCACGACGACGGTTAAGGTCACCGATTACGTCACCAACGTGATCTTCTGGAGTGAACACGTCAACTTTCATGATTGGCTCAAGAAGTTGCGCGCCAGCTTTAGGCATAGACTGACGGAATGCACCTTTCGCTGCGATTTCGTAAGCGATAGCTGAAGAGTCAACTGCGTGGAAACCACCGTCGAATAGTTCAACTTCAACGTCTAGAGTAGGGAAGCCAGCTAGAACACCGTGCTCCATCATTGACGCAAAGCCTTTCTCAACTGCAGGCCAGAATTCTTTAGGTACGTTACCACCAACAACTGTTGATTTGAACGTGAAGCCAGAGTTTGGCTCACCTGGTTTGATGCGGTAGTCGATCTTACCGAACTGACCAGAACCACCAGACTGTTTCTTGTGCGTGTAGCTATCTTCGATTGCTTGAGTGATAGTTTCACGGTAAGCAACCTGTGGAGCACCAACTTCTAGCTCAACGCCGTATGTACGCTTAAGGATATCTACCTTGATGTCTAGGTGAAGTTCACCCATACCTTTCAGGATAGTTTCGCCTGAATCTTCATCAGTCTCAACTTGGAATGATGGATCTTCTGCAACCATTTTACCGATCGCGATGCCCATCTTCTCAGAACCGCCTTTATCTTTAGGCTTAACTGCGATAGAGATTACTGGATCTGGGAAGATCATTGGCTCAAGAGTACATTCGTGCTTAGGATCACATAGAGTGTGACCAGTTTGAACGTTCTTCATACCAACTACAGCGATGATGTCACCAGCTTGTGCTGAATCGATCTCGTTACGCTCGTCCGCGTGCATCTCAACCATACGGCCGATACGCTCTGTTTTACCAGTTGCAGAGTTAAGGATTGTGTCACCTTTCTTCATCTTACCAGAGTAGATGCGGATAAAGGTTAGAGCACCGAAGCGATCATCCATAATCTTAAATGCAAGAGCACGTAGTGGCTCGTCTGCAGATACAGTCGCAACTTCACCAGTTGGCTCACCAGTCTCTGAATCAGTTAGAGGCTGTGGATCAACTTCTGTTGGAGATGGTAGGTAATCAATTACCGCGTCAAGAATAAGTTGGATACCTTTGTTCTTGTACGCTGAACCACAGTAAGTTGGGAAGAATGCTAGATCACGAGTACCTTTACGGATACAACGTTTGATGTCTTCTAGAGATGGCTCTTCGCCTTCTTCTAGGTAAGCCATCATTAGATCTTCGTCTTGCTCTAGAGCAGTTTCGATTAGCATTTCACGGTATTCAGCAGCTTTTTCTACCATGTCTGCTGGAATATCTTGAACTTCGTAGTTCTCTGGTTGGCCAGACTCATCCCATACGTAAGCTTGTTGGCTTAGTACGTCTACAACACCTACGAAATCTTCTTCGATACCGATAGGTAGAGTCATAACTAGAGGTGTAGCACCTAGTACGTTCTGTACTTGATCTACAACTTTGTAGAAATCTGCGCCCATACGGTCTAGTTTGTTAACGAAGATCAGACGTGATACGTGTGATTCGTCAGCGTAACGCCAGTTAGTTTCTGACTGAGGCTCAACACCACCAGAACCACAGAATACACCGATACCACCGTCAAGTACTTTTAGAGAACGGTAAACTTCGATAGTGAAGTCAACGTGTCCAGGAGTATCGATGATGTTTAGACGGTGATCGTTCCAGAAACAAGTTGTTGCTGCAGACTGGATTGTGATACCACGCTCAGCTTCCTGCTCCATGAAGTCAGTAGTAGTTGAACCGTCGTGAGTGTCACCGATCTTATGGATCTTACCAGTTAGCTTTAGGATACGCTCTGTAGAGGTAGTTTTACCCGCGTCTACGTGAGCAAAAATACCAATGTTTCTGTATTTTGATAAATCAGTCATTGTCTTACTCTGTTAATAAGGTATAAAGTGCGCGCAGAGTATATCACATTCTGTCAATACTGATACCCTTGCGTGCGGATGGAAGAAAAAAAATTTTAACGTGAAATTTCCGTCCCCAAAGCATAGTCAAACACAGCAATTTATGTACTTTATTCGCATTTTATTGAGGACGGATAGAACAGTTTGTGATTGCACAAATACCATTCTTATGAGCATTACAGCTCGTCAAAAGCCTCTATAGCTTCCGACAATTTCTTAACGCCGTGAATTTGCATGCCAGGGATGCCACCTTTCGGCATGTTGGCTGCTGGCACGATGGCTTTCTTGAAACCATGTTTGAACGCTTCATTCAAACGCTCTTGCCCACTTGGCACTGGACGGATTTCGCCCGCAAGCCCTACCTCACCAAAAATCACCACATCTTTAGGGAGTGGACGGTCACGAAAACTCGATAAAAGCGCCATAACTAAAGCAAGATCAGCGCTCGTCTCCGTCACCTTAACACCGCCAACCACATTAACAAAGACATCTTGGTCTGCCATTTGTAAGCCACCATGCTTATGCAACACCGCGAGCAAAAGTGATAGGCGGTTCTGCTCCAAGCCGACCGCAACACGACGAGGGTTGGCTAACTGCGAGTAATCCACCAGCGCTTGAATCTCTACTAGCAGAGGGCGCGTGCCTTCCCAAACCACCATGACGGAAGAGCCTGATGTTTCTTCTTCACCACGAGAAAGGAAGATCGCTGATGGGTTACTCACTTCTTTCAATCCTTGGCCTGTCATTGCAAAGACACCAAGCTCATTCACAGCGCCAAAACGGTTTTTATGACTACGCAAAGTGCGGAATCGGCTATCCGTTCCACCATCGAGTAGTACCGAACAGTCGATAATGTGTTCAAGAACTTTGGGGCCCGCAAGGGTACCATCTTTTGTTACGTGACCAACAATAAATACCGCAACATTATTCTGTTTTGCGTATCGTGTCAGAGCCGTCGCAGATTCACGTACCTGAGCAACACTGCCAGGCGACGATTGAACATCAGAAACGTGCATCACCTGAATCGAGTCTATTACCATTATACGAGGCTGCTCTTTTTCGGCGATTTGGCAAATTTTGTCGACGTTCGTTTCCGATAGCATTTTTAAATGATCTTTCGGCAAGCCCAATCGGGAAGCACGCATTGCCACCTGCTGTAACGACTCTTCACCGGTTACGTAAAGCGTTGGCATTTGCGCAGATAAACTACACATGGTTTGCAACAGAAGGGTTGATTTACCTGCACCAGGGTTACCACCAATCAAAATTGCGGCACCTGGCACAACACCACCACCCAAGACGCGGTCAAGCTCTTTAAACCCACTGGTGAAGCGAGGTACTTCTTGCAGATCAATTTCGGATAGCGTTTGAACCGTTGCTTCTGTTGCGGAACCAGCGTAGCCGCTTAAGCGTTCATTGCGAGCAACGGTTGGCGATGCAGCGATACGTACTTCTGTTATCGTATTCCATGCACCACATGCGTTACACTGCCCCTGCCAACGGGGAAAGTCCGCGCCACAATCATTACAAACATACGCTCGTTTTGCTTTCGCCATGATGCCTCAATTTTTTCTACAAATGTGACTAAGCACAGCCAAGTCAGACCTGAACTGAAATGAACTATTGATATACTTAAGTATTACTTCGCTTAGCCGATACAATTTAAAGTAACGACATACTCTAACAGAAATAATGCAGCAATCTGAAATTCTCTCGCTCGCAGAACGACTCATTCCCGTTTACGGTACGAATGACTTTGACTTTGTCCTTGGCCAACTGACCGAGGAAGAGCCGCCTTCGGCCAAAATTTTGGTTAAAATGGAACTTAACCGCTTAATGGCTCCATGCAAAAAAAGCATTGATTTGCGAGGTCGCGTTCAAGGCGAATGTCGCGAGTATATTTTGGATGGCATTCCACATTGGTTGGATGATGTTGCTTTCAACGCTTACCATAAAAACATCAAAAAGTTTGGCTGCTACACGGAAGGAATGTGGGAAGCATTGGTCAACACGCGAAATAACTTTCGCGTAATGAGCAAGCGCCTTACTCAGCAAAAAACGCAATCGTTAACGGATCCTAAAAGCCCGTTCTTAGCAGAACCCGTTCACCTAGGCTACGATTTAAAGCGCCAAGAAAAACGCTTGAAAGTCCAATCTCAAGTTGAAATTTGCCGTTCTAAAGGACAGCTTCTTCATGGATTAAGCATTGATTTATCTAGCTCTGGCGCAAAGTTCAAAGTCCCTAGCGCATTTAAATATAACCTTGGGGAAATTATTCAGGTCACGTTTACTGAATTTGCCAGCAAATCTAACGTTGCAGGTATAGAGAAACCGCTTGCATACCGCATACTCGCGGTTGATGACTGTTACGAAAATGACTCAGTTCGATACCTCAGAACCATACGCTTAACTGACACCAATGTCGTCACCAGAGTGATAGATGAAGCGCTCAACAGTGCTGCTAAAAGGGCTCGTCACGACAATCAAGACAAGATTATTCGAGCTCGAACTCGCGGTTATGAGCACATCGCACTAAAGCACACCAGCAGCTTGCCTCTATTCTTTGATGGTAGTGACCTAAAATTAGCAATGTTAACGCCAAACAATCAAAAGCTTTGGCAATACTGGCACGATGAGAGAAACCAGCAAATGTTTGGTTCCTTATTCAACGAGCAACGCATCGCGTCACTCATTAAGCCTGGTGTGAAAGGAACAACCAATGTCCTTTATTCATTTACTCACGAGCACGAGAATCGAACCTATTTCTATTCGATGTTTCGCCCTGAAGCAACTCGCGAACAGCGCCAGCTATTTTGGCATTTAGGTGGCAAACGAGAGAGTTGGCGCGCCTTTAGAATTTCAATCTTTGAACTATCTGAGCAAGAACAGGAAGACCTAGCAGCTTTCTCTCCAGAGTTAGCAGAAACGTCTCAATCACTGACTCATATTGGTATTTTGCAAGAAATTGCTGACGAAAAATCAGGGCAGGATTACCTGCTAACTGAAAAGCCGCGCTTACCCGCTAATACGTTAAACGCGTTTCGTCATCCGAGAAGAGTTATCGGCAATCCAAAGGGCATTTATTTTGATGCAAAGTCTCGTCGAAAAGAGCCTCGTTATCGTTTTAAAACACCTTTAGAGTTGTACTCAGGACAAACTAAAACAGGCGGCTGTACTGTTGACCTTTCCAAACGAGGACTCGGAATTAGGCTAAGTGAGCCTACGATGTTACGTTCTGGGCAAGAGGTAAGAATCAACTTTCGAGAATTACAACTCTACGATAAAAAATTGCCGTTAATGTCGGTGCCATACCGAGTAATTCGTGTAAGCCCAGACGGTTGTAGCGTGCAGCTAGTTATTGATGAAAGCAGCCAAACCATGAAGGTAATCGCTTTTTTCAACAGCATTATCGAGCACAATCAAGACAAGCTAATCCCGCAAAAAGAGACGCTACCAAGTAATGCTCTACTTGAAAGGCTGCACTGCATGTTGCTCTCGCGTACGCTGAGCACGCCCATTTTTATCAGTAAGAGTACGTCATCTTCAATCAAAACCCCCGTTATCGGGGTGAACTTGCCGCTACCTAAACACATTGAGCTTTTTGCCCGTCTTGGGCATGACCAACTGTTGTCACTTGAACCTATCTTTAAAGGCCGGACAAGCACATTAATCGCAGAGCCAATAAAACGTGTAGAAGGTGCTCAAGCCAGACATCAGGATATCTACATAAGCGCCGCAAAAGTAGGCAATAAAATTACAGGCATTGAGTCAAAGCTTCATCAAGAGTTCAACAGCGTAAAAGAGCGGATTCAATTTATAAAGAAAGCGCGAATGATGGGTGACTTTTACGTGATTCGCCTTTCTACTGCGCCAATTTTCGATCCGATGACATCATTACTGCAACAAGATTTAAGTGACTTAACCCAATTTGGCGTACATCAAGCGAGCAAGTTAGAAAAAGAGTTAACAGCGCTCGTTGGTTACAGTGAATTTGAAGACATTACTGAAGAGGTTGTAATTAGATTGGAGTTAACCGAGTAAATTCAAAGTCATACCAAATTGAAAAAAAAACACCGCCTTTCTGGCGGTGTTTTTGAATGGATGGTTAAGGTTTAGCTTTCCAGCTGACCTTTTGCTGCTTCACCAATGCGCCAGATAAAATACAGAGCACACCGCCCAACCCTGCAAAGCGAATCGCTGATTGCGCTTGAGCTTCCACTTTTGGTTTTGCGTGATACGCAATCCCTAATCCTGCCACCGACATCATCACAAGATCATTAGCGCCATCACCGACAGCAACCGTGTTGTGCTGCTCAATTTCATATTCATCCGCCAGTTCCACTAGAATGTCAGACTTCATCTGCGCCGTTACCACATCGCCAAGTACTTTACCCGTGAGTTTGCCGTCAATAATTTCTAATTGATTGGAGCGAGCAAAGTCTAAGTCGACTTTATCTTTGATGTAATCAGAGAAGTAAGTAAAACCACCGGAGGCAATCGCTGTTTTCCAGCCCAAGGCTTTCAACGTCGCAATTAGCGCTTCAAAGTCCGGCATGAATGGTAACTGGGAACGAACTTGTTCAAGAATTGATTCATCGGCACCTTTGAGCTTACCAACTCGCTGACGTAAACTTTGCTCAAAATCCAGCTCACCTTGCATGGCACGTTCAGTGACTTCAGCGACCTCATCCCCTACTCCTGCCAGTTTCGCGATTTCATCAATACACTCTATCTGGATCGCCGTTGAATCCATATCAAATACAATCAACCCTTGGGTTGATAGATCGGGCACTTCATTAAGCGAGGCGTAATCTAGGTTGAGACTTTGTAAGATCGTTTCATGTTGAGGAGTCAACTCTCCGGCCATCAGGGCTACTTCATATTGGCCAACTTTCCACGTTTCTAGTATTGGGTTGTAAAAGCCGGTGAAGAAATCAATGTCTTCGAAGTGACTTGGCGAAAGGTACTCAGCAAATACGATCCAGTTTGCTTTTGCTTTATCTAATTGGGAGGCAAATCGAGTCTCGGGTAATCGTTTTAAAAGTGTCGTATGTTTTCTGATAGGCAAGCTTTTTGACGCGTCCATGTATATAATCCCTTATGACTTTGCTAAAACGTTACCTCAACAAACTAAAAAGGCAAGTCTTTGTTTTATTTTAAATGGATGAGTAAAGAGCATGAGTGAATCTTTGTTCTCAGTAAGGAATGCCCTAAGAATTCTGGCACTAATCCTACTGTGTGTGATGTTGTTTATCACAATAAAAAACAGTGTTGTGATCAGTAAGGGTAATGAGAAAATTCAAGCACAACAGCTTGAAACGCTCACCAAAGTTTTGATTTCACAGGCGTCTCTTTCTGCCAGTGAGATGATTTTAACTAAAGATCAAGAACGATTACTTCAGCTAACAAACCAGCTAGCACAAGACCGTTTAGTGTTTGATGCAACAATCTACGATGCACAGGGTGTACGTTTAGCGTCTAGTGAAGAGGCATTATCGGTACGCGAAGTTCTTGGCCTGGATACGCCTTTGGCAACAGCTTCCATTGGTCGCCAGCAGTTGGTTGAACCAGTTTTTGCAGATGGTGCGCTTATCGGTTTTGTTCGCGTGACCTTTGAGACGGGCCGGGTGACGGCTATTTCTGACCACCACTATCGCAAGAGCGATCGTTATATGTACATGA
Organism: Vibrio sp. YT-16; assembly: GCF_033337405.1. Classification (NCBI taxonomy): domain Bacteria; kingdom Pseudomonadati; phylum Pseudomonadota; class Gammaproteobacteria; order Vibrionales; family Vibrionaceae; genus Vibrio; species Vibrio sp. YT-16. The sequence goes on from NZ_JAWOQQ010000001.1 coordinate 612,280, forward strand.
TGGTCTTAATGAGCTTTGTCTGTGGTATGTTGTTCATCTTGATTTTACGTCGACAACCGATACGTCGTAAAAAAGCGCCAAACCTGCTGCTAACCAAGTAACTAGGTAGCGCTAACAACTCATATAAAAACAGCCCGCAATGTGTGGGCTGTTTTTTTAGCTCTTGAGAGCGAAAAATAGAATGACTCTTCGTCGCTTACTCTTCGTCACCAAGCAATACTGAATCTAGTGCGATTAGCATCATGTCGTTGAATGTCGTTTGACGCTCGTCAGATGTAGTCTGTTCGCCAGTCTTGATATGATCAGAAACCGTACAGATTGTCAGAGCTTTTGCACCGTATTCTGCCGCAACACCGTAAATACCAGCCGCTTCCATTTCAACACCAACAATGCCGTACTTGTCCATTACATCGAACATTTCTGGATCTGGCGTGTAGAAAAGCTCTGCTGAGAATAGGTTACCAACTTTAACGTCAATACCGCGAGCTTTTGCAGCGTCTTCTGCCGCACGAACCATGTTGTAGTCTGCGATTGCCGCGAAGTCATGACCTTTAAAGCGGATACGGTTCACTTTAGAGTCAGTACATGCACCCATGCCGATCACAACATCACGCACTTTGATGTCTTCATTCACTGCGCCACAGCTGCCAACACGGATGATTTTCTTCACGCCGAAGTCTTTGATTAGTTCAGTTGCGTAAATCGAGCATGATGGGATACCCATACCGTGGCCCATTACCGAGATCTTACGGCCTTTGTATGTACCTGTGTAACCAAACATATTACGAACGTCACACACTTGAACGACATCTTCAAGGAAAGTCTCTGCGATGTATTTTGCACGTAGTGGATCACCAGGCATCAGTACGACGTCTGCAAATGCACCCATTTCAGCATTGATATGTGGAGTTGCCATTTTCTTTTCCTTAACCTTTCTCTAGCGCTCCGCGCTTAAGGCGATATAAGCCAGAGTATTCTCATTTCCGACAAGCAGCATTTACATACTGCAAACATAAAACTAGGAGCTATCAAGCTCCTAGTTTTCAAAAACCTAACTAATTATAGGAAGTTCTTACCGTAATCCATTGGAGAAGTACCGAAGTAACTTGCCAATGTTTGACCGATATCTGCGAATGTTTCGCGGCGGCCAAGAGAACCAGCTGGTACTTTTTGACCATAAACCAATACTGGGATGTGCTCACGAGTATGGTCAGTACCTGGCCATGTTGGGTCACAGCCGTGGTCTGCCGTTAGGATAAGCACATCGTCTTCTTCCATAATCTCTAGCACTTCGTTGATACGATCATCGAAGTACTCAAGTGCCGCTGCGTAACCCGCTACGTCACGACGGTGACCGTAAGCTGAGTCGAAGTCTACAAAGTTAGTGAATACGATCGTGTTGTCGCCCGCTTCTTTGATTTGCTCTAGCGTTGCTTCGAACAATGCAGGGATACCTGTCGCTTTCACTTTCTTAGTGATGCCGCAGTTTGCGTAGATATCAGCAATCTTACCAATAGAAACCACGTTGCCTTGCTTCTCATCAACGAGCTTCTGAAGAACCGTTGCTGATGGTGGCTCTACAGAAAGATCACGACGGTTACCTGTACGCTCAAATTGACCTTTACCAGCACCAACGAATGGGCGCGCGATAACACGACCAATGTTGTAATCTTCTAGCTCTTCACGTGCGATTTGGCAAAGCTCTAGTAGACGGTCTAGACCGAAAGTCTCTTCGTGACATGCGATTTGGAATACAGAGTCAGCAGACGTGTAGAAGATTGGTTTGCCAGTCTTCATGTGCTCTTCACCAAGATCGTCAAGAACTTGAGTACCAGACGCGTGACAGTTACCTAGGAAACCGTCAAGACCTGCACGCTCAAGAATGCGGTCAGTCAATTCTTTCGGGAAGCTGTTTGCTTTGTCAGTGAAGTAACCCCAGTCAAACAGAACAGGAACACCTGCGATTTCCCAGTGACCAGACGGCGTGTCTTTACCTGAAGAAAGCTCTGCTGCATGACCGTATGCACCAATGATTTCAGCGTCTGCGTCTAGTCCAGGTGCGAAGCGACCTGTCGATTCTTTATGCGCCATTGCCAAACCAAGTTTCGATAGATTTGGAAGGCGAAGTGCACCTTGGCGATTGTCGTTATCTGCTAAGCCTTTGTCACATTGGTCAGCGATGTGACCTAGTGTGTCTGAACCTACATCACCAAATTCTTTAGCATCGGCAGTTGCACCGATACCGAATGAGTCTAGTACTAAAATAAATGCTCTTTTCATTGCTCGTTCCTTAGGCCCACTCGGATTTTTATTATGGTTGAGTAGGCCTTGTGTAATTACTTGTTCTATTAGATATCTTCTGCACGAATTTGGCGGTAAACCTCTGGAGTTGGTGTGTATTCACCACCTACTTTGATTGCACTGCGCAGTGCTTTTGCCGCTTCTTCCCATTGCTCTTCAGTGCGAGCGTGGATGACCGCAAGAGGTTTATCACTGTCTGCGACCTCACCTAGGCGGATGAACTCGTCGAAACCAACTGCGTAGTCGATTTCATCAGTAGCAACACGACGACCACCACCCATAGCAACCACAGCCATGCCGATAGCACGTGTATCCATTGCAGAGACAATGCCCGTTTCTGTTGCGTAAACTGGCTTAATGATTGCTGCTTTTTCTAAGTAGTTGTCGTAGTTTTCTACGAAGTCCGCAGGGCCGCCTAAACCGGCAACCATCTTGCCGAAGCACTCAGCCGCTTTGCCGTTATCCAGCACTTCCATCAGTTTTGCGCGTGCGTCTTCTGTGTTCTCAGCAAGCTTGCCAAGTACTAACATTTCAGCACATGAAGCCATGGTCACTTCAAGTAGACGAGGATTACGGTATTCACCCGTTAAGAAACGAACCGCTTCACGAACTTCTACTGCGTTACCCGCTGAAGACGCCAATACTTGGTTCATGTCCGTAAGAATTGCCGTAGTCTTAGTGCCAGCACCGTTTGCTACCGCAACGATTGATTTTGCTAGCTCTTCAGACGCTTCGTAAGTTGGCATAAATGCACCTGAACCCACTTTTACGTCCATCACTAGCGATTCCAGACCCGCCGCCAGTTTCTTAGAAAGGATCGACGCCGTAATCAGGGAGATATTGTCTACCGTTGCGGTAATATCACGAGTCGCGTAAACACGCTTATCCGCAGGAGCAAGGTCACCAGTTTGACCGATGATCGCCACACCAGCGTCTTTGGTTACTTGACCAAAAACATCGTTGCTCGGCGTAATGTTGTAACCAGGGATAGATTCAAGTTTATCCAGCGTACCGCCTGTATGACCAAGACCGCGGCCAGAGATCATAGGTACGAAACCGCCACACGCTGCCACCATTGGGCCAAGCATTAAAGAAGTTACGTCACCCACACCACCGGTTGAGTGTTTGTCGACAATTGGACCACCGAAGTTCATGTGGCTCCAGTCGATAACCATGCCCGAATCACGCATCGCACACGTTAAGGCGATGCGCTCATCCATGGTCATTTCATTAAAGAAAATCGTCATAGCAAACGCCGCAATCTGACCTTCAGATACCGTGTTGTTCGCTACGCCTTGAATAAAGAAGTTGATTTCGTCGGCGGTTAGGACTTCGCCGTCACGTTTTTTACGAATGATTTCTTGTGGTAAATACATTAGTGCCTCCCAAGCTCTTTTGAGCCATGGTTGTAGTAGGATAGAAGAGGTTTGGTAGCACCCGTTTAGGTGCTACCGTTCAGACGTATTATTGAAATTAGTACGCTGTTGGATCAGCGACGTCGTCCGATACTTCTAATGTATTTAGTAGGTTGGTTAGCAGGCTAGACGCACCAAAACGGTAGTGACGAGCATCAACCCAGTTGTCACCTAGGATTTCGTCAGCCATTGCTAGGTATGCTGCTGCGTCTTCAGCAGTGCGCACACCACCTGCTGGTTTGAAACCAACAGTTTCTGCAACACCCATGTCGCGAATAACTTCAAGCATCATGCGAGCGTATTCTGGTGTTGCGTTTACTGGCACTTTACCAGTTGAAGTTTTAATGAAGTCAGCACCTGCTTCAATACAGATTTGAGATGCTTTCTTGATTAGTGCTTCTTCTTTTAGTTCACCTGTTTCGATGATCACTTTAAGAAGAATGTCACCACAAGCTTCTTTACATTGCTTAACTAGTTCGAAGCCTACTTTCTCATCACCCGCCATTAGCGCTCGGTAAGGAAAAACTACGTCAACTTCGTCTGCACCGTAAGCAACCGCCGCTTTTGTTTCAGCAACTGCGATTTCAATGTCGTCGTTACCATGTGGGAAGTTCGTTACTGTTGCAATACGAACCTCTGGCGTACCTTGCTCACGAAGTGTCTTCTTAGCAATAGGAATAAAGCGAGGGTAAATACAAATTGCAGCTGTGTTGCCTACTGCTGTTTTCGCGTCATGACATAGTGAGATCACTTTTGCATCAGTGTCATCGTCATTCAACGTAGTTAGGTCCATAAGTTTAAGTGCACGTAGCGCTGCTGCTTTTAAATCGCTCATTTCTATCTCCGATCAATATTCAAAAAATTCACTACTCAGCCTTACATCACGTCTTTAACTATAATCAACAAGTCGAGACAATGTGAGTAAATGGCTAAACAGTCTATTAATGAACGGACTTGGTTCCCTGAAGACTCGGCATATACAGCGAAAATTTATCATATGCCAATTGCTATCCTTGTCACCGCACAGTACCAGTTTGGCCTATGGCACAACAATCTATGATTGCGGTGTCTTTAATATCACATCACAAAGCAAAACGCCTATTAGATCTGATATTGCAGGGCAATTCATTTGCCCATCGATTATGTAATATTCATTACGTGATTAAGAATCAAGCTTAACCACTATCCTGTGATTAATACATTATAGAGTTTCACCGCAAAACTGTAGCACCAAATAGAGCGCAAACGGTTTGTATCTCAAAATTTCCTAGCCCCTATTCCATTGACTGCGTAATACCTCGACTAAGGGAAACACCCGATGAAATTTTGGAGCCCGAAAAACGAAAAATGCCCCGCAGCAATCTCTTGCTACAGGGCATGATGTAAAACGGCGTCTATATATTAAGAACCGATTCTAATTATAGTGCTGCAAGGCTTAAGCAGAAGCCTGCAATTGTCGCTGCCATAAGGTTAGACAACGTACCTGCAAGAACTGCTTTAACACCCATGCGAGCGATGTCACTACGACGGTTTGGTGCAAGGCTACCTAGACCACCAAGTAGAATCGCTATAGAAGAAAGGTTCGCGAAACCACATAGTGCGAATGAGATGATAGCTGTTGTCTTCTCAGACATTACTTCACCAGTTGCCGCGATTACTTGAGCGTTTTCACCTAGATATGGTGTGAAGTTCAAGTAAGCAACGAATTCGTTCACTACGATTTTCTGACCGATGAATGAACCAGCTGTTACAGCTTCTGCCCATGGAACACCGATTAGGAATGCTAGTGGAGAGAACGCGTAACCTAGAATTAGCTCTAGTGTTAGTTCTGGCATGCCGAACCAACCACCGATGCCACCTAGCATACCGTTGATTAGCGCGATTAGACCAACGAATGCGATTAGCATTGCACCTACGTTAAGCGCAAGTTGTAGACCAGAAGCCGCACCGCCCGCAGCTGCGTCGATTACGTTAACTGGTTTGTCGTCACCGCCGTCCATCGCTTCTTCGATACTTTCGTGAGGCTGGTCAGTCTCTGGGTGAAGGATTTTAGCGAACAGTAGACCACCTGGTGCTGCCATGAATGATGCCGCAACTAGGTACTCTAGTGGAACACCCATAGATGCGTAACCAGCTAGCACACCACCAGCAACAGAAGCTAGACCACCACACATTACCGCGAATAGCTCTGATTGAGTCATTTTTGGAACGAATGGACGAACAACTAGAGGTGCCTCAGTTTGACCTACGAAAATGTTAGCTGCTGCTGACATTGATTCCGCACGCGAAGTGCCTAGCGCTTTTTGTAGTGCGCCACCAAGAATCTTGATAACCCATTGCATAACGCCAATGTAGTAAAGAACTGAAATCAGTGCAGAGAAGAAGATCAGTGTAGGAAGAACACGGAATGCGAAGATGAAACCGCCGCCGCCGAATACTTCGAACATCTTGTCAGAAACAAGACCACCGAATAGGAATGATGAACCATCGTTACCGTAGTTGATAACGTTAGAAACACCTGAAGAGAAACCGTTTAGTAGATCACGGCCCCAAGGTACATACAGAACAAATGCACCTAATGCGAATTGGATAGCGAATGCGCCACCCACAGTTCTAAAGTTGATAGCTTTTCGGTTGTTAGAAAATGCCACTGCAATCGCAAGAAGCACTACCATACCGATTAGGCTCATAAACAGGCTCATAGTTTATGACTTCCTTATAAGTTATTTATTGGCGTGTTACAAAATGGAGCTATAAAGCGGGGGCAATTATACTCATGCAGAATCAATTAAAGTAATGCCAGCCTCACACTTTCCTATAAGATTCATGATTGATTCAACCAGCTTTGTGAGTTAATTCACAATAAGCAGGAAAACGTTTTCGATTTCAAACCACATCTTTAGATTTTATTCACATATCGAGAAAGCAAAATTGCTATTTTTCCACAGTTGAGAGGCAATCGATTGCTTTCGGCCGTTATGCAACTCTACGAGCTCATTAAAGACGTGAATGAGTTTGGCTGGGTGATTTGACTCCCCTTGATATCCAAGTATAGGCATATCTGGTGCGTCTGTTTCGATTACTAGGTTTTCGAGTGGTAATTTTTGAATTGCGTCGCGTGTTTTCTTGGCTCTTGGGTAGGTAATCGTTCCTCCTACACCGATAAAAAAACCTAATTTGACCCACTCCATGGCTTGCTGATAACTCCCAGAAAAAGCGTGTAGCACACCACCTCTGGGGAGATTCGCCGCTTTCACCATTTGAATAAGGCGATTGTGCGCTTTTCGGCTATGTAAAATAACTGGGAGTTCGAAGCGTCTAGCCAGCTCAAATTGAACTTCAAGTATCTTTTCTTGCAACTGTGGATCAACATCAATGGCAAAATCTAAACCACACTCTCCTATTGCCACGCACTGCTGCCCTTTTTGATCTAGATAGCCTTCTAGCTCTGTAAGGTGCTGCTCAACGTTATCTTCAAGAAAATACGGATGAAAGCCGAGCGCATAATACAAATTGGCATGTTGCTCTGCCAAAGTTTGAATACGAGCCCAGTTTTGCGGACCGACGGAAGGAATCAAAATTCTTGCGACGCCTTGCGTTTGAGCAAGCTCAAGTTGATGTGCAAAGTCATCTTGAAACACATCAAAATCAAAGTGGCAGTGCGTATCAAAGAGCTTCATCTTGACGCTTTTTATCTGTATCTGCGGGCAGAAAATCAGAGGATGGTTGGGCTTCACTCTTCTCTTCAGTTTGATGGGCAGGGTCTTTTCGATATGGGACACAACTGCGTTTCTGATCGGGAGTTAACCCCATCTCTTTACACCAGTTGTCGTAACGCTTTAGCCCACGTTTAAACCAATTCATATCTTATCCTTATATAAAAACGCCCTTGGCTAAGTTTATAGCCAAGGGCGTTTTAAAATCTAGTTTGCGTTACGGCTTACCCTAACCGCGCAAATTAGTGCTCACGTGTCGCACGGAAATCAACGTCAGGAAAACGCTCTTTCGCTAAGTTTAAGTTAACCATTGTTGGAGCGATATACGTTAGGTTATCACCACCATCCAATGCTAAGTTCGCTTGATTCTTGCGTTGGAACTCATCCAGTTTCTTCGCATCACCACACTCAACCCAACGCGCAGTTGCAACGTTAATGCCTTCATAAATCGCTTCAACGTTATACTCAGACTTCAAACGAGCCACAACAACATCAAACTGAAGTACACCAACGGCACCAACGATCAGATCGTTGTTCTGTAGAGGACGGAATACCTGTACCGCACCTTCTTCTGATAGCTGAACCAAGCCTTTGAGAAGCTGCTTCTGCTTTAGTGGATCTTTCAGACGAATACGACGGAATAGTTCCGGAGCGAAGTTCGGAATACCAGAGAACTTCAGTGATTCACCTTGCGTAAAGGTATCACCAATCTGAATAGTACCGTGGTTGTGTAGACCAATAATGTCACCGGCGTAAGCGTGTTCTGCACGTGCACGGTCACCAGCCATAAAGGTTACTGCATCAGAGATACTCACTTGCTTGCCAAGACGAACGTGGTTCATCTTCATACCTTGCGTGTAAGTGCCCGATACAATACGCATGAATGCGATACGGTCACGGTGTTTTGGGTCCATATTCGCTTGGATCTTAAATACGAAACCAGAGAACTTCTCTTCAGTCGCTTCAACTTCACGTTCAACCGCTTGACGAGTTTTCGGCGCTGGAGCCCATTCAGTTAGACCGTCTAGCATATGATCCACACCAAAGTTACCTAATGCAGTACCGAAGTAAACTGGCGTAAGATCACCGGTTAGGAACATTTCCAAATCAAACTCAGGGCAAGCACCCATGACAAGCTCAAGCTCTTCTCGAACACTTTCCGCAAGGCCTGCACCAACTTTTTCATCAAGCTCTGGGTTATCGAGACCTTTGATGATTCGAACTTCTTGAATCTCATGACCGTGACCTGATTCGTATAAAATCGTTTCATCACGGTGAATGTGGTACACACCTTTAAATTCTTTACCACAGCCGATTGGCCATGTAATTGGTGCACACATCATGCCCAACTCGTTTTCTACCTCGTCCAATACTTCCATTGGATCACGAACGTCACGGTCAAGTTTGTTCATGAAGGTTACGATTGGCGTGTCACGCAGACGCGTTACTTCCATCAGCTTACGTGTACGATCCTCGACACCTTTCGCCGCATCGATAACCATCAAACACGAGTCTACTGCCGTTAACGTACGGTATGTATCTTCCGAGAAGTCTTCGTGTCCAGGCGTATCAAGTAGGTTTACCAGACAGTCATTGTAAGGGAACTGCATTACAGAAGTGGTTACCGAGATACCACGTTCTTTTTCCATTTCCATCCAGTCTGATTTTGCGTGCTGTGCGTTACCACGACCTTTAACCGTACCTGCTTTTTGGATCGCGTTTCCGAATAAAAGGACTTTTTCAGTAATGGTGGTTTTACCCGCATCCGGGTGAGAAATAATAGCGAACGTTCTGCGCTTAGACACTTCGCCTAAAAAAAGGGGATTTGACATTAGTTAATCTTCTAAATTACTTTCATGCTCACAAAATAGGCAAGCATATCTACTATTCGATATTGTGCGGTATTCTCGCTTATTATCGCTGTGCTAGCAAACTGGAAAGATATGAACTGAATTTACTCGGCTCACCAGCCTTTACCTGCAACTAACAAGGGAAAGCCAGCTCCACACAAAGAGATGTAAAAATTCAAAAAATTATTATTACATATTCAAAAGCCTCGAATCCGGATACGCATTTAAAGCATAAGTGTTGATGAGGTAATTAGTAACGGCCTAAAACTAACTCAAAAATAAGTAACTCATGATAATGGCGTCTTCCTTACCATTTCCCGATTTAGCTGGGTAATAGTTGTAACGACGGTCCACTTCATTAAAACCTGCTTGCTCATAAATATGGATAGCTGGGTGATTACTTTCACGCACTTCTAACCAAGCACTCTCTGCTTTGGCTTGTTCACAGTGTTCAATAAACGCGTCCAGCAATTTTTGCCCTAGCCCTCTGCCCTGTTGAGAAGGCGCTACTGCAATATTTAATAGTGTCACTTCTCCAACAATATTCTGTCCATAGAAGTAACCAACCACTTGAGAGCCTTCCAGCATCACATGGTGGCAAGCACCGCGACTGGATAAGTCACGAACCAAAGATTCGGCCCAAGGGTGAGAATGTGCTTGCTGCTCGATTTGCCAAACTTGGTCGAGGTGCTCTGCACGCATCGGCGTAATTTCAATTGTCACGCATTAGCTCCGTTAAGAGTACGAACAGATTTGTTGCCACAATGCGCGGCGCTGTTCGTTATTACCATCAATATCTTGTAATAGTGGCGAGGTCAGGTGCTTTGCCTTGATGCTTTGATCAGCCTCACAGCCTGCAAACCACACCCACTCTAGCTGATGTTCACCCAGCATGGATAAGCGCTCAGGCTCTAGGTGTAGCGCATCATCAAGCGTGAGCTTAATGCTTTTTAATACGCGCTCAAACATCAATGCCGTCTCGTTTTCTGGACATATTGGCGATACCAATAGGAGTTTACATGAACTTTGCAAATCCAATAATGGCGATTGATAGCCTTCCAGTCTTTCAGGGTGTACCAGCTCCCATGTGCTGATCCCCATTTCACGTAAATACTGTTTCTCGTTAATTGACATTTTCCGTCACCTATTTGAACGAGGGCAATCCTATCAAATTATCGCGATTATACCTAAAGGACTTCAAGGAACACCTGAACACAATGAGATGATTTGGATATTCCTGAACATAGCGTTTTGCCAACGGCCACACATTGGGTATGACATATGAGGTACATTATGAAATTCTTAAATACGCTACTGCTTTGCACACTGGTAGCCGCCACCAGCATGAGTGTTTTTGCTAATAACAGCGACGAGTGGGAGCTGATTGCAACGAAAGCCGTTAACTTTCATACAGAAACAGATACCGTGACACCAAATAGCTTATTCCGAAACCGAAGCTTCAGTAAAATAAAATTAAAATGTGTGCAAGGAACGGTAGACATTAATGGTTTAAAAGTCGTCATGACAGATGGTAGTGAGAAAAAGCTTTCCTCTATGGGCGTACTAACAAGCGGATTGTCGACTCGTGCCTGGAGCCTTCCAGGTACAAAAGAAGCCAAGCTAAAACGGATTGAAATGACTTACAGTAGCTGGGGAAGCACAAAACTTAGCCTGCTAGGGGTAAGTAAAAAAGCGAAAATAGAGGTCTGGGGCAAAAAGAAAAGTAACCAGTCATCCTAACCTCCCTATCTCAGTTTTCAGTGAATAAGAAAGAAGCCCACTTAGTCGTGGGCTTCTTTCATTTACAGTTCAGAGAACTCTGGCGCATAGTCTATGCGTCCGGAGCGTCCAGCACATTGACCTTCGACCAACTCTGCGACTCGAAATGCACCTTTAGGGACATCCCAAGCACATTCAAAGCCCATCTCGTCGCATGATTGAAAACCCTGGCGCGCGTAATAATCAGGATCGCCCAACACCACACACACTGGGTAGCCAAAATCACGCAGTGAATCAAAACCTTCTTTGATCAACTCTGCAGCGATGCCTTGGCGACGGTAATCTTCATGAACAGCTAATGGCGCTAGCCCTTGCCATGACAAATCTTCACCATTTAAGGTCACAGGGCTAAATAAAGCATGGCCTATCACCTCTCCCTCATCTGTACACGCGACTAAGGAAAGTGTGAATTTGCTGTTTTCGCGCAAACGCATCACAAGCTCAGCTTCAGCTTCCGTTGGGAAGGCGTGTTTCAATAAGCGGTCAATGGTAAGAATGTCCGCAGGGGCTTCAGTTCGAATAAGCATTCGCTACTCCGGTTGGTTGTGCAGGCGCTTGAACTCCTTTCTGAACAAAATCAGCCAATTGATTCAAAGCGACTTGCATTGCTTTCGGTAACTGCTCTAAGTCGACACTGTCCATTAAGTTTTTCACTTCTAAGCCAAGCTCAGTATCACCTTCAATTGAAAGGCGACGTTGGAAGAACAGTGTGTCAGGGTCTTCTTTACGACCAGCAATCAGTACTAGGTCGTTTAGATTACCACTAAAACTCACATCTTCCTGAACTGGTTTTTCAGCTACCACCAATTTTTCGTCTTGATAGCTGATGTACCATGCTAAGTTCAAGTCTTTAATCGCAACTTTTAACCACTTGTCTTCAAGGAACTCAAAGTCACCATCTTCCAAGGCTTCTTTAAACACCATTTTTAGCCCTTCCAGCAACGCTTTTTGCTGAATTGGCTGTGGTAATAACTGGACTGGAGAACGCAAAATATTAGCTGCGTTCTTTACTAGTTGACTGCGAATCTTGTTTAACACGTTCATTATCCGTTACTTTGTCATTAGGTTGCTTATATTAAGCAATCGTGGCGATGAGATTACTGTTATGTATCAATAAAGTGCTTATTTTAGATTGGTGGTTTATTGCTCACTAACGCTTCTTTTTTTGAACTTACGTGTATTATTGATGCGAACAGGTGGATAAACACTTTTACAACCGTATTTTCAAAGTTATAGTTATCTGAGCGTATCCATGTGATTGTCGACTGCACAGCTAAAACCGCGAGCCCTTTAATGGCAAGTAACACTTTAGCTTGGTGGTAGACCGCCGCAGGCTTATCAGGGTGTCGCTTTTTATACACGGACGAATAATCTGGCTCATTGGAGATCGGTAATACCCTAATGCCTTCCCAGCAATTAAAACATTGGTTTGCCACGCTAACCTCAAATAGCCCTTTCTTCTTTGCCATTCTTGATAAAAAACACAATTATCGAATGGTAAGTGACCGTTACTGCGATATCGCAGGTTTAAGTCATGAGGAAATCGTCGGCTTAAACGATTGCCAAGTGCTGGGTGAACAGTTTTATAAGAAGCTTGCACCATACTATCAGCGCGCGTTCAAAGGGGCACATGTCGAAGCCGAAATCACGCTCGATGAAACCGACCTTGAAACCAGTCTTCACTTTAGTCTTTCGCCAGTTTTTGAAGGTAACGACATTCGCTTTGTTGTGTTTCACGCTGTCGATACTTCAGAAAAGCAGATCCTCGTTCGCTCCTTAGAAGAGGCCGAAAGTAAGTTTGCGAAGTTAACACAACTGCTACCAGACGGCTTACTGCTTATCGAAGATGATATTGTCATCTCTGCGAACCCCGCATCAGCGCGCCTTCTCGGACTTAACTCTCCTCATGAATTGTTGGGCGAAGAGCTAAGTCGTTTATTCATCGATGAAAACAGTAAAAAGGTATTTAGTCATCGATTGAGTACATTAATTTCTGACAAACCTTTTGTCTGCTTAACCAGTGCAAGATGCGGCTTTGAACGGAAAGTTCAGCTACACGCGGATTCCACGGCGATATTAGGTAGCGAATCTCAAATTATCCTAATCCAAGATGCTGATGATGCGCCCAAAAACCTGTCTTCTGCATCGAATGAAGACATACACATTGACTCGCTCACCAAACTCTACAACCGCTTTGGCTTCACCAAACGTTTGGAACAGCTGATCAAAAAGCAAACACCGCTTCTGGTGTTCTATTTGGATATCGATAACTTCAAAAACATTAATGACTCACTTGGTCACCATATTGGCGATAAAGTGATTCAAGAGGTATCGGCCCGTCTTAAACGGTTGCTACCAAACCAAGCGATTATTGGTCATTTGGGTGGCGATGAGTTTGGCGTCATTCTGCCGGAGCCAGAAAATACCCGCATGGCTGAAATTTTGTCCGATCGCATTATCTCGTTGATCAACCAACCTTTCGACTTGCACCACTTCAGCAAACGCCTTGCCTGTTCAATTGGTAGCGTTCGATACCCTGAAGACGGACAAGATGCACGAATCCTACTACAAAATGCCGATACTGCGATGTATGAAGCCAAAGATCGTGGTAGAAATCGTCTGATCAAATTTAACGATCAAATGAACAAAGAAGCGCGTATGCGTTTGTGGCTTGAAATCGAACTGCAAAAAGCATTGCAGCAGAACGGTTTGGAAGTGTGGTATCAACCTAAGGTTAACGCGCGAGACTTCAGTATCAACGGCGCAGAAGCACTCGTTCGTTGGAAGCATCCAGTCGAAGGGTACATTAGTCCCGGCTCATTCATTCCTGTCGCCGAGCGCGCTGGGTTAATCGAACACCTTGGACGTGTCGTGATGCGTGATGTTTTCAATACGGTAAAACGTTGGAAGCAACAAGGCATACTGCCAGGCCGTGTCGCCATCAACCTCTCTCCCGAGCAATTTGGCAACCCACAGCTGATCGACTTTATGGAAAAGCTGCTTCGCACTACCGAGCTTGATCCAAGCTGCATTACCTTCGAGCTAACCGAAAGTGCCGTGATGAGTGATAGCGAACATACACTGCAGATGTTGAATGCGATTAAAAAGCTTGGCTTCGCTCTCTCTATCGATGACTTTGGTACCGGCTACTCTTCTCTTTCCTACTTAGCGCGTTTCCCTATTGACGAGCTAAAAATCGACCGCGCTTTTATTAATGATATCGACACACTACCGAAACAAGTCACTGTGATTGAAAACATCATTAATCTGGGTAAGTCGCTCGACTTAACTGTCGTTGCCGAGGGGGTGGAAACCCACCAGCAAGCTACTTTGCTCTCTAACCTTCAATGTAATGCGATTCAAGGATTCCATTTTTATCGCCCGCAGCCAAAACATGAAATTGAAGAGCTGTTTGTACAGAATCGTCGTCACAAGAACTAACCCCGACCCGATACCCTTACTCGCAAGGGGTAAATATCGACTTTATTGAGCTAAACCTAACTTAGGTCAATTTCGCTATTCATAATTCTTCATAAAATGCGGACACCTTTTTATTCTCAATGATTGTGAGCATATGGAACTCTTGTGTCCCGCGGGTAACCTGCCTGCGTTAAAAACTGCGATTGATTGCGGTGCCGATGCCGTCTACATTGGTTTCAAAGATGATACCAACGCCCGTCACTTTGCTGGCCTCAACTTTAACGGCAAGAAATTAGAAAAAGCGGTGCAATACGTTCATGACCGCAATAAAAAAATTCATGTCGCGTTGAATACCTTCGCTCATCCCAATGGCTTCGAGCGCTGGACGAACGCAGTAGACAATGCAGCGGCACTGGGTGTAGACGCGCTGATTGTTGCAGACATTGCAGTGCTGGAGTACGCGGCTCGCAAATATCCCGATCTGGAACTACACCTTTCAGTGCAAGCATCAGCGACCAACGTCGCAGCCATTGATTTTTACAAACAAAACTTCAACGTAAAACGGGTAGTATTACCTCGCGTTTTATCGATTCATCAGGTCAAACAGCTTTCACGCAACATCACTAGCGATGTCGAGTTAGAAGTCTTTGCTTTTGGTAGCCTTTGCATCATGTCTGAAGGTCGCTGCTACCTATCGTCATATATGACAGGCGAGTCTCCAAACACTGTGGGAGCATGCTCTCCAGCTAAGTACGTTCGCTGGCAAGAAACAGAAAATGGTCTGGAATCCCGCCTTAACGACATTTTGATCGATCGCTACAGCGCCGGTGAAAATGCGGGCTACCCTACCTTGTGTAAAGGTCGTTTCGAAGCTGAAATCGAAGGCGAGAAAAAACGCTACCACGCACTGGAAGAACCAACCAGTTTGAACACCCTCTCTATGCTACCAGAACTATTTGCTGCAAATGTGGCGTCTGTAAAAATTGAAGGTCGCCAACGTAGCCCTGCTTACGTAGAACAAGTCACTCGAACATGGCGAGCCGCGATTGACCGTTACCAAGCAAACCCAGAAGCTTACCAAGTCGAAGCGGCTTGGGATGCCGCATTGGCAAACGTGTCTGAAGGTACGCAGACCACACTTGGTGCTTATCACCGCAAATGGCAGTAGAGGTTAAGATGGATAATTCAATGAAATACGCGCTTGGCCCGCTGTTGTACTTCTGGCCAAAACAAGACATCGAAGCGTTTTATGAACAAGCGAAATCAAGCTCCGCGGACATCATCTATCTTGGGGAAACCGTATGTTCAAAACGTCGAGAAATGAAGCCTTCGCATTGGCTTGAAATCGCAAAAGAGCTGTCTGCATCTGGCAAGCAAGTGGTGCTATCAACAATGGCACTACTAGAAGCTCCGAGTGAAGTAAACATAATGAAGAAGTACATCGACAACGGTGACTTCGCGATTGAAGCAAATGACGTATCTGCTGTTCAATTGGCATCAGAGCATAAAGTGCCTTTCGTCGTTGGCCCTGCAATCAATACTTATAACGCACACACGCTCAACTTATTTTTGAAGCAAGGTATGATGCGTTGGTGCATGCCTGTCGAGCTCTCTCGCGAATGGTTAAACGATACTTTAGTTCAGTGTGACGAGCTTGGTATTCGTAACAAGTTTGAAGTTGAGGTATTTAGCCACGGTTATTTGCCTTTAGCGTATTCCGCTCGCTGTTTCACAGCCCGAGCTGAAAACCGAGCGAAAGACGATTGCGAAACCTGCTGTATCAAATACCCTACGGGTATCCAGGTCAGCAGCCAAGAAGGGCAAGAAGTCTTTAACCTTAACGGCATTCAAACACAGTCAGGGTATTGCTACAACCTCATCAATGACTTACCTACTATGAAAGGGCTGGTTGATGTGGTCCGGTTAAGCCCTCTTGGTATGGACATTTTTTCAGAGTTAGAGCGTTTTCGCTCAAACGAATACGGCGATAATCCTGAAAAGCTCGAAAGCCGCCAATGCAATGGCTATTGGCATCAACTAGCGGGCTTAGAAGTAAAAACCATTTAATCCTTAAAGATAAAAGCGAGGCCTAGCCTCGCTTTTATCTGTTAGCTTTTGTTAGCAGGCTTGCACCCTTGGTTCGACAGAACTCTCATTAAGCAGCTTTTTCACATCTCGCCACAACATACTGATCACGACCAAACTCAATGCAATGTTAGACAATGGGAAAGCTAACCAAATACCTGTCACGCCGAAAAGTTTCGGCATAATGAATAAGAATGGCAACTGGACCAGCATGTTGCCTAGTGTTACAAACATAGCTTTGCTGCCTTTGTTTACTGATTGATAGTACGCGGCCGCCACAACTAAAAAACCATCTAAGAACAACGCAAACATGTGTAAACGAATCCCGATCACGGTGCTATCAATCAACTGTTGGTCAGCATTATTAAACACCGCAACCAGTTCGTACGGGAAAAGGTTCATCAAAACAACGAACGCCACCCCACCAAGCACAGATGTCCCCATCGCGACCTTTAATAACTTTCTGATGTTCTCCTGATTACGTGCACCGTGGTTGAAGCTCACTAAAGGCTGCATACCATTCGCAATTCCTTCGGCTATCAGATAGTAAACCGTCACGATGTACCCCAAAATGGCGTACGCTCCGATCAACATTGCACTTCCGTATTGAGCAAATAACGCGTTGTGCAGTGCCACCATCACAGAGCCGTAGGCGTACATAAAGAAACTTGATGTACCTATCATGATAATCTTTGGTGCAGCATCAACCTGAACTTTGAAGTCGCGGATACGAAGGCGTAATGTTGCTTTTGAAGTAAAGAAGTAACCAATACCGAGCACAGTGACCACTAATTGTGCAAGTGCAGTGGCAATAGCGGCTCCGGTTAACTTCCACTCCAACCAAGCAATAAATACGTAGTCTAATACAATGTTAATAACGGCACCGATGACCATCAAAATCGTTGCTAAGTTCGGGCTGTCGTCATTGCGTAATAAAAACGGAACTGCGATAGAACCCAACGTGAATACGCACGCGACAATCAGAATATGCAAATATTGCAGCGCAAGTTCAAACACTCGCCCTTCCGCACCTTGCCAGCGAATAAATTCATCCGAAAACAAGAACAATATTGTAGCAACGATCGGCATCAATGCCGCTAACAACGTCAATCCGGTCGTTAGGATTCGCTTAGCGCCTTCATGATCGTTCTCTCCTTGCTTGATCGAAGTCAGCGCGCCAGTCCCCACCCCAATCATCATTCCTATACCGAGGATCGAACCGATAATAGGCCACGCAACATTGATCCCAGCTAATCCGTCAGCGCCAACATAACGGCCAATAAAAATGCCATCAACTATTTGATACAAACCGTTTACGAGCATTGCTGCGACGGTTGGAATCGTATATTTCCAAAACTGTCTATAAATTGAGTTTTGCATGACTGTCACCAGTAGTTAGCAAAGCTAACCATTTAATTAGCAAGACTAACTAAATAGTTAAATTAAATAAAAGAAAGATGAAACAACAAAAACTAAACCATACAGCTGAGGCCTTTGCTTTAGTTTAAAATGACTTATTACTCAATGCTTTATTCAATAAAGCTTGTAACTGTTCAGCTTCTTGCTGATTTAATTGTTGCATCATTTGGTCAGAGATATCTTTGTACACTACCTGCTCCAAAGACATTTTTTCTGCGACTTCTTCCGTAAGCAACACACGCTTAGCACGAGCATCCTCATTACATGCGATGCGTTTCACCAAACCCTTTTTTTCCAAACGCACAACCATTGTCGATGCGGAAGGCTTAGTCACTTGCAGCTCTTCTGCAAGATCGGTTATTCGCACACCCTCAGGGTAAACCTGAATCACACGTAAATAATCGAACTCATTAAAGCTTAGATGTGATAATGGATCTTCTTTGGCATAGACACGCCAAGCTTTGGCGCAAAAACGCTCTAAATCAATCAAGCTTTCTTCTAATGCCATAAAAGCCACCACCACTTAGTTAGCAAGACTAACTATTTTAAATGAGTCACTCATCAAGTTCAATCATAAAAAAAACCGCTCTCATCGAGCGGCTCTAAATCATTCAATTTCCAGCTTCTTGGCAGCCTTTAACTTGGCCAATCTGTCTTGCTGTAATTGATCGTAAATTTGCGCCAACTCCAAGAAAGAATAGCGATGCTCAACATAATCGTAAACGTTGAACGAAATCGCGAGCTTATAAAGTGAGATGGCACTTGCGATATCACCTTCAAGCTGATTACGCTTTCCAAGGTAGAAATACGTTTCCGTCAATCGTTCAGCTAGGCGATAGTTCTCTCTCGTTCCATCCATAATTGCTTTAAGCGCGTCTTCGTCCGAGACGTCTCGTAGCATGATGGCAACAAGAACCCATCCCCACTCTTCACTACGATCTCGTAAATAACGCTGTTGAAGATTGGCTTTTGCTTGCTCTGGATTTTGCTCAGCTTCGATGATGTACAGCCATAATGAACGAAAAGGATCCGTTGGCATTTCTTGATAATGCTTGGTCATATCTTCTAAAGCGAGATCGATTCTGCCACCATAATACAGTGCAATCGCACGGTTGCGCTCAGCATAGGTATTATCAGGAGCCAACTCTATGGTCGAGTCAAACGCTTCATATGCCGCATCAAACTCTCCTACTTGGGTAAAGTATACTCCCAAAAGATTGAAGATGTCCGGCTGAGCAGGATTCAACTGCAAAGACTGGTTAAAGTCCAAACGGGCAAGATCACGTAAACCAACGCTGTCGTAGTAGCTACCGCGCTCATAATGCATTTTAGCGCGCACTTCATCACTAAGGTCGGGACGTTGTAGCAACTGCGAGAGACGCGCGATTTGTACTTCTTGTTGAACACTAGGCTGAAGTGGCACCGCCATCGGTGGATATAACCACTTTTGTGCTGATTGTTGAGAAGTATTTGCACAACCGGTCAGCGCGATAGCAACACATAAAATTGCGGTTTGAAACCATTTCACTAATTGATACTCCTGTTTGGACCGCTCAAGATTTATTTCTCTTAATGCAATATAGGCGATAACCTCGTTTGAGGTTAATACATCGAAACAAACCAAAAAAGGGGAGCGAAAATGCTCCCCTTTTATAACATGCTTTCAGGCCCTTAATCTAATAAAAGGCTGAAAGTCTCATTTTGTCTTACTCGTCTTTAGCAGCTGGTGCTTCAGCAGCAGCTTCTTCAGCTGGCTTTTCTACCGCTTCTTTCATGCTTAGACGTACACGGCCTTGGCGGTCGATTTCAAGAACTTTAACTTGAACTTCTTGACCTTCAGCTAGGTAGTCAGACACTTTCTCTACGCGTTTTTCTGCGATTTGAGAAATGTGTACAAGACCATCTTTGCCTGGAAGAACCGTTACGAATGCACCGAAGTCTGCTAGACGTGCAACTTTACCTGTGTAGATACGGCCCACTTCAACTTCAGCAGTGATCTCTTCGATACGGCGGATAGCTTCTTTCGCAGCAGTGCCTTCAGTTGCCGCAATCTTGATAGTACCGTCGTCTTCGATTTCGATAGTTGTACCAGTCTCTTCAGTTAGAGCACGGATAACTGCACCACCTTTACCGATAACGTCTTTGATCTTCTCAGCGCTGATCTTCATCGTGTGAATACGCGGAGCAAATTCAGAGATGTCTTCACGAGCACCAGAGATTGCTTCATCCATTACAGATAGGATGTGCTTACGTGCGCCTTGAGCTTGGTTAAGCGCAATTTGCATGATTTCTTTAGTGATGCCTTCGATCTTGATGTCCATTTGAAGTGCAGTGATACCAGTGTTAGTACCTGCTACTTTAAAGTCCATGTCACCTAGGTGGTCTTCATCGCCAAGGATGTCAGAAAGTACAACGAAATCGTCACCTTCTTTAACAAGACCCATTGCGATACCAGCAACAGATGCTTTGATTGGCACACCTGCGTCCATAAGTGCAAGAGAAGTACCACATACTGAAGCCATTGAAGATGAACCGTTAGATTCAGTGATTTCCGATACAACACGTACTGTGTATGGGAACTCATCAACAGAAGGCATTACTGCAGCAATACCACGCTTCGCCAGTTTACCGTGGCCGATTTCACGACGCTTAGGAGAACCTACAAAACCAGTTTCACCTACACAGTATGGAGGGAAGTTGTAGTGCAGTAGGAAGTGATCTTTACGCTCACCAGTTAGCTCATCGATGATTTGAGCATCACGCTGAGTACCTAGCGTTGCAGTAACGATCGCCTGAGTTTCACCACGAGTGAATAGCGCGCTACCGTGAGTACGAGGAAGAACACCAGTACGTACATCTAGTGCACGAACCATGTCTTTTTCACGGCCATCGATACGAGGGTTACCTGCAATAATACGGCTACGTACTACTGTCTTCTCTAGATCATGGAAGATAGTGTGGATTTCTTTTGTGTCTGCTTCAGGATCTTCAGCAAGAAGAACTTCATTTACTTCCGCAGCGATCTCATGGATGCGGTCGTAACGAGCCATTTTCTCAGTAATTTGGTAAGCTTCAACAAGTTTAGCTTCTGCTAGATCAGCAATCTTATTTTTAAGCGCTGTGTTCTCTTCAGGAGCAACCCAATCCCAAGCAGGAGTTGCAACTTCTGCTTTGAATTCGTTGATAGCTTGAATAGCAACTTGTTGTTGGTCATGACCATAAACAACCGCCGCTAGCATTTCTTCTTCAGTTAGGTTGTCCGCTTCTGACTCAACCATCAGTACTGCTGACTCTGTACCTGCAACAACAAGGTCAAGCTTAGAAGTTTCTAGTTCAGTTTGGCTAGGGTTAAGTACAAGCTGACCATCGATATGACCAACACGCGCCGCACCGATAGGGCCGTTGAATGGAATGCCAGAGATAGCAAGAGCAGCAGAAGTACCGATCATTGTAACGATATCTGGCTGAACATCTGGGTTTACAGACATTACTGTCGCGATAACCTGAACTTCGTTTTTAAACGCGTCTGGGAATAGCGGACGGATTGGACGGTCGATTAGACGAGCTGTTAGCGTTTCGCCTTCAGAAGGACGACCTTCACGTTTGAAGAAGCCGCCTGGGATTTTACCCGCAGCGTAAGTACGCTCTTGGTAGTTAACCGTTAGTGGGAAGAAGTCTTGACCTGCAACGGCTTCTTTTTTACCTACAACAGATACGAATACAGACGTATCATCCATTGTGACCATAACTGCTGCTGTAGCTTGACGTGCAATAACGCCAGTTTCTAAAGTAACTGTGTGGTTACCGTACTGGAACGTTTTAACAACTGGTTTTTCGAACATTGTTATTCCTTGTTTCTAATCTTCCTTTAGTGCTTAAAGAAATCTTAGATGTGTTAATTGACACTCAAGGCATTACGAATCGCGACTAGTAAAAAGAAACTCGGAAATTCCTTTTGAATAGTCGCGACCTTTTGGTCGACGTGGTTGACTGTAATGCTATGAGCTTTTGAGAAAACCTCTTACAAGGTTTAGCCGCCAGTATTATAACGGCATAAGTCTAATTTGGCTAAATTTAGGCAACAAAAAAGGGGCATAAAGCCCCTTTTTAGACAAACTGCTATGCAGTCGCTGATTAGCGACGTAGGCCTAGACGTTTGATTAGGTCTTGGTAGCGAGCTAGGTTTTTACCTTTTAGGTAATCTAGAAGCTTACGACGACGAGAAACCATGCGTAGAAGACCACGACGGCTGTGGTGATCGCCTTTGTGCGCTTTGAAGTGACCTTGTAGGTGGTTGATAGAAGCTGTAAGTAGAGCTACTTGAACTTCTGGTGAACCAGTGTCGCCTTCGCCTTGTGCGTATTCTGCAACGATTGCTGCTTTAGTTTCTGCATTCAGAGACATAATTCTCTCCTAATAAGAGTAGGTTTAAAGTTGTAGCAGCCAATCTCTGATTCAGCCGCTACGCGAAGCGCGGATTATAGGGAAATTTCCTATCTCGTGCAATATAAAAATACCGACACTCAGGTCGGTATTTTCAATCATTTACTTGGATGCAACGTCATCTCGGAACACGACCAATCGCTTAGGGGCGATTTTGCCATCTTCGTTCATTTCGCCAACGCCAATAAACAAGCGTTCTTCACCCATAGTAAGGCGAAGTGAGCCCTCAGTCGGAGCACCAAATACTTGAACGGGCTGCCCATGTTGGACCATATCCGCCAGTTCAGGCACCAAGTTGACTTCTGGTAAGTCTTCTACCGCTGTATCCATTGGCAAAAGCAGTGGGTCCAGTAGTTCTCGAGGCGCTCGTTCCTCGCGGTGAGCTTGCTCTAGCAACTCATTTAGTTGCTCAAGTGTTACCATATTCTCGTAAGGGTATTTAGCAACACCAGTACGACGAAGCATAGTTACGTGCGCACCACAACCTAACATTTCGCCCAGATCATCAACGATAGTACGAATATAGGTACCTTTAGAGCAGTGCACTTCCATCTCTACTTCATCGCCTTCAAAACGGTGAAGAACAATCTCATATACCGTGATCTTACGAGATTCACGCGGAACTTCGATGCCTTTACGAGCGTATTCATACAAGGGTTTACCTTGATACTTCAACGCAGAGAACATGGAAGGCACTTGATCAGACTCACCACGGAACTGATCGATGCACGCTTCTAGCTTGTCTAACGTAACATCGACTGGACGCGTCTCTACAACTTCACCATCCGAGTCAGACGTATTGGTACGTTCACCCAGCTTTGCGATCACACGGTAGCGTTTATCAGAATCAAGAAGAAACTGAGAAAATTTTGTCGCTTCACCCAAGCAAATTGGCAGCATGCCTGTCGCTAATGGGTCCAAGGCTCCAGTGTGGCCTGCTTTCTCGGCAAAGTAGATTCGCTTTACTTTTTGCAGTGCATCATTGGAAGAGATACCTGTTGGTTTGTCCAACAGTATAACGCCATTAATTGGACGACCTTTACGACGACGAGCCATTATTCTTCGTCCTCACGACCAGAATCTTTTTGCTTTTGTTTGTCTGAACTAACGACTTCAGACACTAGGTTAGACATACGCATACCTTCAACAAGCGTATTGTCATAGTGGAAGCGGATTTCTGGCGTTAAACGTAGACGAATACGCTTACCTAACATCATGCGAATGTGCACTTCGTGCTCACGTAGCGCTGCTAGACATGATTCAGGTGTTTGCTCACCCACACATAGGAAGGTCACAAATACTTTTGCGTAAGCTAGGTCACGAGAGACTTCTACGTCTGAGATCGTCACCATGCCAAGGCGAGAGTCACGAACTTCACGTTGAAGGATCATCGCTAGTTCTTTTTGCAGCTGCTGTGCAACGCGCTGCGTGCGGCTAAATTCTTTTGACATATCTTTACTCTTATATAGAAAGAATGGGGGGTTGGTCAAAGCCAGCCCCCCATGGTGTATTCAACAACCAATTACTACTTATCTTTCAAAGACAATATTAGTAATTTTAGTCAATTAGTCTAGAGTACGTTTAATTTCAACGATTTCGAAGACTTCGATTTGGTCACCAACGCGAACATCATTGTAGTTCTTAACGCCGATACCACATTCGTAGCCATTCTTAACTTCTTGAACGTCATCTTTGAAACGACGCAGTGACTCTAGTTCACCTTCGTAAATAACAACGTTATCACGTAGTACACGGATTGGGTTGTTACGCTTAATCACACCTTCTGTAACCATACAACCAGCGATAGCGCCCAGTTTCGGTGACTTAAACACGTCACGAACTTCAGCAAGACCAATGATCTCTTGCTTGAATTCTGGAGCAAGCATACCGCCCATTGCTTGTTTCACTTCGTCAATCAATTGGTAAATGATTGAGTAGTAACGTAAGTCAACAGCTGCGGCTTCAACAGCACGACGAGCAGAAGCATCTGCACGAACGTTAAAGCCAAGGATGATTGCGTTTGAAGCTTCCGCTAGTACTACGTCAGTTTCCGTAATACCACCAACACCAGAACCAACGATGTTCACTTTAACTTCGTCAGTAGATAGCTTAACTAGTGAGTCTGCGATTGCTTCTACAGAACCTTGAACGTCTGCTTTAAGTACAACGTTAAGTTCAGCAACTTCACCAGCAGTCATGTTAGAGAACATGTTCTCTAGTTTAGATTTCTGCTGACGAGCAAGTTTCACTTCACGGAACTTACCAGCACGGTAGTTAGCTACTTCACGCGCTTTACGCTCGTCACGAACTACTGTTGCTTCATCACCTGAAGATGGTACACCTGAAAGACCTAGGATCTCTACAGGGATAGATGGGCCAGCCGAAGTAATTTCTTTACCTAGCTCATCACGCATTGCACGAACACGGCCGTATTCTTGACCACAAAGAACGATGTCGCCTTTGTTTAGTGTACCTGATTGAACAAGTACTGTTGCAACTGGACCACGACCTTTATCTAGGCGAGATTCAACAACAACACCAGATGCCATGCCTTCAGCTACAGCTGTAAGTTCAAGAACTTCAGACTGAAGAAGGATAGCTTCTAGAAGACCATCGATGTTTGTACCCTGTTTAGCAGAGATGTGAACGAACATGTTCTCACCGCCCCACTCTTCAGGAATAACGTCGTATTGAGCAAGCTCGTTCTTAACGTTATCTGGGTTCGCGTCTTCTTTATCGATCTTGTTCACAGCAACAATTAGAGGAACGCCTGCCGCTTTCGCGTGCTGAATCGCTTCTACTGTTTGTGGCATTACACCATCGTCTGCTGCAACTACAAGAACAACGATATCTGTCGCTTGAGCACCACGAGCACGCATTGCAGTAAACGCTGCGTGTCCAGGAGTATCAAGGAACGTGATCATGCCGTTGTCTGTTTCAACGTGGTACGCACCAATGTGCTGAGTAATACCACCCGCTTCGCCAGAAGCAACGTGTGTGCGACGGATGTAGTCAAGTGTTGACGTTTTACCGTGGTCAACGTGACCCATGATAGTAACAACTGGAGCACGTGGAACTGCTTCCGCGTTAGTGTCACGGTCAGATAGTACCGCTTCTTCCAGTTCGTTCTCTTTACGAAGAACTACTTTATGGCCCATTTCTTCAGCAACAAGTTGTGCTGTTTCTTGGTCGATCACTTGGTTGATAGTCGCCATAGCGCCCATCTTCATCATTACTTTGATAACTTCTGTCGCTTTAACCGACATCTTGTTAGCAAGTTCTGATAGAACGATCGTTTCGCCAATTACAACGTCTTGCTTAGCAACCGTTGCTGACTTATCAAACCCGTGCTGCATTGAAGTCGGCTTAGCAAGTTTGCCCTTACGACCTCTACCGCCACGTTGGTTGTTACGGCCACCGCGAGCTTGGTCGTCTTTACCCGAAGCTGCTTTTTTCTTCTTACGACGACCGCCTTCTACTTTGCGATCTGCTTCATCTTCGGCTTCACGTGCGTATTGTGAAGTCGTTACATGGTAATCTGTATCTTCCATATCACCCTTTTTCTCTTCTGCAGCAGACCAACGCTCTTTATTCTTTTCAGCCAATTCGCGAGCTTCTTCAAGCTTGCGCTGACTTTCCTCTTCAGCCTTACGCTTAGCTTCTTCTTCCTGACGACGTTTAAGCTCGTCGGCCTCTTTTCGCGCTGCTTCTTGCTTAATTTTCTCTTCAGCATCACGCTTTGCTTTTTCTTCAGCATTACGTTGTGCATTCGTATCTACGTCTCGCTTCGCTTTCTCTTCAGCTTCACGTTTCGCTTTTTCTTCCGCTTCACGTTTTGCAGCTTCTTCAGCTTCACGTTTCGCAGCTTCTTCAGCTTCACGTTTTGCAGCTTCTTCTGCTGCACGTTTTGCTGCTTCTTCTGCTTCACGTTGTGCTGCTTCTTCAGCTTCACGTTTCGCTTCATCTTCAATTGTGCTGCGCTTCACGTATGTACGTTTTTTGCGCACCTCAACCTGAACATTCTTACTCTTACCACCACCCGCGTTCACACTAAGTGTACTACGAGTTTTACGCTGAAGCGTAAGGCGAGTCGGCTCTGAATCACCTGATTTATCACCGTGTTCTTTCTTTAAATGAGAGAGAAGCTTCTGCTTCTCTTCATCAGTAACATTGTCAGAGCTCGCCTTTTTAATGCCAGCGTCAGCAAGTTGTTCAATCAAGCGGTCGACTGGCGTACCAATCTCATCACTCAGTGCTTTAACTGTTAATTGTGTCATGCCGCTTCCTCCTTGCCGAAAATTATGCTTCTTCGCCGAACCAACAGATGTTACGTGCGGCCATAATTAGCTCACCTGCACGTTCTTCGGTCAGGCCTTCGATACCTTCTAAATCGTCAATACCTTGGTCAGCAAGATCTTCCAGTGTCGCTACACCTTTCGCTGCCAATTTAAATGCCATCTCACGCTCAAGACCTTCAAGTGCAAGTAGGTCCTCAGCTGGTTCTAGACCTTCAAAAGACTCTTCTTGTGCTAGTGCGATCGTCGTTAGTGCATCTTTTGCACGTCCACGAAGCTCTTCGATTAGTTCTTCATTCAAACCATCGATTTCTAGTAGCTCGTTAACTGGCACGTATGCGATTTCTTCTAGCGTTGAGAAACCTTCTTCAACAAGAAGTTGAGCGAAGTCTTCTTCAATATCTAGGTACTTCATGAAGTTTTCAATAGATGCTTGTGATTCTTCAGCGTGTTTCTTCTGAAGATCAGCAACTGTCATAACATTCAGTTCCCAACCTGTTAGTTGAGATGCTAGACGCACGTTTTGACCGTTACGACCGATAGCTTGCGCTAGGTTGTCAGCTTCAACTGCGATGTCCATTGAGTGTGCATCCTCATCAACGATGATAGAAGCAACATCAGCTGGCGCCATTGCGTTGATAACGAATTGAGCTGGGTTATCATCCCAAAGCACAATATCGATACGCTCACCACCAAGTTCGCCAGAAACAGCTTGTACACGTGCACCACGCATACCAACACACGCACCTACAGGGTCGATACGTTTGTCATTTGTTTTGACAGCGATCTTAGCGCGAGAACCAGGATCACGTGCCGCGCCTTTCAACTCGATAATATCTTCTGCGATTTCAGGCACTTCAACACGGAACAGTTCTGCCAACATTTCTGGCTTAGAACGAGTGATGAACAATTGGAAACCACGTGCTTCAGGCGCGACTTTGTAAAGAAGGCCACGTACGCGGTCGCCTGGACGGAAGTTTTCACGAGGAAGTTGGTCATCACGCAGGATTACCGCTTCAGCGTTATTACCAAGATCAAGCACGATTGTGTCACGGTTTACTTTTTTCACGACACCAGTGATTAGATCACCTTCATTGTCGATGAACTGTTCAACGATTTGTGCGCGCTCAGCTTCACGAACTTTTTGTACGATAACTTGCTTAGCAGTTTGAGTCGTAATACGGTCAAACGTTACTGATTCGATTTCGTCTTCTACGTAGTCGCCAAGCTCGATTGAGTCATCTTCGTATTGCGCTGCTTCTAGTGAGATCTCTTTTGTAGGGTTCTCAACGTCATCAACAACTAACCAACGGCGGTAAGTTACGAACTCACCGGTTTTACGGTCAATGGCAACACGTACGTCGATTTCGATTTCGTATTTTTTCTTTGTAGAAGTTGCTAGAGCAATCTCAAGAGCCTCAAAGATACGCTCACGAGGTACCGCTTTTTCGTTCGATACCGCTTCTGCTACCGCTAAAATTTCTTTACTCATTGTATTTAGCCTCTAAGCTTAAACTTTTTTAGGGAACTAAAATTTAGGGATCAGGTTAGCTTTGGAAATGTTACTTAGAGCAAACTCTTCTTGCTGACCGTCTACAGTAATTGTCACTGTTTCGCCATCAACACCGTGGATAATACCTTTCCACTTACGACGGTTTGCTACAGCCATTTTCAATACGATGCTGACCTCGTGACCAATAAATTGCTCGTAATGTGCTGCTTTAAAAAGTGGTCTTTCTAAACCTGGAGAAGACACTTCTAGGCTGTAAGCAACAGAAATTGGATCTTCAACGTCTAAAACTGCACTAACTTGGTGGCTAACTTCTGCACAGTCGTCTACGTTAATACCATTTTCATGGTCAATGTAGATACGTAACGTTGAGTGCGCGCCTGCACGAATGAATTCTAATCCAACTAACTCATAACCTGATGCCGCTACTGGCGCGTCAAGCATTTCAGTAAGTTGTCTTTCTAAACCAGTCATTTAACCACTCCAGAAACAAAAAAAGGGCTCAGAGCCCAATCAAAAAACCA
Organism: Vibrio sp. YT-16; assembly: GCF_033337405.1. Taxonomy (NCBI): domain Bacteria; kingdom Pseudomonadati; phylum Pseudomonadota; class Gammaproteobacteria; order Vibrionales; family Vibrionaceae; genus Vibrio; species Vibrio sp. YT-16. Next base: position 641,037 of record NZ_JAWOQQ010000001.1, read on the forward strand.
AGCAGTATCTGAGCTATTTCAAAAAGCTCAGATAACAAAAAACCCCGATAGTCGGGGTTTTATGCTGCTGGACCCTGATACGTTAAGAATAGCCAACAATTGCTTTTCTTAACTCGTAGTGTGGTTAGCACTACGCAAACTTGCCAATCTACGATTTCCTTTTAAGGAAAGAGATTGGTTGCGGGGGCCGGATTTGAACCGACGACCTTCGGGTTATGAGCCCGACGAGCTACCAAGCTGCTCCACCCCGCGTCCGACTTGCTGAGCATTATACTCGCAAACAAGTGATTTACAAGTTTGTAAATACATGGTGCCGAGAGAGGGACTCGAACCCTCACACCTAAGGCACTAGCACCTCATGCTAGCGTGTCTACCAATTTCACCATCTCGGCATCAAAACCTTACAGCTTATTGAGGAATTTCATCACCCGCAGGGGCAGGAACTTCACTCGCTGCATCCTTAACTTGTTCAACAACTGGTTGACCTAACGTTGGGTCTACCCATTGTGATTCAGTCTGGTGCGTAGACATACGACCAAGTAACAAGCTAACGATAAAGAATACGGTTGCTAAAATAGCAGTTGTTCGGGTTAAGAAATTACCTGAGCCGCCAGCACCAAACACTGTGTTTGAAGCACCAGCACCGAACGAGGCTCCCATATCTGCGCCTTTACCTTGTTGAATCAACACAAGGCCAATCACACCAAGCGCTGCCAACAGGTAAATCACAAGTAGAACTGAAAACATTTTTTCCACCTATGTTCCAAATTGTTGAGCCAGCGCCGTTCAAAAGAATAAATCATAATGAACAAGGCTAGCGACCTCCTAACGGGAGGCGGAGCAATACTAGCGAAAGCCAGTAACGCTGACAAGGGAAAATTAGTAAAAAATCAATGCCAATGCGTTAAGCGCTCAAAAAAAGGGCAAAAGATGCCCTTTTCATTCAAGACATGCTTTAACGCAATGATTAACAACTTGCTTTAACAGCCTCAGCGATTTTCAATGCTGAGTGTTGAACTAGTTCACCATCTTCGCCTTCCACCATAACGCGGATCAAAGGCTCAGTGCCAGACTTACGCAGCAGTACACGCCCTTTATCACCAAGTGTCGCCTCTACTTCAGCGACAGCGTTTAATACAGCTGTAGCTTCAAGAGGGTTACTTTCTCCTGAGAAACGGACATTTTCTAAAACCTGAGGATATAATGTCATTCCTTGCGATAGTTCATATAAAGACATATCGCTGCCAATTACAGAAGCAAGTACTTGAAGTGCAGCAACAATCGCATCGCCGGTTGTGACTTTATCTAATAAGATCACATGGCCTGAGTTTTCAGCACCAATTTTCCAACCTTTTTCTAGCAGTTGCTCCATGACATAACGGTCACCAACAGCAGCACGTACAAACGGAATGCCTAGCTGCTTTAAACCATTTTCCATACCCAAGTTAGTCATTAGTGTACCAACAACACCACCCTTTAGCTCACCACGACGAAGTGCATCACGAGCGATGATATAAGCAATTTGGTCACCATCAACTTTGTTACCTAGGTGGTCGACCATAATGATGCGGTCACCATCACCATCAAATGCGAGACCAAGATGCGCTTGCTCTTCAACAACACGCTGTTGAAGAGCTCGTACGTCTGTTGCGCCCACTTTTTCATTAATGTTGATGCCGTTAGGCTCTACGCCCATAGCGATAACTTCTGCCCCAAGTTCTTTGAAAACATTTGGAGCGATGTGGTACGTTGCACCGTGCGCACAGTCTACTACGATCTTAAAGTTCGCAAGGCTCAACTCAGATGGGAAAGTACTCTTACAGAATTCGATGTAACGACCAGCTGCATCATTTAGGCGGGTTGCTTTACCAAGCTCAGCAGACTCCACACATTCAATTTCTTTATCTAACTCTGCTTCAATCGCCAATTCAATATCGTCAGGTAGCTTAGTACCCTCAGAAGAAAAGAATTTAATGCCGTTGTCGTAATATGGGTTATGTGATGCAGAAATCACAATACCAGCCTCGGCACGGAAAGTCTGAGTTAAATATGCCACAGCTGGAGTTGGCATGGGACCAGTAAATGTTGCTTTAAGTCCCGCAGCTGCAAGGCCAGCCTCTAGTGCAGATTCAAGCATATAACCTGAAATACGTGTATCTTTACCTATGATAACTTTCTTTGTGCCTTGTTTCGCTAGTACACGACCAGCAGCCCAGCCAAGCTTAAGTACGAAGTCTGGAGTGATTGGGTATTGTCCTACTTTACCGCGCACACCGTCAGTACCAAAGTAACGTCTTTCATTCGACATAAACTTTCCTTTATTATTTTTAAATATTGTTTTTCGTCATCTCAACAACTTTCATTGCTTCGATTGTCTCTTCAAAGTCATGCACGCGAATGATCTGCGCGCCTTTCATCGCGGCAATCGTAGCACAAACAACACTTGCGTTCGTACACTCTGCCGCTGGCTTGTCTAACAGTTTGAAGATCATGGATTTACGAGACATGCCAGCCAAAATAGGTAGGCCGAATTCATGAAACTTTTCAAGATGAGCAAGCATATGATAATTGTGTTCGATTGTTTTGCCAAAGCCAAACCCAGGATCGAGAATCAGTTGAGATTTATCAATCCCTGCTGCTTCACACGCCGCGATACGTTCTTCTAGAAAAGCCGACACGTCCCCCATTAAATCATCATAATGAGGGTCAACTTGCATGGTCCTAGGCTGACCTTTCATATGCATCAGACAAATTGGAAGGTTTGCTTCTGCTGCGAATTCCAGAGCACCTGGCTCTTGCAGCGAGCGGATGTCATTGATCAAATCAGCCCCAGCATCAATTGCTTGACGCATCACTTCTGCTTTACTGGTGTCAACGGAAATCCATACATCATATTTTTCACGAATGGCTTTGATTACTGGGACAACACGCCTAAGCTCTTCTTCCAAAGACACATCCGGTGCACCAGGTCTTGTCGATTCACCACCAACATCAACAATACTTACACCAGCCTTTATCATTTTATCAACTTGAGCAAGAGCAAGTTCAATTGAGTTGTATTTACCGCCATCCGAAAAGGAATCCGGTGTCACATTTAGAATGGCCATGACATGTGGACGCGAAAGGTCCAAAGATTTGTTATTTGCTGTAATCATCATCATAAACACAAAAACCCCGAGATAACTCGGGGTTTAATATTATCGATACTCTTTATTCAGAGTCTTTCTTTTCAGGCGCTTCGTTAGAAGTTATATCAGAAGAGCTAGGCTGTTCTGCATCTTTCGCAGTATCCGTTGCTTCTTCTTTAACTTCTTGCTTTGCTTGAGGCTTGTCGCTGTCTTCTGGTTTGCTTGCTGAGTTATCACTCCAACCCGCAGGCTCACGAATTTCAGCTTTGCGCTCCATTAAGTCATCAATCTGGCGAGCATCAATGGTTTCATACTTCATCAGCGCATCTTTCATCGCATGCATGATATCCATGTTCTCTTGAAGAATCTTCTTCGCACGATCGTAGTTGCGGTCAATGATCTGACGAACTTCGTCATCAATCAACTTCGCTGTATCGTCAGACACATGTTTAGTCTGAGTTACACTACGCCCTAAGAACACTTCGCCTTCATCTTCTGCATACAGCAGAGGGCCAAGCTTTTCAGAGAAACCCCATTGAGTAACCATCTTACGAGCAATATCTGTTGCGCGCTCGATATCATTAGAAGCACCGGTTGATACTTTGTCAGCACCGTAGATAAGTTCTTCTGCTAAACGACCACCGTACAAGCTAGAAATCATTGATTCTAGGTGTTGGCGAGACATACTCACGCGGTCCTGCTCTGGAAGGTACATTGTTACACCCAACGCACGACCACGTGGAATGATAGACACTTTGTACACTGGATCGTGTTCAGGAACCAAGCGACCAACAATCGCGTGACCCGCTTCGTGGTATGCTGTTGACTCTTTCACTTCCTCAGACATCACCATTGAACGGCGCTCAGCACCCATCATGATTTTGTCTTTCGCCAGTTCAAACTCAACCATAGAAACGTTGCGCTTGTTACCGCGCGCAGCAAACAGGGCTGCTTCGTTAACTAAGTTTGCTAGGTCAGCACCAGAGAAGCCTGGAGTACCACGTGCGATGAGAGAAGGCTCTACATCACCCGCTAGAGGGACCTTACGCATGTGAACTTTTAGGATCTGTTCACGGCCACGTACATCTGGAAGACCAACTACCACTTGACGGTCAAAACGACCAGGACGCAGTAGCGCAGGGTCTAGCACGTCCGGACGGTTAGTCGCAGCGATAACGATAATACCTTCGTTACCTTCGAAACCATCCATCTCAACGAGCATTTGGTTTAGTGTTTGTTCACGTTCATCATGACCACCACCAACACCTGCGCCACGTTGACGGCCTACCGCATCGATCTCATCGATAAAGATGATACAAGGTGCAGCTTTCTTTGCTTGTTCAAACATGTCACGCACACGAGATGCACCAACACCAACGAACATTTCTACGAAATCAGAACCAGAGATAGTAAAGAATGGTACTTTCGCCTCACCGGCAATGGCTTTCGCTAGAAGCGTTTTACCCGTACCAGGAGGACCAACCATTAGAACACCCGTTGGAATCTTACCGCCTAGTTTTTGGAAGCGGCTTGGATCGCGTAGGTAGTCCACCAGTTCTTTCACGTCTTCTTTTGCTTCGTCACAACCAGCAACGTCAGCAAAAGTTGTCTTGATTTGTTCTTCGCTCATCATTCGAGCTTTGCTCTTACCAAAAGACATGGCGCCTTTACCACCGCCGCCTTGCATTTGACGCATGAAGAAAATCCATACACCAATTAGTAAGATCATTGGGAACCAAGAGATGAAGATAGTACCAAGCAAGCTTTGCTCTTCTGGAGGCGTGCCTTGTACTTTCACGTTTTGGTTAATTAGGTCATCTAGAAGCTTTTGGTCATACACTGGCATGTAAGTGACCATTTTGGCACCGCCGCCACGACGAACAAAGCTAATTTCACCGTCTTTAAAAGTTGCTTCTTGAATCTGGCCTTGGCCAACTTCCTGTACAAACGTGGTGTAATCCACGGTTCTGCCATTGCTTTCTCCAGGGCCAAAGCTCTGAAATACCGACATCAATACGACGGCGATAACAAGCCACAGAATTAAATTTTTTGCCATGTCACTCAAGGTGTAAGCCTCTCGATAACTAATTGTAATTAAAGGTAGGGTACTACAGTTCATTAACTGTAGCTATAGTGTTAACACGCTCTCAAGAGAGCAAAATGGTTAACCTTTGTAACCAGTGGCTACGACGAAGACCTCTCGAGAGCGAGCTCGCGATGAGTCTGGTTTTCTAATTTTTACGGCTTTAAACATGTCTCGGACTTCTTTCACATACTGATCGAAGCCTTCCCCTTGGAAAACCTTTACGACAAAGCTACCATTAGGCGCTAGAACTTGTCGACACATATCTAAAGCTAATTCAACTAAATACATAGCGCGAGGTTGATCAACAGAATTGTTTCCCGCGATGTTAGGCGCCATATCAGACATTACTACGTCTACCATGGAAGGTTGGATCCTTTCTAGCAAAGCGTCCAATACCGCATCATCACGAAAGTCGCCTTGTAAAAAGCTAACGCCAGCAATCGGGTCCATAGGAAGCAAGTCACACGCAATGATCTGCCCACTGTCCCCTACTATCTTAGCAGCATATTGAGACCATCCGCCCGGCGCGGCCCCCAAGTCGACGACTGTCATTCCAGGCTTTAACAATTTATCTTTCGTTTGAATCTCATCGATCTTGAAATAAGCACGTGAGCGGTAGCCTTTTTTTCGGGCTTCATTCGCGTATTTATCATCAAAGTGTTCTTTCAACCAACGACCAGAACTAGCCGAATGTTTTTGTTTACTCATTTTAATCCCAACAAGGCACAAATTGGAGCTATTGTTTTAATAGGCGCTACCTATTACTCAATAAATTATAGTCTTCAGCAATAGATGGCGTTAAAATAGCTTTTTTCAACCCTTATTTTAAAGAAAATTGGCCGCGTAATGAACCTAAGCACCAAACAAAAGCAGCACCTTAAAGGCCTAGCTCACAGTTTAAAACCTGTTGTGCTAATGGGCGCAAATGGACTTACAGAAGCCGTGCTAGCAGAAATTGAAATCGCTCTTAACCATCACGAACTTATCAAAGTAAAAGTTGCTTCGGAAGATCGTGAAACAAAACAGCTAATCATCGACGCTATCGTACGTGAGACGGGCGCTGAAAAAGTTCAGACTATTGGTAAAGTGCTTGTGCTATACCGCCAGTCTGAAGAGCGTAAAATCGAAATCCCTCGTAAGTAACTCTACTTACGTTGCTGAAGAAAAAAGGTCGCCTGAGGCGACCTTTTTGCGTTTTATCAGAGTAATAATGCTACTCCAAACGACTTAGATATATTCTACTCGGTCAATTTCGAAGTCTTTCGCGCCACCCGGAGTTTGAATAGCAACTTCATCGCCTTCCATCTTACCAATCAGGCCACGAGCAATAGGTGAGCTCACTGAAATGCGACCTGCTTTGATATCGGCTTCGTCATCACCAACGATTTGGTACGTTTTTTCTTCTTCGGTGTCGATATCAATCAAGGTTACGGTTGAACCAAAAATAACTTTACCCGTGTTCTCCATCTTCGTTACATCAATAACTTGAGCAACTGACAGTTTGTATTCAATGTCACGGATTTGTGCTTCACAAATGCCCTGCTCTTCACGAGCGGCGTGATATTCAGCATTCTCTTTTAAATCACCTAGCTCACGAGCTTCAGCAATTGCCTCTGAGATCTGAGGACGTAGTTTAAGTAGACGATCGAGTTCTGCACGTAGCTTTTGCTCGCCACGTAGTGTCATTGGAACTTTTTCCATTTTATAACCTCAAGCCCAAATGGGTCTTTGGACAAAAAAAGCCCACCCTGTCATAGGACTGGGTAGTGCGCTTAAAGATGTATTTCGTTTAGTGTAAACAAACTCCCGGACGAAATCATCTTAATTCGAAAGACAGCAAGACTATGCCTTTTCGGCATAATGATATAACTCACTTTTAGAGCGGTTCTAGGGCGAATCACCTTCTCAATTTATTGAAAAACAACACTGTTCATTACACCAAAAACCTCAAAAAAGATAAAAACTAATCAATGTCAGGCCAATGTCATTGCCAATAATTTCAATCAAAAACAGTAATTTAAATAAAAACAACGCACAATTGAACAGTGTTCATCAGTGGGATTTATATCATTTTACTAACTCATACGGAAACTTTAGCAGTAAAACATGTCCAGCGAGTTGTTAGATCAATGGCTTACAAGTGCGAACTATATCGCTCAATTAGCCAATTTTGGACCAACAACTTGTGAGAGATCACCTCTCCCCCATACAACAATGATTATGGACAGCTAACTAGGACAAATAAGATGAAAAAGACTCTAATTGCTCTTTCTGTATCTGCAGCAGCTATGGCAACTGGCGTAAACGCAGCTGAACTTTACAACCAAGACGGTACTTCTCTAGAAATGGGCGGCCGTGCTGAAGCACGTCTATCTATGAAAGATGGCGACGCTCAAGACAAATCTCGCATCCGTCTAAACTTCCTTGGTAAACAAGAAATCAATGACAACCTATACGGTGTTGGTTTCTGGGAAGGTGAATTTGAGACTGCTCAAAACGGTACTGTAGACGGCGACGACAAGAGCGATCTAGAAACTCGTCTTGCTTACGCTGGTCTTGGCGGTGCTTACGGTGAGTTCGCATACGGTAAAACTGAAGGTGCACTAGGCGTTATCACTGACTTCACAGATATCATGGCTTACCACGGTAACTCTGCAGCAGACAAACTAGCTGTATCAGACCGTACAGACAACATGATGGCTTACAAAGGCCAGTTTGAAAACCTAAGCGTAAAAGCAAGCTACCGCTTCGCTGATCGTATGGAAAACAAAAACACTGGTGAGTACTACGACAACAAACAAGACGGTTACTCTCTATCTGCAATCTACGCTCTAGCTGACACTGGTCTTGAGCTAGGTGCTGGTTACGCAGATCAAGACAAAGCTAACGAGTACATGCTAGCTGCATCTTACACAATGTCTGATCTTTACTTCGCTGGTGTATTCACTGACGGCGAGAAAATGGAAGATTCAAACAACAGTAACACAGTTGATTACACTGGTTACGAGCTAGCGGGTGCTTACACTCTAGGCCAAACAGTATTTACAACATCATACAACAATGCAGAAACTAACAACGAAACTTCTGCAAACAACTTCGCTGTTGATGCTTCTTACTACTTCAAGCCTAACTTCCGTGGTTACATTTCTTACAACTTCAACCTGATTGATGCAGGTGACAAGTTTGGTTCAACTGACACGAGCAAAACAGTTGCAACTAAGATCGATGCTGAAGACGAGCTAGCTCTAGGTCTACGTTACGACTTCTAATTCCGGTCTTTGACTAGAATATCGAATGCCCGCTTTAAGCGGGCATTTTTTATACTTCATTTTAAGCAGCGCGCCTTTCTCTCGTGTCTCATTCATGAAGACATTTGAAGCATTTCTTTAGTTACCTAGCATATTGAAAGGACTTGCGTATACTCAATCACATAACTCACCTTAGAAAGTATCATTATGCGTTTACGTTGGCCCTTGCTCATATTCTCTTCATTACTTTCTGCTTTTTCACAAGCGTACCCTCATCAAGAGGTGTTGCCTGAAGGCGCCCGCATCAGTTTAGTTGCGGAAAAACTCAGTGAAAATGCTGAGCTTGACGGTGTTCATCCTACCGAACAACTGTTCCCACCAGCGAGTACATTAAAAATCGTCACCGCATTAGCCGCAAAGCTAGAACTGGGTGATAACTTCCGGTTTCGAACCAAGCTGGAAACGTCGAACTCAGATACAGTGATTTACTTTGTCGGCGACCCAACACTCCAAACCAACGACTTAAAATCACTTCTCACTCTAGCTAAGAAAAATGGCTTAAAACGGATTAACGGTGACCTATGGCTCGATAACAGCGCATTCACTGGTTATAACCGTGCGGTGGGCTGGCCGTGGGATATCTTGGGAGTTTGCTACAGCGCTCCGGCATCGACCATCACACTCAATAACAACTGTGTACAAGCCTCTATCTATACACAAAAAGATGGTGGAACGCGGGTCTACGTACCAGAGCATCAACCTATTCGTGTCACAAGTACCGTAGAAACAGTTTCTAAAACCATTAAGAAAAGTCGTCATTGTGACTTAGGTTTAGTTGCAAATCCCGATAACAACTACAAGCTAACAGGGTGCTTGGTTGAAAGAGACAAACCATTGCCACTGAAATTTGCGGTTCAAGACCCTGAGCGTTACACCAGTCAAAGGTTGGCGGCTTTGCTCAAGGAGCTCAACATTGGGGTATCGGGAAAGATTAGGGTCGGTACGGCGCCAGAAAAGCAGCGAAAGCTCATCGCAATGCATCAATCAAAGGCCTTAACAGACATTCTCGAAGATATGCTCAAAAACTCTGACAACTTAATTGCCGACACATTAACCAAAACACTTGGCGCTAAATTTTTCGTTCAGCCAGGCAGTTTTACTAACGGTACAGAAGCGATCAAGCAGATCATTTTCGCCAACACTGGTATTGATATTCGTAATGCGCGCCTAGAAGACGGCTCAGGACTTTCGCGAAATAACCGGATCTCCGCGACCAAGATGGCTGAAATGCTGCGCTATATTTGGAAGCATGAAAACGAACTCAAATTGATTGCCATCATGCCGAAATCAGGTGAATCCGGCACATTAAAGTACCGACAAAGTATGCGAAAACTTCCAATTAAAGGACAGCTGATCGCGAAAAGTGGCTCTATCTACGGGACTTACAATATGGCTGGATATGGCTTGGATAAAAATGGTCAACCTAACACCATTTTTGTTCAGTTTGTTTCAGACTACTTCCCAGAAAAACGGGACGACAACACACCTGTCATCGCCCCGATTACACATTTTGAGCAGCTTTTTTACAATGACATTGTGAACTTTAGTCAGGCAATACCTAAGAAATAGTTCACCACGTTAAAGTAAATCCACATTCCTGAAATATCGACGATAGACGCAAGAACTGGACTCACCAATACGGCCGGGTCCAACTTGCAAGCTCGTGCAATAATTGGCAACAGCCCGCCCAATGTTGTAGAAATGGTGACTTGAATGAACAGCGCAACTGCTATTGCCAGTGCGATATCGGTCAGTTCAAAGCCTCCTGTTGATTGTCCTGCACTAAATAACATAATGCGTCCAATCATCACGATAGCGATTGCTAGCGCAATAAATAGAGCGACTCGGCTCTCTTTCCACAAAACTTCTAACCATTGGCGTTTTTTTAACTCTCCAGTAGCAAGAGCACGAATCACCAAAGTTGCTGCTTGTGTTCCTGTGTTACCACCAGCAGCTGCAATCACTGGCATGTACACTGCAAGTAAAACAAGCTGACTAAGGGTGTCCTCATACTGAGCGATGATCAAGCCTGACACTATCCCTAAAAGAGCCAGCGCAATGATCCATCCAATACGCTGTTTTACATGCCCTAAAACACTAGTTGATAAATAACCATCGGGTGTATCAACTTCAGACATATGCAGACCCAGTTGGTGAGCATAATGACGTGCGCGTTTGTCATGACCTGCTTGCTCAAGTTGAGCAATAAGACTATTCACATAGCCGACAGAGCAATGCTGTAAAATACCTACAGCCTCATCAATCGGCATAACCGTAAGCAAATGGACTTGTTGCTCTTGCTCGTACTGCAAGAATGCATTGCGAGCTGCACCAATTTCTACTTCAGAAAAGTTTGGTGTTGTTTCAATAAAAGTGTTGTTCATTACCGTCATGGCGAATCTCCCGATTGGCATTGGTAACGACCATCGACAAAGCATGAAAAGCCACTCTTGCACGCTAAAAGTCAGACAACAATTAAGATGCACAGAGAAAACCAATGCGAATGCACTGTCTATTCAGAATGTATGAAGGAAATAACGAGAAGAAAATTAGAAAAGATGCCTCACCACTTAGGTAAGGCGGAGATCGCCAATACCGAAGCGGGTTATTTCGCTCCCTTAATCTTACTCACCCAACGACTGGGAGGATGGTCGGTATTGTTCATGTAAATCTCCGATAGCGCTGCCATTATTGGCAGCGCAAGTATAGTAGCAAAGTTCATCAGGTATGGAAGTTTTACTTTGCCGTTTTTGCTAAATTTTCATACAAAAAAAGCGCCCTTCGGACGCTTTCATTTGCAGTCATTATGAATTACTGAATAGTAATACGAGCAAATTTACGTTTGCCTACTTGGAACACGTAAGTACCCGCTTCTGGAGCAAATTTGCTGTCCGCAATTTTTTCACCATCAATCTTCACAGCGCCCTGCTTAACCATGCGCATCGCATCTGACGATGATGGACATAAGCCTGCTTCTTTCAACAGATTACTCACTGGGCGACCTGCGTCAAAGTCAAACTCTGGCATTTCATCAGGAATTTGGTTCTTCGCAAAACGGTTTACGAATTCTTGCTCTGCTGCATCGGCATCGGCTTCACTGTGGAAACGAGCAATAATTTCTTTTGCTAGCAATACTTTGATGTCACGAGGGTTTTTGCCCGCTTCTACATCAGCTTTGAATTGAGCAATCTCTTCCAGAGGACGGAAAGAGAGCAGCTCGTAGTAGCTCCACATTAAGTCATCAGAAATAGACATGATTTTACCAAACATTTCGCTTGGCGCTTCGCTGATACCGATGTAGTTGTTTGCTGACTTAGACATCTTCTTCTCGCCATCAAGGCCCACTAGAAGCGGCATCATCAGTACAACCTGAGGTTTTTGACCGTGAGACTTTTGCAGTTCACGACCCATTAGAAGGTTGAACTTCTGGTCTGTACCACCTAATTCAACATCCGTTTCCATTGCTACTGAGTCCCAACCTTGTAGAAGTGGGTACATGAACTCATGAATAGCAATTGGCTGACCACCCGCGTAACGCTTTTTAAAGTCGTCACGCTCTAGCATACGAGCAACGGTTTGGTTTGCCGCAAGGCGAATCATACCTTCTGCGCCCAATTCAGACAGCCACTCAGAGTTAAACTGAATTTTAGTCTTTGCAGGATCGAGAATTTTGAACACTTGCTCTTTGTACGTTTCAGCGTTACGCAATACGTCTTCACGACTTAGCGGTGGACGAGTTGTGTTTTTACCTGTTGGGTCACCAACCATTGCAGTGAAGTCACCGATTAGGAACGTCACTTCATGACCTAGTTCTTGGAACAAGCGAAGCTTATTGAAAATAACCGTATGTCCTAGGTGAATGTCAGGTGCTGTTGGATCAGCGCCCAATTTAATACGTAGAGGACGGTCTTCTTTTAGTTTTGCGATTAGCTCTTCTTCTGGAATCAGCTCTTCAACACCGCGCTTAATCTCGGCTAGTGCAGCTTCAATGCTCGCCATTCTTGTTCACTCCCACAGATTTGGCAAAAATATAATAGCTGAACATATTACTTGAATAGCGATGCATTTTGAAACACGTTAGACTAGGTAGTTGTCACTTTTTCCGTTTAATTTAGCAATCAAGTACCTCATGCATTCGATTTTTGTCCGACTTCCACTCTTGCACAAAGTATTGATCGGTTTTTTTAGTGCGCTGATTATCTTCGCGCTCTTCTTTTTACCTGATCCGCAAGACCTAGACCCGCAGCAGAGCCGATTAAAAGTTGGTCAACATTATCCTGTGCCAGTTTCCCTCGAACTCAGTGCACTAAATAGTTCATCGCCTGCGGTTCCCGCCGTGCTACGCTGGGAGACATACAAGGTAAAAAATGGCGAGAGTGCTGCCATCTTATTTAGTCGCGTAGGGCTTTCTGCTCGTCTATTACATGAACTGGTGTCATCAGACAAAGAAGTGGAAAAACAGTTAACTCGGCTTCGACCTGGTGACCGATTGCAATTTGGTTTTGACGAAAATAACAACTTGGTGCAGCTAAGAAGAACACTAAGCGCGTTCGAGACTTTTCGTATCACATTAAAAGACGGCAAGTACGTTTCTGAAGTTGATAAAAAAGAAGTCGACTTCCAGTACAACTACGCTGAAGCCACCATCAAATCAAACTTTTGGAATGCAGGAATATCTTCTGGATTAAATGGTAACCAAATCATGGAACTGGCTGGCATATTTGGTTGGGACATCGACTTTGCTTTAGATATTCGTAAAAACGACAGCTTCCGAGTACTTTACCAAGAGGAAGTGGTAGAAGGTGAAGTAATCGGCCGTGGAAAAATCATTGCTGCGATCTTTAAAAACCAAGGCGATACCTTTACCGCAATATTGGATCAGAAAAGTGGCAAGTATTACGACGAAAATGGGCGTGCAATGAAAAAAGCATTCTTACGCGCGCCGTTGGACTTCCGTCGAGTTTCGTCTAATTTCAACCCACGCCGCTTACATCCAGTGACGGGACGCGTTCGTCCTCATAGAGGCACGGACTATGCAGCACCAGTGGGCACCCCGATTTGGGCGGCTGGTGATGGCGTTGTTCAAAAATCGTCTTACAACAAATTTAATGGTAACTACGTTTTCATTAAACATAGCAATACTTACATTACCAAGTACCTGCACTTAACCAAACGTACTGTACGAGCTGGTCAACGCGTTAAGCAAGGCCAAACCATCGGTACGCTTGGCGGAACTGGCCGTGTAACTGGCCCTCACCTGCACTATGAGTTCCTTGTGAATGGTGTCCATAAAAACCCGCGCACGGTGAATTTGCCACAATCTAAATCCCTGACAGGCAAAGCGAGACAAACTTTCATGGCAAACGCGAAAATTAGCATGGACAAGCTTGAACGCTACAGCAAACTGCTAGCAATGAAGTAAGCCAGGTATTGAAAAGGGCAGCGAAGCTGCCCTTTTTGTTTTGTCGATATCATCACGATAAAGCTTACTGTTCGGAGTGATGCTCTCTCCCGAGCATAAGCAAACACGGTGTCAGAATTAACGTTAGCAAAGTCGCAAACGCCAAACCACCCGCGACAGCGGTCGCAAGCTGAGACCACCATTGAGTGCTTGGTGCGCCAAACTCCACTTTCTGATTAACTAAGTCGATGTTCATTTCTAACACCATTGGCAATAAGCCTAATATGGTGGTCACCGTCGTAAGTAAAACGGGTCTTAAACGCTGCACACCCGTACGCAAAATAGCCTCAGATTTTTCTAAGCCACGTTTACGCATCTGATTATAAGTATCGATTAAAACAATATTGTTGTTTACCACGATACCAGCCAACGCAATCACTCCAATTCCCGACATAATGATGCCAAATGGCTTTTGGAAAATAAGTAACCCGGCGAAGACACCAACGGTAGAAAACAGCACTGCACTAAGGATTAAGAAAGCTTGATAAAAGCTATTAAACTGCGTAATTAAAATCAAAGCCATCACACCAAGCGCGACAATAAAAGCATTTTGCAAGAATGCTGATGAGTTTTCCTGCTCTTCATTTTGACCCCGAATCTTATATTCAATGCCTTCCGGTAAGTCGAGCTGTTCCATTCCAGCGGCAATCTTAGGTAACTCAAGCGCCAAATTGTAACCTTCCACCATATCCGCTTTAATATTGATAACTCGATGACCGTCGACCCGACGAATAGTGTCTTGCTTATGATCTGGTTTGATTTGAGCAAAATTCGTAATCGGTACCAGACCAGCTGCCGTTTTCACTCTCAGTTGATCAAATCGACCTATGTCGCGCTTATCTTGCGGATAGCGCACCAAAATATCGACTTCTTCATCCGCATCATCGGGCAAATAATCGCCTATTTTCAAGCCGTTCGTAACAAACTGGACGGTATTCCCGACTAAGGTAGCATCCGCTGCAAAGCGAGAAGCGTCATCTCGCTGGATATCAATTTGCCAATCAATCCCTTCCTTATTAGTGGTATCACTCAAGTTGGTCAGTGCAGGATTACCATCAGCCCAATGTCGTACTTTTTTGGCCGCTTCATCTAACGCACTAACACTCAAGTTTCGTGATGATACTTCAATCACGAGATCATGCTCGACAGGCGGTCCTGCGTCCGGGAATTTATACTCAAGTTCAACACCATAAAAGCGGTCTGTCGTCTCTTTTAGTTCCTCAATAATGGTTTTCACTTTGCGTCGATACTGCCAATCCACAGGCGTTATTTGAATCTGGCCAATCTCGTCCCCATTATCGCTCGCTCCTGTGCGCGTGTAGACACTTTCAAACTCGTCATGACCGAGCATCACCTTCTCGATTTCGCGCATAACAACATCTTTTTCGTGAATAGACAGGTCACCATAAGAACGAACTTTAACGGTAAAAAAGGCAGGGTCCACTTCAGGGAAAAACTCTGCACCCAAGCCAGCTTTGTTGTAAGTGAAGCCGACACCTGCCGCTAGCAGTATCGCGCTGAGTAAGACTTTCCATGGATGACGAATCGCTACCGACAGAGTCTGGTAATAAAGCTTGGTAATGCCAGTCGCTTTTTCAAAGTTGCCGTTATGCAGCTCCACCATTTCTCGCTGAGCTTTCTGATTGACTACTTGAGGCTTGCCAATGATCCCACCGATGACAGGAACGAACAATAAAGCCATCATCAGCGAAGCGGCCAAGGTAGCAATTAAAGTAAGTGGTAAGTACTTCATGAACTCACCAGTGATGTCTGGCCAGAAAAGTAACGGAGCAAACGCAGCCAATGTGGTTGCTGTGGATGCGGTAATAGGCCAGGCCATTCGCTTTGCTGCATCTCGATAGGCTTCTTTACGTGGCGTTCCTTCTTGCATGCGCCGATCTGCAAACTCTGTCACCACAATGGCACCATCCACCAACATGCCTACCGCCATAATTAAAGCAAACAGTACGACGATATTGACCGTCAGCCCAAATACCGATAACACCAACAACCCAGTCAAGAACGATCCTGGAATAGAAATCCCCACGAGAAGCGCGGTCCTAACCCCCAATATGGCAATAATGACGATAACTACGAGGATAATTGCGGATAAGATATTGTTTTGTAGATCACTGAGCATCAATTTGACATCGTCGGATTGATCCCAAGTGTATTTAACTTGCAAATTGTCGGGCCACTCGGCGCGCTTCTGTCCCTGAGCCAGTACTTCTTTTACCAACTCAACCGTTTCAATAATGTTTTCCCCTGCCCGTTTTTTTACGTCCAAAACGATGGCAGATTCGCCATCTAAACGAGCAAAACTTTCAGGATCGCGAAATGCACGCCGTACTGTCGCCACATCGCCAAAAGTGATCACCTCTTTGCCATTCACCTTGATCGGTAATTCAAGCACATCTTTCAGTGAATCAAAAACCGATGGGACTTTTACCGAAAAGCGTCCATACCCAGTATCGACAAACCCCGCTGCCACAACTCGGTTATTCAAGGCGATTAAATTATAGATATCCGCTTGATCGAGACCGTAGCTTTCCATCAATAGCGGATCGACAACTATCTCCACGATGTCTTCGCGATCTCCTGCGATTTCAACCTCAAGAATCTGACGGAAACTTTCCAAACGATCACGTAACGTTCTGGCAATCTGAACAATGGTTCGCTCTGGTACGGTGCCATAGAGCACAACGGTCAACACAGGCTCTTCAGATGCAAACGTGACTTCGTTTACCGTTGGCTCATCACTGTCCTCTGGTAACTTTGGCTTCGCAAGATCAACCGCATCACGCACATCTGCCATCGCTTTATCAAGATCCACTCCGACACTAAATTCCAGCGTCACCGAAGCATGACCTTCTGATGCCACAGAGGTCATCTCTTTTACGCCTTCAATTGAACGCAGCTCTTGCTCTATTGGGCGAACCAATAAACGCTCGGCATCGACAGGAGAAATACCTTGATGTCCAACAGAAACATAAATGATCGGAATGGTAATATCAGGGCTCGATTCCTTGGGGATTGTGACGTAAGTAATGACACCTGCAATTAATATCATCACCAATAATGTCAGCATAGTGCGAGCGCGAGATAACGCAGCATCAATCAGAGTGTACATAGGTGCTCCTTACTGCTCATTAGCTGCTTCAAGAACTACGTCATCAACTTTATTGGCCAGTACTTGATCACCATCTCGCACAAAACCTTGTCCCAGCACGATAATGTCTACACGCTCTCCTAACCCAGAGAGCCACACACCATCATCCTCGGCCTTAACGAGTTGAATTGGAACAAACTCAACATGCTCATTACGCAGTGTCTTGACACCTAAGTTACCTTCTTCATCTAGTGCTAACATGGCAGCCGTAATCTTTACCGCCAACACTTCACTCAAAGGCAGCTGTACTTCTGCGCTCATACCGGCAGAAATTCTTGCGTCTTGATTATCAATTTCGATTTCAATTGGAAATGTATTAGTAGAAGCAGAAGAAACACGTCCAATGTAGCGCACACGACCTTGATGATGCTGTTGGTTAATGGTTCTTACGTCGGCTTCTAGGCCTTCCTTAAGGTATTGTATATGCCGTTCACTGACATCGGCTTCAATCACTAAAGTATCCAAATCAATGACCGTCGCAATAGGATCGCCAATCCCGACAAAATCACCTAACTCAACAAAGTGGTGCTCTACGATGCCATCAAATGGCGCTTTAACCTCAGTATTTCTTAAAGCCGTTTGCACGTTACTCAAATTCGCACGTGCATCTACCAACGCTGCTTGCGCTGTCGCAAATGCAACCTCACCTTGCAGTCCACGACTTTTTAGCGATTTAGCTGCATTAAACTCTTTCTCTTTAACCAACAGCATCGCCTGGGCCCGTTTAAGTTGAATGCCAAGGTCGCGCTTATCGATGTTTGCGATCACTTGTCCCTGTTTGACCGCTTGGCCTTTCTTTATGTTAAGACTGACTATTTTACCGGCAACTTCGGCGCCAAGACGCGCTTGACGATTGGGCGCTGTTCGTCCATACAATTCAATGGTTTTACTGGTAGGTTCGGCAAGAAAAGTATCAAACATCACCTTTGCAAGTGGTGTCGTGTTCGTGGATGTTGAAGAGTTAGGATGATCATCTTGTGCTTTGAGTTGGCCGATGGTTAGCCATGCAACAAGAAGTAAGACGAGGATAAGAGATACTAGCCAAGGGCGCTCGACAATTCGGCGTCCAAAAGAAAGTCCAGACATATAAAGTCCTTTTTATTATTTCTCTGCATATCTGCGAGCGTGCGCTTTACGTGACATCCTTCTACATAAAGCACAGGCAGCCGTTAGCTGCCTGTTAGGTGTTAATTACACACTGAACGATGCACCACAACCACATGTTGTCGTTGCATTGGGGTTATTTACGAAGAAGCGCGCTCCTTCCAACCCTTCTGTGTAGTCAACAATACCGCCAACGAGATATTGCAGACTCATAGGGTCTACAACCAGTGTTACACCACTGTTTACGATTGTCGTATCGCCTTCGTTTACATTTTCATCAAAAGTAAAGCCGTATTGGAAGCCGCTGCAGCCGCCGCCAGTAATGTATACGCGCAGTTTCAATGCTGGGTTTTCTTCTTCAGCAATCAATGCTTTAACGCGAGATGCTGCTGCGTCAGAAAAAGATAATGGTACGTTTACTTCGCTCACGAAGACCTCTCTCACTCGTGTAATGCGTCAAGCCTGAAGCAAGACGTCAAATTTGTGCTAATTGAGACGATTATCCAATACCTGACAAACTCGTTCAAGTATTCGCCGCCGATTCTTTATAACAGATGCGGATATATAAGATTACACTGCGAAACAACACATAAATTAAGCAAAACGTTTCTAACTTGATTATAGCTAGGTACAATGCGCTCCACTTGGTCCGAGCAATCAAAAGAGGATAACCCCATGACCAAATCATCAGAGCTGTATCAAAAAGCTCAGCAAACCATCCCTGGCGGTGTCAATTCACCAGTTCGTGCATTCAACGGCGTTGGCGGTTCTCCGCTATTTATCGAACGAGCAGACGGTCCACTGATTTTTGATGCCGATGGTAAAGCGTATATTGATTACGTTGGCTCTTGGGGTCCAATGATTCTTGGCCACAACCACGCAGTTATCCGCGAAGCAGTAATTGATGCAGCGCAACGCGGTCTTAGCTTCGGTGCGCCAACAGAACTTGAAATCGCGATGGCAGAATTAGTTTCTGAGCTTGTTCCATCAATGGAGCAAATCCGCATGGTAAGTTCTGGTACTGAAGCTACGATGAGCGCGATTCGTCTTGCACGTGGCTTCACCGGTCGCGACAAGATCATGAAATTTGAAGGTTGTTACCACGGCCACGCTGACAGCTTGCTAGTAAAAGCAGGTTCTGGTGCACTAACTCTAGGTCAACCAAGCTCTCCTGGCGTTCCTGCAGATTTTGCTAAGCACACGCTAACAGCAACATTCAACGACCTAGATTCTGTACGCGAGCTATTTGCTGCTAACAAAGGCGAAATTGCTTGTATCATCGTTGAGCCAGTAGCAGGCAACATGAACTGTATTCCACCAGTGGAAGGCTTCCACGAAGGGCTACGTGAAATCTGTGATCAAGAAGGCGCGCTACTAATTTTTGATGAAGTAATGACAGGCTTCCGTGTTGCTCTAGGCGGCGCGCAAGCACACTACAACATCAAACCCGACCTAACGACACTGGGTAAAGTGATTGGTGGCGGTATGCCAGTAGGTGCTTTCGGTGGCCGTAAAGAAGTGATGCAATACGTTGCACCTACAGGCCCAGTTTACCAAGCTGGTACCCTTTCCGGTAACCCTGTCGCAATGGCAGCAGGCTACGCATGTTTGAACCTTCTAAAAGAAGAAGGCAACGAAAAGCGCCTAGCTTCTAAAACGAAACAACTTGCTGAAGGCTTTAAGTCTCTAGCAGAAAAACACGGTATTCCGCTAGTTGTTAACCAAGTGGGCGGTATGTTCGGCTTCTTCTTCACTGACCAGGAAAAAGTAACTTGCTACGAAGACGTAACGAAGTGCGATGTAGAACGCTTCAAGCGTTTCTTCCACTTAATGCTAAAACACGGTGTCTACCTTGCGCCATCTGCGTTTGAAGCGAGCTTTACTTCACTCGCTCATGGTTCAAAAGAGATTGATGCCACATTAGAAGCGGCTGACCGCTGTTTTGCTGTTCTTGCAGAAGAAGCGAAATAATCGCTAAAAACGGCGATAACGCATTTAGAAAAGGACCGTAACGGTCCTTTTTTATTGCCAATTCAAAATAACCAATATCGCTAATACCCCAACGACAATGCCAAACCACGGTATTCGCTTAGCTTTTTTCTCAGTTTGACACTTTTTATCACCGTTGCAACAACCCATAGCTCATCTCTTGATTGATAACCGACTGATTTGTAGTCATTATAGCAAGGTACATCGCCCTGCTCTAATTCGGCATTGTCATAAGCTTGAAAGAGTTAAGAGTGCAAAGTAATAAAGGTTACACGCCATCATTGAAGGCATAAACCGTAAACGTCACCTGTAAGTTGGACTAATACCATGCCAAATAATGTAAAAATAACGTCGAGTCACCGAGTACTAATGGTTGCTTTACTCGCCGCTGCTTTTGCTTGCTACTTATTGGTTGAGCCATATATCAATTCCATTGTGATGGCTTTTATCATTTCTTTGCTCATGTTTCCGATACACGAATGGTTTGAGCAGAAAATTCCCCAGCACCCCAATATGGCGGCACTGCTGTCATGTGTCGTCTTGACGTTTATTATTGTTATCCCGCTTTTATTTGTGTTTGCCGCCATTGTTCAGCAAGGCTCTGTTTTCTCACAAAATACATATAATTGGGTTACCAATGGTGGTATCCAAGATATATTCCAACATCCTTTCGTTATCAAAGGCTTAGCGATTGTTAATGAGTACTTACCTTTTGATAAAATCGAGCCCAAAGCCATTGCTGAGAAAATTGGGCAATTTGCCACATCGTTTGGCTCTAACTTAGTCGCTATCAGCGCAAAGATTTTAGGAGACGCAACCAACTTCCTAATGAACTTCTTCTTAATGCTGTTTGTGCTGTTTTTTCTGCTTCGTGACCACGACAAAATTATCTCTGCGATTCGTCATATCCTGCCACTCTCACGTAGCCAAGAAGACCGCATATTGACAGAGATAGAGCAAGTTTCTAAATCAGCCGTAATGGGCTCATTCATGACAGCGATTGCTCAAGGTTTGGCTGGCGGTATCGGTATGTGGCTCGCCGGTTTCCCTGGGTTATTTTGGGGAACAATGATGGGCTTTGCATCATTCATTCCAGTGGTAGGAACCGCGCTAATCTGGATTCCTGCAGCAGCGTACTTGTTCTTAACAGGCGATATGACTTGGGCTATCTTCTTGACGGTGTGGAGTGTAGTTATCGTTGGCTCTATAGATAACCTATTACGTCCGTTGCTAATGCAAGGCAGCGCCGGCATGAATACCCTTATGATTTTCTTCTCATTACTGGGTGGTCTGCATCTGTTTGGTTTGATTGGTCTTATCTACGGCCCACTTATTTTTGCCGTGACCATGGTACTGTTTAATATCTACGAGGAAGAATTCAAAGACTTCCTTAACCAACAAGACAACAGCTAGTCACCGCTTAATCACTTCAAGCTTGGGGCAGATTGTGCGAAAATCTGCCCCAAATTATTCCTGATGAACCAAATTTATGTCTGCTTATATCGCTCCTAGCCAAATAGCTCAGCGCCAACTTGAATACTTCAACGGAAAACACGTTTTAGTCGCTGGTGAAGTTGAAGACCTATTTCCTCTTGAGTTAGTGGCTCATTGTGAGTCTGTTGAAGTGTTTACTTCCAACTATAGCTACTACCGCCAAATTCAAACATCTGACAAAGTGAAAAGTCATTTTGGCTCTGTATTTGATGTTGAAACAAAAGCAGACATGGTCCTTTTATACTGGCCAAAAGCAAAAGCTGAAGCAGAATACTTGCTGGCGATGTTGATGGCGAAACTGGGCATTAACACCGAAATCGTCATCGTTGGTGAAAACCGCTCCGGCATCAAGAGCATCGAGAAGATGTTCCAAGAATACGGCCCTGTGAACAAGTACGACTCTGCTCGTCGCTGCTCATTTTACTGGGGTAATTGCCTCAATGAACCAAAACCTTTCAACCAAGCAGATTGGTTTAAGTCTTACACTGTTACACTCGGTGAGCAGTCGCTAGCGGTTAAGAGCCTACCTGGCGTATTCAGCCATGGCGAGTTCGACTTAGGTAGCCGATTGCTGCTTGAAACCTTACCTAAGCTGTCGGGCAAAGTGCTCGACTTTGGTTGTGGTGCAGGTGTGCTCGGTGCGTTTATGGCGAAAGCGAATCCAGAGATCGCGATTGAGATGTGTGACATTAATGCTTATGCGATCACTTCTAGCCAAGCCACATTAGAAGCGAATGGTTTATCCGGACGCGTATTTGCATCAGATATATACTCGGATACCGCAAAAGACTACCGCTTTATCGTCAGCAACCCGCCATTCCACAGTGGTTTAGACACAAATTACAACGCAGCGGAAACCTTGTTGGGTCAGGCACCACAATATTTAACCAAAGACGGCGAAATGGTGATTGTCGCGAATAGCTTCTTAAAATACCCACCAATTATCGAGCGGGCGTTTAATAATTGCGAGACGCTAAATAAGACCAATAAATTTTCTATCTACTACGCGAAAAAATCATAACTTCCCTCCGCGCAGGCACAAACCTGCGCGATTTTTTCTCATAAATTCAACACTCATAAGAAAAACTGCGTCACCCTGCACGCTTTACAACTAACTTTCTTGTCAAAGAAAAAAAACTCGTTAATTTTGTTAATTCTATCTAGTTGAACATCTTATCCGTTTTTAACGAGAACCTCGGCAGCGAAGTATGTTTTAGAACTGCCCATTATGAGTTGTAATCTTATCCATGTTTAAATTCTACAAAAAACAGAAATTTAAGCGCCTTCAGAGTACACTGATGACCGCATTTCTGGTGCTCAGTATCACACCTCTTACCATTACTGCGATCTTTTTCTTGCAGTCCCACAGTAAAGATCTGCAAGAACAAAGCACCTCACACTTACTGTCTGTTCGAGATACAAAACAGCAGCAAATCATCGACTACTTTGAGGCACGAGAAACCGAAGTCATGGGCTTTGTGCGCTCAGAGTTGGCTTACGCCAGTGGTGGCCGATTCTACGGTCTCGTCAATGCTTTTAGTCGTTTAGGCAATGATATTGAAGAGTCTCGTAAAAACGCCCAACAGCGCTACATCGAGGGCAGCGGAGACCAAATCAAAACCTCAACGTTACCCGAGTCATCCAACTATGTAGGAAGTGAACGTTACCGACTTTTGCATAAACGCTATCATTGGGCCTACTTGGAGCTCCTCAAGCGCTCTGATTTTAATGACATTTTGCTGGTCGACATCAATGGTAACGTCACCTACTCGATCAACAAAGACGATAACTACGGAACGAACTTGTTATCAGGCCCCTACAAAGACTCGGCACTTGGCAAAACTTTCAAGCGTCTCGCCGATGATGTGACTGAACGTCGAAAAGTAAACGAAGACTACACTCCTGTGATTGTGTCTGACTTCGAGCTGGAAGGGGGGAAATCAGTCGCTTGGCTAGGTGCACCAATTGTTCAGCAAGGTTATCTACACAGCTATGCCATGTTCCGCTTGCCAAATAATGGCATCACTAAGTTAGCCGCAGACGCCAACCGAGAGTCATCAATTAACACCTTGCTGGTTGGAAATGATCACCAACCTCGCACAATTAACACGAAACAAGACGACATTAAGAACAGTTTAGAAGTGATCGATAAAGCACTCTCTGGTGCATTTGGTGTCGGCACTTACACAAACGGTTTAGGTGAAGAGATCATCGCGGCTTATGCACCGATTGAAACTCGTGGTGTGATTTGGGCGCTCGTCGTACAGTTACCAGAAAACGAAGCTTTCGCTCGTATCCATCAACTCGAAAAACTATTCGTTATCGCTATGTTGATCGCCATTATCCTTGTGGTGATCGCTTCTCACTATTTATCAAACTTTATCACTTCTCCGTTGCTGAAATTGACTTGGGTTGCCGAAAAGGTCTCTGCAGGGGATCTTGATGACACATCTTTTAATACGGTTCGTAAAGATGAAATTGGTCGGCTTGCGTTAAGCTTTGAACGAATGCAACGCTCTATTCGAGAGAAGATTCAAACCATTAAGAAGCAAAATGAAGAACTAGAAAGCAACATACAGATCATTCAGAAACAGAATGAAGAACTGCAATTGGCCGATAAATTAAAAGATGAGTTCTTAGCCACGACTTCTCATGAACTTCGTACACCGTTACACGGCATGGTCGGGATTGCTGAAACCTTAGCGTCCGGCGCCAATGGCGCGATCCCCGCTAGCCAGAAATATCAGCTTGATATCATCATTAAAAGTGGTCAGCGTCTCGCTAATCTAGTCGATGACTTGTTGGATTATCATAAAATGCGTTATGGAAGCATGGATATCCAGAAATCAGCAGTGAGTTTGGGCAGTGCAACACGATTGGTTTTAGAGCTTTCTAGCCATTTACTTGGAAGTAAAACCATCCGCATCATCAACCAAGTCCCTGCGGATTTAAAAGCAGTGTCAGCTGACCCGCAACGCCTTGAACAAGTGCTATATAACCTGATTGGCAATGCGATTAAATACACCTCAGAAGGTAAAATTGTTATCTCCGCTAATGTGGTAGATGATCATGTACGCGTACAAGTCGTGGATACTGGACAAGGAATTCCCGCAGAACAACTTGAACATATTTTTGAACCACTCATCCAAGCAGGGCAAGACGCGAGCCGTTATCGTCAAGGTGCAGGACTTGGGCTCTCCATTAGCCGTCAATTGATCGAATTAATGGGAGGCTCGTTATACGTCAGTAGCCAACCAATGGTCGGAACTACCTTCAGTTTCACTTTACCGCTCGCCAGTGAAGAAGAAATCCAAGCAACCCAGACTCTAGCTGCGCACGGACACTTCCAAATCCCTGAAGTTAATGTAGAGAACAGTGAAGACTTATCACTTCCAGAGAACCCAGACGGCCCGTTACTGTATGTTGCTGACGATGAACCAGTAAACTTACGCGTGCTTGAAAGCTTTTTACGTTTAGAGGGCTATCGTGTGCGTACCGTCTCCGATGGGCCAGAAACGTTAGCGCTCGTCGAGCAAGAGAAGCCGGAACTTCTGTTATTGGATATCATGATGCCAGGCATGAGCGGCTACCAAGTTTGTAGTGAACTACGTGAAACCTATGATCATGCCGAGTTGCCAATCATTATGCTCACCGCACTCAGTCAAACAGAAGATCGTGTAAGAGGTTTTGAGGCAGGAGCCAACGACTATTTATCGAAACCATTTAATAAACAAGAGTTGGCGGCACGTATCCAAGCGCATTTAACGGCAAGTAAAGCAGAAATGCGCCATATGGAAAACAAAGTGCTAGAGTCTGAACTTAGACAGCGTGCAGTCGTTGAAGCAAGCTTACTTGAGACTCAAGGTCGTTTGTTGGAACAGCTAGAATCGGCTCCTGAAGCTATCATCTGTCTACGTGAAGACAAGCGTATTCGCTTTGCTAACGAAGCTGCTTGTAAGCTATTCAAGCGCAGCTTAGAACAGCTAAAGCGCTCATCTGCTGATGAGCTGATTGCCCCTAAATATCTGACCGTCAAACAACCTCATTACTGTGGCAAGATTGATATCTATATTGAAGATATTCGTCAGAACATCGAAGCAGACATTCTTAAGCTCCCTGAAGGTTCAGGGTTAGATATCATGTACATCTTTAATGTCGGCGGTGGAGCCAGTGCCGCTCGCATACATAATCTAGAAACCGCCGTAGAAGTGCTTTCAAGTTATGCATTTGATGGTGACAAAGACCAATTGCAAAAGCTAAAAGAGCTTGGCGGAGAATTTACGCGCCTTGCAGACAAAGCACTCGGTAATAAAAAGGACAAGCAAGAACTTATGCGAGAAGTTCTAGTAGACGCAATGACACATGCTTTAGAGTATTGGGAATCTGTAACGGGTGAAAGTAAGTTCGCATTTGCAGAGCAAAGTGGCTTGTGGCGCGTTTATCTAGACCGTAGTACTTTGCAAACACGCACTTTAGATAAATACATGCGTATAGAAACATTACCCAAAACACCACGTTGGAGAACGGTGCTAAGCTCGATAGAGTTCATTCTCGAACACTGCAAAGAACAGAGCCCCGAGAGAGCATACATAGAAGCACAACGAGATAAACTACAGCGACTATTGACCAGCTAATATTTATCAAAAAACTAGCCCAGCGTGCATGCTGGGCTTTTTTGTTATTCGAGTATTCCCTTCCTAGAGATAAAAGAGACCGCCTCTTCCTACCCCGTTAACATATTTCCAATAACGAACATTCGGTTAGACAACGCTATCTATTGTTGGTATTCAAACGTACGACCTTATCCATTTAACTTGTCTTAACTAGGTAAGTTCGAGCAACCGAAAAACTTCATTCATACAATAAAAAAAGGACAACAAACGGAAGAAAACTGTCGATAAAAAAGGCCATTTTTCAGATAACAAGCGGATTTTGACGAACTATTGATAGAGATTGCGAACTTAATCACAACAGAACGGCAGATTAATTTTTAGCTGATTAATTAACACCATTTCTGCATGTGAGCGAGATCTCCGAACCTAGAAACCAAGCAGGAAACGTATATTTAAAAAGGACCAACAGGTTAGTAATCACCAACACTCATTATTAACAAGGATATAAACTGCGACGCATATCAACGTTTATTTTTTGGCCCAATGCTGGTTAAAATTAGCCAAAATAACGTTTATAACGGAGAGCTCAGAGATTTTAACGTTTTTAACGGGAATCAAGTTTGATTATTTTATGGATAAGGTGTTTTCTTACTCCTGCCTAAGGCCTACAGGCCACTCTTGGCGAAACTCAATGTTGTAATGAGTAAGGCATGTACAAGAGGTAGGTCTTAGAGAGTGTTTATCAATTGATGACATTCAATTCCATTTAGTGAAATGAAAGCAAATAGTAAGGAACAGCTATGCTTGCCAATATTAAAAAAACAGCACTAGCAACAGCAATTATTGCAACGGCTACTACAGGTTTTGCATCGGTAGCTACTGCGGCTGAACGCAGTGAACTGACTATCCACCCTAAAGAGTTTACAACTTTCGTTCGTAACTTTAACCCTTTCTTGGGTGCAACTAACCTGCACACAACAACCGACTTTATTTACGAGCCGCTCGTTGTTTTTAACGAAATGCACGGTAACACGCCTGTATTTCGTCTAGCAGAAAACTTTACCATGGCTGATGACCTGATGAGCGTAACCTTCGATATCCGTAAGGGCGTAAAATGGTCTGATGGCAAAGCGTTTACCGCTGATGACGTTGTTTATTCTTTCAACCTAGTGAAAGAGAAGCCAGAGCTAGACCAGTCTGGTATCAACTCTTGGGTGACTGGCGTAGAGAAAGTTAACGACTACCAAGTTAAATTCCGTCTAAGCGAAGCAAACTCAAACGTTCCTTACGAAATTGCGAAAGTACCCGTCGTACCTAAGCACGTATGGAGCAAAGTAAAAGATCCAGCTACATTCACAAACGAAAATCCAGTAGGAAGTGGTCCATTTACTGAAATCGACACTTTCACACCGCAGCTATATATCCAGTGTGAGAACCCGAATTATTGGGATGCTGACAACCTAGATGTAGATTGTCTGCGTGTGCCACAAATCGCGAACAACGACCAATTCTTGGGCAAAATCGTTAACGGCGAAATGGACTGGACGTCTTCATTCGTACCAGACATCGACCGTACGTACGCTGCAGCAAGCCCGAATCACCACTACTGGTACCCACCAGCGGGTACTCAAGCATTTGTAGTGAACTTCAAAAACCCAGACGCTGCGAAAAACGAAGCACTAACTAACGTTGACTTCCGTCGTGCGTTCTCTATGGCGCTAGACCGTCAAACTATCATTGATATCGCTTTCTACGGCGGCGGTACAGTGAACGACTTCGCATCTGGTCTTGGCTACGCATTCGAAGCTTGGTCTGATGAAGAGACGCACAACAAGTACAAAGGCTACAACACATACAACGCGGAAGGTGCGAAAAAGCTTCTAGCTAAAGCTGGCTTCAAAGATGTAAACAAAGATGGCTTTGTGGATACACCATCTGGCAAGTCTTTCGAGCTTCTAATTCAATCACCAAACGGTTGGACTGACTTCAACAACACGGTACAGCTAGCCGTTGAGCAACTAGCAGAAGTGGGCATTAAAGCTCGTGCTCGTACACCGGACTTCTCGGTATACAACCAAGCTATGCTAGAAGGTACTTACGACGTTGCTTACACCAACTACTTCCACGGTGCAGATCCACACTTGTACTGGGATAGTGGCTACAACTCGAAGCTACAAGCTGGTGACGGCATGCCTCGCTTTGCAATGCACTTCTACAAGAACGATAAGCTAGACGGTCTTCTTAACAGCTTCTACAAGACAGCAGATAAGCAAGAACAGCTAGAGATCGCTCATGGCATTCAGAAGATCATTGCTCAGGACCAAGTAACTATTCCTGTGCTATCTGGCGCGTACATGTACCAATACAACACAACTCGCTTCACTGGTTGGTGGAACGAAGAAAACCCTAAGGGCCGTCCAAACATTTGGGCAGGTATCCCAGAGCGTCTACTTCACGTACTGGACCTAAAACCAGTTAAATAAGTAGAAGTTCATTTCAAGCGGCATACATCCCGTGTGCCGCCTATAAAAATCCCTTGTTAACGAAACCAATATGTGGCGCTCGTCGTCAGGGGATTTTTCGCTCTAAATTTCGCTAGGAGCGACCTGAAACCAGAAACAGGGAAAAAATCTGGGTGAGTAAGGTGTGAGTTATGGGTTATTTTTTAAGACGTTTGTCGTTCTATCTTGTCGCGCTCTTAGTTGCAGCGACGTTAAACTTTATTATTCCGCGAGCAATGCCTGGTGACCCAGTTACCATGATGTTTGCTAATGCTTCAGTACAGGTGACTCCAGAACGAATCGCAGCAATGAAAGAACTGCTCGGTTTCGTTGATGGGCCAATTTACATTCAGTACTTCTCGTACATTAAAAACATTCTAAGTTGGGAATTGGGCACCTCAATCCAGTTCTACCCTCTTTCAGTTAATTCTTTACTAGGTAGTGCATTTGGCTGGTCACTATTTCTAGCTGGTACTGCGGTTGTACTTTCTTTCTCCATCGCTTCTGTCCTTGGTATTTTTGCCGCCTGGAAGCGCGGTAGTAAGTACGATGCATTCGTAACGCCTGGCACATTGATCATTCAAGCGATTCCACAAATGGTTATCGCAATGTTAGCACTGTTTACCTTTGCGATTGGCCTGAAATGGTTCCCATCTGGCTATGCTTACACGCCAGGTACTATTCCTGATTGGACAAGCTGGGAGTTCATCAAGAACGTGGGTTACCACGCTGTACTACCTCTATTCTGTGCAACCATCGTTCAAATTGGTGGCTTCCTAGTTAACATGCGTAACAACATGATCAACCTTCTCGCCGAAGACTATATCACGATGGCTAAAGGTAAAGGGCTGAGTGAAAACCGCGTCGTCTTTAATTACGCCGCACGTAACGCACTACTTCCAAGTGTTACCGCACTGTCTATGTCTTTAGGTATGGCCATTGGAGGTCAATTAATCATCGAGATGATTTTCAACTACCCAGGCCTAGGTACGGTTCTTCTAAACGCAATTCACGCTCGTGACTACCAAGTACTTCAAGGTCAGTTAATTATCATGACGATGTTCATGCTGTGCTTCAACTTAATGGCTGACATGCTGTACATGATTCTAGACCCTCGCCTACGTACGGGAGGCAAATAATCATGAAAGAACTATTCAAACTTATTTTGGGTAACGCATTTGCTCGCATTGGTCTTGGCATTGTTACGCTGTTCGTGTTCGTTGCGATTGCCGCTCCTTTACTTACAAAGCATGCGCCAGACAAGCGAACCGGTAACCCACACGAATACCCAAGCTTTGTTGTAAAACAGGCACAAAACAATCCTGATGGTTGGGTCGCTAAAAACCTAGCAGACGATCGTCGTACGCTGATTATGTCTAAAAAGGCTGACCACGTATTAGGTACTAGCCGAATGGGTCGCGATATCTGGTCGCAAGTGGCTTACGGTGCACGAGTATCACTGGGTGTAGGTTTTGGCGCTGGCATCATCGTGTGCTTCTTAGCAACAGTCATTGGTATATCGGCAGGTTACTTCGGAGGCAAAGTGGATGACGTATTGAGTGCCGCGATGAACATCATGTTAGTAATTCCGCAGTATCCATTGCTATTCGTGTTGGCGGCCTTTATCGGTGAAGCAGGCCCACTCACCATTGCCTTGATTATCGCTGGTACTTCTTGGGCATGGGGTGCACGTGTTGTCCGCTCTCAAACTATGGCACTACGCGAGAAAGAGTTCGTTAAAGCTGCCGAAGTATTGGGAGAGTCTTCATTCCGCATCATCTTTGTTGAGATTTTACCAAACCTTATCCCAATTGTCGGTGCGAGCTTCATTGGCTCAGTAATGCTGGCGATCAACACTGAAGCGGTCATTTCGTTCCTAGGTTTGGGTGATGCCAACACGATCAGTTGGGGCATCATGCTTTACAACGTGCAAACCTCATCAGCCATGCTGATTGGCGCATGGTGGGAAGTACTAGCACCTTGTATTGCCCTAACATTACTGGTTACTGGTCTTGCTCTGTTGAACTTTGCCGTTGACGAAATTGCGAACCCTCAACTTCGTTCTCACAAAGGCATGAAACGCTGGAAAAAACTAGCAGCAAAAGACAAGAAAGAGCGTGAGCCTGAACTGGCACCACAAAA
Organism: Vibrio sp. YT-16; assembly: GCF_033337405.1. NCBI lineage: Bacteria > Pseudomonadati > Pseudomonadota > Gammaproteobacteria > Vibrionales > Vibrionaceae > Vibrio > Vibrio sp. YT-16. Next base: position 672,032 of record NZ_JAWOQQ010000001.1, read on the forward strand.
TGCACTATGGAGCGGAGATAAATAATCATGACTGCACCACTAATTTCCATCCGTAACCTATGCGTAGACTACATCACAGACGCGGGCGATGTCCGCGCCTGTAACAACGTGAGCTTCGACATTGCACCCGGTGAAGTATTCGGTCTGGCTGGTGAATCTGGCTGTGGTAAATCCACTGTTGCCTTCTCACTAATGCGCCTTCATAAGCCGCCAGCGTTTATCACAGGTGGTGAGGTTATCTTCAACGGTGAAGATATCCTTCAGTACAGCGATGATCGCATGCAAGCGTTCCGCTGGAGTGAAATGTCGATGGTATTCCAGAGTGCGATGAACGCTTTGAACCCTGTTCTAACCATGGAAGAGCAGTTCTGTGACGTCATCATGCGTCATACCAATATGACTCGCGCTCAAGCAAAAACACGCGCTGAAGGTCTGCTGGAAATCGTTGATATCCACCCTAGCCGATTGAGTGATTACCCGCACCAGTTCTCTGGTGGTATGCGTCAACGTCTAGTAATCGCAATCGCTTTGGCTCTGAACCCAAAAATGATCATCATGGACGAACCGACTACCGCATTGGATGTAGTGGTTCAACGTGAAATTCTACAAAAAATTTACGCGCTTAAAGAAGAGTTTGGTTTCTCAATTCTATTCATCACACATGACTTGTCATTGATGGTCGAGTTCTCGGATCGTATCGGCATCATGTACTCAGGTGAGTTGATTGAAGTCGCGCCTTCTAAGCAAATTCTGGAAAGTCCTTACCACCCTTACACCAAAGGTTTGGGTAGCTCTTTCCCTCCACTAACTGGACCAAAGACCAAATTGACTGGTATTCCAGGTAACCCGTTGAACTTGCTAGAAGTACCACGGGGCTGCCGCTTCCAAGCTCGTTGCGATCGCGTACATGAAGCATGTACACGTGTACCAACCCAATTACGTCAAATTGAACCAGGTCGCCTCTCAAATTGCCATTTGTACGGCGACACCATTGCTCAAGCTAAGGTTTAACAACAAAAAAACGCTAGCTAAGAACAAAAATTACACTGGAGAGAATTATGAGCAAACAATTCGGCGAACTGCTGATTGAGGGTAAAAATGTCGTTAAGGACTTCCCTTTAAACAGTAACTCAATCAAACAATCTAAGATGCGCGCAATCAACGACGTCTCTTTCAAAATGTACAAGAGCCGCGGCTTGTCAGTGGTAGGTGAATCTGGTTCAGGTAAGTCTACTACTGCAAAAATGATTGCAAAAATGTACGCACCAACCGATGGCATCATTGAATACAAAGGTCGTGATATCCAAGACATCACCTCTCGTCACGATTTAATGACCTACCGTGAAGGTGTACAAATGGTGTGGCAAGACCCGTTTGGCTCGCTAAACCCAACGCACAATATCTTCCACCATATTGCTCGACCACTGCTAATCCACAAAAAGGTCTCACCTAGCAACAAGAAAGAACTGGAAGAGCGTGTGTACGACCTACTTGAACAAGTTGGTCTTATTCCACCAAAAGAAACGGCGCAAAAGTTCCCGCACCAGCTATCTGGCGGTCAGCGTCAACGTGTAAACCTAGCTCGTAACATCGCAGTTGGTGCAGAAGTGGTATTGGCGGATGAGCCAACATCGATGCTCGATGTATCAATCCGTGCCGGTGTTCTGAACTTGATGGAAGAGATGAAGTTCGAGAAACAAATGTCTCTGCTTTACATCACTCACGACATCGCAACAGCGCGTTACATTGCTGAAGATCTCGCGGTCATGTACGTAGGTCACATGGTTGAATGGGGCGATACTGAAGAAATCATTCACGATCCTCAACACCCATATACGCAACTGTTGGTATCTGCGGTTCCAGATCCATCGAAGTCTATTCACGAGAAACTGAAAGGCAACAAAGGGGAAATCCCACTTTGGACACCAGAATCTGTCGGCTGTCCATTTGCTGGACGTTGTGTACACGCTACCGACAAATGTCGCGAACGACTACCGGGCGTCACTCAACTGTCCGACAACCACTTTGTCCGCTGTTACTTATTTGAAGATTAATCATAACGAGGGTCAGGTTCAGCCTGGCCCATTCCTGTTTTTATCGTTTCCCGGAGACATTGAATGCTGCTACTGACTAACCACATTGGTTATGAACGTCTGGGCCCAAAGAAAGCCATTATCCAGACCGAACAACCACACTTGTCTTCTTACACTGCTCAATTGATTTGTGCCACTAGCGAGCAAACCGTGGCAACTTTTGCGGTTGAAGAACAAGGTAAAGTGGCGAACTGGCATCAGGGCTATTTCTACCTCATCGACTTTTCCTCTTTCACAACGTCAGGTGACTATTTCTTGCAAGTAGAAGATACGCGCTCTTCCTCTTTCATCGTTGGCGAACACATTCTGTTGGATCAAACTTTGTCAGATGTGATCCACTACTTCAAATCGCAACGTTGCGGCGGGATCTTCGATCAACAAGATCGACAACTTCCAGTACTAAACTCCAATAAAAAGGTTGATGTACACGGCGGCTGGTACGACGCATCAGGAGACGTTAGCAAGTATTTAAGTCACCTTTCATACGCGAATTATTTGAATCCTCAACAAACCCCAATGGTGGTTTGGAACATCCTAAAAGGGGTTTCATTGCTTGAAGGAAGCGAAGACATTGCAGCTTTCACACGTACACGTCTGATTGAAGAAGCCCTGTTCGGTGCAGACTTTCTTGTGCGTATGCAAAACGAAAAAGGCTTTTTCTACATGACGGTCTTTGACAAGTGGAGCAAAGATACTGCGCAACGCGAGATTTGCGCGTACGAAACTCAACTTGGTCACAAATTTGACGACTATCAAGCAGGCTTTCGACAAGGTGGCGGTGTCGCCATTGCAGCGCTAGCGGCAGCGTCGCGTTTAAGTGTTCACGGTGAATACGATCAACAAAAATACCGCAACGCTGCCGAAAATGGTTACTGGCACTTAAAAGAGCACAATACGCAGTACCTCAATGATGGGGAAGAAAACATTATCGACGAATACTGTGCGCTACTGGCTTGTGTAGAACTGTTTAAAGCAACCAAAGAAACTCGCTACTTGGAAGAGAGCCGTTTGTGGACGCAACGTTTAGTTGCACGCCAAATGAGCGATGAGCAGATTCAACACTTTTGGTCAGCAAACCAAGACGGCAGCCGTCCATATTTTCACGCAGCCGAAGCTGGTCTACCAGTTATTGCCCTATGCGAATATCTATCAATTGAAGACGACTCAGCACGAGCGGAATCGGTAAAACGTATCGTCAACCTAGCGTGTGAGTTTGAGGTCACAATATCGAATAAAGTGATCAACCCATTCGGTTACCCTCGCCAATATGTTAAAGGCGTAAATGAGTCAAAACGCGAGGCATTTTTTGTCGCACACAACAATGAATCCGGCTATTGGTGGCAAGGCGAGAATGCTCGACTGGGCTCACTCGCGACCATGGCGTACCTTGCTCAACCGCATATAGCGTCGCAAGAAGTACAGCAACAACTTTCTGTGTTTGCTCAAGATGCATTGAACTGGGTTGTAGGCTTAAACCCATACGACATGTGCATGCTAGATGGCCATGGTCGTAACAACCCTGATTACCTCCCTCAATATGGTTTCTTCAACGCAAAAGGTGGCGTGTGTAACGGAATCACTGGCGGCTTTGAAGACGAGGAAGACATTGCATTTAACCCACCTGCACAAAAAGAAGACGTGTTACAAAACTGGCGCTGGGGCGAACAATGGATCCCGCATGGCGCTTGGTACTTACTCGCGATAATGAGTCAAGCTCAGCATGTTTCTCAGTTGGCGACCTCTAAAAATATGAAGGAAGAATAATCATGGGAATGTATTTTGTCGGTATCGATGGTGGCGGCACGTCATGTCGAGCCAGGATTAAAGATTCACAAGGTAATTTTCTTGGCGAGGCCAAAAGCGGCAGTGCCAACATCATGCTAGGTGCTGAAATAGCAATGGCTTCGATTCTTGAATCCATCACTTCGGCTACCGAGCAAGGCGGTCTGACACAACAAGATTTCGCGTCGATGCACGTCGGCTTAGCCCTTGCTGGCGCAGAGCACAAAGCATCTTGGCAAGCCTTCATGTCTCTTCCTCATCCATTTGCCAGTATGACTCTGAATACCGATGCTTACGGTGCGTGCGTTGGTGCGCACAATGGCGAAGATGGCGCAATCATGATTGCGGGAACCGGTTCTTGTGGCATCTACCTTAACGGATTGGAGCAACACGTTGTCGGTGGTCGTGAGTTCCCTATTTCGGATCAAGGTGGCGGTGCAGTGATGGGGCTACGCCTAGTTCAGCAAGTTTTGTTAGCTGAAGATGGCATCAGAGAAAAAACGCCCCTAGCACAACACGTTATGACGCATTTCGAAAATGAGGTCGACAACGTGGTGGCGTGGTCAAAACAGGCGCTTCCTCGTGATTATGGGCAGTTTTCTCCGGCTATTTTCCAACATGCGGAACAAGGCGATGCACTGGCCATTGAAATGCTGAAGCAAACCGCAGCGGATATAGAAATGTTTCTCGTGGCATTAAACAAGCGCGGCGCAACACGTATTTGTTTAATGGGCAGCATAGCTGAACGCATTGTACGTTGGCTTTCACCACCAGTTCAGCAATGGATTGTTGAGCCACAGTTTGACGCGATTGAAGGCGCAATTATGTTTGCTGGCAAACCAGAACATAACCTTTACTCGCTCAGTGCGGCGTAGGAGTAGATATGGAATATCGTGTTGATCTCGTAGTCCTTTCTGAGCAGAAACAAAACTGCCGCTTTGGCCTCACCTTTCATAACTTGAGCGACCAAGACCTAAACAGCTGGAGCTTAACTTTCGCTTTCGATCGTTACATTCTTCCAGACAGCGTTTCAAATGGTCAACTGACTCAAATTGGTAGTTTTTGCACACTTAAGCCAGAAGGGGTGGTACTGGCTGCCAACCATCACTATTACTGTGAATTCAGTATTGGTTCGAACCCATTCCGTTATTACTCGGATGGCTTTAACGAAGCGATGATCAACTTTGTCGTTGATGGAAACCCACAGCGCGCACAAGTGGATGTCACGCCTATCGTATTAGCTTCACCATACCGTGAACGCAGTGAGATTCCTGCAAGTTTAACCCATGCACAGCCCTTGCTGCCAAAACCAAACCATATTGAGGTCAGCGATCACTATTTTAGCTTTGATCATCATGCTGGCGTCGCGGTTTATTCAAGCCTGGCCAATTCAGCTAAAGAATGGCTACTTGATGAGCTTAAGCGCATTCACCAATTTGAGTTCGCATCAGACAATGGCAGTCAGATCATCTTCAAAGGCAACCCAACCTTGGATGAAGGCGCTTACAAACTGAAAGTAGCCGAAGAGTCAATCAAAATTGAAGCAGGATCTTCGTCTGGTTTTACCCATGCTTGTGCAACGTTATTACAACTAATCAAAGTTGGCGATCAACCTAACTCAATGGAAGTAGTTTGCTGTTCAATCAAGGACAGGCCACGTTTTCGTTACCGCGGTATGATGCTGGATTGTGCTCGTCATTTTCACTCCGTTAAGCAAGTCAAACGCTTGATCAACCAACTGGCTCATTACAAGTTCAATACGTTCCATTGGCATCTTACCGACGATGAGGGGTGGCGAATTGAAATCAAATCACTGCCTCAACTGACCGATATTGGTGCTTGGCGCGGATTGGATGAGATCAATGAACCACAGTACACGCACTTTGATGAACGTTACGGCGGCTTCTACACACAAGAAGACATCAAAGACGTTATCGAATTTGCATCGCAACGCGGCATCACCATCATTCCTGAAATTGATGTACCTGGTCATTGCCGAGCCGCCATCAAGTCGTTACCACACCTATTGGTAGAAGCGGAAGATACCACCGAATACCGCAGTATTCAGCATTACAACGACAACGTCATTAACCCAGCTCTGCCGGGGAGCTATGAATTTATCGACAAAGTGCTAGAAGAAGTCTCTGCGCTTTTTCCTGCGCCTTACGTTCATATTGGTGCCGACGAAGTACCTAACGGCGTATGGTCAAAAAGCCCAGCATGCCAAGCACTAATGGAACAACTGGGTTACAGCGACTACAAAGATTTGCAAGGACACTTCTTGCGTTATGCCGAAGACAAACTTCGTAAATTGGGCAAACGCATGCTGGGCTGGGAAGAAGCTCAACACGGCGACAAAGTCAGTAAAGATACGGTGATCTACTCATGGCTAAGCGAAGAAGCGGCCTTGAACTGTGCTCGCCAAGGCTTTGATGTGGTGCTGCAACCAGCACAAACCACTTACCTAGATATGACCCAAGACTACGCACCTGAAGAACCGGGCGTGGACTGGGCAAACCCACTGCCACTAGAAAAAGCTTACAACTACGAGCCGCTCGCTGAAGTGCCTGCTGACGACCCAATACGTAAGCGCATTTGGGGCATTCAAACAGCATTATGGTGCGAAATTATCAATAACCAACCTCGCATGGACTACATGATCTTCCCTCGTTTAACTGCAATGGCAGAAGCATGTTGGACAGACAAACAACACCGAGATTGGACCGACTATTTATCACGCTTGAAAGGCCATCTACCTCTGCTTGATTTGCAGGGAGTGAATTACCGTAAACCGTGGAAGTAATACAAAACTGATGTCGAAACATCACGCTTGAAGAGTTTTTAAATTTTGGCTGCTGATGCAGCTTCGTAAAAAGGAAAGACACAAATGAAATACGGCTATTTCGATAACGAGAATCGCGAATACGTCATCACTCGCCCTGACGTACCAGCACCATGGACCAACTACCTAGGTACTGAGAAGTTCTGTACGGTTATCTCGCACAACGCGGGTGGCTACTCGTTCTACAACTCTCCAGAATACAACCGTGTTACTAAATTCCGTCCAAATGCGACATTCGATCGCCCAGGACACTACGTTTACTTGCGTGATGATGAGACAGGTGATTACTGGTCAATCTCTTGGCAACCAGTTGCGAAGAGCCTAGACGAAGCAAACTACGAAGTTCGTCACGGCTTGTCTTACTCTAAGTTCAAATGTGAATACAGCGGTATTACCGCAACAAAAACTCTGTTTGTGCCAAAAGGCGAAGACGCTGAAATCTGGGATGTAGTGATTAAAAACACCTCTGACAAACCACGTACGATCAGTGCATTCTCATTTGTTGAGTTCTCATTCAGCCACATTCAATCTGATAACCAAAACCATCAGATGTCTCTGTACTCGGCAGGTACGGCTTACAACGAAGGCGTGATCGAGTACGACCTGTACTACAACACCAACGATTTCGAAGGCTTCTACTACCTAGCTTCAACATTTGCCCCAGATTCATACGACGGCCAACGTGACAGCTTCCTAGGCCTATACCGTGACGAAGCAAACCCGTTAGCGGTAGAACAAGGTAAGTGTTTCAATACAGCGCAAACTTGTTACAACCACTGTGGCTCTTTGCATAAGCAATTTACTATTCAGCCGGGTGAAGAAGTTCGCTTTGCTTACATTCTCGGTATCGGTAAAGGCAACGGAGAGCGTCTGCGTGCTAAGTACCAAGACCTTGCAGAAGTCGACAACGCATTTGCGGGTATCAAAGCACACTGGGATGAGCGTTGTGGCAAGTTCCAAGTGAAATCACCAAACGAAGGTCTAGATACCATGATCAACGCTTGGACGTTATACCAAGCGGAAACGTGTGTGGTGTGGTCTCGCTTTGCTTCATTCATCGAGGTGGGAGGCCGTACTGGTCTTGGTTACCGCGATACAGCGCAAGATGCAATCTCAGTTCCTCACGCTAACCCAGCAATGACGCGCAAACGTATCGTTGACCTACTGCGCGGCCAAGTAAAAGCGGGCTACGGTCTACACCTATTCGATCCAGATTGGTTTGATCCAGAAAAAGCGGATGTTAAACCATCTAAATCTCCAACCGTAGTTCCAACACCTTCTGATGAAGACAAAATTCACGGCATCGAAGACACCTGTTCTGATGATCACCTATGGCTAGTTCCAACCATCTGTAAGTACGTGATGGAAACCGGTGAGCACAGCTTCTTCGACGAAGTGATCCCTTACGCCGACGGTGGCGATGCAACGGTTTATGACCACATGAAAGCCGCGCTAGACTTCTCGGCTGAATACGTAGGTCAAACCGGTATCTGTAAAGGTCTGCGTGCAGACTGGAACGACTGTCTGAACCTAGGTGGCGGCGAATCTTCAATGGTGTCGTTCCTACATTTCTGGGCACTGCAGGAGTTCATCGACCTAGCGAAATACCTAGGTAAGGAAGCCGACGTTGAAAAATACACCGAGATGGCAGCAAACGTGCGTGAAGCGTGTGAAACACACCTTTGGGACGAAGAAGGCGGCTGGTATATCCGTGGTCTAACGAAAAACGGCGAAAAGATCGGTACAGCGCAACAAAAAGAAGGTCGTGTACACCTAGAGTCAAACACACTTGCGGTACTTTCTGGTGCGGTATCTCAAGAGCGCGGAGAAAAAGCGATGGACGCTGTCGATGAGAACCTATTCTCTGAATACGGCCTCCACCTAAACTCACCATCTTTTGCAACACCGAATGATGATATCGGCTTCGTAACTCGTGTTTACCAAGGCGTAAAAGAGAACGGTGCGATATTCTCGCATCCAAACCCATGGGCTTGGGTAGCTGAAGCGAAACTGGGTCGTGGTGATCGTGCAATGAAGTTCTACGATGCGCTAAACCCATACAACCAGAACGACATCATCGAAAAACGTATTGCAGAACCATACTCATACGTTCAGTTCATCATGGGTCGTGACCACCAAGACCACGGTCGTGCAAACCACCCATGGTTAACAGGTACGTCAGGCTGGGCTTACTTCGCTGTTACCAACTTTATTCTTGGTGTGCGTACAGGCTTCGATGGCCTAACTATCGATCCATGTATCCCAACGAACTGGCCTGGCTTCGAAGTGACTCGCCAATGGCTAGGAGCAACGTACAACATCAAAGTCGTTAACCCAGACTCAGTAAGCAAAGGCGTTAAGTCGATTACCGTGAACGGTGAAGCTGTAAATGGTGCATCTGTACCAGTTCAAGCGGAAGGTTCAGTAAACGAAGTTATCGTTACTCTAGGTTAATCATCTTTTGGGGGAGTCCTTCTCCCCTTTTGATTTATCCGGTGCATTTATGTTTTACAAGTGCATCGGTTCGCTAGCAAAGATTTAAGACGCGGTGGGATGCCGCTCTTATCGAGGATCGAATCATGATCAAATTTGGTACAGGCGGTTGGCGTGCATTTATTGGTGAGGAGTTCACCAAAGATAACGTACGCTTGGTTGCCCAAGCAGTTGCAAACATCACGAATAACGAATCGGTTGCTGATCGCGGTTTTGTGATTGGCTATGACCGTCGTTTTCTTTCCGATAAAGCAGGTCGTTGGTTCGCTGAAGTTCTAGCAGCAAACGGCATTATGGTTAGCTTTATCGACAAATTTGTCCCAACACCTATCGTAATGTTTAAAGCGAAAGAAATGGGCTGCGCATACTCGGCATGTATTACCGCATCACACAACCCTGCCGATTACAACGGCATTAAAGTCTTCATTGAAGGTGGTCGTGACGCAGATGAAATCATCACCCAAAAAATCGAATCACAAATAGACGCGCTCACTGCGCAAGATGTAAAAAGCGTCGACTTTGAACAAGCGGTTGAAGATAAGCTGATTGAAATCATCAATCCGATGAACGAATTCGTTGACTCAATCATCGACTTTATCGACATCGGAGCGATCAAGAAGGCGAATTTACGTGTTTTGATCGACCCAATGTTTGGTGTCGCGAAAAACGCACTGCAAACCGTATTAATCAACGGCCGCTGTGACGTTGATGTGATTAACGATGGCAAAAACCCAGACTTCGGTGGGTTAATGCCTTCGCCAAGCGCTGCAACACTCTACCGTTTGATGCACCTAGTGAAAGAGCAAGGTTACGATATTGGCATCGGTACTGATGGCGATGCGGACCGTCTTGGTATTATCGACGAAAAAGGTAACTTCATTCATCCAAATGAAGTGCTACTGCTGCTTTACTACTACCTACTTGAATACAAAGGCTGGAAAGGCTCCGTGGTACGTAACATCGCAACCACCCACCTTCTCGATAAAGTCGCCGAAGATCATGGCGAGAAATGCTTTGAGGTTCCTGTAGGCTTTAAGCACATCAGCTCCCAAATGGAAGCGGATGACTCACTGATTGGCGGGGAAAGCTCTGGTGGCCTAACCATTCGCGGCCACATCAAAGGTAAAGACGGCGTATTCGCATCAAGCCTATTGGTAGAAATGATTTCAGTAACCGGCAAGAAGCTGTCTGAGTTGCTGGATGAAATCTACGGCAAGTACGGCTATGCCTACATGGCAGAAGGCGATTGCAAGTTCAAACCAGCGCAAAAAGACGTACTGTTCAACAAGATTTATGTTGAAAAGCAGTTGCCTGAGTTCGAGTTTGAAATCGAAAAAGTCAGCTATGAAGATGGTGCGAAAGTCTACTTCAAGAACGGCGGTTGGATCATCGCTCGCTTCTCTGGCACTGAGCCACTGCTACGAATTTTTGCAGAGATGCAAGATAAGGACACTGCGGAACGTGTTCTTCAACAGTTTAAAGACTTCTTGTCTTTATAACTGAACCTTGTGCCCGCTTCGAGCACTATGATGAGAGTCAACGCTGTCTGAAAAGGCGCTCATCAACAGGAGAAGAGCACTTGCCCGGCTCCACAGCCGGGCTTTTTTATTGTATGTTGGAAAGTCGTAAACGAGATAGAAAAGATACTCAGGAGCGTTAAGCAAATGCCAGGACGCCTTGCGTTTCAATTTTCACCGCGACGGACTCACCTATATTTAATGCTTGCGAAGCTGTAGCTAACAAACGGTCACCATTCGCGTTAATCACATAACGGCAGTGATCACCCATAAAATGCTGTTCCAATACGGTTACCGAACTATCTTCATCGGATTGAATTTGCACATGCTGCGGTCTTAGCAGTAAAGAGCACTCCGCCTGTACTGGAATATCTTGTTGAGCCGTGGCTTCAACCACGCCCAAGTGGGTTTCATATTCTGAATTCGAAACCCGTTTAGCAGCAAGGTAACTGCCACCACCTAAGAAATCAGCGACAAATTTACTTGAAGGCTGGTAGTAAAGCTCAGATGCTGTGCCATATTGCTCGATGACTCCATTGTTCATCACTGCCATTTTATCGGCGAAAGCAAAAGCCTCTTCACGGCTATGCGTAACAAAAATGGCAGTCACACCTTGGGCCTTAAAAATCTTACGGATCTCACTTATCAACTCATGGCGAACTTGCGTATCAATATTAGAAAACGGTTCATCAAGTAACAATAAGTCTGGGCTGTAAGCTAATGAGCGAGCAATCGCAACACGCTGCTGCTGTCCACCAGACAATTGATGAGGATAACGATCGCCATAACCTTGAAGATGCACGAGTTCTAACATCTCTTGAACTTTGGCATTTTTCTCTTTTGTCGAGCACTGCTTTAAGCCAAAGGCAATGTTTTGCTCCACCGTCAAGTGAGGAAAAAGTGCGTAATCTTGGAAAATCATCCCGATATTACGCTGTTCTGGCGGCAACCAGTTTTCCCCATCATCAATTGTGACGCAATTTAGACTCATTTCGCCTGACGTTAACGGCAATAATCCCGCAACGGCCTTTAATAGTGTTGTTTTCCCACAGCCACTGGCTCCTAGCAAACAGACAATCTGCCCTTGTTCTACCTCAAGAGACAATGATTCGAGTACAGTTTGATCGTCATATTGGCACGTTAGGTTTTTAATTGATAATGCACAGCTCATCAGTGATTTTGCTCCAGTGAACGGTTAACAACAACAAGCGGGATCAACCCAACAAGAACCAACAGAACCGCTGGCAAAGCGGCCAATTCTAAATGCTCATCCGAGGCGAAGTTATAAACGTATGTGGCTAGTGTTTCAAAGTTAAACGGACGAAGTAACAAAGCCGCATTAAGCTCTTTCATCGACTCGATAAACACTAATAAAGCCGCAATCAGTGCACCGCGCTTAACCAGCGGAAAGTGCACGCGCCACAGCATGGCATTGGGCTTACAACCCATAGTGCGCGATGCCATATCTAACGACGGAGAAATTTTATTTAAATTACTTTCGATACTACCAATCGCTACCGCGGAAAAGCGCACAACCATGGCAAATACTAGTGCGAACATGGAACCAGAAAAGATAAGTCCCGGCCTTCCCCACTCCATGGCTTTAGCAACATCGTTGACACGATGATCCATAAACAGCACAGCGACCATCACACCGATGGCTAGTACCGTTCCTGGTACTGCATAGCCCATAGAAGAAAGACGCATAAATGCCAAGCTTTCTCGTTTACCACTGACTCGATGGGTAAAGTTAACGATCAGTGCGACAGCAACACCAATAATCGCAGCAATAACAGACACAACTAAGCTATTCCATGCGTATTCACGAAACTCTGAGGTCCAACTCTGCGCAAAATAAGTGATCGCATAATCAATCAGCTGTAGTAGCGGCAAAATAAAAGCGACTGAAACCAAGCCCCAACACCAAACCAGTGCGGTCCACTTTTTCCAGCCCGTCAACTCGTAACGAAAATCTTCGTGACTGTTAAATTGGCTTTGAAAAAGCTTTTGTTTACGGCGGCTGTATCGTTCGGCACTAAGAAGCAGTACTACAATGACGAGCATCATGGCAGAAATCTTGGCTGCCGCATTAAGATTAGAGTACCCCAACCAAGTATCGTAGACCGCTGTGGTTAACGTATTCACCGCGAAGTAACTTACCGTACCAAAGTCACCGATGGTCTCCATTGCGACCAATGATAAACCTACTGCGATAGAGGGTCTTACTAACGGCATCGAGATGCGCCAAAAGCTTTCCCATGGAGAGCACTTGAGCAAACGCGCGCTTTGCAATAAAGAGACATTTTGCTCCATAAACGCAGCCCGGCACAATAAATACACGTAAGGATACAACACCAAAGCCAACACAAAGGTCGCACCAGGCAACGTACGAATGTCAGGGAACCAATACTCGCCAGGTCCCCATCCGGTTACATCACGCAAAAAGATCTGAATCGGGCCTGCAAAATCAAACCAATCAGTAAAAATATAACCAATGATATAACCTGGCATTGCAAGAGGTAGCACCAATGCCCACTGCAACCATTTTTCGGTCGGCAGTTTACACATGGCCATTATCCAAGCGCTTGGAATACCAAGAATTAAGGACAGCACCATTACGCCAACAGTTAGCGCAACCGTGTTAAAAATATAAGTCGGCATGACCGTTGCCATTAAATGAGCAAACAAATCATCCGTTTCACCAATTGCGGTGTAGAAGATCGCTAAGATCGGCAAAACCAGTAGCAGAGTTATTACCCCACTACTGGTTTTCCATAAAGAGTGTTTATCTTTCATCGCCTAATTACTGCAAGGCTGTATGAAATACAAATGCTGTTGCAAATACATCTCATATCCTTTAATCAAATGGGGGTACTGTTATACCCCCACAAGGAATTAAAGGTCAAATTTCACTTCATCTAATAGCTTAATTGCCGCTTCGTGGTTGGCTGCAATATCGTCTAGAGAAAGCTTGTCTGCTTTAAAGTCACCCCAAGATTCCACAAGCTCAGAACGCTTCACGCCTTCTTTAACTGGGTACTCGTAGTTAACTTCTGCGTACATTTGCTGCGCTTTGTCACCCGTTAGGAATTCCATTAGCTTCACAGCATTGTCTTTGTTTGGAGAGTACTTAGCCATCGCCATACCAGAGATATTCACGTGAGTGCCTGTAGTCTCTTGGTTAGGGAAGTTGATGTAAACTGCATCAGCCCAAGCTTTTTGCTCTTTGTCGTTAACCATTTTACCTAGGTAGTAGCTGTTACCTAGAGAAACATCACATAGGCCTTCTTTGATCGCTTTAACTTGTGCACGATCGTTGCCTTGTGGTTTGCGAGCAAGGTTTGCTTTCACGCCTTCTAACCACTCTTTGGTTTCTGCTTCGCCATTGTGAGCAATCATTGCTGAAACTAGAGAAACGTTGTACGGGTGCTTACCGCTACGAGTACAAATTTTACCTTTGAACTCTGGCTTAGCTAAGTCTGCGTAGTTGAAATCTGCGCCTAGTTTACCTACGCGATCACGTGATGAATAAACGCTACGAGAACGTAGAGTTAGAGCAAACCACTCATTCTCTTTATCTTGGTATTGAGCAGGTACGTTTTCTTCAATGATTTTGCTATCGACTTTCTGAACTAAACCTTTGTTTGTCAGTTCAGCTAGACGGCTGATGTCTGTCGTAAGAATAACGTCAGCAGGGCTGTACTCACCTTCTTGAGCTAGCTTTTCTGCTAAGCCTTTTTTAGCAAATTTTACGTTTACTTTGATACCAGTTTCTTTAGTGAACTCATTGAACATAGGTTCAACTAGGAAAGGTTGACGGTAAGAGTAGACGTTCACTTCTTCAGCAGCCATTGCTGTTGGAGCTAGAGTAGCGCAAGTTAGTGCTGAAAGAGTTAGCAGTTTTTTCATTGTTTAATCCTTTACCATGCTAATGATAACGTTTATCAGTTGCGTTATTATATGTATGTTCAATAAGAAGACAATGACGAATATTAAAAAACCTGCTCATCGGAGCAGGTTTTATTGTGTTAAGTGTGTAACCATTTATTACAAGCTAATGATTATTTCACCGTAACAAACTCTGGGTAAGCACCAACACCACAATCATGCATGTCCATACCTTCCATTTCTTCATCTTCTGTAACGCGAATCCCAACGGTCGCTTTCAAGATTGCCCACACAACTAGGCTAGCACCAAATACCCAAGCAAAGATAACTACGGCACCTAAAAGCTGTGCACCAAACGTTGCATCACCGTTGCTCAGTGGCACTACCATTAGGCCGAAGAAACCACACACACCGTGAACTGAGATAGCACCTACTGGATCGTCAATTTTAAGTTTATCTAGAGCAATGATACTGAATACTACTAGTGCACCCGACACCGCACCAATCGCAACCGCGTACAGTGGTGATGGCGATAGAGGGTCTGCAGTGATGGCAACCAAGCCAGCTAGCGCGCCATTGAGGATCATCGTTAAATCGGCTTTACCCCAAGTAGTTTTACAAACGAATAGCGCCGCAATTGCACCAGCAGCCGCTGCTGCGTTAGTGTTTAGAAAGATCTGACCTACCGCTGTAGCATTCTCAAAATCTGAAACCATCAACTGAGAACCACCGTTAAATCCAAACCAGCCAAACCAAAGGATAAAAGTACCCAACGTTGCCAAAGGCATGTTAGAACCTGGAATCGGATAGATTTCACCATTTTTACCGTACTTACCCTTACGCGCGCCAAGCAGTAACACACCAGCAAGAGCAGCAGAAGCACCTGCCATATGTACGATACCAGACCCCGCAAAGTCACTAAATCCAGCTTCTGCTAGGAAGCCTCCACCCCATGTCCAGTAACCTTCCATTGGATAGATAAACGCAGTTAAAATCGCAGAGAAAATCAAGAAAGACCAAAGCTTCATGCGCTCAGCTACCGCACCAGAAACGACGGACATAGCAGTTGCAACGAAGACAACTTGGAAGAAGAAGTCAGACTCTAAAGAGTGGTCGGCCCCTTCACCTTGAGTACCAATTAGCGTACCAAATGAAGGTAACCAGCCTCCTTCTCCATTATCGACATACATGATGTTATAACCGACAATCAGAAACATCGTGCATGCGATGGCGTACAAACAGATGTTCTTCGTAAGAATTTCTGTTGTGTTTTTAGAGCGCACAAGGCCAGCCTCTAGCATCGCAAAGCCTGCTGCCATCCACATTACCAACGCACCGGAAATGAGGAAGAAAAAGGTGTCAAGTGCGTAACGTAACTCGGTTACTGTTGTTGTTAATTCCATAATAAGTATCTCCAATCCTTTGAATTCTTAAAGTGCTTCTGCGTCCATTTCGCCAGTTCGGATACGCACCGCTTGGTTCAGATCGTAAACAAAAATTTTACCGTCGCCGATTTTTCCGGTTTGCGCAGCTTTTGTAATTGCTTCAACAACGCGATCTACATTGTCTGCGTGAGTCGCGATTTCAATTTTCACCTTTGGTAGAAAATCGACTTGATACTCTGCACCGCGATACAATTCCGTGTGACCTTTTTGACGACCGAACCCTTTAACTTCTGATACTGTCATCCCTTCGATACCGACATCAGCCAATGCTTCTCGTACATCGTCTAATTTAAACGGCTTAATAATGGCATTGATTATTTTCATTGAGTTATCTCCGAAGCTTTCATCCTGAAACACTTCTTATAATCCAATCTACGTGCCAAGTTTTTAAGTTATTGAATAATAAAAACTAACCTCAATTTACATATCTATAAACAAAAAGGGCGCACCATATCGGTGCGCCCTTTTCACAAATTTAAAGCAACGGCAGAGAAGTTACCCAAAACTGTGCATTAAATGTTCAAAAAGTCTTTCCACTGTTCGATAAGTGCCATGAAATCCTCTATCCCACAACTTGCTGTACTTTCTGCATTGTAGAAGTCGAACTCACTTTCCATCTCGACATCATATTCATGGGCTAATGCGTTTTCTTGTACAAGAACTTCGTCGCCCTGAATCATCAAGCTAATTTCCGTGCCTGTTAGGTTATGCTCCTGAGAAGGCGCTAAAAATGACCGCTCAATTAGCTTTTCAACCTGTGCAATCTTCATCGGATCTTTGCCAATTTCTTCTTGCAACCAGCGCCCTACAATCTCATGTCCCATGCTACATTTTACGTAGTACTCGCCCATCAACGTGTTACGAATGAATTCAAATTCCACCGAGATTGCCTCTTTCGTATCAATTTGGTGCGAGTATAGCGAATTGCTCCCATAAAAAAAGCACCTCATGTGAGGTGCTTTTGAATTGTGCATTTCTGATTATGCCGGTTCTTGGAAGATCACTTCGTCCGCTTTCTTGGTGTATTGATCCATTTTATGGAAGTTCAAGTAGCGGTACGTATCCGTTGCCGTAGCGTCGATTTGCTTCGCGTATTCTAGGTATTCTTCTTTGGTTGGAATCTTACCTAGAATTGCACCTACTGCAGCTAGCTCAGCTGACGACAGGTAAACATTCGCACCAGTACCCAGACGGTTCGGGAAGTTACGCGTTGAAGTCGACATTACTGTTGATTTATCTGCAACACGCGCTTGGTTACCCATACAAAGTGAACACCCTGGCGTTTCAATACGCACCCCTGCACGTCCGAAGATACCGTAGTAGCCTTCTTCAATCAGTTGGTCTTTATCCATTTTTGTTGGTGGCGCTACCCAAAGGCGCGTTGCTAACTGGCCATTGAACTTATCAAGCAATTTACCTGCTGCGCGGAAGTGACCGATGTTCGTCATACAAGAACCGATGAACACTTCATCAATCGCTGTGCCTTGTACTTCAGACAACAAACGAGCGTCATCTGGATCATTCGGTGCACATAGTACTGGCTCATTGATTTCAGCCATATCGATTTCAATCACATGTGCGTATTCAGCGTCTTTATCTGCTTGCATCAGCTCAGGGTTTGCTAGCCACTCTTGCATTGCAGTAATGCGGCGCTCGATAGTACGGCGATCACCGTAACCTTCAGAGATCATCCACTTCAGCATCACGATGTTAGAGTTTAAGTACTCTTCGATCGACTCTTGAGACAATTTCACAGTACAACCTGCCGCCGAACGCTCTGCAGATGCATCAGAAAGCTCAAATGCTTGCTCAACCGTTAGCGTTTCTAAGCCTTCAATCTCAAGGATACGGCCAGAAAATTCGTTGATCTTGCCCGCTTTTTCTACCGTTAGTAGCCCTTGCTGAATCGCGTAGTAAGGGATGGCATGAACAAGATCACGCAGTGTAATACCCGGTTGCATTTCACCTTTAAAACGAACCAAGATTGACTCTGGCATGTCTAGCGGCATAACGCCTGTCGCAGCTGCAAAGGCAACCAAGCCCGAGCCAGCTGGGAATGAAATACCCAGAGGGAAACGAGTATGTGAGTCACCACCCGTACCGACAGTATCCGGTAGTAGCATACGGTTCAGCCATGAGTGGATAATACCGTCACCAGGACGAAGAGATACACCACCGCGGTTCATAATAAAGTCCGGAAGTGTATGGTGAGTGTTAACGTCTACTGGTTTTGGATAAGCCGATGTGTGACAGAAAGACTGCATGACAAGATCAGCAGAGAAGCCGAGACACGCCAAGTCTTTAAGTTCATCACGAGTCATAGGGCCAGTAGTATCTTGCGAGCCTACTGTCGTCATCTTCGGCTCACAGTAGGTTCCAGGACGGATGCCTTCTACGCCACATGCTTTACCAACCATTTTCTGTGCAAGCGTGTAACCCTTGCCAGAATCTGCGATTTCACCAGGTTTACGGAATACATCCGAAGGCTCAAGACCTAGCGATTGACGCGCTTTGTCTGTCAAACCACGACCGATGATCAATGGGATACGACCACCAGCACGAACTTCATCAATCAGTACTTCTGTTTTTAGCGAGAACTCAGCTAGAACCTCACCAGTTTCGTGGTTGCAAACTTTACCTTCATATGGGTAAACATCGATAACATCGCCCATGTTGAGCTTAGTTACGTCAACTTCGATTGGTAGTGCGCCAGCATCTTCCATTGTGTTAAAGAAGATAGGGGCAATTTTGCCACCAAGCACATACCCACCAGCTCGTTTGTTTGGAACGTAAGGGATATCATCACCCATAAACCAAAGCACTGAGTTTGTTGCCGATTTACGTGAAGAGCCAGTACCAACAACATCACCAACGTAAACCAATTGATGACCTTTGTCTTTTAACTCTTCAATTTGCTTGATCGGGCCAATAGTACCCGGTTGATCAGGGTTTATTCCTTCACGCTCGTTTTTAAGCATCGCCAGTGCGTGTACTGGAATATCAGGGCGAGACCAAGCGTCAGGTGCAGGTGAAAGGTCATCCGTGTTCGTTTCACCTGTTACTTTAAATACGGTTAGAGTGACTTTTTCTTCAAGCTTAGGCTTAGAAAGGAACCACTCAGCATCAGCCCATGATTGAAGTACTTTCTGTGCATGCGCATTGCCAGCTTTCGCTTTCTCTTCTACGTCATAGAAAGCATCAAACATCAGCAGCGTATGAGACAGCGCTTTTACTGCGATCTCTGCCAGTGCTTCATCATCCAATAGCTCAACTAGCGGTTCGATGTTGTAACCACCTTGCATAGTGCCTAGCAGTTCAGCCGCTTTTTCACGACTCACTAATGGTGATTTAACTTCACCTTTTGCTACTGCTGTTAGGAAACCCGCTTTTACATAAGCAGCTTCATCAACACCTGGAGGGATACGGTTTTCAAGTAGGTCAAGAATGACTTCTTCTTCACCTTGCGGGGGATTTTTCAGAAGTTCTACAAGTCCAGCAACTTGTTCTGCGTCTAGCGGTTTAGGAACAACTCCTTCAGCAGCACGCTCTTCGACGTGTTTACGGTAGGCTTCAAGCACGACTTTTTCCTCTCATTGCGGTTCCTCCTCTATTATTACTATTGTTAAAGTAAAGGAGTGAACATCCTTGGAAACTTGGCTCTCCATTGCCCTTGTTTTCATTCAATTATGATTGAGAAACAGCGCCGTAGAGGCCAAACTGTGGGCAAAATAATAGCAAATTTAACCTTAAATTAAAATCTTATCATTTTGACCAACATAGCAACTTACGACTAAAGTTCTGCTAATTTTGACCAAATATGCCAAGTTTTTGCTTTCTCATACCCGGTTAATTAAACGATGTTCCTATGATCAAATACACAGCATCCAAATCTTGCTCGGTACGACCGTATGCCAACATTATTGGTCCTATTGGTGAGTCAACACCAAAGAAGATGGAACCAGCATTGTAAAGCGGCGCTTCGTTTAGTTTCAGATCATTATCAGACCAAACACCGCCATATTCGACCGATGCGCCCAGGTAGACTGGAGCTTCAAACAATCCGAAATCATTATCAAACCACTTATATCGGTACACCAAACTGCTGAAAAATAAGTTCTGTCCGATCAGGCTATTTCTTGGGATTCCCGATAGGCTTAAGAAGCCGCCCAACTCTCTGGGATCAAGCGGTAAAGATGAGTTTTTACTCTCTACAAAACTATATTCAGCATGTCCGACTAAAGTATGACGCTGATGACTCACTGCACCTTTAAATCGTGCAGAGATTTCATAAACGGTATCTTCAATAATTTTGTCAGTTTCTAAAAGGCTAACGCCCTGAGGACTTTGATCATGAGACACTAAATATTCGAGATCGACTAAAAGCCCACGAGTCGGAAATGCGAAATCATCAAGTGTGTCTAGGCGATAATTGGCAAACAGACCACGACGTTCAAAATCCAATTTACCAGCAGAAGCCAAAGTAGAAAGCTCAATATCTCCGGTAGAGTAGCGAGCGCCAAATCGAAGTTCTTGCCACAATGTGGGTTGGATACCTATCGCTAACTCTGTTGTAAAATCATCGTAAGTGACCGGAAAAAAGTCATTTACTGACTCTAAATCTGGTGCTTGAGGCTCTGTTAAAGGTAAGTTTCGGCTCTCACTGCCATAGGAAATTCGCCCCGATACAAAAAGTTCTTGGCTAGATAAAACAGGGGAATACAACTCAGCTTCAATCAGCTTATCCGTGCCCATTTCTACGTTGAACGCCAACTCCGCGCCATGAGAGTTCAAGTTGGTAAAGTTGGTCGATATTCCTATGCCGTACTGGCTATCTGTATCGAAGTCATCTTCAAGAAAAAATCGGAAGTTGAGATAATTAGGCCCCCACGACTTCTCGTTAACATCAAAAACCAACAATGTCTCACCATCCACCTCTTCAAAGTGATAAGTGATGAGCTCGAACCGATCTAACGCGTAGAGGTTTTCAACGGCTTTCTCAATTTCGGCCGTTGAAATACGACGTCCGGTTTCTAATTCAATACGATTCGTCAACAACACATCGCTGTAGTGCGTGTTATTAACAATCACTATGTCATCAACCACACGCTGATCGCCATAAATCAAAGTTTTACGAACTTCTTGTTTGCGATCGATGTATTTTTGATAGTCCGCGTTGGACAAGCGTAACTCTTTCAGCTTGTCTTTTAATTGCTTGGTAATATCGTACCCAGCTTGAAAAGCCCAAGGCATTTTGTCGAACTCGACGGTTTCCATGGTGCCCACATTGGGACGAATATAGATATCTTGAGGTTCAAGCTCGTCCACTTGCTGTTGTGTACTACGACGAACGAGATAGTTAGAGAGTTGGTCCGCGACAGTAAACAGCCCCGTAAATTCATCTTCGGTTTTGTAATCGGTGCTAATATCGACGGCAATAACGACATCAGCCCCCATGGCGCGAGCCACATCGACAGGCATGTTATTGACGACGCCGCCATCAACAAGCATATGGCCATTGAGCTTATAAGGAGGAAGCGCTCCTGGTACAGACATGCTAGCCATCATTGCATCAACAAGGTAACCATTGCCCAGTACGACTTCTTCTAGGGCAAGAATATCTGTCGCAACAGAACGATAGGGAATGGCAAGATCATCAAAAGAATCGAATCGCCCTAAGTTCCCTGTAGTCTCACGCAATACTCGCAACATGTTCTGGCCTTGCACCACACCCGTTGGTGCTCGTACCTCACCGAATCTTAAGCCGAGGTCGGTATTAATTTGATAGCGGTCTTCATACTCTTTGTCACGAACTCTACGTTGGCTACGGTCAACACGATCTCGATAACCGCTGCCCCAATCGACGGTGTAGATAAAACTCTCGATTTCATCAGCACTCATCCCCGTGGCATAAAGCCCACCCACATAGGCGCCCATACTGGTACCGGTCACAATATCCACAGGAATCTGCATTTCTTCCAATGCTTTTAAAACTCCAATGTGTGCCGCCCCTTTCGCTCCGCCACCAGCGAGCACAACCGCCACCTTTGGTCGAGGTTCCAAGTCATCCGTTTTTGTTAGAGAGTTTGCGAGGGAAACAGAAGGAGTGATCATCAAAAAGGTACTAAGCCAAAGCGCAAAGTTGCGAACCGATGGGCTTGATAACAGCTTTTTGAACATTCACTTCTTCCTTTATTGAATATCTGATCAAGTAGGGCGTGCTAGCAGTACTGTACTAACACGCCCTAATATGTACTAAGAATTAATCAGATAAACAAGCTAATGTTGTTGATTTGGCGATGCTACCAATCAAATATGCTATTTAACCAGTTTGATTTCTTCTCACACTGTTGCTTTATCTGACCGGTTTTATCCCAAACCGGCAGTTTGTAATCACTACGGCAGTTCATTTCTAAACCTCCATCAGATGTAGGCTTGAACCCTAATGTGGTGATTTCTCTTGGCCATGGGAGCTCTAAACGCTCAGGAATACGCTGCTTCAAGTACTCTGCGTATACTCGTAATGCACCACTCGACCCCGTTAGATTCACGGGTTTATTATCGTCGCGGCCTAGCCAAATTGTCGTCACCTCACGACCATCAACACCGACAAACCAACTATCGCGGTTATCATTACTGGTACCCGTTTTTCCTGCCAATGCAGCCCAACCAAACTGGCTTTGTAAGAAGCGGCCAGTGCCTTGAGCAACCCCTTGTTTCATCGCGTAGGTCGTTAGCCATGCTGCTTGTTCATCCACGGCTCTTGATGAACGAGGCAAGGATTGATACAGCACATTACCTTCCATATCCATGACTGAGCGCAGAGCGGTCAGTTTTGCACGCTTACCTGAATTCGTCAGAGTCTGATACATCTGTGCGACTTCGAATGGCGTCAAAGAAAACGAACCCAAAAACATCGAAGGCACTGGGCGAATTTCGTCTTTGTTCACGCCCAAACGCTCTAAAGTATTGGAGACTTCAGGAATGCCAAGTGCCATACCTAAGCGCACGGTTGGTACGTTAAGTGATTTCGCTAAAGCAATGTAAAGTGGCACATCACCACGATATTTTCTATCGTAGTTGCGCGGCGTCCACACGTTACCTTTACTGCTCTTCAGACTTAACGGCGTGTCGTGTAGCGTCGTGCCTAGGTTGTATTTATCCGGTTGTTCTAGAGCCGTTAAGTAAATCGCTGGTTTCACTAAAGAACCAATTGGACGACTGGCATTGAGCGCGCGGTTAAAGCCTTCATAACCGACACGTTTACCACCAACCATCGCACGGATTTCACCACTATGGCGATCAACGGCCACAGCAGCGGCTTCTAACTCTTTACCACCCCGTTTAGCTAGTTCGGGGATCTTTTTCGCGATAGCTTGTTCCATTTTGCTTTGCGATACTGGGTCCAGAGACGTAAATACGCGCAGTCCGGTCTCTGCTTTAAATCGCTCCCCAACTTTTTCTTTTAATTCAATGCTCAATTGTTGGAAATAAGCTGGCTGACGGCTCGCAATACGTGGCTTGCTTTGCGTATCGAGTGGACGACTTACAGCTTGTTCATACTGCTCTGAAGTCAACATGTTTTGCTGCATTAACAGGCGCAGAACGAGATCACGACGCTCTTTCGTTCTCTCAGGGTAACGAATTGGGTTGTAGTAAGACGGTCCTTTTACCATCCCAACTAACATCGCCAGTTGATCGATTCGCAACTCTTGGATTGGCTGCCCAAAATAGTAACGCGACGCCAAGCCAAACCCGTGGATCGCTTCACCTCCACTTTGACCTAGGTACACTTCGTTTAGGTAGGCTTCTAAGATACGATCTTTGCTGTAACGGTAATCCAAAATTAGCGCGATATACGCTTCTCGAACTTTACGCCACAGTGTTTTATCACGAGTCAAAAACAGGTTTTTTGCCAATTGCTGAGTCAGCGTACTACCACCTTGAACAGTACGACCCGCCTTAATGTTCGCAACCAATGCACGTGCAATCGCGAGCGGTGACACCCCGTCATGTTGATAAAAATCCCGGTCTTCGGTCGCAAGCAGTGCATCCACCAAAATTTCAGGGAACTGATCACGACGTAAGAAAAGGCGCTGTTCATCACGGTCTTTTTCCAGCATGCCCAACATCTTCGGTTCTAGGCGCAAGTAACCAAGGTCTCCTCGAGATTCTAAAGACTGAATACGTTGCAAGCCGGAATCAGAGAAATGCAGCATAATGTGACGATCTGGCTCGGGACCATCGGCAAACTCGAATGGACGACGAATCAATTCAATCCGAGTGGAAGAAGAGGAATATTCGCCTGGGTAACGAGGTTGACTCACTTTACGGTAATTCAACACATCTAACTCGTTGCGCAGTTCTTGGATGGTGATATTCTCACCAGGGCTTAGATTCAAGATACGGGCATAAACCACCGTAGGCAGCTCAAACAGCTGACCTTCAAAGCGTTCTTTCACCACACTATCTAAGTAAATCCCAACAAACAGCAAAACAGCGGCAAGTGCAACGCCAGCTTTCCAGCTAAACGACCACAGAACTTTCAACCACGAACGTTTCTCGTTAGTCGGTTTTTTACTCGGCGTACGTCGAGTCTGTTTTGCGGTTCCTTTATTGGTTGTACTTTTCTTCGCTGGCGCTTTTTTCGCGCTAGGCTTCTTGCTGTCAGTCATTATTCAATTGTCTTTTTGTTTTCGTTGTTGCTACATGATTGGCAGGATCATCTGGCCAAACGTGTTTTGGGTAGCGCCCTTTCATCTCTTTTTGAACGTCTTTGTAGCTTCCGTTCCAGAAAGCCGCCAAGTCCGACGTTACTTGCAATGGACGTTGTGCCGGTGAAAGCAGTTCAAGCACCAAACGCTTGCGGCCAAGAGCCACCGTTGGGGAACCACTCTCCCCAAATACTTCTTGCATACGCACCGATAATATCGGCTCATGGCCATATTGGTAACGGATACGCTTCTTTGAACCTGTGGGCAGTTGGTAATGCTCAGGTAACCATTCATCCAGTTGTTGATTGAGTGGCCAACCTAATCGAGCATTAAGCGCTTCGACCAAGTTGATCTTGCTCAGGTCTTTAACCGAACTGACAGACGTCATGTATGGTTCTAACCACTCCTCTAATGAATCCAGCAAACTGGCTTCATCAAACATTGGCCATGACTGCTCAGGTAACCATTCCACCGCACAACGAATCCGAGCCAACAAGCTCTCCGCTGCCGGTGTCCAGTTTAGACTCTGTAAGCCCTGGCGGCGGACATACGTGAGTAAAGCTTGTGTCATTTTTTCTTTGCCAGGGCTTGGCAACGGCTCGCGTTCAACGACCAGCAGACCGAGTTTTGTTTGTCGCTCAGCTATTAGACGGCCTCTTTTTTCATCCCAGTCCACTACTTCTTCAGACGAAAATAGCGTATCAAAGGTCGTTCGCAATATATTGACATCCAATTCACATGCCGAATGAATTTGACTTGAGTTAGAATGAGAACGCATTAAGTCAACGACAACCAAATACTCACAGCCACCTAGCATGTCTTCCTGATGACATTCTGCACCATGACCATTAGCCAAAGTAAATCGCCCAAATTGATTTGTGCGCTGCTGCGCAATGCGATCTGGAAATGCCAAACTTAACACCAGCGGTAATGCATCTTCATCCACGCCTTTCAGGTCAAATACCGTATCCAATTTGTACGCCAGAGATTGAGCACGCTTGAACAACATCGACCTTTTTGGATGAGTACCAACAAGCCAACGATGCAAGCTATAAGCGATATTGGTAACATTTCTCTCTGGCTCTTCAATCAGTGCGACCGCCGCCAAAGCAGCATTTAACATCTTATCACTGTAAGATTGCGCTTTAATTAGCATCGCAGCCGCACGAGGCTCAACGCCTAGTTCATGCGCCTGTTTTCCTTCGGACGTTAATTGCCCTTTTTCCGTCAGTAGTCCCAATGACACCAATAGCTGCTTCGCTTGTTCCAATGACGCATTAGCGGGAACATCAAGCCACTTTAGATCGTGGATGTCACCCGTTCCCCAAAAGGCAAGCTCCATAACTAAACTAGCTAAATCGGAATGCAAAATTTCGGGTTGGGGAACCAGCGGTTGCTGCTTGAACTGGCTTTCAGAATAAAGACGAACACAAATGCCCTCTTCTATTCGTCCCGCTCGTCCTGCACGCTGAATCGCTGAAGACTGTGCAATGCGTGTTTGCTCTAAGCGTGTTAAACCGTTTTTCAAATCAAAGCGGGCAATACGCTCTAACCCAGAATCAACGACGAGGCGAATGCCTTCAATCGTTAGTGAAGTTTCTGCAATGTTGGTCGCTAGAACGACTTTACGCTTACCTTGTTCTGCTGGCGTAATCGCTTTTTGTTGATCTGCAAAGCTCAGTTGACCATAAAGTGGGCATACGTCGATATCATCCGCTAAATGAGACAACCGCTCTTCAACTTGTTTTATGGCACCAACACCCGGTAGGAAAGCCAACAAAGATCCGGACTCTTTGTTCATAAGACTTTCTATTGTTTTTGCCATACTCGTAGGTAAATGCTCGTTCACACCTAACGGCTGGTAACTCATTGCCACATCAAAGATCCGCCCTTCAGATTCAATGTAACTGGCTTCTGGCAACAGCGATTGTAATGCTTGTTGATCAAGCGTTGCTGACATTACCACCAGCTTGAGATCGTCTCGCAATGCCTCTTGAACTTCTAAACTGAATGCCAAAGCGGTATCGGCATGAATGCTGCGTTCATGAAACTCATCAAAGATCAGTAGATCAACCCCATCCAACTCCGGGTCTGTTTGGAGCATCCGAGTCATAATCCCTTCGGTTACGATCTCCAGCTGCGTTGCTGAGCTTACCTTTGCCTCACCACGGACTCGATAACCCACGCGTTGACCTACTTGCTCTCCCAATTGCTCAGCAAGATAACGGGCAATGTTACGCGCCGCGAGTCGTCTTGGCTCAAGCATGATGATTTTTCCATCAACCGAATGATTTAAGAGTAACTGCAAAGGGAAGTAAGTCGACTTACCGGCACCAGGCGCCGCTTTTAAGATCACTTGATGTTGATTTTTGACCGCCGTCAGCAACTCAGGCATCACGGCTTCAATCGGCAATTGTGACAAAGGAAATACCTTATGGTGTAATGGTGGCAACATTGTACATAAAAAATTTTTTGTCTAAATAAGCAAATGCATTTCACACCCACTTTAGAGTCCGCCACTCTACTCAAACGTTATAAACGCTTTCTTGCCGATATCGAGCTCGATACTGGTGAAATCCGTACAATCCACTGCGCAAATACAGGTGCAATGACGGGTTGTGCAACGCCCGGAAACAAGGTTTGGTTTTCTACTTCCGACAACCCGAAACGAAAATACCCCAATAGTTGGGAGTTGAGTGAGACCGAACAAGGCCACCGTATTTGTATCAACACCGCGCGTGCCAATCAATTAGCCGTAGAGGCTATTGAAAATAATGTCATTTCAGAGCTTTGTGGTTATGACACACTTCAAACTGAGGTGAAATACGGCAATGAAAATAGCCGAATTGATATCTTGCTCAGCGCAGACGACAAGCCAAAGTGCTATATAGAAGTGAAAAGCGTCACTCTTCTTGATGAGACCGACTCTACTGGACAAGGATACTTCCCAGATGCGGTCACGACTCGGGGACAAAAACACCTGAGAGAGCTCACAGAAATGGCACAAAATGGAAGTAGAGCCATACTTTTATTCACTGTTTTACATTCAGGTATTGAAAAAGTATCCGCGGCGCACCATATAGACGCGAAATATTCACTATTACTCAAACAAGCACAAGACGCTGGAGTGGAAGTTCTCTGCTACAAAGCTGAACTGAGCGATACTGGAATGAAGCTGATTTCCGCTATTGATTTTATCAATTAAGAGAAAAAATGATGTCGTCTTCACATTGACGATAACTTTGCGATTCAGTATTTGCTTGCACCGCCTCTTTTTGCTATAGATACCCGCCTTAAATTGACTGCGTAGCAGTTGACTAGGTGTAAGTAGGAGATGCTGTATGCCAGAATCAAAGAAGAAAACGATAGGCATCCTAGCCATTGCCGGCGTGGAGCCATATCAGGAAAAACCTGGTGAAGAGTACATGTCACCAGAGCAGGTTGAACACTTTACGAAAATCTTAACAGCTTGGCGCGACCAGCTAAGAGCTGAAGTGGATCGTACTGTTCACCACATGCAGGACGAAGCAGCAAACTTCCCAGATCCAGTTGACCGCGCCTCTCAAGAGGAAGAGTTCAGCCTAGAACTGCGTAACCGTGACCGCGAACGCCGTTTGATCAAGAAGATTGAAAAGACTTTGGATAAAATCAAAGAAGACGATTTTGGCTTCTGTGAGTCTTGTGGCGTAGAGATTGGCGTTCGCCGTCTTGAAGCACGTCCAACCGCTGACCTTTGTATTGACTGTAAAACACTTGCAGAAATCAAAGAGAAGCAAATGCAAGGTTAATCACCCAGCATTATGATTGTTGAAGGGAGCTCAGGCTCCCTTTTTGTTTTGGCTATCTTCGCACCCTATTTGTTTACTAAATTCGAGATACACGCATGACACGCTATGTAGGTCGATTCGCCCCATCTCCTTCTGGTCCACTGCATTTTGGTTCACTGATTGCCGCTCTTGGCAGTTATTTTCAAGCGAAAGCACAAAACGGAGCTTGGTTAGTACGTATTGAGGACTTAGACCCACCAAGAGAAATGCCAGGTGCAGCGCAACTTATCCTAGAGGCACTCAAGGCCTATCAGCTGCATTGGGATGGAGAAGTGGTATACCAGAGCGAACGTCACGACCTTTACCAAGCTCAAATAAACAAATGGCTCGAAAATGGAGAAGCCTATTATTGCCAATGTACTCGTAAGCAAATTAAAGAGCATGGCGGTTTTTATCCTGGCACTTGCCGCGATAAAAACTTGAAAGACGGCGCGATTCGCCTAAAAATGACCAAGCCTGTCGCTCATTTCCTCGACCAAAAGCGGGGAACCATTACTATTCCAGAGCAACTCGTTAATGAAGATTTCATTATTAAACGTCGAGATGGATTATTTGCTTATAATCTTGCGGTAGTATTGGACGACATCGACCAAGGCGTCACAGAAGTCGTGCGAGGTGCAGACTTAATCGAGCCGACAGGGCGTCAAATTAGCCTGTACCAAATACTTGGTCAGCCTGAAGTTAGCTACTTGCATTTACCATTGGCGATGGACAACAACGGCAATAAATTGTCGAAACAAAATCACGCGACGGCTATTGATATAGATACACCAAAACCTACTCTATTGCGCGCCATGACATTTTTAGGTTTCGAGATACCTGAAACCGTAAGGGCGGCCAACATAGAAGATATTCTTCGTTGGGGCTGCGAAAACTGGCGGTTGGAACAGCTTCCAGCAGAGATCGAGATCACACCGTGATTCTCAAATGGCATTGTGTAGGCTATCATTAGCCGCAAATTAGGCCCTAGAGGCGTATAAAACTAACCAAAGCAAGATTGGATTAAACCCAGTTATTGCCAGATGCACATGAATACAAACGACTATACACCAAGCGAACCTGCCACAATTCCAGAGCTCGCTCTCAATGTAATAACTCGTGAAGAGCACAACATTTCGCGTAAGCAGATCAGTGATAATGCGCTGAAGGTACTGTACCGCCTAAATGGTGCTGGTTTCGATGCTTTTCTTGTGGGTGGCGGGGTTCGAGACTTACTGCTTGGACAAAAACCAAAAGATTTTGACATTGCGACCAACGCAACGCCGGAACAGATCAAACAGCTATTTCGTAACTGCCGTTTGATTGGTCGCCGCTTCCGCTTGGCTCATATTATGTTTGGCCGAGACATCATTGAGGTTGCGACATTCCGTGGTCACCACCAAGAGCAAAAGAATAAGAGCATTTCTCAGCAATCAAAAGAGGGTATGCTGCTGCGTGACAACGTCTACGGCACCATCGATGAAGATGCTGAGCGCCGTGATTTTACGATTAACTCGATGTACTACAACATCGCAGATTACTCGATTCACGACTACGCACGTGGTATTGAAGATTTAGAAGATCGCCTAATTCGACTGATTGGTGATCCAGAAACACGCTACCGTGAAGACCCTGTGCGCATGCTGCGTGCGGTTCGTTTTGCGGTAAAACTAGACTTTGATATTGAAGAAGACACCGCAGCGCCAATCGAACACATGGCACCGTTGCTCGGTGACATTCCGTCAGCGCGTCTTTTTGAAGAGTCACTCAAATTATTGCAATCCGGTCATGGCTTAGAAACCTACCACCTACTGCGTGAGTACAACCTATTCCAGCAACTGTTCCCGACGATTGCAGCGCACTTTACAGAAGATTACTCCTCTCACACTGAGCAGATGTTGGATCTTGTCCTAGATTCTACCGACATGCGCATCGAAGATGGGAAACGCATCAATCCAGCATTTATGTTTGCTGCAATGCTGTGGTACCCACTGTGTGCGAAAGCCGATGAACTGATGGAAGAGCGCAACTTAGGCCATTACGACGCCATTATGGAAGCGAGCAACATCATTCTTGACGAGCAAGTTCGCACAATTGCCATTCCAAGACGCCACACTGCAACCATTCGCGAGATTTGGCAGTTACAGCTTCGTCTTCCACGACGTAACGGTAAACGTGCATTCCGTCTTATGGAGCTCAATAAATTTAGAGCTGGCTTTGATTTTCTTGAAATGCGCGGTGAAATTGAAGGTGGTGACACTCAGAAGCTTGCCAAGTGGTGGGAAACTTTTCAAAATGCAGGCCGAGAAATGCGTCAAGCAATGGCTGCCGACTTAGACGGTCAATCACCGAAAACAGGCCAGCGCCGCCGTAAAACTTATCGCAAGAAAAAGAGTAAGCCCAAATCATGATTACAGCGTACATTGCGGTAGGCAGTAACTTGGCTGATCCTGTCAGCCAAGCGAAGCAAGCGATTGAAGCATTAAAAACGCTGCCTAAATCAGAGTTTGTTCAAGCTTCTTCGCTATACAGCAGCACGCCAATGGGGCCACAAAACCAACCGGATTACATCAATGCGGTTGTGTCTATTAACACCAGTTTGACGCCTATTGAATTGCTCAATTGCACACAAGCTATAGAGCAAGAACAAGGGCGTGTCCGTAAAGACGAACGCTGGGGACCAAGAACCTTGGACCTCGACATTGTGCTTTATGGCAATGAGGTGATTAATTCCGAGAGGCTGATCGTTCCTCATTATGGAATGAAAGAGCGTGAATTCGTACTCTACCCTCTTGCGGAAATTGCACCAAGTTTACAACTCCCTGATGGGACCGAGGTCTCTGAACTACTGGAACAAGTAGATAGAAACGGCCTCAGTATCTGGCAGTCATAGCCAACTCCTAGTAAGGATAAAACCATGAAAAAAATGACCATCAACGACCTAATCAAGTGGAAGCAAGAAGGTCGTAAATTTGCTACTTCAACCGCTTATGATGCGAGCTTTGCCCAACTGTTTGAAAGCCAAGAAATGCCAGTACTTCTTGTTGGTGATTCTCTAGGTATGGTTTTGCAAGGTCACAACGATACTCTGCCAGTAACGGTCGATGATATCGCTTACCATACTCGTTGCGTACGCGCTGGTAGCCCAAATTGTTTGTTGATGGCAGACATGCCATTCATGAGCTACACCACGCCAGAGCAAGCTTGCGAAAATGCGGCTAAACTGATGCGTGCTGGTGCCAATATGGTAAAAATTGAAGGTGGTGACTGGCTTGTCGACACGGTGAAAATGCTCACTGAACGATCAGTTCCAGTTTGTGCTCATCTTGGTTTAACTCCTCAAGCTGTTAATATTTTTGGTGGTTACAAAATCCAAGGTCGCGATCAAGAAAAAGCAGATCGCATGGTAAAAGACGCATTAGCGCTGCAAGAAGCAGGCGCTCAAATCGTCTTACTAGAATGCGTACCAGCTGAGCTTGCTGAACGTATTACGCAAGTGCTTGACGTTCCTGTTATCGGTATTGGTGCAGGTAACGTAACAGATGGTCAAATTCTCGTAATGCATGATATGTTTGGTATTTCTGCCAACTACATGCCGAAATTCTCCAAAAACTTTCTTGCTGAAACAGGTGATATGCGCAAAGCCGTTACTAAATACATTGAAGATGTAGCCAACGGTGTATTCCCAGACGACGCTCATACCATTGCCTAGAGGATAAATGCATGCAAACTTTTGCGGAAATCTCAGCAGTTCGTGAACACCTTAAAACCTTTAAACGTGAAGGTCGTAAAGTGGCGTTTGTCCCTACCATGGGCAACCTTCACGAAGGCCACTTAACTTTAGTGCGTAAAGCACGCGAATACGCTGATATCGTTGTCGTAAGCATCTTTGTTAATCCGATGCAGTTTGATCGTGCAGACGATTTAAATAATTACCCACGCACGCTAGAGGAAGACTTAAGCAAGTTAACCTCTGAAGGGGTCGATGTGGTATTTACGCCAACACCAGAAGTTATCTACCCAGAAGGTCTGGATAAGCAAACCTTCGTCGATGTCCCTGGCCTATCAACAATTCTCGAAGGCGCGTCTCGACCAGGTCATTTCCGTGGCGTGACGACGATTGTGAATAAGCTGTTTAACATCGTACAACCGGATGTCGCGTGCTTCGGCGAGAAAGACTTCCAACAACTTGCTGTTATCCGCAAGATGGTTGATGACCTAGCAATGGACATTGAAATCATCGGTGTACCAACCGTACGTGAAATGGACGGTTTAGCAATGAGTTCACGCAATGGCTTGCTTACGCTGGACGAGCGTCAACGTGCGCCTGTACTTGCTCGTACAATGCGTTGGATCAGCAGTGCCATTCGCGGTGGCCGCGATGACTACGCATCGATCATCGAAGATGCAAGCGACCAACTTCGAGCTGCAGGTCTGCACCCTGATGAGATCTTCATTCGTGATGCTCGTACATTACAAGTGATCACACCAGAAACGACACAAGCTGTCATTCTGATGTCTGCGTTCCTAGGCAAAGCTCGTCTTATCGATAACCAAACGGTAGATATGGTTGTCGAAGCGAAGGAAGAAGCTGAATCTAACAATACAAACTCAGAGAACGCAGAGTAAGCTCTGAGTCATAAAAGTAAAAAGGTCGACTCTTAGTCGACCTTTTTTATACTCTACGTATAGACGCAATCTAACCCTTCAGGGCGAGTTTTAAACCGCTTGTGCAGCCACATCCACGCTGGAATATCACGTTTTATCATTTTCTCAAGCTCTTGATTCAAGATGCTTGCCGCTTTAACCGCATTACGTCTCTCGAAACGCTCGCTAATGTCTTTTCCAATGTACAGCGTGTAATGGTGATTTTTACTCACTGTAACGCCAGATATAACCGCGCACTTTGTTGCATCAATGAGAACACTAGACCCGACGGTACTCGCCGCTTGTTCAACAGCAAAAAACGGCGCAAAAACAGAATGGCTAACGCCATAATCATGGTCGGGCAAATACCAAAGTCGATGACCATTTTTCAGAACTTTGAGCATTGATTTCACGTCTTTTCGATCAATCATTTGATGTCCAAAACGAGTTCGACCTCGATGTTGAATAAACTCATAAGCAGGATTCGAATTTGGGCGATAAACGCCATAACCTTGGGCAAACTGGCTAAAAATACGAGCGGTTATCTCCAAGTTTAAATGGTGACTGCACACCACCAACACACCACGTCCATTCTTTTCCTCAGCGAGTAAACGATCTTTTCCAACAATAGAGGTTATCCGACGTATCCGCCAATCTGGCCAAAACCAAGCGATACCGGTTTCGATGATCGCCATTCCAGTATATTGAAAGTTTTTTCGTACTACGTCCTTACATTGCCAATCCGTAAAATCAGGGAAACACAGCTGGAGATTACGCAGAGCGATCTTGTGTCGGCGCTTCATTACATGCATCGCAATACAGCCGATGCTTCTACCTAAGATTCGCAATACTACGTATGGCAGTACATTAACAAGAATCGCTAAAGATCCAAATGCCAGCCATACAGACCAATATTTGGGCTTAAGTAACTGATAGGAGAAAGGCGGCGGCGGGACAATATTCATAGGATCACTCATTTATTACAAATGATTGAAACCTACCATGATAAAAACCGAAAAATTGTATGGGTATGTATTGTTATGCATGCGAAAGAGCAGCGTGAATCGCCGCTCTTTGCTTTATGAGAATGGCTTAGCTTCTTAGCCCAATCCCTTTGGTTACTAGATAATGCGCAATGGCATACAGTGCAACAACAAACACTGCAAGTACACTAAATGAAGTGATAATGCCTACATCCGAGACACCTAAAAAGCCGTAACGGAACGCATTCACCATGTAGACGATTGGGTTGATCTTAGAAACGCCTTGCCAAAATTCAGGCAGAAGACTAATCGAATAAAAGACACCTCCCAAGTAAGTTAGAGGAGTCAATACAAACGTAGGGATGATCGAAATATCATCAAATGTTTTTGCGTAAACCGCATTGATCAGGCCACCGAGAGCAAATACCACCGACGTCATGAAGACAGTCGCGACAATAATGCCCCAGTGCTCCACTTGCAAATCAACGAACAAAAGTGACACACAAGTAACAATTGCACCGACCAACAAACCTCGAGTCACGCCGCCCATCACATAGCCAGCAATAATCACATAGTTTGGTACCGGTGCCACCAGCAGTTCTTCAATATTCTTCTGTAGCTTTGCACTAAAGAATGAAGACGCAACATTCGAGTATGAGTTGGTGATCACCGACATCATGATCAAACCTGGAACAATGTACTCCATGTAACTAAAGCCGCTCATCTCACCAATTCGAGAGCCAATAAGATTACCGAAAATGATGAAGTACAACGTCATCGTAATGGCTGGCGGCACTAAGGTTTGCACCCAAATACGTGTAAAACGAGTGACTTCTTTGCTCAGCAAGCTGCGAAATGCCGTCCAATATAAACCGTACATTTAATTACTCCCCTCTCTTACAATGCTGACAAACAACTCTTCAAGTCGGTTGGCTTTGTTACGCATTGAGAGAACTTTAATGCCATGCTCTGTTAACTGACTGAATACCGAATTCAATCCTTGGCTCTTATCTAGTTCTATCTCTAAAGAGCCATCAACAATACTTTGTCGATTAACACCTTCAAGCTCAGGCACCTCGACTTCTGACTCAATATCCAAGATAAATGTCTCGACGCTTAGCTTACCTAGTAACGCCTTCATGGTGGTATTTTCAATCAGCTCACCACGATTAATAATGCCGATATTTCGACACAGCATCTCCGCTTCTTCTAGGTAGTGTGTCGTTAAAATAATCGTAATTCCTTGCTCTTGGTTGATCTCTTTCAGAAACCCCCACATTGAGCGGCGTAGTTCAATATCCACTCCAGCCGTTGGTTCATCTAAAATGAGTAATTGCGGCTCGTGCATCAAAGCTCTTGCGATCATTAAACGACGCTTCATCCCACCGGATAGGT
The DNA here is from genome assembly GCF_033337405.1 of Vibrio sp. YT-16. NCBI lineage: Bacteria > Pseudomonadati > Pseudomonadota > Gammaproteobacteria > Vibrionales > Vibrionaceae > Vibrio > Vibrio sp. YT-16. The sequence continues at coordinate 707,634 of NZ_JAWOQQ010000001.1, forward strand.
TACGAGCACGCTCTTGGCGTTTTTCCCATAAATCCAATTTTTTCAGGTATTTTTCTGCTCTTTCTTTGGCTAATACTTTAGACACACCGTAATAGCCAGCTTGCTGCATCACAATTTGCTCAACGGTTTCAAACTGGTTGAAGTTGAACTCCTGTGGCACCAAGCCTAAATTCTGCTTGGCCAATTCGAGGTCGGTATCAATGTCATAACCGAAAACTTTCGTCGTTCCGGAGGTTTTATTCACTAAGGAGGAAATGATGCCAATCGTGGTCGATTTTCCTGCACCATTGGGACCCAGAAGCGCGTAGAAGTCACCCTTTTTCACTTGGAGACTTATACCTTTTAACGCCTCAAAGCCACCTGCATACGTCTTGCGCAGTTGTTCAATTTCTAATGCGTACATAAGGTCTTGATTGCCGTTTGTTTGTGATTACTAATACCGACTCATATTTAGCAGCGGTTTACTACAAAATCGCCTTGGGTATCGTATTGGAGGTCCATCAGTTTATCGTTGAATAACGATGATTACAAATAAACCTTTCGATAATATTGGAAATATAACCCTTATCTCGTAAAGGTTATCTCTGAGTAAGACAAAATAGAGCATAAAAAAACGCAACAGGACACTGTTGCGTTTTTAACTGTCAGAATGATTACGCCGTTATGCGCTGATACTGGTCTGCCTCAACATGTGCCACCGCCGCATTCAATGCTTCGTAACGGAATTGGTACATATTTTCATCAGGCACAAGGTCAATCACATGGAATTTCTCTAGCTGTTCTCGTGTTCGCTCATTCGGGCATAATAAATACACGGCACAATTGGCATCGAGAGCATCCTTAATCGCATTCTCTAACGCCAAACCGACGGTCACATCAATCATTGGTACATCCGTAAGATCGAGAATCATCACGTCATAGTCCGAAATACTAGAGTGCTGACGTGAAATGGCTTTAGAAACACTAAAGATCATCGGACCGGAAAGATAAAAGAACAGCACTTTTCCATTCGCACGATCCAACAAACCACGCTCGCTGTCAGTCAACGGCACATCATCTTCATCCGCGTCGCTGATCGCTTTTACTTGTCGTGCCTGCTCTCGGCTCAAACGCTCGATGATGATAATGTTCGAGATAAAGACGCCTAAACCCACCGCAACGATAAGATCAACGAATACTGTAAGCAGCATAACGCCATACATCACCGCCATTCCGGAAAAGCTTACCTTATGTGCCCTCTGAATAAAGCTCCAGTCTAGGATGTTAAAGCCAACATACACCGCAATGCCTGCTAACACAGCCATCGGGATTGGCTCTGTTAATCCGCCAGCAACCAGTACAACCAACGCCAACATTAGTGCACGAATCACACCAGATAATGGCGAACGAGCCCCAACTTGGATATTCGTTACCGTCCCCATGGTAGCCCCCGCCCCTGGCAGCGCACCAAACAAGCCTGAGATCATGTTAGCTAACCCTTGACCTCGCAGCTCTTTATCTGAGTCGTGTTCTTTACGAGTTAATGAGTCACCGATAACTGCCGTTAACAAAGTATCAATACAACCTAATGTGCCTAGCACTAATGCATCAATGACCATCTCGACAAACATATCTGTGTCAATATAAGGGGCGACGAGAGAAGGTAACCCAGCAGGAATTTCACCGATACGACGAATATCTTCTGTATCAAAGAGAATCACAGACAATAAAGTCACCGCGACCAATGCCACGAGCTGTGCAGGAACGTATTTACGATATTGCTTAGGGAAGAAAAAAAGAATCCCCAAAGTCAGTAGTCCCAAAAACAACTCACTGAACTTAAGGTTAGAAATGGTCTCCGGCAAAGCAGATAACGTTCCGAGTACTCCCCCTGAAGGCGCAGCATGCCCCATCAAAGGCGATAACTGCAGAATGATAAGAATCACACCTATGCCAGACATAAACCCAGAAATAACGCTGTAAGGCATCAAGGTAACGTATTTACCCAGTTTTAACGTCCCCAATAGGATTTGGAATGCGCCAGCCATCATGACAACCGTGAAAGTCATAGCCATGCCCGTTTCTGGGTATTTCGCCATCATACTGGTTAATACTGCGGTCATGATTACCGTCATTGGCCCTGTCGGTTCTGATATTAACGTATTAGAACCACCAAATAACGAGGCAAACAAACCGACCATTATTGCCCCCCAAAGGCCGGCCTCAGCACCGGCTCCGGATGCAACACCAAACGCTAACGCCAGAGGGAGAGAGATAATCGCCGTGGTTACCCCGCCAAATACATCCCCTTTGAAATTGATATCTTCAAAACGACTACCGAACACTGCTGATTTTCCCTGCATTCAATTTTAAAAAGTAAAATATCACTACTTTAACGAGCTAGGCGAAAATTTAAACCATAAATAGATTAAGGCTAAATTCACACCACAAATAGTTTCACCAGATTTTACTTTTTTCTTAATGAAAACTAGTCAGATGAGTCCTATCTGACGAATATTTAACGAGATCGAAATTGTAACATTGTGTATAGTTACAACACTGATCGCTTGCATGTGCACACAAACAGCGGCAGCGATTTTGTCTTTTAAGGGAAGTAGTTTGCAAAATGCCGGAAATAAAACAGTTATTTGAAAACAATTCGAAATGGTCTCAAGAGATCAAATCTGATCGACCTGAATACTTCGCAAAACTCGCTGAGGGTCAAAAGCCTGATTTTCTTTGGATTGGCTGCTCTGATAGCCGCGTTCCTGCCGAGCGACTAACCGGACTATACTCAGGTGAACTCTTTGTTCATCGGAATGTTGCAAACCAAGTTATCCATACTGATCTCAACTGTCTATCGGTCGTCCAGTACGCTGTAGACGTTCTTAAGGTTAAACACATCATTGTCTGTGGGCACTATGGATGTGGTGGTGTAAACGCAGCCATTGATAACCCTAAGCTAGGTCTTATTAATAATTGGCTGTTACATATCAGAGATATCTATTTCAAACACCGCACTTACCTAGATCAAATGCCGCAACAAGATCGAGCGGATAAACTAGGCGAGCTTAATGTTGCAGAGCAAGTGTACAACTTGGGTAACTCAACCATCCTGCAAAACGCTTGGGAGCGTGGGCAAGATGTTGAAATTCATGGTGTGGTATACGGAATTGAAGATGGTCGCTTAGAGTACTTAGGCATTCGTTCTAACTCTAAGGAAACCGTAGAAGCGTCTTACCAGAAAGCTCTTTCGACGATTCTAAATACAGATAACAAGCTGCTTTGTCGCTAAGTCATATCTAAAAGTTGAACAAAAAACGCCCATCTTAGATGGGCGTTTTTTTTATATTTTTAATGCTGCTCTCAATGATTATTCTTGAGGTACAACTTTACCGATGTATGGTAAGTGGCGGTATTTCTGCGCGTAATCAATACCCACCCCAACGACAAATTCATCTGGAATTTCGAAACCAATCCAATCCACAGGAACATTCACTTCACGACGAGATGGCTTATCTAGGAGCGTACAAATAGCGATAGACTTCGGCTCACGTAGCGAAAGAATCTCACGGATTTTATTTAGTGTGTTACCAGTGTCAATGATGTCTTCAACAAGCAGAATGTCTTTACCTTTGATGTCATCATCCAAATCTTTCAAGATACGAACGTCACGTGAGCTTTCCATCGTATTGCCGTAGCTTGACGCAGTCATAAAATCAACTTGGTGAGTCAGTTCGATAGCACGTGCCAAGTCTGCCATAAATACAAATGAGCCACGCAATAAGCCTACCAACACAAGATCTTCACTACCTTGATAACGCTCTGTAATTTGTTTGCCTAATTCACGAACTCGCTCCTGAACTTCTTGCTCAGAAATCATGACTTCTATTGTATGTTTCATACTGTGCTCAATCTAAATTTGTGGGTTGAGGTAAGTCGCACGCAAACGATCACCTAATCTTACGGCGTGTAGTGTATCACCACGTTCATTGGGTTGAAAGTCGCATCCTGTTGCCAAAAAATCTTGGAAGAAGGTCTTAGTTTTATAAAGTTCATAGCTAAATTTATCAATAATAATGACATTACTGTATATAAATTGTTCTACAGATGTTGACCTTGTGCATATGCACCATTACACTCATCACTGCTTTAAGCAACTATTAAAATAATCAATTAGGGGGTTACCCCCAATATCAACTCAAATGGCAAGGAAAATGGATATGGACTCAATTGCAAAGAGACCTAGAACTAGGCTTTCTCCAATTAAGCGTAAGCAACAGTTAATGGAAATCGCATTGGAAGTATTTGCGCGCCGCGGCATCGGTCGTGGTGGTCACGCAGATATCGCAGAAATTGCTCAAGTTTCTGTAGCGACTGTTTTTAACTACTTCCCTACACGCGAAGACTTGGTGGATGAAGTTCTCAATCACGTCGTACGTCAGTTCTCAAACTTCCTATCGGATAACATAGACCTAGACTTACATGCACGTGAAAACATCGCCAATATTACTAATGCGATGATCGAGCTTGTCAGCCAAGATTGTCACTGGCTAAAAGTATGGTTCGAGTGGAGTGCTTCAACACGTGACGAAGTATGGCCATTGTTTGTTTCAACTAACCGTACTAACCAGTTGCTGGTACAAAACATGTTCATTAAAGCAATTGAACGTGGCGAAGTGTGTGACCAGCACGATTCAGAACACTTGGCAAACCTGTTCCACGGTATTTGTTACTCACTGTTTGTCCAAGCGAACCGCGCTAAAGGTGAAGCGGAGCTGAAACATCTAGTGAATTCATACTTAGATATGCTTTGCATTTACAACCGTGAACACTAAAGCTTAGCTCGTAATATATGTCAGCCCACCGTTTGGTGGGCTTTTTATTGTCTGCTGTCAGCTAAGCACACATTTATATTTCTATATAACAAGCATAAAAAAACCGCTGCAATGCAGCGGCTTCTATCATTCAGTCAGAAAAAGCTTACTTCTTCTTAACTGCTTTTTTGTTTGGCAGGTCAGTGATTGAACCTTCAAATACTTCAGCAGCTAGACCTACAGACTCGTGTAGAGTTGGGTGAGCGTGGATAGTCAGAGCGATATCTTCTGCATCACAGCCCATCTCAATTGCAAGGCCGATTTCACCAAGTAGTTCACCACCGTTAGTACCAACGATAGCACCACCGATTACGCGGTGAGTTTCTTTGTCGAAGATTAGCTTAGTCATACCGTCTGCACAGTCAGATGCGATTGCACGACCTGATGCTGCCCATGGGAATGTTGCTACTTCGTACTTGATGCCTTCTTCTTTCGCTTCTTTTTCAGTCTTACCAACCCAAGCCACTTCTGGCTCAGTGTACGCAATTGAAGGGATAACTTTAGGGTCGAAGTAGTGCTTCTTACCAGAGATAACTTCAGCAGCTACGTGACCTTCATGCACACCTTTGTGAGCAAGCATTGGTTGACCAACGATATCACCGATCGCGAAGATGTGAGGAACGTTAGTACGCATTTGCTTATCAACGTTGATGAAGCCGCGCTCGTCAATTTCTAGACCCGCTTTTTCACCGTCGATTAGCTTACCATTTGGTACACGACCGATAGCAACTAGAACCGCATCGTAACGCTCAGCTTCAGCTGGCGCTTTCTTGCCTTCCATTGAAACGTAGATACCGTCTTCTTTTGCTTCAACTGCTGTTACTTTCGTTTCTAGCATTAGCTTGAACTTGTCTTTGATACGCTTAGTAAATACTTTCACGATATCTTTGTCTGCTGCAGGAATTACCTGGTCAAACATTTCAACAACTTCAACTTTAGAACCTAGAGAGTGGTAAACCGTACCCATTTCTAGACCGATGATACCACCGCCCATGATAAGCAGTTTTTCTGGCACTTCTTTTAGTTCAAGAGCGTCAGTAGAGTCCCAAATACGTGGGTCTTCATGCGGGATAAATGGCAGTTTGATTGGACGAGAACCAGCCGCAACGATTGCGTTGTCAAAGTTAACAACTGTTGGCTCACCTTCGCCTTCTACAAGGATAGAGTTAGGGCCAGTGAACTTACCGTAACCGTTAACTACTGTTACGTTACGCATCTTAGCCATACCGCTTAGGCCGCCAGTTAGTTGGTTAACAACTTTTTCTTTCCAGATGCGGATTTTGCTGATGTCTGTTTGAGGCTCACCGAACACAACGCCGTGGTCAGCCATCGCTTTCGCTTCTTCAATTACTTTAGAAACGTGAAGCAGTGCTTTAGATGGGATACAACCCACGTTCAGACATACACCGCCAAGCGTGCTGTAACGTTCAACTAGTACAGTTTCAAGACCTAAGTCCGCACAACGGAATGCAGCGGAGTAACCAGCAGGACCAGAACCAAGTACAACAACTTGGGCTTTAATTTCTTTGCTCATTTTGACCTCTTGTAGTCATTATCCCTAACAGGCTGAGTGGGTATCGATTTTTTATGTTTAAGAGAGATTTGTTTTAAACAGTTATTTTCAGACCGCTAACAGTTTACAGAGATGTTAATGGTGTGAAAAGTAAATCAATTTAGCCTGTGAGCTAGACAACAATTCGATTGTGAAAACCCTGAACGAAGCAAGGCTGATAACCAAATTGTCGGTAATTATGATTAGCAGAGGCGGCTAAGTTGCCGCCTCTCATTCATCTAATTTCTATTACAGAACTAGACGACGAATGTCAGATAGACATGAGTTTAGGTAAGTGATGAAGCGCGCACCTTCAGCACCATCGATCACACGGTGGTCGTATGATAGAGACAGTGGAAGTTGTAGACGCGGTTCGAACTCTTTACCGTTCCATACCGGTTTCATTTCTGACTTAGACACACCTAGGATACCAACTTCTGGTGCGTTTACGATTGGAGTAAACGCTGTACCGCCGATACCGCCTAGGCTAGAGATAGTGAAACAGCCACCTTGCATGTCAGCCGCAGTTAGCTTACCAGCACGTGCTTTCTTAGAAACCGCCATTAGCTCTTCAGATAGCTCGTAGATGCCTTTCTTGTTCACGTCTTTAAATACAGGAACAACTAGACCGTTTGGTGTATCTACCGCGATACCAACATTCACGTATTTCTTCAGAATTAGGCTCTCACCGTCTTCTGATAGAGAAGAGTTGAACGCGGGGAACGCTTCAAGCGCTTTAGCTACCGCTTTCATGATGAACACAAGTGGTGTGATCTTCATGCCAGTGTCTTTCTTCGCTTCAATCGCGTTTTGCTCTTTACGGAATGCTTCAAGAGCCGTGATGTCTGCGTTATCCCACTGTGTAACGTGCGGGATCATTACCCAGTTACGGTGTAGGTTTGCGCCAGAGATCTTCTTAATGCGAGATAGCGGTTGAACTTCTGTCTCACCAAACTTGCTGAAGTCCACTTTTGGCCATGGTAGTAGACCAAGAGCCGCGCCGTCGCCTTTGCCAGATGCTGCTGCACCTGCGCCAGACTCAAGACGCTTAAGTGCATCTTTCACGTAAGCTTGAACGTCTTCTTTTAGGATACGGCTCTTACGACCAGAACCTTTAACCTTAGAAAGATTAACGCCAAATTCACGCGCTAGACGACGAACAACTGGAGACGCGTGAGCGTACTCATCGTTTTCTTTGAAATCGCCAGTCGCTGCTGGAGCTGCTGCCGCCGGAGCTTCTGCTTTAGGAGCCGGAGCTGCAGGTGCTGCCGCTTGAGCTGGAGCTGCTGCAGGAGCAGGTGCTGCACCCGCCACTTCGAATACCATGATTAGTGAGCCAGTAGACACTTTGTCGCCAGCTGCAATCTTGATTTCTTTAACTGTGCCAGCGAATGGTGCAGGAACTTCCATAGAAGCTTTGTCACCTTCAACAGTGATTAGAGATTGCTCTTCTTCCACTGTGTCGCCAACCGCAACCATGATCTCAGTAACTTCAACTTCGTCGCCGCCGATATCTGGAACGTTCACTTCTTTTGCCGCAGACGCTGCTGGAGCTGCTGCCGCAGGAGCTTCAGCTGCCGCTGGTGCTGCTGGAGCGCCTGAACCTGCTGTTTCGAATACCATGATAAGTGAGCCAGTCGATACTTTATCGCCTGCTGCAACTTTGATCTCTTTTAGAGTACCTGCGAATGGCGCTGGAACTTCCATAGAAGCTTTGTCGCCTTCAACAGTTAGAAGAGATTGCTCTTCTTCGATGCTGTCGCCAACGGCAACCATGATTTCGGTAACTTCTACTTCATCACCACCGATGTCTGGTACGTGAACTTCTTTTAGTTCTGCCGCTGCTGCTGCTGGAGCTGGAGCTGCTGCTGGAGCTGCTTCTGCCGCAGGAGCAGGTGCAGCGTCAGCTGCACCCTCGGCTTCGAAAATCATGATTAGAGAACCAGTAGAAACCTTGTCGCCTTCTGCAACTTTGATTTCTTTAACGATACCCGCTTGAGAAGCAGGAACTTCCATAGAAGCTTTATCGCCTTCAACTGTGATCAGAGACTGCTCTTCTTCAACCTTGTCGCCAACGCTTACAAGAATCTCAGTAACTTCAACCTCATCCGCACCGATGTCTGGTACATTAATTTCGATTGCCATTTCTTATCTACCTTCTTAATTAAGCGTATAGCGGGTTTGTTTTCTCTGTGTCGATGTCGAATTTCTTAATTGCTTCTGCAACTACAGATTTCTCAACTTCGCCACGTTTCGCTAGTTCAGTTAGCGCTGCTACTACTACGTAACCTGCGTTCACTTCGAAGTGACGACGTAGGTTTTCACGGCTGTCTGAACGACCGAAGCCATCAGTACCAAGAACTTTGAAAGACTCAGCAGGAATGTATGCACGAACCTGCTCTGCGTAGTTCTTCATGTAGTCAGTTGCTGCGATAGCAGGTTCAGTACCCATTACTGTTTGGATGTAAGGTACTTTCGCTTCCGCTTCTGGGTGAAGCATGTTGAAACGCTCTGCATCTTGGCCATCGCGAGTTAGTTCGTTGAATGACGTTACAGAGTAAACATCAGAAGCAACACCGTAATCTTCGCTTAGGATTTGAGCTGCTTTACGTACTTCATTCATGATAGTACCAGAGCTCATTAGCTGAACTTTCGCTTTGTCGCCCGTGTAAGTTTCTAGCTTGTAGATACCTTTACGGATGCCTTCTTCAGCGCCTTCTGGCATTGCTGGCATTGCGTAGTTTTCGTTCATTAGCGTTAGGTAGTAGAACACGTTTTCTTGTTCTGGACCGTACATGCGACGGATACCGTCTTGCATGATTACTGCTACTTCGTACGCGAACGTTGGGTCGTAAGAAATACAGTTAGGAACCGTACCCGCCAAAATGTGCGAGTGGCCGTCTTCGTGCTGTAGACCTTCACCGTTCAACGTTGTACGACCCGCAGTTGCACCTAGTAGGAAACCACGTGCTTGTTGGTCACCAGCCATCCACGCCATGTCGCCAACACGTTGGAAGCCGAACATTGAGTAGTAGATGTAGAACGGGATCATTGGTAGGTCGTTTGTCGAGTATGAAGTCGCAGCAGCAACCCATGAAGACATAGCACCTAGCTCGTTGATACCTTCTTGTAGAACCTGACCTGAAGTCGCTTCTTTGTAGTAAGAAACAACGCCACGGTCTTCTGGTGTGTAAGTTTGGCCGTGCGGGTTGTAGATACCGATTTGACGGAACAGACCTTCCATACCGAATGTACGTGCTTCGTCAGCAATGATAGGAACGATGTTCTTACCAATGTTCTTGTTCTTAAGTAGAACGTTTAGCGCACGTACGAATGCCATAGTAGAAGAGATATCACGCTTCTGTTCTTCTAGTAGTGGCTTGAATTCTTCTAGCTCAGGAACGATGAATTCTTGAGTGAATTTTGGTAGACGCTGTGGCGTGTAGCCGTGTAGCGCTTTACGACGAGCGTGTAGGTATTCGTACTCTTTTGAACCTTCTTCAAGTTTCAGGTACGGAAGCTCTTTCACTGCTTCGTCAGTTAGGATGTCTTGAAGACCTAGACGATCACGTAGGTGTAGTACGTGAGTCATGTCCATCTTCTTAACTTGGTGCGCGATGTTCTTACCTTCAGCCGCTTCACCCATGCCGTAACCTTTAACAGTCTTAGCTAGGATTACTGTTGGACGACCTTTAGTTTCTGCCGCGTTTTTGTATGCCGCGTATAGCTTAGAAGACTCGTGACCACCACGCTTAAGTGCGAAGATTTCGTCGTCAGTCATGTCAGCAACAAGTGCAGCTGTCTCTGGGTACTTACCAAAGAAGTGCTCACGTACGTACGCGCCATCTTTTGATTTGAATGTTTGGTAGTCGCCGTCGATCGTTTCATTCATAAGCTGTAGAAGCTTACCAGTCGTATCTTTAGCTAGTAGTGAATCCCAGTTGTTACCCCAGATTACCTTCACTACGTTCCAACCAGCACCTTTGAACAGACCTTCAAGTTCTTGAATGATCTTACCGTTACCCATTACAGGGCCATCTAGACGCTGTAGGTTACAGTTGATTAGGAAGCATAGGTTGTCTAGTTTCTCACGCGCAGCGAAAGAGATAGCACCACGTGATTCTGGCTCATCCATCTCACCGTCACCTAGGAACGCGTAAACGCGCTGCTCTGAAGTATCTTTAAGACCACGGCCTTCTAGGTACTTAAGGAAACGAGCTTGGTAGATAGAAGCGATTGGACCTAGGCCCATCGATACTGTCGGGAACTGCCAGAATTCAGGCATCAGTTTAGGGTGCGGGTATGAAGGAATACCTTTGCCGTCTACTTCTTGACGGAAGTTGTCTAGCTGCTCTTCAGTTAGACGACCTTCAACGAATGCACGTGAGTAGATACCTGGTGAAATGTGACCTTGGTAGTAAACTAGGTCGCCACCATCCTTCTCGTTTGGTGCACGGAAGAAGTGGTTGAAACATGTCTCGTAGAACGCAGCAGAAGACTGGAAAGACGCCATGTGGCCGCCTAGCTCTAGGTCTTTCTTAGATGCACGTAGAACGATCATGATAGCGTTCCAACGAATAATTGAGCGAATACGACGCTCAAGTGTTGTGTCACCTGGGTATGCTGGTTCTTGGTCTGCAGGAATCGTGTTGATGTAGTTAGTTGTGATACCTGTTGGCATATCAACACCGTCTAGACGTGCTTTATCTAGAACTTGCTCTAATAGGAATTGAGCACGCTCTAGACCTTCTTCACGTACAACTGACTCAAGCGCTTGTAGCCATTCTTGAGTTTCCAGTGCATCTACGTCATGCTTCATATCAGACATGGCGATCTATCCTTCTGTTGGTTGGATCTACTTATTTAAGTAACGCTCTTACGAGTCATTACCCTGCTGAATTCGACGTAGAGAACGCTCTCGTCGAGACTCTTCTCGAGTCAAATCCAACAATGTTTCTTCGATGTAAGCCAAGTGCGAGTGGGACATTTCTCGCGCCTTTTCAGGCTGACCAGAAACAATCGCATCCACGATATTGGCTCGGTGTTTACTGACTTTCTCGACCGCTTCTGGGCGGCGACGTAGTAATTTAAAATTTTGTAGAATATTTTGCTCAAGCAAAGGCGCTAAGCTTCGAACAATGTGCAACAGAACCACGTTGTGCGCGGCTTCTGTCAAAGCGATCAAAAATTGCATCACTTCCGCAGATTCAGCTTCGATATCGTTGTTTGCTTGCTCTTGGCTAATGCGCTCAAGGCAACCTTGAATACGCGCAAAATCTTCTTCGGTACCACGTAAAGCTGCAAAGTAGGCTGAAATTCCTTCCATCGCATGACGAGACTCAAGCACATCAAGCTGGGTTTCAGAATGACTAGACAACAAATTCAACAAGGGATCTGAAAAGCTCTTCCAGATATTCTCACTTACGAATGTTCCGCCACCTTGGCGACGAGTCAACAAACGCTTCGCTTCCAAGCGTTGAATGGCTTCTCGGACTGAAGGACGAGACACATCGAACTGTTTTGCCAGTTCACGCTCTGGAGGCAGTTGTTGCCCCGGAGACAATGTTCCTTCCACTATCAACCTTTCTAACTCTTGTTCTATAACATCAGAGAGTTTTGGCTGACGAATCCTTTGATAAGCCATAATTTATTGTTCTTCTACTCTTGCAGGTAATTGGTAATACCAATTTTAAGTTGGTGCAGAAATTAACATAATTAAAACGCCACTGTCCAGCCGAAAATTGACCTAAATCATAGAACGAGCTTACTTCCAACACTCTGATAACAATCGACTGTTAAAACAGCAATAGAATTGGTATGACCAATTACATAAAGCATACAAATGGGAAGTCGACGTGCTAGCAGTTTTGGAAAAGAAATACAGAAAATGACAAAATTATCAGTCTATTTATTCACCAAAACGGCATGTACGAGCGTAAGAATGTAGTTAACTTTTAACAATCATTAATATTTCTGGTATCAAAAAAAGGCATACCTGATCGTATGCCTTATTTATTTCGCTTTTTTGAATTTACACTTTCGCTACAAATCAACGCTGTATAAGCAGTCTATATTTCACCCAATCAAAGCTTAGACCAGGATCGCTTTTTCTCAAGGGCGCAATATATTGATGACCGGTAATTCGTGGCGGGGTGATTTGAGGATAAGACTGCATAATCACCTCAGTGATCTCTGCAAGTGATTGATATTGCGCTTCTGTGTAGGCAGTAAATTCTGTCCCTTCAAGCTCGATACCAATGGAATAGTCATTACAACGCTCCCTGCCTGCGAAACTGGATTGACCGGCATGCCATGCTCTATCAAGAAAAGAAACAAATTGAACAACCTCGCCGTTTCTTTTAATCAAGCAATGTGCAGAAACGCCCATTTTGTGAATAACTTCAAAAAATGGATGTTCATTTGGGTCTAGCTTGCCAGTGAAGAAGTCCTCTATATATGGTCCACCAAACTGCCCAGGAGGCAAACTGATGTTGTGTACCACCAGCAGAGAGATGTCGTTTGTATCAGAGCGAGCATCAAAAAATGGTGACGGAACATGCTTTGCCTGTGTCAGCCAGCCATTCTCGATAATTGGGCGCATATCAACCTCTCTACTTTGCAAATTAACTGCTGAAATTATTGACACCGGAGAGTATCATTCGTTGCCATCTCCCTTTCAAGACAAGATTTGCGATGAAGAACACACACAACATTCAAGAACGCCTAGAATACCTTAAACAACAACTCCCTTTAGAGATCACTCGCTCTGTCGCTGATACCTTAAAAGAAGATCTAGGTGGCAGTGTCGACGCAGATAATGACATTACTGCATCTTTGATCCCTGCCGATGCGGTTAATACCGCAACGATTATTACTCGTGAGTATGGTGTGTTCTGTGGTCAAGCATGGGCAGATGAAGTTTTTAAGCAGCTCGGTGGCAAGGTCAGTATTGAATGGCACGTAAAGGACGGCGATAAAGTCGAACCTAACCAAACCCTTTGCACGCTGACAGGCCCTGCTCGTGACTTGTTGACTGGTGAGCGTAACGCAATGAACTTCATCCAAACGTTGTCTGGCTGCGCAACAGTTACCGCAGAGTACGCTGAAAAAATCGCGCATACTGAGTGTCGTCTACTAGACACACGCAAAACCATTCCTGGTCTGCGTAGCGCACTAAAATACGCCGTGACGTGTGGTGGTGGCTTTAACCATCGCATCGGCGTGTTCGACGCTTACCTCATTAAAGAAAACCACATTATTGCTTGTGGTGGCATCACTCAAGCCATCCAAAAAGCGAAAAAGCTTAACCCAGGCAAACCGGTAGAAGTAGAAACGGAAAGCTTAGAAGAGTTGAAACAAGCGATAGAGGCTGGTGCCGACATCATCATGCTCGATAACTTCACAAAAGAAATGATGCGTGAAGCCGTAGCGATTAACGCAGGTCGTGCCGCTTTAGAGAACTCCGGCAACATTACGCTAGAGACCATCGCAGAATACGCAGAAACCGGTGTCGATTACATTTCGGTAGGCGCGTTGACTAAGCATTTAAAAGCGATGGATCTTTCGATGCGCTTCAAATAATAAAAGCAACAAATCTGAAATTACTTCAACTAACTCAGTGAGTTGTGAGTAATTCATCATTTAAAAGGGCCAATTGGCCCTTTCTTTTTATCCACTAAAAAAATAGTACTACTCGCAAAACTCTGCATGCGATATGCAACTTTTCACCAAAGAGTTTTATCTCACTCGAGAGCCCATCCCTTCCCCATTTTCAACCTTTATGAAGTCTCCATAATCCTTCGCTAATGCAAGGGCATTATTTATTTCATTAAGAAGGAAAGAAAATGAAACACAGTAAACAGAAAAAACAGCAAGGCTTTACGTTAATTGAATTGATGATTGTGGTAGCAATTATTGGTGTGTTATCAGCAGTCGCAATCCCTGCATATAAAGACTATGTCGCAAAGTCAGCTGTAACCTCTGCTGTGGGTACTTTAAAGTCATTACTTACTAATGCTGATTTATATACTCAGAACAACACCACAGCTACTTCCGACTTAGGAGACATCGGTGGGAACGCTACTATGAACGCCCTTGGCAATATTACCGCATCAATTGAAGGTGCTGGAGCAGCCTCAAACGCAAAATCTACACTCAAATTTGTATTTAATACTGGCAATGCTGCAGCAGGTGACATCGAATATGCTAGGACACCAAACACACCCTGGGGCTGTACAAATAATACTAACCCAAAAGTATCTATTGATAGCTGCCCATAATGCAAACCAACCTCTCCACGATTCTTCGTCAAAAAGGACTATTGGCTTTTTCCCAAGAAGAATCGTTGCTTGAGCAAGTCAAAGCTTCTGGCATTTCGATGCCGGAAGCTTTGCTCAGTTCAGGGTTATTTACATCACGCGAACTCACTGAACATTTAAATTCTATTTTTGGATTAAATCAGCCCGAGTTATCTCAGTACGAGTACGCCTCGCTTTGTCAGCAACTTGGCCTTAGGGAATTAATCACACGGCATAACGCACTCCCACTCCAGCGTACACCTTCAACGTTATTATTAGCCGTTGCCGACCCCACGAACCAACAAGCAGAAGACGATTTCCGCTTTGCCACTGGTTTACAGATTGAATTGGTGTTGGCGGATTTTCGTCAACTCAGCGCGGCAATTCGACGCTTATATGGTCGTTCATTGAGTCATGAGAAGTCCGGGTTAAAAGAGATCAACCAAGAAGAGTTAGCCAATCTGGTTGATGTGGGCGCAGATGAAATCGACAACATTGAAGACTTGAGCCAAGATGAGTCTCCTGTTAGCCGTTACATCAACCAAATTCTGTTGGACGCTGTGCGCAAAGGCGCATCCGATATCCACTTTGAGCCTTATGAAAAGATGTACCGTGTGCGCCTACGCTGTGATGGCATCTTAATTGAAACACAGCAGCCACCAAGCCACTTAAGTCGCCGCTTATCCGCTCGTATCAAAATCCTCTCTAAACTTGATATTGCAGAGCGACGTTTACCACAAGATGGGCGTATTAAGCTCAAGTTGAATCAAGACACCGCAATTGATATGCGTGTATCCACGCTACCGACTCTATTCGGAGAGAAAATTGTACTACGACTGCTCGACAGCAGCTCTGCGTCATTGGATATCGACAAGCTTGGTTATAGCGAACAACAAAAACAATTGTACTTGGATGCGCTGCGTCGCCCACAAGGCATGATTCTGATGACAGGCCCAACCGGGAGCGGAAAAACCGTTTCTCTGTACACTGGGCTGAGTATCCTCAATAAGCCAGAAATCAACATTTCCACGGCAGAAGACCCAGTAGAAATTAACTTATCGGGCATTAACCAAGTTCAAGTTCAGCCTAAGATTGGTTTTGGTTTTGCCGAAGCCCTGCGCTCTTTCTTACGTCAAGACCCGGATGTGGTAATGGTCGGTGAGATTCGTGACTTAGACACCGCCGAAATCGCTATAAAAGCATCGCAAACCGGTCACTTAGTACTTTCAACCTTACATACCAATTCTGCGGCTGAAACGGTTATTCGTTTATCAAACATGGGCGTAGAAAGCTTTAACTTGGCCTCATCTCTTAATTTGATTATTGCCCAGCGCTTGGCCCGTAAACTGTGCTCGCACTGTAAACAATCACAAGAGCTTACCGTTCAGCTACAACATCTTGGAATTCAAGCAAGCGACAACATTTTTAAAGCCAATCCCGATGGATGTAATGAGTGTACCCATGGTTATTCCGGCCGAACGGGAATTTATGAAGTGATGCGCTTTGATGAATTTCTTTCCGAAGCGCTTATTAAAGGCGCCTCAGTACATGAACTAGAAAAACTCGCCATCGCAAATGGTATGAGCACGTTACAAATGTCGGGCATAGAAAAACTCAAACAAGGGATCACAAGTTTTAGTGAACTACAGCGCGTACTTTATTTTTAATCCTTTAATCAGCAGTCACCTCTATGAAAAGCACTACAACACAACTTAAAAACTTCCGCTGGAAAGGCATCAACAGTTCTGGCAAAAAGACGTCTGGACAAACCCTCGCGATGACAGAAATTGAAGTACGCGAGCGTCTAGACGCACAGCACATCAAGATCAAGAAGTTAAAGAAAAGCAGTATCTCGTTTCTCACTAAACTCAGCCATCGCGTGAAAGGCAGAGACATCACGGTGTTTACCCGTCAGATTTCGACGATGTTGATAACCGGTGTACCCTTAGTTCAGGCTTTAAAATTGGTCTCAGAAAATCATAAAAAAGCAGAGATGAAATCCATTTTGATGAGCGTGACACGCGCCGTTGAAGCGGGGACGCCCATGTCAAAAGCCATGCGCACTGCAAGTGAACACTTTGACCCACTCTATACCGATCTTATCGCCACAGGTGAGCAATCCGGTAACTTAGCAGAAGTGTTCGAGCGCTTAGCCACCTACCGAGAAAAAAATGAACAACTCCGTGCGAAAGTGATCAAAGCACTGATTTACCCAGCGATGGTAGTGCTAGTAGCGTTAGGCGTGTCGTTTATCATGCTCACCAAAGTCATTCCCGAGTTTGAAAAAATGTTTGTTGGTTTTGGTGCTGACTTACCGTGGTTTACCAGGCAAGTATTAGATCTTTCCGCCTGGACACAAAACTGGAGTCCGTTTATCGCACTAGGCTCCATTAGTTTATTCATTTCGGCGAGAATCCTCTCTAAGCGTTCAGATTCTTTTCGCTTAATGCTCAACCGCTCTGTGCTTAAATTTCCTGTCCTGGGCCCTGTATTATCAAAAGCCGCTATCGCCAAATTTAGTCGAACACTCGCCACAAGCTTTACAGCGGGCATTCCAATTCTAACCAGTTTAAAAACTACATCAAAAACATCAGGAAACTTGCACTATCAACTCGCCATAGAAGAAGTTTACCGTGATACCGCCGCAGGTATGCCAATGTATGTAGCCATGCGCAACTGTAATGTGTTCCCTGAATTGGTGTTACAAATGGTTATGATCGGTGAAGAGTCTGGTCGACTTGACGATATGCTCAATAAAGTTGCAACAATCTACGAGTTTGAAGTCGACAACACCGTCGACAACCTTAGTAAAATTCTAGAGCCACTAATTATCGTTTTTTTAGGTATCGTTGTTGGCGGATTAGTGACAGCAATGTACTTGCCAATCTTTAACTTAATGAGTGTATTGGGCTAGAATGAGCTGTTAACTCCTTTAAAACAGCATCTTGCTGATTTCACTCATCGCTCAAGAGACAAATATGGAAGTATTCCAGTACTACCCTTGGCTATTCGTTGTGTTTGCCACCATCTTCGGTCTTATCGTGGGTAGCTTCCTCAATGTGGTTATTTATCGACTACCTAAAATCATGGAACTAGAATGGCGACGCGAATGTGCCGAGTCATTTCCTGAATACAAAATAGAACCTCCTAAAGAAGTGCTGACCTTGAGCGTCCCACGCTCCTCCTGCCAGAAATGCGCAACACCGATACGTATTCGCGACAACATTCCTGTGATTAGCTGGCTGCTTTTAAAAGGCAAATGTCACAACTGTCAGACAACCATTAGCACACGCTATCCACTGATTGAACTGCTCACTGCATTCTGCTCAGGCTTTGTCGCTTACCACTTTGGTTTTAGTTACTTTACCGTTGCACTACTCTTTTTCACTTTTATCTTAATCGCTGCAACATTTATCGATCTCGATACTATGTTGTTACCTGACCAATTAACATTACCATTAACTTGGGCTGGCATTGCCTTAGCATTAGTCGAAATAAGTCCTGTTACTCTACAAGATTCTGTCATTGGTGCTATTGCTGGTTACCTATGTCTCTGGTCCGTTTACTGGGGCTTTAAGCTACTTACTGGTAAAGAAGGAATGGGATATGGTGATTTTAAACTACTAGCAGCACTAGGGGCTTGGCTGGGCTGGCAGTCACTGCCGATGATCATTCTACTTTCTTCTGTGGTTGGCATCGTATTTGGCATCATTCAACTACGCTTGCAAAAGCAGGGAATTGAAAAAGCTTTCCCTTTCGGTCCTTACTTAGCAATTGCTGGTTGGATAAGCTTAATTTGGGGCGAGCAGATTTTAAACTGGTACTTTACTTCAGTTCTAGGAGTGTAAATGGCTTTGGTTATTGGTTTAACAGGTGGTATCGCTAGTGGAAAAACAACCGTCGCGAATCTGTTCAAACAACAATTTAAAATCGATATCGTTGATGCCGACATTGTAGCAAGAGAAGTTGTCGAACCAGGTACTCCCGGCCTAAACGCGATTATTGAACACTTTGGTCACGATATCGTTCGTGAAGACCAAACTTTAGATCGCGCAAAGCTGAGAGAAAAAATCTTTTCGAATTCAGATGAAAAAGCATGGCTCAACGCACTGTTGCACCCGATAATTCGTGAAAAGATGATCGAAGATTTGCAGCAAGTCACTTCAGAGTATGCGTTACTTGTGGTGCCGTTGCTCGTAGAAAACAAGCTAGATAGTTTGTGTGATCGCGTTCTTGTCGTCGATGTAGAACCGAATACACAGATATCTCGCACGATGAAACGAGACAATGTGAGTGAAGATCAAGTTCGCGCCATCCTTGCCTCTCAAGCATCAAGAGAGCAAAGGCTCGCGCTTGCAGACGATGTGGTTAAGAATAATCCAAGTGACCCTGATCTTTTGCTTCAAATCACAGATTTGCACGAAAAGTACCTAGCCATGTGTAAGAAAAATCTGCGAAAATAGGAACGAAACTCACAAAGGCTTATGTCGATGACCACGCACAAATTTGAACATCCGTTAAATGAGAAAACTCGTATTTATCTAAGAGTGGAGTCTCTGCTGCGTCAGGCTCACTTGGCCTCTGGGTTTAGCGAAAATCATCAGTATCAACTGTTTTTCCGTGCGTTATTCGATATGGTTGAGATCTTCGAACAAATCCAACTGAAAAGTGAACTGGCTAAAGATCTTGAGAAGCAACGGCTGTCGTACCGCCATTGGCTCAATGTTGATGGTGTCGATCAAGACGCATTAAATACCTTGCTACAAGAGATAGATGTCGTTCATAGCCAACTAATGAGTGCTGAACGTTTTGGCCAAGCATTAAAAGAAGATCGCTTCCTAAGCTCTATCCGTCAACGCTTTAATCTACCGGGTGGTTCATGCTGTTTTGATCTGCCAGCATTACACTACTGGCTTCATCTACCTATTGAACGTAAAAAGCGTGATGCACAACAGTGGCAAGCAAGCTTAAAGCCCTTATCTGATGCGCTTTCGTTATGGTTAAAGCTCACTAGAGAGACCGGACATTTCAAAGCTCAAATCGGTCGTGCAGGTTTCTTCCAAAGTGACGCTGATGAAGCCAACATTCTAAGACTTCACATCCCAATGGAATATGGCGTGTATCCTATGATTTCAGGCCATAAAAACCGCTTTGCGATCAAGTTCATGTCGTTTGAAAACGGTCAAGCATGCACACAAGATATTGAATTTGAACTTGCTGTTTGCAGCTAAGACGACACTACGCCTCGCCTCCATAATCTAAAATTCAACGCTTTATTGCGCTTATATTTGATAAAATTTCGTAGCAGCAATAGCGCGTTGAATAAGCCATCTTTAATTCGTTTAGGTATACTACCCTTTAACACCAATTAGTAATGGGACGCTCAACTATGTCTAAAGTTACCATCGTTCAATGTCCACAATGTGGCGCCGACGTAGAATGGGGAGAACAAAGTCCTCATCGCCCTTTCTGCAGTAAACAATGCCAAATGATTGATTTTGGTGAATGGGCAGATGAAGAAAACACCATCCCAGGCGCACCCGATATGTCCGATAGTGATGGCTGGTCTGAAGACCAGTATTAAATTGAGACCTAGGGTAAAGGAATACCCTAGGTTCCTTCTTGGGGAATCTGAATCACGCTCCTTCGTCGCTGTCCAGAATGACGAATTTTAACCGCGGTACCCTGTAATCTTTGGCTATCAATTCCCGTCATTCCGAGGAGCCATAGCGACATCAGGAATCTATTCACAGCAAGGCAGAGGCGTGGAGTGTACATCAGTGCATGAGCATCGACAGTTCAGGTCGGGTGAAAAGAAACGAGCAAGCTAATTACACAAATAAAAAAACGGAGCCCTAAAAGGACTCCGTTTAAGATGAGAACGCTAGTTATAGCATTACTTCTTAGCAAGTTTCTCTTTGATACGAGCAGACTTACCAGAACGCTCACGTAGGTAGTACAACTTGGCACGACGTACTGCACCACGGCGTTTAACTTCGATGCTATCAACGATTGGAGAGTGTGTTTGGAACGTACGCTCAACACCTTCACCGTTAGAGATCTTACGTACAGTGAAAGCAGAGTGTAGACCACGGTTACGGATTGCGATTACAACGCCTTCGAAAGCCTGTAGACGCTCACGGTCACCTTCTTTTACCTTAACTTGAACTACAACAGTGTCACCTGGTGCAAATTTAGGTAGGTCTGATTTCATTTGCTCTTCTTCAAGAGCTTTGATGATGTTACTCATTTTTAAATTCCTAGAATAAACTGATACTAAATAAATTAGGTTACTTTGCGTTATGTTCTTTAATAGCTTTATGCTCATTAACAAACTCAGCAAGTAATTGTTCCTGTTCGTCAGTCAGAGCTAGGTTTTCCAGGAGCTCTGGTCTTCTTAGCCAAGTACGGCCCAACGACTGCTTGAGTCGCCATTGACGAATGTCCTTGTGATTGCCTGACATCAGTACCGCTGGTACCTCTTTGTCATCCAATACTTCTGGACGCGTATAGTGAGGGCAATCTAACAAGCCATTTGCAAAAGAGTCTTCTTCTGCTGACGCGAAATCCCCTAGTACACCCGGAACAAACCGAGAGACAGAGTCGATTAACGTCATGGCTGGTATCTCACCACCCGTCATCACAAAATCACCAATCGACCATTCTTCGTCGACTTCAGATTGAATGATGCGCTCATCTACCCCTTCATAACGACCACAAATCAGAAGCAAGTTCTCATTCGTTGCCAGTTCTTCCACTCCTTTCTGGTCGAGCTTGCGACCTTGAGGAGAAAGGTAGATGACTTTCGTCTTGCCCGGTGAGGCTGCTTTCGCGGTATGAATGGCATCGCGCAAAGGCTGAACCATCATTAACATACCAGGGCCACCACCGTAAGGTCGGTCATCGACTGTGCGATGTTTGTCGTGAGTGAAATCTCTAGGATTCCAAGTCTCAATCGACAAAAGACCTTTTTTAACCGCTTGACCTGTTACTCCAAAATCAGTAACAGAACGGAACATTTCTGGAAAAAGGCTAATAACGCCAACCCACATGTTTATCTCGCTCTGTAATTTTGGAGATTAGAATCCAGGATCCCAGTCAACTTCGATCCGTTGAGCTTCGCGATCAACATTAATGATCACTTGCTCTTCAAGGAACGGGATTAATCGTTCCTTCTGCCCGAAAGCATCTTTAAGATTTGCTTTAACAACCAGAACATCGTTTGAGCCAGTTTCTAGCATGTCAGTAACAACACCTAGATCGTAACCTTTAGTGGTTACAACTTGCATCCCAAACAATTCGCGCCAGTAGAACTCATCTTCTGACAATTCAGGAAGTACCGCAGGGTCAATAGCAATTTCAAAGTTCGTCATTAGATGCGCGTCTTCACGAACATCCATGCCTTCCAGCTTAGCCACCATACCTTTGTTATGACGCTTCCAGCTTTCTACTTTGTACTCAACCCACTTGCCCTTTTGGTTAATGTACCAAGGGCTGTAATCGAAAATGCTTTCAGCATTGTCTGTGTAGGAAAAAACCTTAAGCCAACCACGAATGCCGTAAGTAGCACCAAACTTGCCTACAACAATCTTTTCGTTGCTCATTGTTTCTTTACCTTTCATCGACATAAACTAGTTTCTACTTTTCAAGTAAAAAATTAAGCCGCTTTTTGAGCGTCTTTAACTAGCTTAGCAACACGGTCAGATACTGACGCGCCTTGACCAACCCAGTGGTTAACGCGGTCTAGGTCTAGACGTAGACCTTCTTCTTGACCTTTAGCAGTTGGGTTGAAGAAACCAACTTTCTCGATGAAACGGCCAGTTGCAGCGTTGCGGCTGTCCGCTACTACGATTTGATAAAATGGACGCTTTTTAGCGCCGTGACGTGCCAAACGAATGGTTACCATGTCGTCCTCTTTGCTTTCTCAAAAATAAAATTAACCCCAAAAACCATTCAAGAAATTAAACAGTTTGGGGTCTCGTGCCAAAATAAAGCTCCGGAATTTTACTCTTCTCCCGGAGCAATGCAAGGAGTTTAGTTACTTTTTCACCAACATAAATTGAATTTAAAGTTTGTGACGTAGCTAACACCCTGAATCTATGCGTGATCGATTAATTAACGACCAAATGGGTTGAAGCCACCGCCACCACCCATGCCGCCCATCATGCCTTGCATGTTGCGCATCATGCCTTTCATGCCACCTTTTTGCATCTTTTTCATCATTTTCTGCATTTGGGTGAACTGTTTTAGTAAGCGGTTTACATCTTGAACCTGCACACCAGAACCAGCCGCGATACGCTTCTTGCGCGAGCCCTTGATAATTTCTGGGCGTTGACGTTCTTTCATTGTCATGGAGCTGATGATCGCTTCCATCTGTTTGAACATCTTGTCATCGACTTTATCTTTCACATTGTCTGGTAGCTGGGACATTCCTGGAAGCTTATCCATCATCCCCATCATGCCGCCCATGTTTTGCATCTGGCCTAGCTGTTCACGGAAATCTTCAAGGTCGAAACCTTTCTTCTCTTTGAACTTCTTCGCTAACTTTTCTGCCTTTTCTTGGTCAACGTTGCGTTGTAGGTCTTCAATCAAAGACAGAACGTCACCCATGCCAAGAATACGTGAAGCAACACGATCTGGGTGGAACGGTTCTAGCGCGTCAGTTTTTTCACCGACACCCAAGAATTTGATTGGTTTGCCCGTGACATGGCGTACTGAAAGTGCCGCACCACCACGAGCATCACCATCAACCTTAGTTAGAACTACACCGGTAAGAGGTAGCGCATCGCCAAAGGCTTTTGCTGTATTTGCTGCATCTTGACCCGTCATGGCGTCAACAACAAATAGCGTTTCTACTGGGTTGATAGCTGCGTGAAGATCTTTGATCTCCCCCATCATCTCTTCATCAATTGCCAAACGACCTGCGGTATCGACAATCAATACGTCGTAGAATTTTTTCTTCGCATGGTCAATCGCTGCATTGGCGATATCAATAGGCTTTTGGTCTGGTGATGATGGGAAGAAGTCAACACCGATGTCTGATGCCAGTGTTTCAAGCTGCTTGATTGCCGCAGGACGGTAAACGTCGGCAGACACAACCAAAACTTTCTTCTTGTCACGTTCTTTTAGAAGCTTAGATAACTTACCTACCGATGTGGTTTTACCCGCACCTTGTAGACCAGCCATAAGAAGCACAGCAGGTGGTTGAGCAGCAAGGTTTAGCGCCTCATTCGACTCACCCATTACGGCTTCAAGTTCTGTTTGAACGATCTTGATAAATTCCTGACCTGGAGTCAGAGATTTAGAAACTTCTACGCCCACCGCTTTTTCTTTAACGCGGTTCACAAATTCACGAACGACCGGAAGCGCAACGTCAGCTTCAAGTAGAGCCATTCGGACTTCACGTAGGGTTTCTTTAATGTTGTCCTCGGTCAGACGACCTTTACCACTGATATTTTTCAGCGTTTTGGATAATCGATCCGTTAAATTCTCAAACATCTTTGTCTCTTCGCTAAAATGGCGATTAATTAGTGTGAGTATACATTAGCCAAGGTCTGAGTCATACCCGTACCGCTGTCCTATTCTTGTCTCTATTTATATATGGTGCGGTAACTTATTAATTTCAATATCTCATCTCTCACGATTGATGTCGGATATAACGTAGCCCCAAAGTGTAATGCAAGGTATAATTCCTCCATCGTGCACAATAATATTTAGGATTCATGGATAGCTTAATAGCCATCGCGGCCGCCATACTTTATGTCTTGGCGATTGCGACCATCATACCCGGACTCTCACAACAGTCAGGAATCAAAGCAAAAACAGTGTTTGCTAGTGCTGCCTGTGCGCTTGTTTTTCATGCGTGGATTTTGAGTGATCTGATCTTTGATGGTTCAGGTCAAAACCTGAGTATTCTCAACGTGGCTTCTTTGATCAGTTTTATTATTTCTCTGGTCATGAGCCTTGCTATGTTGAAAAACCGACTGTGGTTTTTATTGCCTGTCGTTTATAGCTTTGCTGCCATCAATTTATCTGCTGCCACATTTTTGCCAAGCACGTTTATAAAGCACCTAGAGAATGACCCTAAGCTACTCATTCATATTTCATTTGCGCTCTTCTCATACGCGACTTTAACTATCGGGGCACTCTATGCGCTTCAGTTGGCTTGGCTGGATCACAAACTGAAAGCAAAAAAATCTTTGGCGATTAACCCAAACCTGCCGCCTCTATTAATGGTGGAGCGTCAACTCTTCAAAATTATTTTGATCGGTAACTTATTGTTAACTGCCACGCTCATTACTGGCTTTGTCTTTGTGCAGGATATGTTTGCCCAAGGTAAGGCACATAAGGGCATTCTTTCTTTCATCGCTTGGGTGGTGTACTCAATACTGCTTTGGGGTCACTATCAAAAAGGCTGGCGTGGTAGAAAAGTCACATGGTTCGCTGTTGCAGGAGCAACACTGTTAACTCTGGCATATTTTGGCAGTCGCTTTGTAAAAGAAATCATCTTGAATTAAGGAGCTCTAGGGCTCCTATCCTTTATATTTTAGGCTAGATAAAATACAGTACGCCTTAACTCTTTGACTTAACGGACTTACTCAACCGTTATATAACCCAATACTTACAAGGAACAGCAACGTTTTGGACGACATCTCTACGGGTATCTTGTTTGCGCTACTCGCGTGTCTTATCGTCATATCAGGTTACTTTTCCGGTTCAGAAACAGGGATGATGTCTCTGAATCGTTATCGCTTAAAACACTTAGCCAAAAACGGGCATAAGGGTGCTAAGCGAGTCGAAAGACTATTAGACCGTCCAGATCGTTTGATTGGTCTTATTCTTATCGGCAACAACCTCGTTAATATTCTCGCGTCCGCGATCGCGACCATTATTGGTATGCGTTTGTATGGTGATTTAGGTGTCGCTATCGCAACCGGTGCACTAACTATTGTTGTATTGGTTTTTGCCGAGGTTACCCCTAAAACAATTGCAGCGCTTTACCCTGAACGTGTGTCCTACGCGAGCAGTATATTATTGACCATACTGATGAAGTTACTGTCGCCTTTAGTGATGCTTGTTAACTTTATTACGAATGGCTTTATCCGCTTACTTGGTGTAAGAGCGGATCACTCAGCAGAAGATCATCTTAGCTCCGATGAGCTGCGTACGGTGGTAAATGAAGCTGGCGGTTTGATCCCTCGCCGACACCAAGACATGCTAGTGTCTATTTTAGATCTTGAGCACGTCACCGTGAACGACATTATGGTCCCACGCAATGAAATTACCGGTATTGATATTAACGACGACTGGAAATCCATTGTTCGCCAGCTAACACACTCACCACATGGACGCATAGTTTTCTATCGTGACCAAATTGATGAAGTGGTTGGCATGCTGCGCTTGCGTGAAGCTTATCGTCTGATGTTGGAAAAGAACGAATTCAACAAAGAAACGCTATTACGTGCTGCTGATGAGGTCTATTACATCCCAGAAGGCACACCACTGAACGTGCAAATGTTGAAATTCCAACGCAACAAGCAACGTATCGGTCTGATCGTGGATGAGTACGGTGATATCATCGGTCTAATCACTCTTGAAGATATTCTGGAAGAGATCATTGGTGAGTTCACGACGTCAATTTCTCCAAGCCTCTCTGATGAAATCAGTCCTCAAGGTGACGGAAGCTTTCTTATTGAAGGCAGCACCAATATTCGAGATATTAACAAAGGCCTGAAATGGGATTTACCAACGGATGGCCCAAGAACGTTAAACGGTCTTATTTTGGAGCACCTGGAAGATATTCCAGAGAGCCATTTAAGCGTGAGAGTAGCGGGTCACCCAATGGAACTTGTTGAGATTGAAGAGAACCGAATCAAGCTCGTTCGTGTTTATCCGAAGAAGAAAAAATCGACATCCAAATAACCAAAAGAAAAGCCTGACTCATGTCAGGCTTTTTTACTTATTGGGGCAATATGCTTCTTAATGAGCACCTAGTCGATGCGCAACTCTTTTAACATCGACTCAGGCAAAGCAAGTTCATCATTTTTGTTCACCGAAACACCAGCATCCAAAATGTTCTTTGCGATCTGTTGTGCTTCTTTTAAAGAGTGCATTGCTGCCGTGCCGCATTGGTATTCGTTAAGTTCAGGGATCTTATTCTGACTTTCTACCTTCAGCACATCTTCCATTGCTGCAATCCAAGCATCTGCGACTTGCTGCTCTGATGGTGTGCCAATCAGGCTCATGTAAAAACCTGTGCGGCAACCCATAGGCGAAATATCGATGATCTCAACAGAATCATCGTTTAGGTGATTACGCATAAAGCCTGCATAAAGGTGCTCTAGGGTGTGAATACCTTTTTCAGAAAGAATGTCTTTGTTTGGCGCAGTAAAGCGTAAGTCGAAAACAGTAATCGTATCCCCTTTTGGGGTCTGCATGGTTTTCGCCACTCGTACAGCGGGTGCATTCATACGAGTGTGGTCCACGGTAAAACTATCGAGTAAAGGCATTACATCTCTCCTGATTGTAACTCCAGTACCTTTCGGTAATGGATAAATGTCATTCATCCCTACAGCACATGAACAGACTGTGGGCTAAAAGAACCAGCTGCTGTTGTCTTCTAATTCCTGACGACATTGCTTCAGCTGCCAGCCATAAGTTTTCGCTGTTTGTTCAACACGTCGAGCGACTTTGATTAAACTAGGTTTTCGATTATAAGTGCCTCGCTTATATCCACCTCGCCCTTCATGATAAGCCAGATACTGGTTATAGGGATCCCATAATGAAATCCCTAGCTGACGCCGTGTTTCATGAGTGTACCAACCGACAAACATCATAGAATCATCGAAGTTGGTACGAGAGCCCCCCTGACCTGTCGCATCTTGGAAGTCTTCCCAAGCAGGGTCTTGAGCTTGAGCATAACCATACGCACTGCTGACTCGTCCCCAAGGAATAAACCCTAGCAAATAATCTTTAGGTGGTTTTGCATCGTGCCGAAAGCTGCTTTCTTGTTTAATGATGGCCATAGCGACATGAATAGGGGTCCCCCATTCATCTTCCATATCTTTGGCATCATCGTACCAACCGGATTTCTCTCGGAATATCT
The DNA here is from genome assembly GCF_033337405.1 of Vibrio sp. YT-16. Lineage (NCBI taxonomy): Bacteria > Pseudomonadati > Pseudomonadota > Gammaproteobacteria > Vibrionales > Vibrionaceae > Vibrio > Vibrio sp. YT-16. Next base: position 735,444 of record NZ_JAWOQQ010000001.1, read on the forward strand.
CGCATAAGTTATTCTGCTGCTTTGGCGGTGCCGTAGCACAACCTGCAAGTAACACGCTTCCAAGTACCGCTACTACTAACGACTTAATGTTCAACCCCACCAATCCTTAGTTAGTCATTACTGCTTCAGGTAAGCAAAGTAATCTTCCAAAAAATCATCAAAAGAAAGCATGTCACTCTGCTCTGCTTGCTTTTGTTTTTCCACGGACGACGCAACTTCCGTTTCCATCGTATCTTGTGAATAGTACTGATAACCGTGAGCTAGGTTTTCATCACGGTACTTCATACCAAGAGTACAACCGACTTTACCTAGCCCACCCAGCTCTTTCGTTAGCTCTAATAGTTGACCAGAGATCGTTAGTTCTGGGTTATCAATCCATGTCTCGAGTTGATTACACACATCTTGGTATGCACTGCCACCAGCGGTCATATCCATTTGCTGTGCTATTTGACGTAACTCGACGAAAACTCGGTGTGCCCAATCTTGTAGAGATAGACGCTCACCTTGGCAACCAATTTGCAGCATTAGACCTTTTTCACGGCCTGAAACAATGACTTTATTCCAGTTATCGCGCCAACACTCTAATTCACAGTTATCCATAGGGTCTGAGTCTGACAAGGCCGCCCAGGTAAGGAAGAGATCCAAGAATCGTACTTGCTCTTCATTTAAGCCCACTGCGCTGAATGGGTTAACATCTAGAGAACGAACTTCAATGTATTCGACACCACCGCGTCGTAACGCATCTGAAGGCTTCTCACCACTTTTCGATACACGTTTTGGACGAATCGGAGCGTACAGTTCATTCTCAATTTGTAAGATATTGGAATTAAGCTGGCGGTATTCACCATCCACTTTTACCCCAATTTTCGCAAACTCTTCTGATGGGTGGCGAATCGCATCACTCAAACCATCGAGGTATTGGTCAATACTGTTAAAACCAATTTTCAGCACACTTTGTGCACTATTGGTATAGCCAAGATCGCTCAAACGCAAAGACGTCGACTTCGGCAAATATAATGTCCCGCCAATCTTCTCGAATGGCAGATCGGTTTCACGTCCTTGAATAAAAGAGCCACATAACGCTGGCGATGCACCAAAGAAGTAGGGAATCATCCAGCCAAAGCGGTAGTAATTACGGATCAACGCAAAGTACGCATCAGACTTAGCATCTTGGCGGGCTTGTTCATCTTGCTCGCCATAGAGCGCATCCCAAAATGTTTCAGGAAATGAGAAGTTAAAATGGACACCTGAAATTATTTGCATCAGGCTGCCATAGCGACGCTTTAGGCCTTCTCGGTACAGCGTTTTCATTTTCGCTGCATTCGAAGAGCCATACTGGGCTAACTGAATATCATCCTCTGAGCCGACGTAGCAAGGCATTGATAGTGGCCACATTTTCTCTTCACCCATTTTGGTTTGAGTGAAATGATGGATATCTTTCAGCTGTGCCATCAGTTCTGGAATTTCATGTGACACAGGCGTAATGAACTCTAACAATGATTCCGAAAAATCCGTTGTGATCCATTGATTTGTGAACGCAGAGCCTAACCCTTCAGGATGAGGAGTTGTAGCTAGATGTCCATCCTGACGATAGCGCAAAGTTTCTCGCTCAACACCGCGTCCAAACTGCTTAAATACTTCGGGGTTTGATGCAACTTTTTTTAGTCGCGCAGCAAAATCAGTCAAAATGAGGTTCGCTTATATTGGGAGCAGGACACTTGTTACATAACACAAGTGTAAGCTAAGTTATTGATAGTTAATGCATCTAGATAAATAACCCACGAAAAGTTGCTTATCTAGATGAATAGCGGAGAAACGTTTCTCCGCTATTAAATGTGTACTCTATCGAATGATTTCAAGCTCTTCTACGTCTTTCCCCAACTTTTCTAATTGAGGACGCAACGATTTAGCATCACCAACGACGATAATTTGATAGTCATTTGGATCAAACCATTTCTGAGCCAGCGCATTCAACGTCTGCTTATCGACTTTTTCTACGATAGCGTTTCTTTGCTGCAAGTAATCATGATCGAGGTTGTACTTAAGAATATCACTGATGAGCTCCGCTTTTTGTGTTGGCGTTTCATATTTCAGTGCATCTTTTTGACCGACCGCTTGACGCATAAATTTCATCTCTTCATCAGTAATACCTGACTGCGAGTATTCATTTAGCTCATTTTCCATCTCAATGATCGAAGCAACCGTTGCATCCGCTCGTACTTGCGCGGTGAAAACCACCGAGCCTGTTTCTGGATTACCAGAGAAATATCCGTAAGCACCGTATGTGTAACCCTTGTCTTCACGTAGATTTTGGTTAATGCGGCTATTGAAGTTCCCAGCTAAATTGAAGTTTGCCAGTTGGCTTAGGTAAAAATCGCCCGTTGCGTCGTAAGGCATACCTTGACGAACCATCATGACCACACTTTGCGGCGCTCCTGGTTTATCAACAAGATGGATCTTTTGCTCACCTAATGCAGCAATGCTTTGCGGTGCATACAATGGCGCAGCTTCATCTTGCCAGTTTTTCCAGAACGTCAGTTGCTGCTCAATTTCCTGTTTATTGATGTCACCAACAACGACGATTTGCGCACTTTGTGGCGTGTAATGCTTCGAGTAGAATTCACGGACATCATCCAACGTTAATGCACTGACACCTGCTTGCGTGCCGTCTTTTGGTCGAGCAAAAACCGAATCCCCATAGAGCACCTGGCGACTCGCTTGTGACGCCATCCAACTTGGATTTTGGTGCTCATATACCAGGCCTTCAAGCGCTTGCATTTTTACACGCTCGAAATCATCTTGATTAAATGCAGGAGACAGCAACATCTCTTCGACAATTTTTAACGTCGGCTCTAAGTTCTTTTCTAGAGCAGAAACACTGATGTTTGTTGTATAACCTGTGGCATTAACAGAGATAACACTACCCAGTTTATCAAGCTCAGCTTGAATCTCTTCGACACTGCGTTTCGTTGTACCTTCTTGCAACATCGCAGCGGTCAATTGGGCAAGACCTTCTTTACCCTTTTCAACAAAACGTGTCCCGGCAGGTAGACTAAATTGCATCATCACCGTCGGCGTTTCATCGCTAACTGCACCAAGCAGCTCTGAGCCATTCTTGAAATGTAACTCGTACAGCTCTGGCATCGTCGCTTTCACTGGTTCTCCTACTGGCGGTTGCACTGAGCGATCGAAGTTATCGGTCGCACGACGATACGCCAATTGGTCATCGGAAATCTTCTCATATTCTGGCAGCGTCCGCTTTGGTGTCACAAAGGTCGCAGGTTTTACGACAAGGTCTGTTTTTCCTTTTGGGACCACGCTTAGGGTCACTTTGTTCTTACCTTGGATAAAGTCCGTATACGCTTTTTCTACCGAAGTCGGCGTAACTGCACGGATTTGTTCAAGCTGTTGCTCAAGACGATCAGGATCGCCGAAAAATGTCTCGTTGGAAGCCAACTGAGTCACTTTACCTTTAACGCTTTCTAGAGCAAAAATAGCATCCGCTTCCGCTTTACCCTTCAACTGCTCAAGGCGATCTTCTGTCACGCCTTTTTCCGCAAACTGATTCAGTGATTGTAAAAGCTCGTCGTACAGTTTTGATAGGTCGCCTTTGTCTCCAGAATCACCCATTGCGTAAACGTAAAAGTTACACGCCAGTTCAGCACAGTCATGGAATGAACCAGCATCGACCGCTTTTTGAGTCTTCACTAGGTCTTGATAGAGCACGCTGTTGGTACCGCCACCCAATACTTCCGATAATGTATCGAGAGACGCTTGGCTTTCTTCGCCGTTGTAGGTTGTTGGCCACGCGATCATCACCATAGGTTGTTGAATACGATCTTCTAGAGTGATGTATTTATCTTCTTGCAGTTTTGCAGGTTGTTTCGGCGCATTTTCAACCTCAGGGCCACGAGGAATCGAACCGAAGTACTTATTTACCCACTCTAGAGTTTGTTCAACGTCTAAGTCACCACCGATCGTGATAGTCGCATTGTTTGGGCCATACCAACGCAAGAAAAACGCTTTGAGGTCGTTCACATCAACACGATCAAGATCTTCAACATAACCAATGGTTTGCCACGAATACGGATGACCTTCAGGATATAGCGCTTCGGACATGCGCTCCCAAATTAAGCCATAAGGACGATTATCGTAACGCTGAGCTCGCTCATTTTTTACAGTAGAACGCTGAATTTCAAATTTGCGTTGAGAAACCGCATCCAACAAAAAGCCCATACGGTCAGACTCTAACCACAGCATTTTCTCGAGCTGGTTAGCAGGGACAGTTTCAAAGTAGTTAGTACGATCGCGGTTTGTTGTACCATTTAACGTGCCGCCAGCCTCTGTGATGATTCTGAAGTGCTCTTGGTCACCAACGTTCTCTGAACCTTGGAACATCATGTGCTCAAAGAAATGCGCAAAACCAGACTTACCCACTTCTTCACGAGCTGAACCAACATGGTAAGTCACATCCACATGGACCAATGGGTCAGAATCTTCAGGAGCTAAGATCACCGTTAAACCATTATCGAGTTTATACTTTTGGTATGGAATCTTAACTTTGCCTTCTTCAGCTTTCGATGACTCAACGAAAGTTACCCCTTTCGGCAGTGATGAAACTGGCGTATTTGATGCACAGCCCGTGATCACCAACAGTGAACACGCGCCAACCCAAAACATCTTCATGTACTTTCCTTAAAATAATCCGAGATAGATGGCCGCAAGTAAGCTATACCTAGCAGCCTTTCCTAAAAATATTAAAATCACGCAAGGCAGAAACTTCATTCTTAGCCACCCTGCGGCTAAACACAGCGGGTCTCCAATTACAGGTAACCAGCTAAAAAATAACCCCCAATAGCCATACTTAGAGAGCCACTTTAATGCGGTATGACCGTGCTTTTCCTCTTGTGCTTTGTTGGGAATCCACAAGCCAAGCCAATAATTTGTTAAGCCACCAAGCGTATTACCGATAGTAGCGACCATAACAATTGAAGAAACGGAGTATTGATTTAATGAGAGAGTGGCAACTAAGCCCGCCTCAGAACCACCAGGCAACAACGTGGCACTGAGAAAACCGGTCATGAAAAGCACCCATAATGCTGAATCTGAAAACCAAAGCGCTAAACTTTCAAAACTCGTGTTAAATGCTTCTAGCATGTCATATCAAGCAACACCTTGCCTCTGGTTCTTCCTGATTCGACCTGCTGGTGAGCACCAATGACATCACTCATAGGATAAACCTGTTGAATTTCAGTCTTCAGTAAGCCAACGCCCACCATGTACAACAAGGTATCTAACTGCGCAGGGTCTGGTTCAACCAACATGCCACTAGCCTCAAAGCCTAGGAGTTTGGCTTTTTCACAAATCAGCTCAGCAGTTATGGTTGGAACGGTGATGACTCTCGCATTGTCTTTCAGGCATTTAAGCGCATCTAACGCAGCATCTCCGCCTACTAAATCAATCAAAACATCAACATCTTCAACACGTTCTGACACTGGTGCAAATTGATAGTTCACTGCATGAGCACCGAGCGTCGCAAGGTAATCTAAATTTCGTTCACTGCAGGTTGTAAAGACTTCCGCTTTCGTCGCGATCGCAATTTGTACCGCAAGGTGTCCAACACCACCGGCTCCAGCGAGGATAAGTACGCGATCGTTTTCATTCACATTAGCCTTACTGAGAGCTTGTGCCGCAGTTTGTCCCGCCAACGGTAATGCAGCAGCTGCCTCTAAAGTGACAGAGCTAGGAACATGACTTAACTCAGTTTCTGGAACACATATGTATTGGCTGTAACCACCGCCTCGAACTGGGAAACCAATAAATCCAGCCACCTCATCACCTTCATTAAAACGTGATGCCCCCTCTCCACAAGACATCACTTTTCCTGAGATGTCGTAACCTGGCACCCAAGGTAAATTATCCTTATTCTGCGCTGCCGCCCAACCGAGCCCAGCTCGAGTTTTGACATCAATAGGATTTATGCCTGAAAAAGCGACTTTTACTAAGACTTCACCAAGCTGTGGTGATGGTGTAGAAGCATGTTGAATCGCGAGTACGTTGGCATCACCAAACTCAGTGATAACGATCTGTTTGTGTTCCATAAACCATTCCCTGCAAGAAAACAAAAAGGGATGCGAAAGCATCCCTTTGACTATAAACCATTTTGTTAACCTAAGTTAATCGTGATTTTGTAAATTGGTTGATCATTCCATTTTCAATAATGTCTAACCAACAAGTGCTAACAATATACCTGCCGCAACGGCTGAACCCAGCACACCAGCAACGTTTGGTCCCATCGCATGCATTAACAAGAAGTTTTGCGGGTTAGCTTGTAAACCAACTTTGTTTACGACTCGCGCGGCCATTGGTACCGCAGAAACGCCAGCCGCACCAATAAGTGGGTTGATATCTTCTTTCGAGAACTTGTTAAGCAGTTTCGCCATCAGGACGCCCGCACCAGTACCGATACTAAATGCAACTGCGCCTAACCCCAAGATACCTAACGTTTCTAGGTTCAAGAACTGCTCAGCTTGCAGCTTAGAACCAACACCAAGACCTAAAAAGATAGTCACTATGTTGATCAATTCATTTTGAGCAGTTTTCGATAAACGATCGACCACACCAGCTTCACGCATCAAGTTACCCAAACAGAACATACCAACCAATGGCGTAGCTGAAGGTAAGAACAGAATCGTCATCAGTAATACAGCAAGCGGGAAGATGACTTTCTCCCATTTACCAACATGACGAAGCTGAGCCATCTTGATTTGACGCTCTTCCTTGGTTGTCAGTGCTTTCATGATTGGTGGCTGGATGATCGGCACCAATGCCATATAGCTGTATGCCGCGACTGCAATCGCACCTAGCAGATCTGGAGAGAGCTTACTCGCTAAGAAAATCGCTGTTGGCCCATCAGCACCACCGATGATCGCGATAGACGATGCATCCGCCATGGAAAACTCCATGCCAGGTACATAGTTGAGTAAAATAGCGCCAAACAGTGTTGCAAAAATACCAAACTGCGCAGCCGCACCTAACCACAACGTTTTTGGGTTTGCGATCAAAGCACCAAAGTCGGTCATCGCGCCCACACCCATGAAGATCAATAGCGGGAACACACCCGATTCAATCCCAATGTAGTAAACGTAGTAGAGCAAGCCACCAGGCTCAGTAAAGCCAGCATTTGGAATATTCGCCAAAATAGCACCGAAACCAATCGGCAATAACAGTAAAGGTTCAAATCCTTTTTTAATTGCCAAAAACAGCAAGGTACAACCAACCAGCATCATACAGATTTGGCCGAACTCGAAGTTAGCGATCCCTGTTTCTGCCCAAAGGGTTAACAATCCGTCCATGATACTCCCTTACGCTAGGCTCAACAGAGGCGCACCTACTGTGACAGCATCGCCTTCTTTAACGTTCAGCTCTTGAACCACACCACCACGCGCCGCTCGTACTTCAGTTTCCATTTTCATCGCTTCAAGGATGAGCAATACATCGCCTTCAGCTACCTCAGCACCAGGCTGAACATTCACTTTGAAGATGTTACCTGCAAGAGGAGCAGGCACCGCTTCAGCTGAAGCATTAGAAGGTGTGCTAGGTGTAGCCGATTTTGCCGGTGCATTAGAAGGAGCAACAGATGTCAGTTCACCTTGAGGGCCAACTTCCACCTCATACACCTGCCCGTCAACACGTACACTATAAGTTTCTACACCACCAGTTGCTGGTTGAGCTGCAGGTACAGCAGGCTTCGCAGCTTCTAGCGTTGGTGCTGGCTCAAATGCTTCTGGGTTTTCACGATTCTTAAGGAACTTAAGCCCAACTTGAGGGAAAAGTGCATAAGTGAGTACGTCATCAACACGCTCACTTGCTAGCTTAATGCCTTCTGATTTCGCTTTCTCCATCAGATCAACCGTAAGCGTCTCCATTTCAGGCTCAAGTAAATCGGCAGGACGACAGCTAATTGGCTCTTTACCATCAAGCACTTTCGCTTGCAGTTCTGCATTTAACTCGGCTGGCGCTTGACCGTACTCACCTTTCAATAGGCCAGCGGTTTCCTTGGTAATACTCTTATAGCGCTCGCCAGTAAGAACGTTAATCACCGCTTGCGTACCGACGATCTGTGAAGTTGGAGTCACCAATGGAATGAAACCAAGATCTTTACGTACACGAGGGATCTCTTCTAATACTTCATCAATGCGATCCGCAGCACCCTGCTCTTTCAACTGGCCTTCCATATTGGTCAGCATACCACCAGGCACTTGAGCAATCAGGATGCGTGAATCGACTCCTTTTAACTGGCCTTCCCACTTCGCATACTTCTTACGTACCTCACGGAAATATGCGGCGATAGGTTCCAGTTGCTCGAGTTTCAAATTGGTATCTCGCTCGGTGCCTTCTAGCATAGCGACTACCGTTTCAGTCGGTGTATGGCCGTAGGTACAACTCATTGAAGAAATCGCAGTATCAAGAATATCAATACCGGCTTCTACTGCTTTTACCGCTGTTGCTGTAGACAGCCCCGTTGTTGCATGACAATGAAGTGCCAATGGCACATCACAAGACGCTTTGATACGCGTGATAAGCTCTTCCGCTTCATAAGGCTTAAGTAAGCCAGACATATCTTTAATACACAGCGAATGACAACCTAAATCCTCTAGGCGTTTTGCCAAGTCAACCCAAGTGTCTGCGTTATGCACTGGGCTCGTTGTGTAAGACAACGTACCTTGAGCATGCGCACCAACATCAACCGTTGCTTTCACGGCTTTCTGGAAGTTTCGCACGTCATTCATTGCATCAAAAATACGGAATACATCCATGCCGTTAGCATGCGCGCGTTCAACAAACTTTTCTACTACGTCGTCGGCATAATGGCGGTATCCTAAAAGGTTTTGACCACGCAGTAGCATTTGCATTGGTGTATTAGGCATCGCTTTTTTTAGTTCACGTAAACGCTCCCAAGGGTCTTCCCCTAAGAATCGAATACAAGAATCAAATGTTGCACCACCCCAAGTCTCTAGAGACCAGTAACCAACCTTATCCAACTCAGCTGCGATAGGCAGCATATCCTCAATACGCATACGCGTAGCAAATAGTGATTGATGGGCATCACGAAGGACCACATCAGTAATAGCTAGTGGTTTAGACATGCTCTTAAACTCCTTTTTAATCCTAGTTCGGCTACTTCGCGAATGAGGCGCGATGTTTATGAATCGCAGCCGAGATCGCCGCCACTACTTGTGGACTAACAGCTGAAGAGGTTGATTGAATATTAGTGTTTGTTTTTGGTGCTGCGATCGGCTCTGGTACTTCTTCTGGTACCAATTTCGACATTAACCGAACGAGATAAACAAGAATAGTGAGGAAAATAAATACGACCGCCATCCCCGTTAGCATCAGGGTGGCCGCATCTACTAGCAGGCTTCCTATATTAGTCATGTTGCTTCCTTTCTTTGTCATCCTGACAACGTGCAGGACTTTAATAGTGTCAAATCCCGACCCATGGATTATCTCGATTGGTTAAATTTTGTCAATTTTGTTTAAGGAAGGTTTGTAGTAATCCTGATAAATGATTATTTATTCACTACCCAGATCACAGTTCATGACAAAATAATCACTTCAAATCGCTATCACCTTACGAACAGAGTAAAGGAGGACATAAATAAAAACTGCGATTTAGATTTCAAAATCAAATCGGGACTCACGAAGTAAAAACCAACAAAAACAAAAAGATGAACAAAATTAACAATCAATAAACAAATAACAAACAAAGTGACTACATGAGAGTAATTGAAATGAAAAATGGAAGTCAGTGTATAGGAGGGATAATCAGGATGATTTCACACGATGCGACAGAAGCTTGATAGCAAATTGCTTAGATACGCACATATTCGCTTTTAAAAAAGAGGAACATGGGCTCTAGTGATCCTACGCCATATTTCAGATGTCTAGATACAAAAAAGCCTCGCAATTGCGAGGCTGTTTCAATGAGTGGCGCGTCCTGGAGGATTCGAACCTCCGACCGCCTGGTTCGTAGCCAGGTACTCTATCCAGCTGAGCTAAGGACGCGCAAGTTTTCGATATCGACTTTCGTCAACATCAGGGCATTACCCTTTAATAAGTGGCGCGTCCTGGAGGATTCGAACCTC